>NZ_JAUQWJ010000001.1:0-823926 GCF_036857595.1 Streptomyces sp. AHA2
AGACCAACGGCAAGGTCGAACGCTTCAACCGCACCCTGCTCGACGAATGGGCCTACCTGCGGCCCTACACCAGCAACACCGAACGCACCGCGGCCCTGGCAGACTTCCTGCACACCTACAACCACCACCGCTGCCACACCGCACTCGGCGGCCAGCCACCGATCAGCCGCGTGAACAACCCTGCGGGTCAATACACCTAGGCTCGGGAAGCGGCGCGATCAGCCCCGGCGCCCGCACCCGCCCGACGGCCTACGCGTGCGCGTCGCGGTGCGCCTTGGCCAGCTCGGCGTACATCGTGCCGTTGAGGGTGACGCCCTGCCGCTCCTCCTCGGACAGCTCCCGCCGGACCTTGGCGGGCACCCCGGCCACGAGCGAGCCGGGCGGCACGACCATCCCCTGCGGCACCAGCGCCTGCGCGGCGACGAGGGAACCCGCCCCGATCACCGCGCCGTTCAGGACCGTCGCCCCCATGCCGATCAGGCAGTCGTCTCCGACGGCAGCGCCGTGCACCACCGCGTTGTGGCCGATGCTCACCCGCTCACCGATCCGCACGGGGAACCCCGGGTCGGCGTGCAGGGTGCAGTTGTCCTGGACGTTGCTGCTCGCCCCGACGGAGATCGCCTCCACGTCGCCGCGCACCACGGCCCCGTACCAGACACTCGCCCCGGCGCCCAGGGTGACACCGCCGACGACGGAAGCCGTCGGCGCCACGAACGCCGTTTCGTCGATCTCCGGCTCCCGGCCGCCGATCCCCGTGATCATCGCCCGCTGTCCCATGCCCGCCTCCACTGACGTCGTTGCCGACCCGCACCGTACGCCACGCCGTGGGGTGAAGATCACAGGCCCTCGCCCTCATGGGCGCTCGCCCGGCTGAGTACGGTGACTTCCGTGCCGAAGCGCAAGAACACGTTCTCATCCTGGCGGCGGGGCCTGACGCAGCGTGCCGTCCACGCGGGCTGGGCCTGGTTGCAGCGGACGGCCTCCGTCACCGCCGAGCACCCCGGCCGGTACCGCTTCGGCGCCATGGGAACAGGTACCAGACTGGCCTTCCCGCTCGGCACCGTCTTCGGCGAGCCGTGGATCCGCCTCGGCTCCCACTGCATCATCGGCGAGCAGGTCACCCTCACCGCGGGCCTCATGCCCGACCTCGACCTCGGCCCCGAGGCGATCCTGCGGATCGGCGACGGGGTGGTCCTGGGCCGCGGCAGTCACGTCATCGCCGACACGACGGTCACCATCGGCAGCGACTGCTACTTCGGCCCGTACGTCTACGTAACCTCGACGAACCACTCCTACGACGACCCGCACCAGCCGATCGGGAAGCAGTGGCCGCGGATGGAGCCGGTGGAGATCGGGCCCGGCTGCTGGATCGGCACCGGCGCGGTGATCCTGCCCGGTGCCCGGATCGGGCGGAACGTGGTGGTGGCGGCGGGCGCGGTCGTCCGGGGCGCGGTGCCGGACCACTCGGTCGTGGCGGGCGCGCCGGCCCGCGTCGTGCGCCGCTGGACGCCCGCCGACGGCTGGCAGCCGCCGCTGCGCACCCCTCCGCCGGTGCCCATCCCGGAGGGGGTCACGCCCGAGCAGTTGCGGGCACTGTCGGAGCTGGACGAGGAGACGGCGGCGCGGCTGTCCCGGCTGGACGAGGAGGCCGCGGCCGGACTGGCGGAGCTGGAACCGGGCTCCTGAGGCCCGGGGCGCCCGCGGGTGCGGTGCTCAGCCCGAGGCCAGCAGGACCGTGCCCACCAGAGCCAGCCCGGCGCCCGCGGCCTGGACCGCCCGCAGCCGCTCACGCAGCACGCCGCGCGCGGCCACCGCCGTCACCACCGGGTAGAGCGAGGCCAGCACGGCCGCCACCGTGACCGGGCCCTGCTGGGCGGCGATCGAGTAGGTGCCGTTCGCGGCCACGTCCGCCAGTCCCACGAAGGCGAGGGCGGGCAGGGAGCGCCAGGGGAAGCCCTCCACGGGGAGTGCGGGGGCGCCGCGCCGCACCGAGACGTACAGGGCCGCCCCGCCCGCGGCCACGTTGGTCACCCGCTGCACGAACAGGGCCAGGAACAGCCCGGTCAGGGTGCTCGACGCCTCGGCGATGAGGGCCATCACCGCGCCGAAGCCGAACGCCGCGAGGAGGGTCAGGACGATCGCCTGCCGCTGCACGGGCGCGCCGCGGAACTGCGGTCCGCCGGCCAGACAGATGCCGGCCACGGCGACGAGGATGCCGACGAACTGCAGCAGGCCGGGACGCTCTCCCAGGACCAGGCCCACGCCCACCGGCACGGCCACGCCGATCGACCCCAGCGGTGAGACCACGCCCATCGGCCCCAGTGCCAGGGCCTTGTAGAAGGCCAGCATCGCCACCGGCCCGACCAGCCCGGCGGCCACGGCGAACCACAGCTGCGGCCCGGCCTCGCTCCAGCCACCCGTCGCGACGACGACCGCGCCGAGGATGGCGACCGCGATCGACTGCGAGACCACGACCACGGTGAGCGCGGGGGTGCGGCGGGTCAGCAGTCCACCGCCGAAGTCGGCCAGGCCCCAGAGCAGGCTGGTGGCCAGGGCGAAGAGCGCTGTCATGGGACGGATGCCTCGCAGTACAGTTCAGTGAACGATCAGGTCAACCACACCATAGTGCAGCTCACTGTACTGTGTCATACAGAATATTGGACGGAATGTGTCGGACCTCGACCTGCTGACCCAGTCCCTGGCGCGCAGCGTCAAGCACTGGCGCGCGGTGCGCGGCTTCACGCTGGACGTGCTCGCCGCCCGCGCGGGAGTCAGCCGCGGCATGCTCATCCAGATCGAGCAGGCCCGCACCAACCCCAGCCTGGGCACCGTCGTGAAGATCGGTGACGCGCTCGGCGTCAGCATCACCACCCTGCTCGACCACGAGCAGGGGCCGAACGTCCGCGTCGTCCCGGCCGAGCAGGCCGTCCGGCTGTGGCACACCGACGCCGGCAGCTACAACCGGCTGCTCGCCGGCACCGAGGCGCCGGGACCGCTGGAGATGTGGGACTGGCGGCTGATGCCCGGAGAGAGCAGCCCCTCCGACCCGCACCCCGCCGGCACGACCGAACTGCTGCACGTCACGGCGGGGGAGCTGACCCTCACCGTCGACGGGGCCGAGCACCGGGTGCCGGCCGGCGCCAGCGTCCACTTCGAGGCCGGCGTCCCGCACACCTACGGCAACACCGGGGACGTGCCGATGGAGATGGTCATGGCCGTCTCGGTGCCGCCCGTCTCCTGAGACGCCCGGGCGGCCAACCGTCCGGCGTTGTTAGCGTGCGGCCATGCGCGCACCCCTCGGACACTTCGACGACGCCCGACCCGCCCCCGCCTGCCTCGACGAGCTGACCACGCCGGTCGCCGACGCCGTCCGCCACTGGCGGGCGGGCGTCCCCGCCGATCAGATCGTCTACGTCGACACCGACCCCGCGTGGGCCGACACGGCCACCTTCGTCGAGCACTACGGGCAGGACCTGCTGGAGCGCTCGGCGAACTGCGTGGTCGTCGCGGGCAAGCGGGGCGGCGACACCACGCTCGCCGCGTGCGTCGTGCTGTCCACCACCCGGGTCGACGTCAACGGCGTGGTGCGCCGCCGGCTGGGTGCCCGCAAGGCGTCGTTCGCCGCGACGGACACGGCGACCGGCGAGACCGGCATGGAGTACGGCGGCATCACCCCGATCGGACTGCCCGAAGGCTGGCCCGTCCTGGTGGACGCGGCCGTGGTCGACCTGCCCTACGTCCTGGTCGGCAGCGGCCGGCGGCGCGGCAAGCTCCTGGTCCCCGGCAAGGCCTTCGCGGAACTGCCGGGCGCCGTGGTCCTGGAGGGCCTCGGCCTGGCCTGACCGGCCGGAACGCGAACCGGGGCCCGGCCCGCGGCGCGGCGGCCGCGCGGCCGCCGCGCCGCGCGGCCAGGGGGAACCGCCGCTAGTAGCGGGCGGCCGTGCCCAGGTACTGCTCGGCGAACGCGGCGGCCGCCGCGGGCGAGGTGAACAGCCGGCGCAGCCGGGCGAGCGTGGTGCCCGCACGGAAGGGGTCGCCCGCCGCCGTGCCGTGGAACACCTCGGACAGCCACTGCGAGAACTCCTGGTAGTCCCACACCCGCCGCGCACTCGCCTCCCCGTAGCCCGCCAGGCCGCCGTCGTCGCCCGTGGTGAGCCGGGCGACCAGTGCGTCGCCGAGCAGGAAGGCGTCGTGCAGGGCGAGGTTCATGCCCTTGGCCGCGATGGGGGCGACGAGGTGGGCGGCGTCCCCGGCCAGGTGGAGCCGTCCGTGCGTCACCGGCTGGACCACGTGGTCGTGCATCTCCAGCACGCGCTTCTCGACCAGCCGCCCCTCGGTGAGCGGCGGGGCGCCGGACGCCGCGAGCCGCTCCCGCAGTTCCGCCCAGACACGCTCGTGCGGCCAGTTCTCCGGGTCGTCGCCGGGCGGGCACTGGAGGTAGTAGCGCGTCATCCGAGGGCTGCGGGGCATCTGCCCGGCGAAGCCGCGCTCATGGCAGCCGAACAGCACGCAGTCGGCGGACGGCGGTGCCTCGGCGAGCAGGGCCAGCCAGCCGATGCCGTAGGAGTGCCGGGCGACACGCACCCGGTCCGGGGGCAGCGCGGCCCGGGTCGCGCCGCGTGCCCCGTCGCACCCGGCGATGAAGTCGCAGTGCACGACCCGCCGTTCACCGGTGCCGGGACAGACGTACGACACCGCGGGGTGGTCGGTGTCGACGTCGTGGAGGCGGACGTCCCGGACGCCGAAGAGGATCCGGCCGGCGCGCACGTCGGCGTACTCGTGCACCAGGTCCCTCACCAGCAACGGCTGCGGGTAGACGAAGTGGTGGGAGCCCGTCAGCTCACCGTAGGCGAACCGGTAGCGCTCCCCGCCGAAGCGGAACTCGCAGGCGGTGTGCAACTCGGCGCGGTCCAGCAGGTTCCGCGCCAGACCCCGCTTCTCCAGGCCCCGCACGGCCCATTCCTCGATGACCCCGGCCCGGGGCCGCTGTTCGATGAACTCGCGGGTCTCCGCCTCCAGCACCAGGCAGTCCACCGAGGCCGCCCGCAGGATGTTCCCGACGGTCAGCCCGGCCGGGCCGGCGCCCACGACGACGACCGGAAAGCGTTGCGGGGAAAGGGAGTCGTAGCCGGGGGAGACGTCGGTCATGCGGCTCATTATGAGGGCCGTCCCCGGCCGCAGGAACGGCCGGAGCACCGGCCGGCCATCGCTTCCGAACGGCCGGGGTCACCGCCCCAGCCGCGGGATCTCGATGGCCGGGCAGCGGTCCATCACCATCTCCAGACCCGCCGCACGGGTCCGGTCGTACGCCGCCTCGTCGACCACGCCGAGCTGGAACCAGACGGCCTTCGCGCCCTCGGCGACGGCCTCGTCCGCGACCGCGCCGGCCAGGGCGCTGTTCACGAAGACGTCCACGACGTCGACCTCGAACGGGATGTCCGCCAGGCTCGCGTACCCCCGCTCGCCGTGTACCGTCTCCGCCTTCGGGTGCACCGGCACGACGCGCTTGCCGAAGCGCTGCAGCGTCGCGGCCACGCCGTACGCCGCGCGCTGCCGGTTCGACGACAGGCCCACCACGGCCCAGGTGTCGCCGAGCCCGGTGAGGATCCTGCGGACCGTTGCCTCGTCGCCGTACACCGGTGACCTCCTCGGGGAGTCGCGGAAGAACTGTGCCCTGGTCAACGACCCCGGCCGCCCGGTGATTCCCCGCCCGCCCCGTGACAGCTCGCCGAAGCCAGTCGAACCCATGTACGTGGGTCAGGGAATCCGGTGGGACGTCCCGCACCGCCGGGCCCGGACGCCCGCCTGGCGGACGACGAGCGAGCCGTACGGGACGCCCTGGAGCACACCGGCCTCGCCGACCGGGCCGGACAGCCCTGGCACACCCTGTCGGGCGGTGAACGGCAGGGTGTGCAGATCGCCCGCGCGCTCGCCCAGGAGCCCCGCGAACTCCTCCTGGACGAGCCGACCAACCACCTGGACATCCACCACCGGCTCGCCCTGCTCGATCTCGTCACCGCCCTGCCGGTCACGACCGTCGTCGCCCTGCACGACCTCGACCTCGCGGCGATGTACTGCGACCGGGTCGTGGTGCTGCGCGGTGGCCGGATGGTGGCGGCCGGCACCCCGGCCGAGGGGCTCACGGCGGACCTGATCGCCGAGGTGCACGGAGTGCGGGCGGACGTCCGCCGCGACGGACCGGGGGGACGGCCCCACGTGCGCTTCCTCGGCACCCTGGAGCCGGCCCGGCGCAGCCCGCCGGGGCGATGACGCCGCCACGCCGACCGGAACACGCCGCGCCGGCCCGCCCACCGGCCTACGCTCGCCCTGTGCTGCGCATCATCGACGCCCGTACCGGGGAACCCGCCGACGCCGCCCCGGCCCGCCGCGGACCGGCCCGTGTCCTGGTGCACGCCGCCGGCTCCGGTCTGACGGGCCTGCGCGTGCTGCTCGTGGCCGATCTGCTCGTCCGGGCCCTGGAGATCGGCGGTACTCCGGTGTGGGCGTCCCTGAGCGGCGGGCAGCCGCAGCCGGAACTGCGGGCGGACGCCTCGGCGCTCGGCGTGCGGCCCTTCGAGGACGGCCCCGTCACGGGCCCCGGTGGAACCCGGGTCGTTCATGTCACCGCCGAGGGCGGCGACGCACCGGACGGGCCCCGCATCGCCGTGGCGCCCGCGAGCGGCCCCGGCCCGTCGGACCTGCCCGACTCCGCCCCCCTGCGCCTGGCCCTGATGGCCCGGCACCACGCGACGCCCGCCCGGCTGGAACCGGCCGGTATCGACGAGGCGGGCACCACCCTCGCGCGCTGGCGCGACGCGGTCGCCCGCTGGGCCCGCAGCCCCTCGCGCCCGGTCCCCGAGGACGTGCGCCGGGCGCTGCGCGACGCCTGGGAGCACGACCTGGACCTCCCGGGCGTGCTGGACGTCCTGCGCCAGGTGGAGACCGGACCCGGGGTGCCGGACGGTGCCCGCTTCGAGACCTACGCCTTCGCCGACCGGCTCCTCGGCCTCGACCTCACCGCCGGCCTGGGATCCGCCGCGTGATCGCCCGTGCGGGAGGAGGCCCGCTGCGCCGCCTGGTCCTGCTGCGGCACGCCAAGTCCGCCTGGCCCCTGGACGTCGCCGACCACGAACGTCCCCTCGCACCCCGCGGCCGCCGGGACGCCCCCGCCGCCGGGCGGGCCCTGGCCGAGGCGGACTGCCTGCCGGACCTCGCGCTGTGCTCCACCGCCGTCCGCGCCCGCGCGACGTGGGACCTGGCCGCCGCCGAGTGGGGCTCACCACCGCCCGTCCGGCACGACAGGCGCCTGTACGCCGCCGGGCCGCAGGGCCTGCTGAACGTGGTGCACGAGGTGCCCGCCGAGGTGGAGACGCTGCTGCTGGTCGGGCACAACCCCGGGCTGGAGGAACTGGTCCTGGCGCTCGCCGGGGACGGGCTGGACGACACCCTGGAGCGGGTGCGCACGAAGTTCCCGACCGCGGCGATCGCCGTCCTGTCCTGGCACGGCACGGCCTGGCACGCCCTCACCCCCGGCAGCGCGCTGCTCACCTCCGTGACCGTGGCCCGGGGCGCGAGGAAACACCACGGGCCCCACGCATAGGCTGGCCGGATGCAGGACGAATACCGCACGGTCGCCCGGGCGGGCGTGCACGAGACCGAGGTCAACCGCTCCCGCTTCCTGTGCGCCCTCGCCCCGGCGGCCACCGAGCAGGAGGCCCAGGAGTTCATCGCCGCGGTCCGCAGGGAGCACGCCGACGCCAACCACAACTGCTGGGCCTACGTCATCGGCGCCGACGCCTCGGTGCAGAAGGCGAGCGACGACGGAGAACCCGGCGGAACCGCCGGCGTCCCCATGCTCCAGATGCTCCTGCGCCGCGACATGCGCTACGTCGTCGCCGTCGTCACCCGCTACTTCGGCGGCGTCAAGCTCGGCGCGGGCGGCCTCATCCGGGCCTACGGCGGAGCGGTCGGCGAGGCCCTGGACGCCGTCGGCACCCGCACCCGCCGCCGGTACCGCCTGGCCACGGTCACCGTCGACCACCAGCGGGCCGGGAAGCTGGAGAACGACCTGCGCACCACCGGACGCGAGGTGCGCGACGTCCGGTACGGGGAGGACGTCGCCCTCGACCTCGCCCTCCCGGACGCCGACCTGGAGACCTTCCGGGCCTGGCTCGCCGACGTGACCTCCGGCACGGCCCGCCTCGACGAGGGCGGTGAGGCGTACGGCGACGCCTGAGGATCCCGGACGAAGCGGGCGTTAACGGGCCGGAACGCGCCGGCTGTCGACGGGCGATACGGGAGTAACCACCCGTGATGTCAGGCCCGGCGGTTAGTCTCGGGGGATCATGAGACTGCTGCACACCTCCGACTGGCACCTGGGCCGCTCCTTCCACCGGGTCAACATGCTCGGCGCCCAGGCCGAGTTCGTCGGGCACCTCGTCGCGACCGTGCGGGAACGGGCCGTGGACGCGGTGGTCGTGTCGGGGGACGTGTACGACCGTGCGGTGCCGCCGCTCGCCGCGGTCGAGCTGTTCGACGACGCCCTGCACAGGCTCGCCGCCCTCGGTGTGCCCACCGTCATGATCTCCGGCAACCACGACTCGGCCCGCCGGCTGGGCGTCGGTGCCGGGCTGATCGACCGGGCCGGCATCCACCTGCGCACCGAGCCGTCGGCGGCCGGCACCCCGGTGGTGCTGGCCGACGCCCACGGGGACGTCGCCTTCTACGGCCTTCCCTACCTCGAACCGGCCCTCGTCAAGGACGAGTTCGGCGTGGAGAAGGCCGGGCACGAGAGCGTGCTCGCCGCCGCCATGGACCGGGTCCGCGCCGACCTGGCCGGCCGCGCACCCGGCACCCGCTCCGTCGTCCTCGCGCACGCCTTCGTCACCGGCGGCGAACCCAGCGACAGCGAGCGCGACATCACCGTCGGCGGAGTGGCCGCCGTGCCCGCCGGGGTCTTCGACGGCGTCGACTACGTGGCCCTCGGGCACCTGCACGGCTGCCAGACCCTCACCGGCCGGATCCGCTACTCCGGCTCCCCGCTGCCGTACTCCTTCTCCGAGGCGGACCACCGCAAGAGCATGTGGCTGATCGACCTGGCCGCCGACGGCACGGTCGGCGCCGAGCGCGTCAACTGCCCCGTCCCGCGCCCCCTGGCCCGCATCCGGGGCACGCTCGACGACCTGCTCGCCGACCCGGGCCTCACCCGCCACGAGGAGGCGTGGGTCGAGGCGACGCTCACCGACCCCGTCCGCCCGGCCGACCCGATGGCCCGGCTCACCGAGCGCTTCCCGCACACCCTCAGCCTCGTCTTCGACCCCGACCGCGACCGCGAGGAGACCGAGGTGTCCTACGCCCGCCGCCTGGCCGGACGCAGCGACCAGCAGATCGCCGAGGACTTCGTCGCCCACGTGCGCGGCACCGGACCCGACCCGCACGAACAGCGCGTGCTGCGCGACGCGTTCGACGCGGTGCGCGCCGACGACACCGTGCGGGAGGTGGCCCGGTGAGGCTGCACCGGCTTACGGTCACCGCGTTCGGGCCGTTCGGCGGCACCCAGACCGTCGACTTCGACGACCTGTCGGCCGCCGGGCTGTTCCTGCTGCACGGACCGACCGGCGCCGGCAAGACCTCCGTCCTGGACGCGGTCTGCTACGCCCTGTACGGCTCGGTCCCCGGCGCCCGGCAGGCGAGCGGACAGGGCACCGGCCTGCGCAGCGACCACGCCGCCCCCGCGATCCGCACCGAGGTGGGCCTGGAACTCACCGTGGCCGGACGCCGCCTGGAGGTCACCCGCCAGCCGCCCTGGGAACGCCCCAAGAAACGGGGCACCGGCACCACCGTCGACAAGGCCCAGACCTGGCTGCGCGAGTACGACACGCCCGCCGGGGCCTGGAAGGACCTCAGCCGCTCCCACCAGGAGATCGGCGAGGAGATCACCCAGCTGCTCGGCATGAGCCGGGAGCAGTTCTGCCAGGTCGTCCTGTTGCCGCAGGGCGACTTCGCGCGGTTCCTGCGCGCCGACGCCGAGGCCCGCGGGAAACTGCTGGGCCGCCTCTTCGACACCCGCCGCTTCGCCGACGTCGAAAAGCGCCTGTCCGAGCGCCGCCGCGTCACCGAGACACAGGTGCGCGAGGGCGACGCCGAGCTGCTGGCCGACGCCCACCGGATGCAGCAGGCCGCCGGCGGCGCCATGCAACTGCCGGAGCTGGCCCCCGGTGATCCCGGTCTCGCCGAAGCCGTGCTGGGCGCCGCCGCCGTGGCCCGCAGCACCGCCCGCGAACAGCTCACCGCCGCCGAGTGCACCCTCGCCGCCGCGGAGTCCGCGCAGCGGGCCGCAGCCCACGCCCTGGAGACCGTACGCGAACTCGCCCGGCTGCAGCGCAGGTTCACCGAGGCCCGGGAGCGGGCGGCGCGGCTGGAGGAGGGCGCCGGGGCCTTCCGGGAGGCACAGTCGCTCATGGAGCGGGCCCGCAAGGCCGAAGCGGTCGCCCCCGCCCTGGACCTGCGGGAGACCGCCGAGGCCGAGCACCGCCGGTCGGCCGCCGCCGAAGCGCGCGCCCGTGCCCTGCTGCCCGACGGCTTCGCCGACGCGGGAGCGGCCGGACTCGCCACCGCGGCCCGCCGCGCAGCCGAGGAACTGGGCGGACTGGACGCGGCCCGCCGGGCGGAGCGCCGGCTGGCCGAACTCCTCGACGAACGCGGCGTCCTGGACCGCCAGGAGCGCGCCGACGCCGACCTCCTCCAGGAGGCCGAAGCCTGGCTCGCCGGCTGGGAGGAGGCCCGCACGGCCCTCGAGACCCGCGTGGACCGTGCCCGGCAGGCCGCGGCCCTCGCCGAGCAGCTCGCCGTACGGCGTGATCCCGCCCGGCAGCGGCTGGCTGCCGCCCGGCTGCGCGACCAGCTCGCCGGAGACACGGAGGCAGCCGCCGAGCAGGTCCGCACCGCACAGCAGGAGGCGCTGCGGGCCAAGCAGCACTGGCTCGAGCTGAAGGAACAACGGCTGGCCGGCATCGCCGCCGAACTCGCCGCGAACCTCGCCGACGGCGATCCCTGCGCGGTGTGCGGCGCCACCGAGCACCCCGCGCCCGCCCGCAGGGTCGCCGGGCACGTCGGCCGCGAGGCCGAGGAACGCGCCCTCGCCGCCCACCAGCGCGCCGACGAACAGCGCGCCGAGCACGAACGCCGCCTCGGTGCCGTCCGGGAGGCCCTGGCCGCCGCCACCGCCGAGGCCGGTGACACGCCCACCGCCCGGCTGGCCGCCGAAGCGGAGGAACTCGAGGAGCAGTACGCGCACGCCCGCGCTGCCGCCGCCGAACTCCACTCCGCCCAGGAGCGGCTGCGGCAGGCCGGGCTCGAGCACGAGCGGCGCGTAGCCGCGCGGCAGGACGCCGCCGTACGGGCCGCCTCGCGGGTGGGCCACCGGGAGCGCCTCGACCGCGAACGCACAGCACTCCAGGAGGAGCTGGACCGGGCGCGGGGCGACCTGGACAGCGTCGCGGCGCGTGCGGCCCAGCTGGAGCGGCGCACCGCCCTGCTCCAGGACGCCGCCGACGCCGCCCGCGCCGCCGAGGACAGCGCCCAGCGCCTCAAGGAGGCCGACGCCCGGCTCGCGGACGCCGCCTTCCGCGCCGGTTTCGAGACCCCGCAGGCCGCGGCAGCCGCCCTCCTCGACGACGCCTCCCACCGCGAGCTTCAACGCCGGCTGGACGCCTGGCAGCACGAGGAGGCCGCCGTCCGGGCCGTCCTCGCCGAGGCGGACACCGCGGACGCCGCCGCCCGGCCGCCCGCCGACGTGACCGCGGCCCAGCAGGCCGCCGACGAGGCGGCCCGCCGACTGCGTGCCGCCGCCTCCGCCCACGACGCCGCCCGGCGGCGCTGCGCCGAACTCGACCGGCTGTCCGCCCGCGCCGAGGCCGCGGTGCGCCGGCTGGCGCCGCTGCG
Source organism: Streptomyces sp. AHA2 (assembly GCF_036857595.1). NCBI lineage: Bacteria > Bacillati > Actinomycetota > Actinomycetes > Kitasatosporales > Streptomycetaceae > Streptomyces > Streptomyces sp. AHA2. The sequence continues at coordinate 11,944 of NZ_JAUQWJ010000001.1, forward strand.
CGAGCAGTACGACCGGGTCGCCCGCATGGCGGGACTCGCCGCGGGGACCTCCGCGGACAACGAACGCCGGATGCGCCTGGAGTCGTACGTGCTGGCCGCCCGGCTGGAGCAGGTCGCCGCCGCCGCGACCGTGCGGCTGCGCCGCATGTCCTCCGGCCGCTACACCCTCGTCCACTCGGACGACCGCACCGGGCGCGGCCGCAGCGGCCTCGGACTGCACGTGGTCGACGCCTGGACCGGCCGCGAACGCGACACGGCGACGCTGTCGGGCGGCGAGACCTTCTTCGCCTCCCTCGCCCTGGCCCTCGGCCTCGCGGACGTCGTCACGGACGAGGCGGGCGGGGTGCGGCTCGACACCCTCTTCATCGACGAGGGCTTCGGCAGCCTCGACGACCAGACCCTCGACGAGGTGCTCGACGTCCTCGATTCCCTGCGTGAGCGCGACCGCAGCGTCGGCATCGTCAGCCACGTCGCCGACCTGCGACGGCGGATCCACGCCCAGCTGGAGGTCGTCAAGGGCCGCTCGGGATCGACCCTGAGGCAACGGGGCGCCGTCTGAGGTCAGCGGCCCAGGGGGCGCCGGGGCAGCGGTGAGGAGTAGACGACGCTCGTGGTCACCGAGCCCAGCGCCCCGATCCTCCCGGACACCTCCTCCAGGTGGCGCATGGAGCGCGCCGCGACCTTGATGACGAAGCAGTCGTCGCCCGTGACGTGGTGCGCCTCCAGGATCTCGGGCGTGACGGCGACCAGGTCGTGGAAGGGCTTGTAGTTGCCGGTCGGATACCTGAGCCGGACGAACGCCAGGATCGGCAGGCCCAGCCGCTCCGGCTCGACGACCGCCGCGTAGCCGCGGATGACCCCGGCCTCCTCCATGCGCCGTACGCGTTCGGTGACCGCGCTCGCGGACATCGACACGGCACGGGCCAGCTCGGCGAAACTGGCCCGGCCGTCCCGCTGGAGGACGTCGAGGATGCGCCAGTCGGTACCGTCCGGGGAATACGCGGTCATCACCGAGGAATAGCAGGGCGATCCCCGGCAGATCAAGGCCGAGGCCGGGGATCGCCGCTTCAGCCGGCGCTTCGACGCCCGTAGCTTCTTGTCCATGACCACCACCGTGAACCCCGTCCTGAGGATCGCGCCCGCCACACCGGCCGAGGCCGCCGCGCACTTCAGGGCCGCTCTGGCCTTCCACACCGACGTGTCCGACGTCGCCGCCGCGCTGGCGGCCGGCGGCGACCCGGGCTTCGTCCTCGTCGACTCCCGTTCCCCGGAGGCATGGGAGCAGGGACACGTCCCCGGCGCCCTCCACCTGCCGACCGCGCTCGTCCCCGAGCAGGCCGCACGGCTCCTCGACCCGTCGGTTCCGGTCGTGACGTACTGCTGGGGTCCGGGCTGCGACGGCGCGGCCCGCGCCGCGCTCGCCCTGGCCGAACGCGGCTACCGGGTCAAGGAGATGCTCGGCGGGTTCGAGTACTGGGTGCGCGAGGGCCTGCCGTTCGCGACCCGGCGGGGCGGCGGGCGCCGGGACCCGGACCCGCTGACGGCACCCGTGGACGCGGCCGACTGCGGCTGCTGAACCCCCCGTCGGCCGAACCGAGTTGGCCCTGTAGGTTCTTGCGCCATGGTGCGATACGCGGAACCGGGCGTCGTGGAGTGGGTGGAGTCGGGCGGCGGGCCGCTGATCGCGGTCCCGGAGACCGTCCTGCCGTTCTGGGCGGGCGCCGACGGCGAGGAGACGGCCTCGGACTACGACCGGGCCTGTGAGGTCGACGGACAGGCCGGGCTCCTCCCGGTCGGTGACGGCACCGCCCTCGTCCTGGGCGACGAACCGGCCGCGACCGCGTACCTCCCCGGCCCGGGTCTGTTCGTCCGCTGGTGCGCGGCCGACTCCGAGGAGGAACTCCTCGCGAGCGTCCCCTCGGCGAGCGCCACGGCCGAGTGGGGCCCGGAACTGGCCTGGAAGGTGCCCGGCCCCGTCCGTCTCTTCGACGCGGCCTGGCCCGGCACCGCCATCGCGGACACCGGACAGGTCCGCATCGCCCTGGAACCCGGCACGTACGGGGTCCGCGCCGCACGGGTCCGGCCGGGCCCGGAGACCTGGCTCGACCTCGTCCGGCTCCACCCGCGCGCGCCCAAGTAGTCCCGCGGGGGTGCCGCGCGGCCGGGTACGGCGCACCCGGCCGGTGACGCGGCGACCCCGGCGGGGGGCCTACAGCCGCGACAGTTCGTCCACCAGGTCGTCCAGCCCCAGCGAACCCTGCGACAGCGCCGCCATGTGCCACGCCTTCGGGTCGAAGGCGTCCCCGTGCCGCTTGCGGGCGTTCTCCCGGCCCAGCAGCCAGGCCCGTTCGCCGAGCTTGTAGCCGATCGCCTGGCCCGGCATGGACAGGTAGCGGGTCAGCTCGCTCTCCACGAAGTCGGCCGGCCGGCTGCTGTGGGAGCCGAAGAACTCCTGCGCCAGCTCCGGCGTCCAGCGCTCGCCGGGGTGGAACGGCGAGTCGTCGGGGATCGTCAGCTCCAGGTGCATGCCGATGTCGATGATGACGCGCACCGCCCGCATCATCTGCGCGTCCAGGTAGCCGAGCCGGCGCTCCGGGTCCGTCAGGAAGCCCAGTTCGTCCATCAGCCGCTCCGCGTACAGCGCCCAGCCCTCGGCGTTGGCGCTGACCATGCCGACGCTCGCCTGGTAGCGGGAGAGGTCCTGCGCCACGTGCTTCCACTGGGCCAGCTGCAGGTGGTGGCCGGGTACGCCCTCGTGGTACCAGGTCGACACCAGGTCGTACACCGGGAAGCGCGTCGCCCCCATGGTCGGCAGCCAGGTGCAGCCCGGGCGGGAGAAGTCGTCCGACGGAGGCGTGTAGTAGGGGGCCGCGGCGCTGCCCGCGGGGGCGATGCGCGACTCCACCCTGCGCACCCGCTCGGCGAGGTCGAAGTGGGTGCCGTCGAGGGCGTCCATCGCCTCGTCCATCAGGCCCTGCAGCCAGTCGCGGACCTCCTCGACGCCCTCGATGTGGGTGCCGTGCTCGTCGAGGTGGGCCAGTGCCTCCCACGGGGTGGCGGCGCCGGGGAGGATCTTCTCGGCCTCGGTCCTCATCTCGCCCAGCAGGCGGTGGTACTCGGACCAGCCGTAGGCGTACGCCTCGTCCAGGTCGAGGTCCGTGCCGTTGTAGTGGCGCACCCAGCGCGCGTACCGCTCACGGCCCACCACGTCCGGCGCGCCCTCGGCGGCCGGGGCGTACACGTCCCGCATCCAGTCGCGCAGCCGTGCGACCGCCTCGGTGGCGGCCCGGGCGGCCGTGTCCAGTTCGGCCCGCAGCGACTCGGGGCCCGCGGCCGCGTAGGCCTCGAACCAGCCGCGGCCCGAACCGTCCGCGTCGGCCCACTCGCCGAGCTGCCCGACGAACGTCGCGGTCGCGCGGGGCCCGCCGAACAGCTTGCGGTCCAGGCCGAGCGCCAGGGACTCGCGGTAGCCCTCCAGCGCGGCCGGGACCCCGCGCAGCCGCTCGGCGATGGCCGCCCAGTCCTCCTCCGTCTGCGCCGGCGTCACGGTGAAGACCTGCCGCACCGCGTGCGCCACGGAGCTCAGGTTGCTGACGGAGCGCAGGCTCTCGTCGGCCTCGTGCACGGCGAGTTCGGCGGTGAGCCGCTCGCGCAGCAGCCGTCCGCAGCGGCGTTCGATGTCGCTGTCCGCGCCGGGCCGCCGTTCCGCCTCGTCCAGCCGGGCCAGCGTCCGGCGGGCCAGCTCCGCCAGCGCCTCCTGGCCGGCGGGCGAGGTGTCGGGCAGCCGGTTCGAACTCGCCTTGTCGCCGAGGAACGTACCGGTGATCGGATCGAGGGCGACGAGCTCGTCGACGTAGGCGTCGGCGACCTCGCGGGGAAGCGCGCTGGTGATCTCAGACATGCGGTCCATCCTGGTACGGCGGACCGCGTGCGTCACCCGGATTGAGCCGTGGGCGAAGGCGGCAGCAGCGGACCGCACTCCCACTGCTGGAAGATCAGCCGGGTCTCCACCCGTGCCACCTCCCGCCGCGCGGTGAACTCGTCCAGCACGAGCCGCTGCAGGTCCGCCATGTCGGCCACGGCGACATGGACCAGGTAGTCGTCCGGGCCGGTCAGATGGAAGACGGTCCGGGACTCGGGCAGGGCGCGGATCCGCTCCACGAACGGGCCGACCAGCTCCCGGCGGTGCGGTCTGACCTGCACCGACAGCAGCGCCTGGAGTCCCCGCCCGAGCTTGGCCGGATCCAGTTCCAGCCGGTGCCCGAGGATCACCCCCGAGCGCCGCAACCGGGTCACCCGGTCCAGACACGTGGACGGCGCCACCCCGACCTGCGCGGCGAGATCCCGGTACGTCGCCCGGGCGTCGTTCTGCAGCAACCGCAGAAGATGAAGATCAACCGGGTCCAGTACGACAGATGCGGCCATCGGCCGAACGTAGCACGGGGTTCGCCGCCGCGGACCCGGTCGGTGTTCACCCTTCCGTCATGGACACAGCGAGCATGGGCGCCTACGACGACGTACGCACCGCACCGCGAGCACTCGCCACCGAGGCCGTGCACGCCGGCCGGGACGATCTCGCCCGGCAGGGGCTGCACGCCCCGCCGATCGACCTGTCCACCACCTACCCCTCCTACGACAGCCGCGCCGAGGCGGCACGGATCGACGCGTTCGCCGCCACCGGCGCGGAACCGGACGGGCCGCCGGTGTACGGGCGGCTCGGCAACCCGACCGTGGCCCGCTTCGAGACCGCCCTGGCCCGCCTGGAGGGCACCGAGACGGCGGTCGCCTTCGCCAGCGGCATGGCCGCGCTGAGCGCCGTCCTCCTCGCCCGCGGCGCGGCGGACCTGCGCCACGTCGTCGCCGTGCGCCCCCTGTACGGCTGCAGCGACCACCTGCTGACCGCCGGGGTGCTGGGCTCGGAGGTCACCTGGACGGACCCGGCCGGAGTCGCCGACGCGCTGCGCCCGGACACCGGGCTGGTCATGGTCGAGTCCCCGGCCAACCCCACGCTCGCCGAGGTCGACCTGCGGGCCGTCGCCCACGCCTGCGGCTCGGTCCCGCTGCTCGTGGACAACACCTTCGCCACGCCGGTGCTCCAGCGCCCCGCCGAGCAGGGGGCCCGGCTGGTGCTGCACAGCGCCACCAAGTACCTCGGCGGGCACGGCGACGTCCTGGCCGGTGTGGTCGCCTGCGACGAGGAGTTCGCGGGGAGGCTGCGCCAGGTGCGCTTCGCCACGGGCGGTGTCCTGCACCCCCTGGCCGGCTACCTGCTGCTGCGCGGCCTGTCCACGCTGCCGGTCCGGGTGCGGGCCGCCTCCGCCACGGCCGCCGAACTGGCCCGCCGCCTGGCCGCCGACCCGCGGGTGGCCCGGGTGCACTACCCGCGCATCGGCGGCGGCATGGTCGCCTTCGAGATCCACGGCGACCCGCACGAGGTCATCGCCGGAGTCCGCCTGATCACCCCGGCGGTGAGCCTGGGCAGCGTGGACACCCTCATCCAGCACCCGGCGTCCATCAGCCACCGCATCGTCGACGCCGACGACCGGCGGGGCGCCGGGGTCGGTGACCGGCTGCTGCGCATGTCCGTCGGGCTGGAGGACGTGGAGGACCTCTGGTCGGACCTGGACCGGGCGTTGCCCGGCCCGGCCGGGGACGCGGTGAACCGCGCGAACGGCGCGCACGCCCCCGCCCCCGCCCCCGCCCACTGACCGGCGCCCCTACGGTGCGGAGGTGCTGCCCAGTTCCTCCGCACCCGCCGGCACGGCCTCACCCAGCCGTGCCGTGATCACCAGCGTGCCCTCCTCGACCTGGTAGTCCAGGGGAAGTCCCAGACCCCGCATGGCCGCGACCATCGCGGTGTTGGACGCCTGTGTCACCGCGTACACGCCGGCGCAGCCGGCCTCGACGGCCATGCCCACCAACCGGGCGAGCAACTGGGCGCCCACGCCCCGGCGTTGCCAGGCGTCCTCGACGATCAGGGCGACCTCCGTCTCGTCCCCGTCCCACAGCAGGTGACCGAGCCCGACGATCCGGCCGGAGGCGCTCTGCACGGCGAGCGTGCGCCCGTGCCGCGGGCTGAGCAGGTGGTTGAGGTACCGGTCGGCGTCACCGACGGGCCCGTGGTAGCGCAGCCTCAGCGTCCGCGGCGAGCACCGCTCGTGCATCGCCCGGGCCGCGGGCAGGTCCCGCGGGTCGGCCCGCCGCACGGTGATGCCGCTGCCCTCGGCGAGGGTGAGCACGTCGGAGCCCTGCGGCACCCGCGGGCCGAGGCGGGCGTCCAGTTCCACCAGGGCCCTGGCCCGGGCGAACTCGGTCGGGGTGAAGGGCAGGTACGGCCGCTCGACGGTGATCGTCCCGCCCTCGGGTGCGCGCAGCCGCATCACCGTGTCGTCGAGCGCCCCTTCCACCGGCGCGCCGTCCGGCGCCCGGCCGCCGCCGGCCGGAGCGGGCCGGGAGCGGATGGTGCACCGCCCCAGCAACTGCCGCAGCGCCAGCGGCAGTTCCGCCGCGTCGAGCGCGGTGCGCGCGGCGAGCCCGAGGACCCGGGTCGGTGCGTCGACCAGATCGTGCGCGTCGGCCCGTTCGAGCCAGGTGTCGGTGCCGCCGGCCGACCCCACGGCCGCGGCGAGATCCGGGGCGAGCAGCCCGGCCGGGGCCCGCAGCAGGAACTCGTCCACGGTGCCCTCGGCCAGTGGATGCGTCTGCAGGCTGAGGATGTCCACCCGCTGCACGGCGAGGACCGTGCACAGGGCGGCGAGCGAGCCCGGCTCGTCCTTCACCGTGGTCCGCATCCGCCACAGGGTGTCCGCCCCCGGCACCTGCTGCGGTGCCGGGGACCCGGTATCGCTCGTCGGCGGCGCGTGTTCGTGGCGCCGACCGAAGCACCCGTTGAAGGCGGCCCTGGCCCGCTGCCAGGCCGTCGGGGTGCGGCGGTCGTCGTTGCGGTCGGCCGGTTCGCTCACATCACGCGTCATGCACCCACTGTGACGGAACGGTGTTGCGCGATCGAGAACGGATTGTGACCGGCGGGTAAAGGAGGCGGTTTCCCCCTTCTGTCCATGTTTCAAAGGTTGCGCTGCGTACTCACTGGCCGACCCGCCCCGGCTGGAGCACCTTCGTGAACAGCACCGTCCCGTCCTGCTCCCGCAGACGCACCGTCAGCTCACCGCTGTGCCCGTCGATGTCGACCTCGCCGAAGAACTGGTAGCCGCCGGCCGGGGAGACGTTGCCCGTGGCCGGTGCCTTCACGAACACCCGGTCCGGGCCGAAGGTGCCGTCGAGCGCGCTCGCCGGGAAGGCACCGGCGTTCAGCGGGCCCGAGACGAACTCCCAGAACGGCGCGAAGTCGGTGAACGCGGCCCGCGAGGGCAGGTAGTGCTGGGCCGAGGTGTGGTGCACGTCGGCCGTCAGCCACACCGTGCCGGTGATCCGCCGGTGCTTGATGTGCCGGAGCAGCTCGGCGATCTGCAGCTCGCGGCCGAGCGGCTTGCCCGGGTCGCCCTGGGCGACGGCCTCGACGTCCGTCGTCCCGTCCGGCACGACCAGGCCGATCGGCATGTCGGAGGCGATCACCTTCCACACCGCACGGGACCGGGACAGCTCGCGCTTGAGCCACTCCAGCTGCTCGCGGCCGAGGATGCCCTGCTCGTCGGCGGGCTGGTCGCCGGGCGAGTTGGCGTTGCGGTAGGTGCGCATGTCCAGGACGAACACGTCCAGCAGCGGGCCGTGGTGCTGCACGCGGTGGACCCGCCCGCCGGGCCGGCGCAGCGTGGAGATCGGGAAGTACTCGGAGAACGCCCGGCGGGCGCGGGCGGCCAGCACGTCGACGCGCTTCTCGGTGTAGCGGCCGTCGGTGAGGATCTCGCCCGGGTACCAGTTGTTGGTGACCTCGTGGTCGTCCCACTGGACGATGGACGGCACACGGGCGTTGAAGGCCCGCAGGTTCTCGTCCAGCAGGTTGTAGCGGAAGTTGCCGCGGAACTCGGCGAGCGTCTCGGCGACCTTGGACTTCTCCTCGGTGGTGACGTTCCGCCAGGTGCGGCCGTCGGGCAGGGTCACGGTCTCGCTGATGGGGCCGTCGGCGTAGACGTTGTCGCCGCTGCACAGGAAGAAGTCGGGGTCGAGGGCGGCCATGGCGTTGTAGATCGTGTAGCCGCCGAACTCCGGATTGATGCCCCAGCCCTGACCGGCGAGGTCACCGGACCAGACGAACCGCACGCCGTCGCGGCGCCGGGCGGAGGCGGTGCGGAAGGTGCCGGTGACGGGTTCGCCCGTACGGCGCGGGTCGTCCGGGTCGGCCAGCAGGACGCGGTAGTGGATCTGCTCGCCGGAGGGCAGGCCGCGCAGCCGGGTCGTGCCGGTGAAGTCCGTGCCCGGACCGAGCAGCGGGCCGTGCCACCGCCGGGTGTTGCGGAACGACTCGGTGGCCGAGGTCTCCACGACCATTCGGGCCGGCCGGTCGGACCGCACCCACACCAGCCCCGAGTCGCAGGTCACGTCGCCCGTCTGTACACCCCAGGCGGCGTTCGGGCGCCCGGACCGCGCGAAGGCCGGAGCGGCGCCGAGCGCGGTGGGCAGGGACAGGGCCGCCGACGCGGCGAGGGTGCCGCGCAGCACGCTGCGGCGCCGGGGGAGAGGACGGTGGGACATGAATGCGCCTCCAGGGACGGTATCCGGCCGGTGTGCACAGCCACACCTACTGGCACGCCGCAGCGCCCGCACGAACCCCAAGTGAACAACCGGCCGCAGGATGAGGGAACAGGGCGTCGCCGCCCGTCGGCGGTCCGGCCGGGCCGCCGTCAGTCGGCCACCGCCTTTGCCATCAGCCGTACGCCTTCGAGGATCCGGGCGGGCGGCACGTGGGCGTAGCCCAGGACCAGCCGTACGTCCTGCGCCCCGTCACCGGCGGCGGGCGCGTGCGAGTACGCCGACAACGGGCGCACCGCCACCCCGGCCCGCGCCACGCGCGCGAGGAACCGCTCCTCGGGCCCGTAGCGCTGCGGCAGCGCGGCGATCACGTGCAGCCCGGCCGCGATGCCCGAGACGGCCGAGCCGGGGAAGTGCGCGTCCAGCGCGGCGACCAGGGCGTCCCGCCGCTCGCGGTAGGCGCGCTGGCAGCGGCGCAACTGCCGGTCGTAGTCGCCGCGTTCCAGGAAACGGGCGAACAGGGCCTGGTCCAGGGCCGGGTGGCCCAGGTCCATGGTGCGCTTGCGCTCGACGACCTCCTCCGTCCAGGACTCCGGCACCAGCAGCCAGCCCAGCCGCAGTCCCGGTGCGAGGGACTTGCTGACCGAGCCGGTGTAGGCCACGCGGTCGGGGTCGAGGCCCTGGAGCGCGCCGACCGGGGCGCGGTCGTAGCGGAAGTCGCCGTCGTAGTCGTCCTCCAGGATCAGGCCGTCCACCGACCGGGCCCACTCGAGCAGTTCGGCGCGGCGGCGGGCCGAGCAGGCGATGCCCGTGGGGAACTGGTGCGCGGGTGTCGTCACCAGCGACCGGACCCCCGAGGCGCGCAGCGGCTCCGGCGCGACGCCTTCGGCGTCCAGGGGCAGGGGCACCGCGGCGACCCCGGCCGAGCCGTACAGGGCGTCGTGCTGCGGGCTGCCGGGGTCCTCCACGCCGACGGTCCGGATGCCGCGTGCGTGCAGGACGTGTCCGAGCAGGGTCGTCGCCTGGGCCACCCCGGAGACGACGACGATCCGCTCGGGGTCGGCCACCACGCCCCGCCGCCGGGAGAGCAGTTCGGCCAGCGCGGTCCGCAGCCGGGGCAGGCCGCGCGGATCCGGATAGCCCAGCTCGCGGTGGGGCAGCTCCGCCAGCACCGCTCGCTGGGCGGCGGCCCAGGCCGAGCGGGGGAACAGTGCGAGGTCCGGCGTGCCGGGCACGAAGTCCGCCCGGGTACCGGGGGAGCGCGGCGCGAGATCACGCGCCCCGGGCCGGGCGGACCGCACGGCGTCGCCCACCCAGGTCCCGGCGCCCCGGCCGCTGCGCAGATAGCCCTCGGCCGTGAGCTGCTCGTACGCCTCCGTGACCAGACCCCGTGAGACGCCCAGGTCCACGGCGAGGTCCCGGCTCGACGGCAGTCGCGTGCCCGCGGGGAGCCGTCCGGAGCGGACCGCCTCGCGCAGGGCCGCCTGCAGCGAGCGCCCCCGGGTGCGCGCGGGCGCCGACGCGGCGGGGAGCAGCAGCTCCCAGGCGGCCGACGCGCCCTCGCCCGGATGACCGTGCCCCGACCTCATGAGGGAAGACCTTAGAGGCTGCGCCGCCCACCCGGCGGGCCGCGGTGCCACACGTCCACCCGCGAGGGCAGGGGCGACCCGCTGCTCCTGCTGCATGGCGTCGGCCACCACCGGCAGGCCGGGTCCCCGGCCCGGTACGACAGGGCCACGGCCCGCTCGCCGCGCGCGGTGGCGACGTCGCAGGAGGCGGTGGCGGACCCGGGGTGCTCCTCGGCTGCTCGCTGACGAACGTTCTCGCTGACGAACGTCATGGACGGCCGTCAGCGACTGCCGCCGACGGGCAGCCCCGGGAGGCAGATGCATCTCGGCCGAACGACGCACCGCCCTGCCCGGCCGGTTCGGCCGGCCGCCGGACCGGGTGCTCGGACCCGGCGGCCTCGCGGCCGGGCCACCGGCGAGCGCGGAGCGGCTGGGGCCACGGCTGAGCCCAGAATGACCGGCCACCACCGAGCGCGGACTCCCGTCACCGTTCGTCCGCGTGCACCTCGCCCCACGGACGAAGGCGTGGTGCCCATCCGGACACCCGGCCCGGTTCCACGCTCACCCCCGGTCGACGGCGGTGAGCTCCTGAAGGAGCCGTCCCGCCGGCCACCTGCCTCCTGTCGGCCAACGTGTCCGGGAAGATCCGGTTCCGTCTGGACAGGGCAGCGGCGGTGGGCTGGGATGGAACCGTGACGACCGAGACCGCCACCGACGTCTTCGAAGCGCACCGACCCGTCCTGCTGGGTGTCGCCTACCGCATGCTGGGGCGCGTGGCCGACGCCGAGGACGTGGTGCAGGAGGCCTGGCTGCGCTGGTCGGGCGCCGACCGCGGCGACGTGCGCGATCCGCGCGGTTACCTCGTGCGCATCACCACCCGCCTCGCCGTCGACCGGCTGCGCCGGATCAAGTCCCGCGGCGAGACCTACATCGGCCCCTGGCTGCCCGAGCCGTACGTCACCGACTTCGGCGACACCGTCCCGGACACCGCCGAGCGGGCCGTGCTCGCCGACTCCGTCTCCCTCGCCGTCCTCGTCGTACTGGAGTCGCTCTCCCCCCTGGAGCGCGCGGTGTTCGTGCTCCGCGAGGCCTTCGGCTTCCCCTACGCCGACATCGCCGCCATGCTCGACCGGGGCGAAGCGGCCGTGCGCCAGCTGGCCGGGCGGGCCCGCAAGCACGTGGAGGAGCGGCGGCCCCGCTACGAGGTGGACCCCGCCCAGCGCCGTGACCTCACCGAGCGGTTCCTCGCCGCCGCGGCCGACGGGGACCTGGAAGGGCTGATGGCCCTGCTCGCGCCGGACGTCCGGCTCGTCGGGGACAGCGGCGGCAAGTCGCGGGCACCGCTGCGGGTACTGCACACCGCGGACAAGGTCGGCCGGTTCCTCGTCGGTGCCGCGCGCAAGGGCGTCGAGGACTTCTCGGTCCGCCACCTGGAACTCAACGGCGGCCCGGCGGTGCTCGTCCTGTCCGGCGGCAAGCCCGACGCGGTCTTCCAGCTCGAGGTGGCCGACGGCCGCGTCCAGGCCGTGTACGTGGTCCGCAATCCGGACAAGTTGCGGACACTGCCCGCCGCCTAGGGGGCGCCCGGTGGCCCCGGCGCGGCGTGTGTCAACGCGCCGTGAACGCTCCCGCATTGGTCTTGACCAAGCATCAGGGCCGCCCTATGGTCGCAGATAAGTGCAACAACCTTTAATAAACAAGGGCGCTAAAACGAAGCCGACCACGGCGATTGCGGAGGACAGGGTGGGGACCACGCAGTTGGAACCGGTGCCGGAGCCGAAGTACTGGCACCTCAAGACCGTGCTCAGCCAAGCGCTCGACTCCGATTTCGCGGTGGGGGAGATCCTGCCCAACGAGCGCGACCTCGCGGCCCGTTTCGGCGTCGCCCGCGCCACGCTCCGCCAGGCCCTGGAGCAGCTCGAACTGGAAGGCAGGCTGCAGCGCCGCCGCGGCGTCGGCACGACGGTCGCACCGCCCCGCATGGGCGTCTCCCTCGGCACCGGCCCGCACACCTGGCCCGGCGGCCCGGAGGACGCCTGGCAGCCCGTCGACTGCACGGACGCGGTACCCCCCGCCCCCGTCGCCGAGGCACTGGAGACCCGCGACGACGAGCCCGTGCACGTCGTGCGCCGCTTCCGTGTCTCCCACGGCCGCCCGGTCGCGGCCGAACTGCTCTACATCCCCGAGACCTCGGTGCCCGAGCTCTCCGGCATCGACGCCCCCTCCGGGGCCGCCCGCGCGCGTGCGGTCCTGCGCGAGCTGCAGCGCCTGGAACTGGACCGGCAGGAGAACGCGGTGGAGCTGGGATCGGCCGGGGCGGACGACGCCCGCGAGCTGGACCGGCTTCCCGGTGCGCCCGTGCTGGTCGTGACGACGAGGTTCGTCACGGCGGGGCGCACGGCCGCGCTGTCCGTCGCGACCTACCGGGCCGACACCTGCCGGCTGACCTTCGGCGACGCGGGGCGCGTGGAGATCCACGACGGCCCGCAGCGCCAGGCCTCCTGAAGCCGCCGCTCCCGGACCGCCCCCTCCCCTCCCGTCCCGTCAGCGGCGCGGCGTGGTCGTGCCCTCCACGCTGAACAACTGCTCCTCCACGTGGTCCAGCGCGAGCCGCAGCGCTCCGGTCGCCACCGCCGCGTCTCCCAGACGGGACAGGGCCACCTGCGGCGGGCGCAGGCAGTAGCGGGCCAGTTCCCGGCGCAGGGGGTCCAGGACACCGTCCAGGCCCGCGGCCCAGCCGCCGATGACGACCAGCTCGGGATCGAGGGCGAGGACGAGGGCCGCCACGTCGTGGACCAGGCGCTGCAGGAACCGGTCGACGGCAGCCCGGGCCCGCTGGTCGCCCCGACGGGCCTGGGCGAAGACCCCGGCGACCGCCTGCTCGTCCAGCGGCGGCAGCGGCTCGTCGGTGGTCGACAGCAGCGTCTCGGGGGTGACCTCCCGGCCCAGCAGGTGCAGCGCGCCGATCTCCCCGGCGGCCCCGCCGTAGCCGCGGTGCAGCCGTCCCCCGATCAGCGAACCGGCGCCCGGACTCAGACCGGCCAGCACGAAGACCACGTCGTCCGTCTCGACCGCCGCGCCCTTCCAGTGCTCGGCGACGACCGCCGCGTTGGCGTCGTTCTCGACCAGCACCGGGCACTTGAAGGACCGGCTCAGCCGTTCGCCCAGCCGCAACCCCGTCCAGCCGGGCAGCGCGGTGCCCAGCCGCACGGTGCCGTCCGCGTCCACGATCCCGGGCGTCGCCACTCCCACCGCCCGCAGCGAGCCGCGGGCCACACCCGCCCGGCGCAGCAGCTCGGCGACGGCCCCGCGCAGCCGCTCCAGTCGCTCGTCGGCCTCCGCGGTCTCCGGGACGTCCCGGGCCTGGGAGCCGATCACCCGGCCGTCCAGGTCCGCCAGCAGCGCCGCCACCCGGCGCGCCCCGATCTCCAGCCCGAGCAGGTGTCCGGCCTCCGCCCGGAACCGGAACCGCCGCGCGGGCCGCCCCTGCCGCCGCGCGGCACCCTCCTCCGCGGCCTTCTCCACGACCAGCCCGGCCTCGATCAGCCCCTCCACGACACCCTCGACGGTCGGCCGGGACAGCCCCGTCACCCGGGTGATCTCGGTCAGCGTCGCGCAGTCCGTGGCACGCAACGCGTGCAGCACCACCGCGGAGTTGATCCTGCGCAGCAGCGAGGGGTCCCCGCCGGTCAGCCGCCCCACCGTCCGTCCTCCCAGGTCGTGCGCGTGTTGGCCGGATCGTACTTGGCCCGGCCCTCCCCGGCGAGGGGCGGGCACCAGGATGCGGTGGTCAGCCCGGCGCGACGAACCCCGACTCGTAGGCGGCGATCACGGCCTGCGTGCGGTCCCGCGCCCCCAGCTTCGCCAGCACGCCGCTGACGTGCGTCTTGACGGTCTCCGTCCCGACCGCGAGCCGGGCGGCGATCTCCGCGTTCGACAGCCCGCGCGCCATCAGCCGCAGCACCTGCGCCTCACGCTGGGTGAGCCGGGCCCGTTCCAGCGCGGCCCGCGCGGCCCGGTTCCCGCCGTCGCCGTGCGCGGCGGCCAACTGCCGCACCGAGGCCGGGAACAGCAGTGACTCGCCCTCGGCGATCAGCCGCACCGCGTGAACGATCTCCGCCGGCCGGGCGCGCTTCAGCAGGAACCCGTCGGCTCCGGCGCGCAGCGCCTCGTAGACGTACTCGTCGTTCTCGAAGGTCGTCACCACGAGGATGCGCGGGGGCTCGTCGAGCAGCCGCAGCAGGGTCCGGGTGGCCTCGATGCCGTCCAGCAGCGGCATCCGCACGTCCATGGCGACCACGTCCGGCCGCCTCCGCCGCACCAGCGGGAGCACCGCCGCCCCGTCCGCGGCCTCCCCGACGACCTCGATGTCCGGCTGCGCCTCCAGCACGGCCCGCAGGCCCGCGCGCACGAGGGGCTCGTCGTCGACGAGGAGGACGGTGACCGGCACCGGATCAGCGTAGATCACCCGACGGAAGCTCCACACGCACCTGCCAGTCGCCGCGGTCGGGCCCCGTGGTGGCCCGGCCGCCCAGCAGGGCCGCACGCTCGCGTATGCCGCGCAGGCCGCTGCCGCGCCCGGGCGGAGGCGCCGCGACCGGCAGGGGGTTGCGCACCGCGAGGACCAGCGTGCCGCCGGCGACGACCACCCGTACGCGCACCGGGACCGCGCCCGCGTGCCGCAGCACGTTGGTCAGCGACTCCTGGAGGATCCGGTAGCCCTCCCGGGACACCGGCCCGGGCAGTGCGTCCACCGGTCCGGTCACCTGGGCGTCCACCTTCGCGCCCGAGGCGCGCGCGGACTCCAGCAGCCGCTCCGCGTCCGCCAGGGTCGGCCTGCCGCCGCCCGCCTTCTCCGGTTCACGCAGCACGCCCAGCACCCGCTCCAGATCCTCCAGGGCGGCCCGGCCGGTCTCCTCGACGGCGCGCAGCGCCCGTTCGGTATACGCGGGATCGCCCGCCGCCCGAGCGGCCCCCGCCTGCAGCACGGCGACGGTGAGGGCATGCCCGATGGAGTCGTGCAGCTCACGGGCGATCCTGGTGCGCTCCAGCAGCTGCTCGGTCCGCTCCTCCAGTGCGGCGATCCGCTCGGCGGGGGAGGGGCCGAGCAGACGCACGGCGAGCGCGGTGGCCAGGTGCCCCGACTGCACCACGGTCACCGCCAGCAGCACCACGGGCACGGGCGCGAGCAGGGCATGCCACCAGTGCGGGTTCCCGACGGGCAGCCAGGCACCGCCCGCGCGTCCACCGTCCAGTGCGGCCGACACCAGATCCGCCGTCAGGAGGAGGAGCTGGACCGAGAGATGCGACACCGAGACACCGAGCAGCAGCCGCGTCTCCAGCCACACCGCCGTCCGTCCGCGGTCCGCCCAGGTGGCCGACGGCGTGGCCGCGATCCGGACGTCTTCGGGGCCCTGCCGGTGGCCGGTGAGCAGGAGCCGGGCCTGGAAGCCTTCCACGAGGCGTGCCGCGGGCACCAGACCCGCGAGCCCGAGCAGCACCGCCGCCGTGGCCACGGTCCACCACGCCTCGTCGACGAACAGCCACAGGGCGGGCCACACGATCGCCATGCACAGGTGCAGCCAACGCGTGTAGGTCACCGCCCGCGTGAACGGACGCAGCATGCGGATCATGCCCGCCATGGTCCCAGCCGGTCCCGAACGGGCCGAAGGACCCGGTCGTCGTCCTGCCCGGCGGTGAAGTCGCCGGTCTCGCCGAGGAGTTCGCCACCCCGGGTGGCCGACCGGCCGGATGACGCCCCGCCAACTGTCAGTGGCGGCGGGTTTACTGGACTCATGGACATCGCACAGCACATCGCCCTCATCGACGAGCTGTGCCACCGCCCCTTCCCGGCGGAGCACGGCCCGTCGGACGTCGGCGTCTCCGGGCCCGGACACCACGCCGCGGTGCTGGCGACCGCGGGGGACGGCGACCCGGCGCTGCGCGCGGTGACGGTCGGGCAGTTCGAGAAGGACCGCGACGCCGTCCACGAGGTCCTCGCCTCCCGCTGGGGCGACGCGGACCCGTACAACCTGCTCACGGTCCTGCTGCGCACCGAGCGGGAGGAGATACCCCGGCCGTGGGCCGAGTTGAGTCAGCGGGCGAGCGTGGCCCTCCTGTGGGAGGTGAAGGGCACCGGCCGCTGGGTCGCCGTGGCGGTCGCCGACCGCGACCCGTCGGACGCGGTCCGGCTGCTCGCGCTGGTCACGCAGACGGATCCTCCGTAGCGGACGGGGCCGGAAAGACGGATCCCCGGTCGGGGCCCGGGATCACAGGGACGGATCCTCCGCCGGGGCGGCAACCTCGGCGGCCTCCCGCAGCCGGGCGAACTCCTGCGCCATCGTCTCCAGCGTCCAGTGCGCGTTCAGCCCGCTCGGATTGGGCAGCACCCACACGCGCGTGTCCCCGATCGTGCGCTCCTGGGGCCCCACCCGGGCCTTGCGGTCGTCGAACGCCGCGCGGTACGCGGTCACGCCCACCACCGCCAGCCAGCGCGGACGCAGCCGCTCCACCTTGTGGGCCAGCAGCCGCCCGCCCTCCCGGTACTCCTCGGCGCTCAGTTCGTCCGCCCGGGCGGACGCCCGCGCCACGACGTTGGTGATGCCGAGCCCGTACGACAGCAACTCCTCCTGCTCGGCGGGCTTCAGCAGCCTCGGCGTGAAGCCGGACCGGTGCAGCGCGGGCCAGAAGCGGTTGCCCGGGCGGGCGAAGTGGTGGCCCGTCGCGGCGGTCATGAGCCCCGGGTTGATCCCGCAGAACAGCACGTGCAGGCCCTCCGCGACCACGTCGGGCACGACGCGGTCGCGGGCGGCCTCCAGCTCCTCGGGGGTGAAGCGCGGCATCAGCGGCGACGCGTCACAGGATCGCGCCGGGCGTGTAGCCGGCGGCCCGGGGGTGCTGCTTCACGATCTCCTCGACCCGGGCGACGACGGTGGCCACCTGGTCGCCCGCGGCGCCGGTGAAGGACAGCTTGTCCGCCATCAGGGCGTCCAGCTGACCGCGGTCCAGTGGGATGCGCTCGTCGGCGGCCAGCTTGTCGAGCAGCTCGTTGCGCTCGGCGCCCTGCTCGCGCATCGCCAGCGCGGAGGCCACGGCGTTCTCCTTGATCGCCTCGTGGGCGAGTTCCCGGCCGACACCCGCGCGCACGGCGCCCATGAGCACCTTGGTCGTGGCGAGGAAGGGCAGGTAGCGGTCCAGCTCCCGGGCGACGACCGCCGGGAACGCGCCGAACTCGTCCAGCACCGTCAGGAACGTCTCCAGCAGACCGTCCAGCGCGAAGAAGGCGTCCGGCAGGGCGACGCGGCGCACCACCGAGCAGGACACGTCGCCCTCGTTCCACTGGTCGCCCGCCAGCTCGCCCGTCATCGAGGCGTAGCCGCGCAGG
The DNA here is from genome assembly GCF_036857595.1 of Streptomyces sp. AHA2. Lineage (NCBI taxonomy): Bacteria > Bacillati > Actinomycetota > Actinomycetes > Kitasatosporales > Streptomycetaceae > Streptomyces > Streptomyces sp. AHA2. The sequence continues at coordinate 29,542 of NZ_JAUQWJ010000001.1, forward strand.
ATGACCATGAGGCCGTTGACGCGCTCGCAGGAGCGGGTGTTCATCTTGTGCGGCATGGCCGAGGAGCCGACCTGACCCGGCTTGAAGCCCTCGGTGACCAGCTCGTGCCCGGCCATCAGCCGGATCGTCTTCGCCAGCGAGGAGGGAGCCGCCGCCAGCTGCACCAGCGCGGTGACGACCTCGTAGTCCAGCGAGCGCGGGTAGACCTGGCCGACGGAGGTGAACGCCTGGGAGAAGCCCAGGTGCGCGGCGATGCGCTGCTCCAGGTCGGCGAGCTTCGCGGCGTCCCCGCCCAGCAGGTCCAGCATGTCCTGCGCGGTGCCGACCGGGCCCTTGATGCCGCGCAGCGGGTACCGCCCGAGGAGTTCCTCGACCCGGCCGTACGCCACGAGCAGCTCGTCGGCCGCGGTGGCGAAGCGCTTGCCGAGGGTGGTGGCCTGCGCGGCCACGTTGTGCGAGCGGCCGGCCATGACCAGCTCGCCGTACTCGCCGGCCAGCCTGCCGAGGCGGGCCAGGACCGCCACCGTGCGGTCGCGCATCAGCTCCAGCGAGAGCCGGATCTGCAGCTGCTCGACGTTCTCGGTGAGGTCGCGGGAGGTCATGCCCTTGTGCACGTGCTCGTGCCCGGCGAGGTCGTTGAACTCCTCGATCCGCGCCTTCACGTCGTGGCGCGTGACCTTCTCGCGCTCGGCGACGGAGGCCAGGTCGACGGTGTCGAGCACCCGCTCGTAGTCGGCGAGCGCCGCGTCCGGCACCTCGATGCCGAGGTCCTTCTGGGCGCGCAGCACGGCGAGCCAGAGCTGCCGCTCCAGCCTCACCTTCTGCTCGGGCGACCAGAGCGTGGCGAGCTCGGCGGAGGCGTAGCGTCCGGCGAGGACGTTCGGGATGCGGGGCTTGGCGGGAGCGGAAGTCACGTGGACGGATTCTACTGGCGATTCGTGCAGGCCGGCCGCACGGGTGCCTTCGTCGGAAGCGACGAGACGCGCGCCACAGCGCGGGGACGCGCGGCGGCCGTCACCACGTCGACGGGGTGCTCATGCCAGGTCCTCGAAGGGCAGCAGGTCCGGCCGCTTCGGGGGCAGGCCGTCACCCGAGGAGCGGCCCGTGAGACGGCGGCCGATCCACGGGAGCAGGTGCTGCCGCGCGAAGCGCACGTCCGCGACCCGGCGCCTGACCCAGCCCGGCGGCAGCGTGGCCGGCATCGGAGCGTGCCAGTCGGCGTCCTCCGGCTCGTAGCCGAGCGCCTGCCACACGGCCTCCGCGACCCGGCGGTGGCCCTCGGCCGTCAGGTGCAGCCGGTCCACGTCCCACAACCGCGGATCGCTCAGCGAGCGTGCGCCGTACAGGTCGACGACGAGCGCGCCGTGCCGGGCGGCCAGGTCGTCGACGCAGGCGAACAGCTCCTCCATGCGCGGGCGGAACCGCTCCAGCACGGGCCCCTGGCGGCCCGGGCTGCGCATCAGCACGAGCTGCTTGCAGGAGGGGGCCAGCTTCTCCACGGCCTCCTCCAGCAGCGCGCGCACCCGCCCCATGTCGCACTTGGGCCGCAGGGTGTCGTTGAGGCCCCCGACCAGTGTGACGACGTCGGGCTGCATGGCGGCCGCCACGTCCACCTGCTCCTCGACGATCTGCCGGATCAGCTTGCCGCGCACCGCCAGGTTGGCGTAGCGGAAGCCGGGCGTACAGGTCGCCATCCGGCCGGCGAGCAGGTCGGCCCAGCCCCGGTAGGTGCCGTCGGGCATCAGGTCCGACATGCCCTCGGTGAAGGAGTCGCCGAGTGCGACCAGGCTGGTGTAGGTGGGGTTCGTCTGCATGGCGACGGAAATGGTATCCCGTGCACATACCCAGCAGTCGGTCGCCCTCGGGACCGGACAGCGGACCGGCCGTCACCGGTGCCGGAACGGCCACTGCCGGCCTCGGACCGGCCACTGCCGGCCTGCCACCGGTCTCCGCCGCGGCAGGTGCGGCCGCCGCCTCACGCCCGCTGACCGAACAGCTCCCGCAGCACGTCCTCCATCGTCACCAGCCCCGCCAGCCGGCCGTCCGCACCGAGGACGGCCGCGAGGTGCGTACGGCTGCCCCGCATCGCCGTGAGGACGTCGTCCAGCGGGGTCGCCTCCCGCACCCGCGCGATGGACCGCATGTCCCGCAGCCGGAACGGGACGTCCCGCCCGGCCGCCTCCAGGGCGTCCTTGACGTGCAGGTAGCCGACGATCCGCCGTCCCTCGTCCACCACCGGGAAGCGGGAGAACCCGGACTCGGCCGACAGCCGCTCCAGCCCCTCGGGCGTGATGCCCACGCTGGCGTACACCACGCGCTCCAGCGGCATCACCACGTCGCGCACCGGGCGCCGGCCCAGCTCCAGGGCGTCGTGCAGCCGCTCCCGGGCGCGGTCGTCGATGAGCCCGGCCTCGCCCGAGTCCTTCACGATCTGGGCGATCTCCGCGTCCGAGTAGGAGGCCGCGACCTCCTCCCGGGCCTCCACCCGCAACAGCTTCAGCAGCGCGTTCGCGAAGGCGTTCACCGTGAAGATCACCGGCCGCAGCGCCCGGGACAGCGCCACCAGGGGCGGGCCGAGCGCCAGCGCGCTGCGCACCGGCTCGGCGAGCGCGATGTTCTTCGGGACCATCTCGCCGAGCAGCATGTGCAGATACGTCGCCACGGTCAGGGCGATCACGAAGGACACCGCGTGCCCCGCCCCCTCGGGGACGCCGACCGCGTGGAACGCCGGCTCCAGCAGGTGCGCGATCGCGGGCTCGGCCACCACGCCCAGCACCAGGGTGCACAGCGTGATGCCGAGCTGCGCGGCCGCCATCAGCGCGGACACGTGCTCCAGGCCCCACAGCACGCTCCTGGCGCGCCGGTCGCCCCGGTCGGCGTAGGGCTCGATCTGGCTGCGGCGGACCGAGATCAGCGCGAACTCGGCCCCGACGAAGAACGCGTTGACGACGAGCGTCGCCAGGCCGATCAGCAACTGGACGGCGGTCACAGCTCCGCCCCCTTCTCCTCGGGCCTGACGTCGTCGAGGGGCGCGCGCAGCATGACCCGGGCCGCCCGGCGGCCCGTCGCGTCCAGGACCTCCATCCGCCAGCCCGAGACCTCGAGCAGATCGCCGGGCGCCGGTATCCGGCCCAGGGTGGCGGCCACCAGGCCGGCCAGCGTCTCGTACGGCCCCTCCGGGGCGCGCAGGCCGACGCGCTCCAGATGGTCCACGCGGGCGGCGCCGTCGGCCGCGTACAGCGCGTGCCCGCTCTCGTCCGTCCCGGCGGGGGCGAGGTCGGGCGTCTCGTGCGGGTCGTGCTCGTCGCGCACCTCGCCGACGACCTCCTCGACGATGTCCTCCAGCGTGGCCACGCCCGCGGTGCCGCCGTACTCGTCGATCACCACGGCCATCGTGCGCCTGCCGGAGAGCCGGTCCAGCAGCCGGTCGACGGTGAGGCTCTCCGGCACCAGCAGCGGCTCGCGCATCATCTCGGAGACGTGGATCCGGGGGCGGCGCTCGGCGGGCACCGTCAGCACGTCCTTGACGTGGGCCGTCCCGACGACCGAGTCGAGGGTGCCGCGGTAGACGGGGAAGCGGGACAACCCCGTGGCCCGGGTCGCGTTCGCCACGTCCTCCAGGGTGGCCTGCACCTCCAGGGCGACCACCTGGACCCGCGGCGTCATCACGTTCTCGGCGGTCAGGTCGGCGAGGTTCAGGGTCCGCACGAACAGCTCGGCGGTGTCCGGCTCCAAGGCGCCCTCCTTCGCGGAGTGCCGGGCCAGCGCCGCCAGCTCCTGCGGTCCGCGCGCCGAGGCCAGCTCCTCGGCGGGCTCCACGCCGATGCGCCGCACGACCCGGTTCGCGGTGTTGTTCAGGTGGGTGATGAACGGCCGGAACACGGCGCTGAACCCGCGCTGGGCGTTGCCGACCGTCTTGGCCACCGCCAGCGGCGAGGAGATCGCCCAGTTCTTGGGCACCAGCTCGCCGACCACCATCAGGAACACCGTCGACAGGGCCGTGCCGATCACCAGCGCCACGCTGCGCGAGGCCGACCGCGAGATGCCGAGGTCCTCCAGGGGCCCGGAGATCAGCGCGGCGATCGACGGTTCGGCGAGCATGCCGACCACCAGGTTGGTGACGGTGATGCCCAGCTGCGCCCCGGACAGCTGGAACGTCAGGTTCCGTACGGCCTTCAACGCGCCCTGCGCACCGCGCTCGCCGCGCTCCGCGGCACGTTCGAGTTCGCCGCGCTCGACCGTGGTCAGGGAGAACTCGGCGGCCACGAAGGCGCCGCAGGCCAGCGACAGCGCGATCGCCGCCAGGAGCAGAAGCACTTCGGTCATCGGCTCACCCCCGTTCCATGGTTCTCCAGGACGGCGGTGTACGCGCGGGGAGGCTCGCCCATGGGCGGACGCTCACAACCTTTCATGCAGAACCGAGTGGCCCGACACGAGCAAAGGATGTGCGAAGTCCCTCGGCCGCCGCTCAGACGGCCCCGTCGGCGAGGGGTTTCACCCACCGCCGCCACTGCTCCTCGGCCGCGTAGCCGGCGGCCTCCCACGCGCGATGAGCGGTTCGGTTCCGGGTCAGCACCATCGCGTCCGACCGGCGCCCGCCGAGTGCCGCGAACCGCTCCTCGGCGGCGGCGAGCAAGGCCGTCGCCACGCCCCGGCGGCGATGGCCGGGGTGCACGGCCAGCCGGTACAGGTGGCAGCGCCAGCCGTCGAAGCCCGCGATCACGGTGCCCGCCGTGCCGCCTCCGGTCTCGGCCAGGAGCAGCGCCCCGGGATCACGCGCCAGGAGCCGCTCCACGCCGCCGCGGTCGTCACTGATGCTCGTGCCCTCGGCGGCGACCTTCCAGAAGGCCAGCACGGCGTCGAGGTCGTCCGGGGTCGCCGCCCTGATGCGCAAGTCGTCCATGCGGACGATCACAGCAGGAACGGCGGGCACGGACAGGTCGTTTCACGATGCGGACGCCTGCGCCGCCCCCACGCGGGTTCAGTCGTGCGCGACGGCCGCCAGGATGTTCATGCGCGAGGCCCGCAGCGCCGGCAGCAGCGCCGCCACCACGCCGATCACCGCCGAACCGGCCACCACCGCGACGATCGTGAACCACGGGATCGCGAGAGCCGTCATGCCCTGCAGGGCCAGCACCTCGTGCGTGCACACGCCCCACACCAGCCCCAACGCCAGGCCCAGCACGGCACCGAACACCGCGATCACCACCGACTCCAGCCGGATCATGCGCCGCAGCTGGCGCCTGGCCAGCCCGATCGCCCGCAGCAGCCCGATCTCCCGGGTGCGCTCGACGACCGACAGGGCCAGCGTGTTGACCACGCCGAGCACCGCGATGACGATCGCCAGGCCCAGCAGCGCGTACACGAGGTACAGCAGCACCGCGATCTGATCGCGGACCAGTCGCTTGTAGTCGGCCAGGTCGCGCACCTGCACCTGGGGGTAGGGATCGAGGGCTTTGTCCAGGTCCGCGCGCAGGCGGTCGTCGCCGGTGCCCGGGGCGGCGTTGACGTACAGGGCGGAGTCCTGACCGCCCGGCGCGTACCGCTCCAGGGTGCCGAGGCCGAAGTAGAGCCCGCCCTGCGTGCCGAAGCCCTCGGCGGCGTCCTGGTCGGTGAGGGCACCGACCGTCAGTTCGGCCCGGCGCCCACCCTGGAACTCGACCGGCAGGGTGCTGCCGACCCGCACACCGTGATCGCGGGCGAAGTCGCGGTCCATGGCCAGGTGCCCGGGGGCGAGGGCGGCGGCCGAGTCGCCGCGTGTGTAGGTGATGTCGGCGACGTCGTCCAGCCGGGGGTCGTAACCCGCCGCCGTGGTCTCCACGCGATCGCCGTCCGGCAGGCGCACCGCGACCGGGGTGAACCGGCCGCGCACCACCAGGCCGACACCCTCGGTGCCGCGTACGGCGTCGGTGACCTCCGCCGGGAACGGCAGGAAGTTGGTGTTCTGCACCACGAAGTCGGCCCCCAGCGTCCTGTCGATCTGCCGGTCGAACGAGGCCGTCATCGACTCGCTGGCCACCGACATCCCGCCGACCAGGGCCAGACCCACCATCAGGGCGGCCGCGGTCGCGCCGGTGCGCCGGGGGTTGCGCAGGGCGTTGCGCTGGCTCATCCGGCCGACCGGACCGAACAGGGCGGGGAACGCGCCGCCGAGCACGCGGATCACCGGGCGGACCAGCAGTGGACCGGCGATCACGGTCGCGACCAGGCTCAGCACCACCCCGAGGCCCAGCAGGGACGCCGCCGACGCCGTGCGGTCCGCCACCGCGCAGCCCACGAGCGCCGCCGCCCCGGCCGCCCCGGCCACCGCGCCCGCCACCGCCCGCACCCGCAGCGGCCGGCCCACCCCGGCGACCTCGGCGTCCGACAGCGCCGCCATCGGCGAGACGTTCGCGGCCCGGCGCGCCGGCAGGTACGCGGCGACGAACGTGACCCCGAGACCGACGGCGTAGGCCGACACCGGCGTCACCCAGCCGATCTGCATCTCGCCGGCGTCGATGTTCGTGCCCAGCAGCCCCAGCAGTGCGATCAGCCCGGCCGCGAGCCCGATGCCCGCGGCCAGCCCCAGCGTGGAGCCGGCCAGGCCGAGCAGCAGGGCCTCGGTGAGCACGGACCGGCGGACCTGACGCCGGTCCGCCCCCAGGGCCCGCAGCAGCCCCAGCTCCCGGGTGCGCTGTGCGATGAGCATGCTGAAGGTGTTGACGATCAGGAACACGCCCACCAGGACGGCGACCCCGGCGAAGCCCAGCATCACGTACTTGATGACGTCGAGGAAGCCGCCCAGTTTCTCGACGTCGGACTTCGCCTGCTCACCGGCCGTCCTGATGTCGTAGGCGCCCGGGCCGAGCGCGGCCACGACCCGCCGTTCGAGCTGCTCGTCACCGACTCCGGCCGCCGCGTCGACGGAGATGCTCGTCGCGAGTCCCGGCCGTCCCAGCAGTCTGGTCTGGGCGGTCGGGGTGTCGAAGTAGAAGAGGGCGGCACCGGCGTTGGTCGTGGTGAAGCCGGCGATCCCGACCACCCGGGCCGCGAACGAGCCCGAGGGTGCGATCACCGTGAGGGTGTCGCCGATGCGCACGTTCCTGCGGCTCGCGGTCTCCTCGTCGACCAGCACCTGGCCGGGGCCGCGCGGGGCGTGGCCGGTGGCCAGTTCCACCGGGCTGCGCTCGTTGGGGTTCCAGGCGTTGCCCAGGGCGGGCGCGCCGGTGGTCGGGCTCACCGGCTCCTTGTCGCGGTCGACGACCGTGAGGCCCGAGACCTCGACGTCGGCCCGGGCCGCGGCGACCCCGTCGATCCGGCGCACGCGCTCGGCCAGCGACGCCGGGAGGGTGGCCGTCCGCCCCGAGGGCACCGCCTCGTCGAGGTCCTTCCGGGGGCTGACCGTGACATCGGCCGCCGTGGAGGCGAACAGCCGGTCGAAGGTGTGACCGACGGTGTCCGAGAAGATGAGGCTGCCCACCACGAACGCGACGGACAGCACGACGGCGAGCGCCGAGAGCAGCAGCCGTCCCTTGTGGGCCAGGAAGCTCCTCAGGGTCGCCCGGAGCACGGCGTCAGCTCTCCGGGCCCGCCGCCGGGGCGTCCCCGGACCGGGAGCGCACCACGTCGAACCGCTTCATCCGCTCCAGCACGGCGTCCGCGGTGGGCCGCGGCATCTCGTCCACGATCCGGCCGTCCCCGAGGAAGAGCACGAGGTCCGCGTGGGCGGCGGCGCCCGGGTCGTGGGTCACCATGACGACGGTCTGCCCCAGCCGGTCCACCGCCTCCCGCAGGAACCCCAGCACCTCGAGGCCGGCCCGGGAGTCGAGGTTGCCCGTCGGCTCGTCCGCGAAGATCAGCTCCGGCCGGGACGCCAGTGCCCGCGCGCACGCCACGCGCTGCTGCTGCCCGCCCGACAACTGCGACGGGCGGTGCCGCAGCCGGTCGCGCAGGCCCAGGGCGTCGATGACCCGGGCCAGCCACTCCTCGTCGGGCCTCCTGCCCGCGATGTCCATGGGCAGGGTGATGTTCTCGAGCGCGTTCAGCGTGGGGATCAGGTTGAACGACTGGAACATGAAGCCGATCCGGTCCCGGCGCAGCCGGGTGAGGTCGCGCTCCTTCAGCCCCGTGATCTCCGTGTCGCCGAGCCGGACATGACCGGCCGAGACCGTGTCGAGCCCGGCCAGGCAGTGCATCAGCGTGGACTTGCCGGAACCGGACGGGCCCATGACCGCGGTGAACCGGCCGCGGACGATGTCCACGTCCACGGAGTCCAGCGCGAGCACGGCCGTCTCGCCCGAGCCGTACGCCTTGGTCAGGCCGCGGGCCCGGGCCGCGAACCCGTCGGCCGGCGCGAGGCCGGGAGCGTGCTCCGCGGCAGGTGTGGACACAACGCCTCCTCGCGTCACACGGGCACGCCCCACCGCACCCGCCCGGGGGTGCGACCCCCGGCCCTACGTCGTCCCTGCCGAGACTAATGTGACCCACCCCACACCCGAAATCCTCACGGGCGGCGGAGTCTCCCTTTCGCCGCGCCGGACAGTGCTGCCTTCCTCATGCCGGCTGCCACGGCAGGGCGGACTCGTGCACGGTCCCGGCCGCCGATGCGTCCCCTCGGAGCTTCGGATCAGGCCGGTGCCGCCGGGCGTCAGGTGTCCGTCGGGCGCCAGGCCGTGCCCAGGGCGCAGTACGACGTGGGCAGCACCGGGCCCTGTTCCGGCATCAGCAGGCGTCGGTAGGGGCCCAGTTCGAAGCCCGCCTCCCGCAGCGCCCGTACCGGGTCCCGCGACACGTGGCAGCCGCCGCTCACCAGCGGCCACACCGTCCGGTCCAGGACGTGCTGCGTGCCGGCCATGGCCCGGCCGCCGCCCCGGCCGTGCTCGAAGAACCGCAGCTCACCGCCCGGCCGCAGCACCCGCCGCAGCTCCCCGAGCGCCCGGGGCACGTCCCGCACGCTGCACAGCACCAGCGACACCACGGCCGCGTCGAAGCCCTCGCTCTTCACCGGCAGCGCCTCCGCAACCCCCGGCGCCACGTCCACGGGGACGTCCGCGCGCAGTGCCGCCTCGACCGCCAGCTGCCGCAGCCGGCGCTCCGGCTCGATCGCCACGACCTCCGCGACCGTACCCGGGTAGTGTGCGAAGTTCAGGCCGTTGCCCGCCCCGATCTCGATCACCCGCCCGGACAGCCCGCCGAGCAGCCGCTCGCGGACACGGCCCAGCCCCATCCTGGTCTCGGCGGTGACGCTGACCCGGGCGTAGCAGCGGGCGAACAGCGGGTGGCGCACGGCGTCCCGCGGCACCTTGCCGGAGCGGAGCGGCATGGGGGACCTCCCTCACGAGGTGGGCCTCACCGGAATTCTCCCCCGGACGGACGCGGCACATCCCTGCCGCCGGGCCGGAGTACCTGATCCGGCAGGCGTCCGCCCTCACGGCCGAGGGAGCGGCCCCACGGCCCTCAGACGAGTTCCGCCGCCACCAGTGCGGCCGCCCGGGCCACCAGCGGATTGTCCGCGGGGGCGTCCTCCTCCGGCTGGGTGGTGAGGACCGACAGCACGATCGGCGGACCGTCCGGCGGCCACACGACGCCCACGTCGTTGTTGCCGCCGTAGCGCCCGCCGCCGGTCTTGTCGGCGATCAGCCAGTCGGCGGGCAGGGCCTTGCGGAACTTCTCGTTGCTGGTGGTGTTGCGGAGCATCCAGTCCGTCAGCCGTGCCCGGTCCCGTCGGTTCAGCGCGTCGCCGAGCACCAGACGCGCGTAGGTGAGGCCGATGGCCCGCGGGGAGGTCGTGTCGGTCTCGCGCCACGGTTCGGCCGAGTTCAGCTCGGGCTCCCAGCGGTCCAGCCGCGTGACGCGGTCACCGACCGAGCGGGCGAAGCGCGTGACGGCCGTCGGCCCGCCCAGCTCCTCCAGCAGCAGGTTGCCGGCCGTGTTGTCGCTGAACCGGATGGTGGCGTCGCACAGTTCACCGACCGTCATCCCGGTGGCGACGTTCTTCCCGGTGATCGGGGAGTAGCCGGACCGTGTCACGTAGTCCTGGGTGTAGTGGATCCGCCGGGCCAGGAACGTGCCGTCGCGGTCGAGGTCGCGCAGGACGGCCGCGGCGGCCAGTGTCTTGAACAGCGAGGCCATCGGGAAGCGTTCGCCGGCCCGGTACACCACCGTCCGGCCCGTGCGCAGGTTCCGCGCGTACACCCCCAGCCGTGCGGTGTGCTCCTGCTCCAGCTCTCTCAGCCGGGCGGTGACGCCGCCGGCGCCGGTCGCGGCCCGAGCCGTGCCGCCGCCCAGGGTGAGGGCGGCGGCCGCGCCCACGACGAGGGCGGTACGGCGGGAGGGGAGTGAGGGCTTCGCGTGCACGGTGGTCCTTCCGGACGATCGACAGGTCGGAGGATGCGGCGGATCGGACAACGATCGCCCGCGTAGTCCAACACGCGATCACACCGGGGAGCGGTTTCACCGCCGTGCCACCGGGACGCTCACGCCCCTGCCGGGTCACGCCCGCCGAGGCGCCTCCCGCGTGCGGAACGCCTCCGCGTCCCACGTGCCGTCCAGACGCGGTCCCAGCCACTGGGGCGCCGACGCCCGGAACGCGGCGGGGGACAGGTTCCCCGACCCGGCGGGGACCGACCCGAGCAGGGGCGCCCCGGCGACCTCCGGAAGGTCCTCCAGATTGCAGCGCGCGGCCAGGTCCGGCTCGGCGGGCCAGCTCCCGATCACGATCCCGGCCAGGTCCAGGTGCCGTCGCCGCAGCTCACGGGCGGTCAGCTCCGTGGTGTTGAGCGTGCCGAGCCCGGCCTGCACCACGACGAGCACCGGCGCCGACAGCAGCCCGGCCGCGTCCGCCAGCGTGCCGCCGGCCGCGTCGAACCGTACGAGCAGCCCGCCGGCGCCCTCCACCAGCACCAGGTCGTGCTCGGTGGCCAGCTCGGCGGCCGCCTCCGCGACCCGGTGCGGCCGCACCGGGTCCCGGCCGGCCCGGCGGGCGGCGGTGGCCGGAGCCAACGGCTCCGGATACCGCGCCAGTTCGGCCGTCGTCACCGGGCCCGCCAGGCGGGCGACCTCCGCAGCGTCCCCGGCCTCGTCCGGCAGCACACCCGTCTGCGCGGCCTTCAGCACGGCGACCGTACGGCCGGCCGCCAGCGCGGTGGCGGCGACGGCGGCGGTCACGACGGTCTTGCCGACCTCCGTGCCCGTGCCCGTGATCACCAGTACCGGCATGTCACCCCTCCCGAGCCGCCGCGCACACCGCCCGCGCGATCCGCGCCAGGTCCGCGTCGCCCGTGACGTACGGCGGCATGGTGTAGATCAGATCGCGGAACGGCCGCAGCCACACGCCCTCGCGCACGGCCGCCTCCGTCGCCGCCTTCATGTCCACGGCGTGGTCCAGCTGCACCACGCCGATGGCGCCGAGGACCCGTACGTCCCTCACGCCCGGAAGCGCGGAGGCCGCCGCGAGCCCGTCGCGCAGTCCGGTCTCGATCCGCTTGACCTCCGCGAGCCAGTCCTGCCCGAGCAGCAGCTCGATCGAGGCGCAGGCCACCGAGGCGGCGAGCGGGTTGCCCATGAAGGTCGGGCCGTGCGCGAGCACCGGGACCTCGCCGCGCGAGATGCCGTCGGCCACCCGCCCGGTGCACAGCGTGGCGGCCATGGTCAGATAGCCGCCGGTCAGCGCCTTGCCCACGCACATCACATCGGGCGTGACCGCCGCGTGCTCCGCCGCGAACAACGCGCCCGTACGGCCGAAGCCGGTCGCGATCTCGTCGAAGACCAGCAGCACGTCGTGCGCGTCGCACACCTCGCGCAGCACCCGCAGATACGCGGGGGAGTGGAACCGCATACCGCCCGCGCCCTGCACCACCGGCTCGACGATCACCGCGGCCAGCTCGTCGGCGTGCCCGGCGATCAGCGTGCGCAGGTGCTCGGCGTAGGTCTCCTCGAACTCCGCGGGGGGCGGGCCGGCGAAGACCTGGCGCTGGAGCACCCCGCTCCACAGCCCGTGCATCCCGCCCTCGGGGTCGCACACCGACATGGGCTGCCAGGTGTCCCCGTGGTAGCCGCCGCGCCAGGTCAGCAGCCGCTGCTTGCCGGGACGGCCCAGCGAACGCCAGTACTGCAGGCACATCTTGACCGCCACCTCGACCGACACCGACCCGGAGTCGGCGAGGAAGACGTGCTCCAGCCCTTCGGGCGACATGTCGACAAGGAGCTTGGCCAGACGGACGGCGGGCTCGTGGGTGAGTCCGCCGAACATCACGTGGCTCATCCGCCCGAGCTGCTCGCGCGCGGCCTCGTTCAGCACCGGGTGGTTGTAGCCGTGGATCGCCGACCACCAGGAGGACATCCCGTCGACCAGCTCTCCCGAACCGTCGGCCAGACGCAGCCGCACCCCGCTCGCCGACTCCACGGCGAGGGGCTCCTGCCGCCCGGGCATCGGACCGTAGGGGTGCCAGACGTGCCGCCGGTCCAGCTCCAGCAGTTCGGGGACCGTCAGCTCAGGCATTGGGCGCGAGGTCCGTCCCGGCACCCCGGCGGCGCACGGCGACCAGATCCGTACGGGGACCACCGGCCACGGCAGCGGGCCCGGCGGCGTCGGCGGCGGTCGCGGAACCGCACACGCCCGCCCCCTCGGAACCGCACGGGTCCGCCCCATCGGCCGTCCCGTGACCGCAGACGCCCCCGCCCTCGGCCCCCTCACAACCGCAGCCGCCACCGCTTCCGCAGCCGCCGCCGGCCCGGTGCCGGGGCAGCGTCACCTGGTCCGCGCCCTCCACCTCGAACCCGGCGTCCGCGATCATCTCCAGGTCGGCCTTGCCCGCCTGGCCCTCACTGGTGAGGTAGTCGCCGAGGAAGATGGAGTTGGCCAGGTGCAGGGCGAGCGGCTGCATGGTGCGCAGGTGCACCTCGCGCCCGCCCGCGATACGCACCTCCACGTCCGGGCAGACGAACCGCGTCATCGCGAGGATCCTGAGACACCGCTGCGGGGTCAGGTTCCACTCCTTGCCGAGCGGTGTGCCCTCGAAGGGGATCAGGAAGTTGACCGGCACCGAGTCCGGGTCCAGTTCGCGCAGCGAGAAGACGACGTCGACCAGGTCCTCGTCGGTCTCGCCCATGCCGGCGATCAGGCCGGAGCAGGCGGACAGCCCCGCGGCGTGCGCCTTGTTCACCGTGTCGACGCGGTCGGCGTAGGTGTGCGTGCTGGTGATGTCCCCGTACGTCGCCTCGGACGTGTTCAGGTTGTGGTTGTAGGCGTCCGCCCCCGCCTCACGCAGTCGCTCCGCCTGGCCGTCGGAGAGCAGTCCGAGACAGGCGCACACCTCGACGCCCTCGTTGTTCTCCTTGATCGTCCTGATCGTCTCGGAGACCCGGTCCACGTCGCGGTCGGTCGGGCCCCGCCCGCTGGCCACCAGGCACACCCGCTTGGCGCCCCCGGCCACCCCGGCCGCCGCCGCGTCGGACGCCTGGTCCGGCTTCAGCCAGGTGTACTTCAGGATCCCGGCGGTCGAGCCGAGCCGCTGCGAACAGTACGAACAGTCCTCCGGGCACAGGCCCGACTTCAGGTTGACGAGATAGTTGAGTTTCACCCGTCGGCCGAACCAGTGCCGGCGCACCTTCCCGGCCGCGGCCACCACATCGAGCAGGTCGTCGTCGGACGTCCGAAGGACGGCAAGTGCCTCGTCACGGGTCGGCGTCTCGCGCCGAAGCCCTTTGTCCACCAGCGTGTTCAGCAGGTCCATGAGAGCCGATCCTGTCCTACGCACCCGCTCCCGGCCAAGGAGACTTCACACAAGCAATCGGGTTCGACGTGTGGGTATTGCCACACAGTGACCCGCTGGTCGTCCCGCTAGTGTCTGTGCACTGCCTACAAATTCCGCGGAGGACCACCCATGGCGTTCGGCTGGCTCGACGAGCAGGCGGAGCGGCGCCGCAGCGCCGGACTCGTCCGGACACTGCGTCCTCGTCCGGCCGACTCGCCCCTGCTGGATCTGGCGAGCAACGACTACCTCGGACTGGCCCACCACCCCGAGGTGGTCGAGGGCGCGGCCCGCGCCGCCCGGGTCTGGGGCGGGGGTGCCACCGGTTCCCGGCTCGTCACCGGCACCACCGAACTGCACACGGAACTGGAACGCGAACTGGCCGACTTCTGCGGTTCCCAGGCGGCCCTGGTCTTCTCCTCCGGCTACGCCGCCAACCTCGCCGCGGTCACCGCGCTGGCCCCGCACGGCTCCCTGATCGTCTCCGACGCCGGCAACCACGCCTCCCTGATCGACGGCTGCCGGCTGGCCCGCGGCACCACCCAGGTCGCCGCCCACGCCGAACCGGACGCGGTGCGCAAGGCACTCAGGACACACGAGGGTCCCGCGATCGCGGTCTCCGACACCGTCTTCTCGGTCGACGGCGACGCCGCCCCGCTCACGGAGCTGGCCCGTGCCTGCCGGGAGCACGGCGCCGGACTCGTCGTCGACGACGCCCACGGCCTGGGTGTCCTGGGGGAGGGCGGCCGGGGCGCGCCCCATGCCGCGGGCCTCGCGGGCGCCGACGACGTCGTCACGACGGTCACCCTGTCCAAGTCGCTCGGCAGCCAGGGCGGAGCCGTCCTGGGCCCCGCGCGGGTCGTCGACCATCTGGTCAACGCGGCGCGGACGTTCATCTTCGACACGGGACTCGCCCCCGCTGCGGCCGGGGCGGCCCTGTCGGCGCTGCGGCTGCTGCGCCGCGAGCCGGAGCGGGCCGCCCGGGCCCGTGCGGTGGCCGGTGACCTGCACGCACGCCTGACCGCCGCGGGTCTGGAGGCGGTGCGTCCCGATGCCGCGGTGGTCTCGGTGCGGGCGCCCTCTGCCGAGGACGCGGTGCGCTGGGCGGCCGAATGCCGCGCGGCGGGCCTGGCCGTGGGGTGTTTCCGTCCTCCTTCCGTTCCCGACGGCATCTCCCGGCTCAGGCTGACCGCCCGCGCGGACTTGACGGGTGAACAGATCGAACGCGCTGTACGACTGATCGGCGAGACGCGGCCATGAGTCGGCGTGACACGGCCGTGCGTCGCACGATGACGGACTGATCGGATGGGTGACTGACCTCTTCAGCGGGTGAAGCGGCTGATCACAGGGGTGTCACAGACGGTCCAGGGCGGCCGTGAACCCCGCCCAGCTCTGCGGTGAGAAGAGCAACGCGGGCCCGTCCGCGGCCTTGGAGTCGCGCACGGCGAGCAGCCCGGCCCAGGGCGGGCTGTCCGGACGCGCGGTCTCGACGCAGTTGTTCGCGCCGGTGCTGTAGCTGCTGCGCAGCCACCGCACACCGTGCAGTTCGCGGCTCGAGGGGACATGACGAGGCAGTGCACGCATGGTGCCTCCTTACGCGCCGGTGGCTGTCCCGGCGATGAAATCCAACGAATCCTCAGGCGAAAGGGCGTGGATCAGAAGGGAGTTGAAGGCCTCCGTGTAGGCCCGGAGGTCTTCTTTCCGTTCGAGGTAGAGGCTACTCGTCAAGTGGTCGAGAACAACCACATCCAGATCAGAAGTGCTCAAAAATGAAAGGATGACGAAAGGGCCGGTGACCCCGATATGCGCCCCGGCGGCGAACGGCAGCACCTGCAGCCGTACGTGGGGCAGCCGCGCCGCCTCCACCAGCCGCTCCAGTTGCCGGGCCATGACCCCCGGGCCGCCCACCTCCCGCCGCAGCACCGCCTCGTCCAGGACGGCGCTGAGCTCCAGCGGCGGATCCGCGCGCAGCACGTCCTGCCGGGCCAGCCGCACCTCGACGAGGGTGTCGAGCCGGTCCTCCGGCAGGTTCCCCACCGCCGCCCGAGTCACCGCGCGGGCGTACTCGGGCGTCTGGAGCAGGCCCGGGACGACCGTGGTCTCCAGCGTGCGCATCGCGGCGGCCTGGGATTCCAGGCTGATGAAGTCGCGGTAGGTCGGGGGCAGCACACCGCGGTAGGCGTGCCACCAGTGGTGCCGCCCGCCACCGTCGTCCGAGCCCGCCAGCACCAGCAGCAGCTCGCGGAGCTGGGAGTCGGCGACACCGTAGGCGTCGAGCAGTAACCGCACGTCGGCCGGCTTGACCCCGCTGGTGCCGGTCTCGATACGGCTGACCTTGGACTGGTGCCAGCCCACCAGCCGGGCCGCCTCACCGCTGGTCAGCCCCGCCGACGCGCGCAGGGCACGCAGCTCTGCACCCAGTTTCCGCCGGCGCACCGCGGGACCGTGCTGCATGGGCTTCTCCTTACTCCTTCCGTGCCACCCATATACGGTCTCCCGTCGCAGAGTTCACCGCTTTGAGCGACAGATATATGCATATCTTGGTGGATCGCCGTCCTTCGGGGGTGTTTCGGTGGCACCCTGGCGACGAAGCACCAGTCCGGGACCGTACTCGAACCATCCGCGTTGTGTCGGACTGCGGTCCCGTGGGAAAGGGACGACGTCGCCATGGCAGACCATCTGGAAGCATCCGTCACTCTGCCGAGCGATCCCGCCTCGGTCTCCGCGGCGCGCGCCTACGTGGTGGACACGCTGGCGGAGTGGGGCCTGCCGGCGGACACGGAAGTGTCCGACACCGTCCGGCTGATCATCTCCGAACTGGCCACCAACGCCGTCCAGCACACCTTCGGCCAGTCGCCCACGTTCACGGTGGACGTCGAGCTCGACCGGGACGAGCACCTGCGCATCGGCGTCACGGACAGCCACCCGCGCTTCCCCAGGCGCCTGCCCGCCGCCGTCCAGCAGGACAACGGCCGGGGCCTGGTCATCATCCGGTGGCTGACCGCGGAGTGCGGCGGCAAACTTCGCATCCGCCCGACCCGTGAGGGCGGGAAGACGATCTCGATCGAGCTGCCCTGGGCCATCCCGGCCCAGCCGCTACCGTCCGCAGGCCCACCGGAACGGTAGAACCCCGGCTCCGGTCTCCTGCGCACCGCCCTCCTCGCGTCACCCGAGGCACACCTCCGGGCCGACTGTCAAGAAGCCGCTTGTACGCCCCCCGCGCCGCCGTGCCGCCTCTTCGGCTCTCCCCTCCAGCCCTGTCCGCCGGCCCCGTCCTTCAGCCCCGCAGCCCGGCCGCTCAGCGGCGCCTGGCCGGGACCTCCCGGCGTTGGGGCCCGACGCGCCGCGGCGGCCGCGTCACCGTGCGCCGCTCGGGTGCGGGGGCAGCGGGGGCGGTCCGGGCCGGATCCCGGGCATCCTCGCGCGCAGCGGCGGCGCCGGCCTCCGCCCGCAGCCCGGCGCGCCGCACCAGCCGTGGCAGCAGCCCCCACAGGCCGGCGCAGACCAGGAACGTGGCCACGCCGGCCGCGACGCCGCCCCGCCGACCGGTCGTCACGTCCACCACCAGCAGGACCGAGCCGCTGAAGGCGAACACCAGCACGGCCAGGCCGACGGTCGCCAGGCGCGAGGAGACCTGGACGATGCGGGGCTTGGCGCCCTGCTGGAAAAGGGAGCGGTGCAGTGCGGCCGGCGCCGTGAAGAGGGCCGCAGCCAGGACGGCCAGCAGCAGCGTGATCACGTAGGTCACGCGCTGGACCGAGTCGAGGTCTTCGAAACGCGCGGTGAAGGCCAGCGACAGCAGGAAGGCGAACAGGATCTGCACGCCCGTCTGGGTGACACGCAGTTCCTGGAGCAGCTCGACGAAGTTGCGGTCCGCGCGTTGCAGCGGGGTCTCGTTGCGAGCGGTGCAGGGGCGGTGCTCGGCCATACCCGGACGGGTAACCAACCGAGCCCGCTTCACGCCCCGGCGTGCGGCGGCGCGTCAGGACGCCGCCGCACGCGGGCGGATCACTTCACGCGCCCGTACCAGACGCTCTTGGTCCAGATCTTCTGCAGTCGCACCACGTCCCCGGTCTTCGGGGAGTGCCAGAGCTTGTTCTTACCCGCGTAGATACCGACGTGGTACACGTTCTTGCCCGAGTGGAAGAACACCAGGTCCCCGGCCTTGCGGCTCTTGGCGGAGATGTGGCGCGTCTTGTTGTACTGCTGGGCGGCCGTGCGCGGCAGCTTCTTGCCCGCCTTCTTGAACGAGTACAGCGTCAGCCCGGAGCAGTCGAACCGGTGCGGACCGGTGGCCCCGTACTTGTACGGCGATCCCTTCTTCGAGGCCGCGATCTGGAGTGCCTTGGTCGCCGGGGTGGCTGCCGCGGCCTCGGACGAGAAGCCGGGCGCCACTATCGAGCCGCCGACGGCGGCGATGGTGAGAGCCGAGGCCGTACCGGCACGGGCCATGAGCGACGGGACACGATTGAGCGCAGTCATGCGCAACCCTTCGTCAGCCGCCTGTGAAGGATGACCTGTCGGATTCGGGCTGGCGAAGTTGCCCGGCCGCTGACGCGGCTTCACCCCAAGGGCTGCTCGGACCCGGTCATGGCGTGACCGTCCCGGCGACCCGTCGTGCTTGGGTCCTCCACTCCTGCCGATCCACTCCTGTCGACCGGTCATCCGGGCGGCGGCAGGACTCGGCGTCCGCCCGGATCGCCCCGCCGCTGCGGCGGGGGCTTGTCGTCAGTCAGGGATCTTGACTCATCGCTGTCCCGAAATCCCAACGGAACCGAGGATTTGTGTTGTTACTCACCACTCACCCGTTCGGGTGGACACGTCTGTGTTCGAGACGCCGTCCACCCCTCCGTGGACGGTCCGACCAGCGATGGAATGTCCGATTCCGCCCACCGTCCAGGCCCCTTGCGCAACTTCAGCCACCCGAAATCCGCAGGCGCGTCTACTCCGAACAGGGGTACGTCGTTTGGTCGGTTTCGACTCGGAGCCGGACGCTCCGCCGACCGTGCTCCTCCGGGCGGTGCACCCGCCTCAACTGGCGGACTGCGGCGGAAGGGTGACGCGGTCGGTGCGCCGCTCGCCGTCCGGCACCCGCAGAGCGCGGGCCCGGCGTCGCGGCGCGCGGTTCCGTCTCGCCCCGTTGGTGCGTCGGAGTGAGCGTGTCGCGCTGCGCGGCCGCCTCGGCCACCAGGGCCTGTGCCGCGCGCAGTCCGCGGTAGGTGTCGCCGGGCTGCGCCGGGTCGAGCCGTCCCGGCAGGTCGACGACGTCGAGGCAACGGTCGGTCAACTCCGCCTCGGTGCGGGTGAGCGCGGGCAGCGGCGGCAGCGCGGGAGGCGGCAGCGGGGGCTCACTCCCGGCCGGCGCGGCCGGCCCGGCCTGACGGTGGGGCACGAACCGGTCCACCAGGCCGTACTCCACCGCTTCCTCGGTGCTGAGGACGATTTCCCGCTCGAGGGTCCGCGCCGACCTGCTCACGGCTGCGGCCGGTGTGGCGTGCCGGCATCTCCTCCCCGCAGGCCCGGGCCCGGGACAACTCCTCGGCGCGGACCGCCGGATCCCCGGCCCGTCCGCTCACCGGCTCGGTCGGGGCGGACCGGCGGAGCACCACGCGCGCACCGGGCGGCACGGCCCGCTTGCCGGGCGTGTCCGCCTCCAGCAGCACCGACGCGAGGGCGCCGGTCCGGCCCGGGCGGACCGTCACCACGTCGCAGAAGACGCGGCGCGTCGTGTCGTAGATCGCCGTCATCGCGTGGAGCGTGCCCCCGGGAGAGTGGCGCAGAGCGAGATGCCGAGGTCCGCGGCCCGGTGCTCCAGGTGGGCGAGCCGGGCCGTCTCGCCGTTCGCCACCCGTCGTCCACCCGGGCCCCGGACGGTCGTCCCGCAACGCGGTCGGCGTGCGGCCCGCCCGGAACGACGGACCGCACGCCCCCGTCCGTCACGGCGGGGGTGCGCGGTCGTTGTCAGGCCGTCGCCCGGGCGGAGGCCGCGGTCAGCCGGCCGTCGCGAGGTCCCGCCGGCCGGTGGCGGGGGCGCTGTCCTTCTTCCGGGTCCGCAGCGCGTCGCCGAGCAGTACGGCTCCCAGCCCGAGCGCCGCCCACCAGGCCAGGGTGAGAGCCGGTCCGGCCGCGGCGGCGCCGTCGAAGTAGGACACCGAGCGCAGCAGGGACGTCCCCGCACCGGGTGGCAGCCACCGGCCGATCGCCCCGGCCGGCTCCGGGAGCATCTGCGGGGCCGACGTGGCGCCGGAGAAGGGGTTGCCGACCAGCATCACCAGGGCCGCCCCGATGCCCGTGCCGGCCGGGCCGACCAGGGCGGCCGGACCCGCGACGGCCGCGCCGACGGCCAGGGTGGACAGGCCGAGCGCCGAGGCCTCCACCCACCAGTCGCCCGCGAGGGCGCCGAGCCAGCTGTGCGCGATCCCGGCGGCGACCGCGCCCACCAGGGCGGACGCCGCCAGCAACGCCGTGACGGCACGCATGCCGCGCAGCCCCAGCAGGGTGACCACCGCACCCGCCGCGATACCGGCCAGGGCGAGCGGGAGCACGGCGGCGTTCAGCACCGCGCCGCGGGGATCACTCGCCGGGGTGGGCACGACGTCGACCGTCGTCACCTGGGTGCCCTCGGCGGAGGCCTGCCGGTTCACGGCCTGCTGCAGGAACTGGGCGACGGCCGGCCCGGCCGCGGACGCCGTGAGCAGCTCGGGTCCCCGGGGCGTCACCACGACCGCGCCGTACACGCTGCGGTCCTCCACCGCGTCCCGGGCGGCGGCCTCGTCGGCGTAGCGGTGGATCTCGAAGGCGCCCTCGTGCTTCTCGAGCTGCCGTTCGACCTGGGCCGCCGCGGCGGCGGGGCCGGCGACGCCCAGGGGCAGGTCGCGGGGGGCGATGCGGGAGGCCGGCCACGCGAAGGCCCACAGGGCCAGGGCGGCGAGGACGGGCACGAGGACGACGACCGCGATCAGCGGGCGTGTGCGGGAGGACATGGGTGACTCCTCAGGGAGAGGTCTGCGGGAGCGGAGTGCCACCGGGTAAAAAGAAGGATCGTTCGTTTTGCTGCCTCCACCGTCCTCCGCGGCTCCCGGTGTTGTCAAGAATGAATATTCGTTTTAGTTTGTGGGGCATGGCCCGCGTGTCCCAGGAACATCTCGACGCCCGCCGCCGTCAGATCCTCGACGGCGCCGCACTCTGCTTCGCCCGCAACGGCTTCCACGCCACCTCCATGCAGGACGTGCTGAAGGAGGTCGACCTGTCGGCCGGCGCCGTCTACCGCTACTTCAGCGGCAAGGAGGAGCTGATCGGGGCGATCGTGGCCGAGGTCCTCGGCTCCGTCCGGGAGGCCTTCGAGGAGGCGGCCCGCCTGAGCCCGCCCCCGCCGCCCGACGAACTCGTCGCCTCCGTGCTCGGCAGGACGCTCGGCGCCCGCGAGTCCCTGGTCGTCGACGGCCGGCCGGCCTTCCCCCGGCTCGTCATCCAGGTCTGGACGGAGACCCTGCGCAACGAGGAGCTGGCCGCCCTGCTCCGGGAGGGCTACGGGTCGGTCCGCGCCTCCTGGGGCAGGATCGTCGAGGCCTACCAGAAGGCCGGGATGATGCGGGCGGACGTCGAACCCGACCACGTGGCCCGCACGATGATCGCCTCGGTGCTCGGCTTCATCGCCCAGCAGTCCCTCTTCGGCCCGGCCCCGGTGGAGATCCTCCGGGACGGGCTGCGGGCGCTGATGAGCATGCCGGACCGCTCCTGCGCCCCGGACGGAGCACACCTCGGTTAACGCTCCCGAAACGCGGTCCGACTAGCCTGCCGCGCACGCCACCCGGCTCGTCGCCCCGTGGCGGCGGCAACCGGACCCCGCTCGGTCCGGAGCGAGGACTGTGAGGTGGGACGTGCAGCTGACCCCCCACGAGCAGGAGCGACTGCTCATCCATGTGGCGGCCGACGTGGCGCACAAGCGCCGGGACCGCGGCCTGCGGCTCAACCACCCCGAGGCGGTCGCCCTCATCACGTCGCACATCCTCGAAGGAGCCCGCGACGGCCGGACCGTCGCGGAGTTGATGTCCTCCGGGCGTCAACTGCTGACCAGGGACGACGTCATGGAGGGGATCGCGGAGATGATCCGCGACGTCCAGGTCGAGGCGACGTTCCCGGACGGCACCAAGCTCGTCACCGTCCACGACCCGATCGTCTGACGGGGCGCGGCAGTGATCCCCGGGGAAATCCTGTTCGCCGACGGGCCGATCGCCTGCAACCGGGGCCGTGAGGTCACCCGGCTCACCGTCCTCAACGCCGCCGACCGGCCCGTCCAGGTCGGCTCCCACTACCACTTCGCGGAGGCCAACCCCGGGCTGGAGTTCGACCGTGCCGCGGCGCGCGGCAAGCGGCTGAACGTCGCCGCCGGCACGGCCGTGCGCTTCGAGCCCGGCATCCCCGTCGAGGTCGAACTCGTCCCGCTCGCCGGCGCCCGGATCGTGCCCGGTCTGCGCGGGCGGACCGGAGGTGCCCTCGATGCCTGAGATCTCGCGTGCCGCCTACGCCGACCTGTTCGGCCCGACCACCGGAGACCGGATCCGCCTCGCGGACACCGACCTGCTGGTGGAGATCGAGGAGGACCGCTCCGGCGGGCCCGGACTCGCCGGCGACGAGGCCGTGTTCGGCGGGGGAAAGGTCATCCGCGAATCCATGGGGCAGTCCCGCGCCACCCGCGCCGAGGGCACCCCCGACACCGTCGTCACCGGCGCCGTGATCGTCGACCACTGGGGGATCGTCAAGGCCGACGTCGGCATCCGTGACGGGCGGATCACCGGCATCGGCAAGGCGGGCAACCCCGACACCATGGACGGGGTCCACCCCGACCTGGTCATCGGCCCGGAGACCGAGATCATCGCCGGGAACGGGCGGATCCTCACCGCCGGGGCCATCGACGCCCACGTCCACTTCATCTGCCCGCAGATCGCCGACGAAGCCCTCGCGTCCGGCATCACGACCCTCGTCGGCGGCGGCACCGGACCGGCCGAGGGCTCGAAGGCCACCACCGTCACACCGGGCCCCTGGCACCTGGCACGGATGATGGAGGCGATGGAGGCCTACCCTCTCAACATCGGCCTGCTCGGCAAGGGCAACACCGTCTCCCACGAGGCGATGCTGTCGCAGATCCGGGGCGGCGCGCTCGGCCTGAAGCTGCACGAGGACTGGGGCTCCACCCCGGCCGTCATCGACGCCGCGCTGACCGTCGCCGAGCGGACCGGCATCCAGGTCGCCATCCACACGGACACCCTCAACGAGGCCGGCTTCGTCGGCGACACGCTCGCCGCCGTCGCCGGGCGCGGCATCCACGCCTATCACACCGAGGGCGCCGGGGGCGGACACGCGCCGGACATCATGACCGTCGTCTCCGAGCCGCACGTGCTGCCCAGTTCCACCAACCCGACCCGGCCGTTCACCGTCAACACCGTCGAGGAGCACCTCGACATGCTGATGGTGTGCCACCACCTCAACCCCGCCGTCCCGGAGGACCTCGCCTTCGCCGAGTCGCGCATCCGGCCGTCCACCATCGGGGCCGAGGACGTGCTCCACGACCTGGGTGCCATCTCGATCATCTCCTCCGACTCCCAGGCCATGGGACGCGTCGGCGAGGTCGTGCTGCGCACCTGGCAGACGGCCCATGCGATGAAGCGCCGCCGGGGCGCGCTGCCCGGGGACGGGCGGGCCGACAACCACCGCGTGCGCCGCTACATCGCCAAGTACACGATCAACCCCGCCCTCGCCCAGGGCCTCGCCCGGGAGATCGGGTCGGTCCGGACCGGCAAGCTGGCCGATCTGGTGCTGTGGGAACCGGCGTTCTTCGGCGTCAAGCCGCATCTCGTGCTCAAGGGCGGGCAGATCGCGTACGCGCAGATGGGCGACGCGAACGCCTCGATCCCCACACCGCAGCCGGTCCTGCCGCGTCCGATGTTCGGGGCGATCGGCCGGGCGCCCGCCGCCAACTCGGTGAACTTCGTCGCGCCCCTGGCCCTCGACGACGGCCTGCCCGAACGGCTGGGGCTCGGCAAGCCGTTCGTGCCGATCGAGTCCACACGCGGCGTCACCAAGGCCGACATGCGGCGCAACGACGCCCGGCCCGACGTACGGATCGATCCCGACAGCTTCGCCGTGCACATCGACGGCGAACTGGTCGAGGCGCAGCCCGCGGCGGAACTGCCCATGGCGCAGCGCTACTTCCTCTTCTGACGGCCCGGGGTGAACCGATGTCGCGTGCGACGCTGCTGATCCTGGCCGACGGGCGTTTCCCCGCCGGCGGCCACGCCCATTCGGGCGGGGCCGAGGCGGCCGTCGGAGCCGGGCGTATCAAGGGGGCGGCGAGCCTCGGGGAGTTCTGCCGGGGGCGGTTGCACACGGCGGGCCTGACGGCGGCCGGACTCGCGGCGGCCGCCGCGCTCGGGCTCGACCCGGTCGCACTGGACGCCGCGGTGGACGCCCGCACGCCCTCACCCGCCCTGCGGACCGCCGCGCGCAAGCTGGGGCGGCAGCTGCTGCGGGCCGCCCGGGCCACCTGGCCCTCCGCCGGACTCGACGCGCTCGCCCGGGAGTTCCCCAAGGGCGCCCACCAGCCGGTGGTCCTGGGCCTGGCCGCCCGGGCGGCGGGGCTGGGACCGGCCGACGCGGCGTACTGCGCCGCGTACGAGAGCGTCAGCGGTCCCGCGGCCGCGTCCGTGCGGCTGCTGAGCCTGGACCCCTTCGACGCGACGGGTGTCCTGGCCCGGCTCGCGCCGGAGATGGACCTGGTCGTCGACCGGGCGGTGGAGGCGGCGCGCCGAGCCGTCGACGAAGGGGCCGACGCGCTGCCGGCGGCGTCGGCGCCCCTGCTGGAGACGGGGGCGCAAGCGCACGCGGCGCAGGCGATGCGGCTGTTCGCCTCCTAGCCGGCCGCGCCCCATCGACCGGCCCCATCGGCCACCTCCACCGACCGCCCCGATCGGCCACCCCCACCGGCCGAACCACTAACCCCGCCGGGCACGTCGCGCCCCGCGGACGACCACGCAGGAGCCGTTCCATGCACCTCGACCACCTCCACGACGGCCCGGCCGCGGTGGGCGCCGACGCCCTGCGCCCCGACGGCCGCCGCCGTGCCCTGCGCATCGGGCTCGGCGGGCCCGTCGGATCGGGCAAGACCGCCACCGTGGCCGCGCTGTGCCGGGTGCTGCGCGACGAACTGTCCCTGGCCGTCGTCACCAACGACATCTACACGCGTGAGGACGCCGAGTTCCTGCTGCGGGAGGCCGTGCTGCCGCCCGAGCGGATCGCCGCGGTGGAGACGGGCGCCTGCCCGCACACCGCGATCCGGGACGACATCTCCGCCAACCTGGAAGCCGTGGAGGACCTGGAGGACGAGGTCGGTCCCCTGGACCTGGTGCTCGTCGAGTCCGGCGGGGACAACCTCACCGCCACCTTCTCCAGGGGCCTGGTCGACGCGCAGGTCTTCGTCATCGACGTGGCCGGCGGCGACGACATCCCGCGCAAGGGCGGCCCGGGTGTCACCACCGCCGACCTGCTCGTCGTCAACAAGACCGATCTCGCCCCGTACGTGGGCTCCGACCTGGCCCGGATGGCCGCCGACGCCAAGGCGCAGCGGGGCGAACTCCCCGTCGTCCTGCAGTCGTTGCGGAGCGAGGCCGGAGTGGCGGACGTGGCGGCGTGGGTGCGGGACCGACTCGCCGCGTGGGCGGCATGACCGCGTACGGCACCGGGGTGCGGTCCGTCGCCCGCCTCGTCGCCCGCGACGACGGACGGGGCGGGACCGCGCTGCCCGTCCTGCAGAGCGACGGTCCCCTGGCCCTGCGCCGCACCCGGTCGCCCGGGCCCGGGGCGCGGGTCGTGCTCGTGGGGGCGATGAGCGGGCCGCTGGGCGGGGACCACTTCACCGTGGAGGGCCGGGTGGACGAGGGGGCCCGGCTGACCGTGGGGTCGGCGGCCGCCACCCTCGCACTGCCGGGGCAGACGAAGGACGAGGCCCGCTACGACGTCCGGCTCACCGTCGGCGAGCGGGCCGAACTGCACTGGCTGCCCGAGCAGTTGATCTCCGTCAGCGGCAGTGACCTGCGGATCGCCACCCGCGCCGACCTCGCCCCCACCGCGCGGCTCGTGCTGCGCGAGGAGCAGGTGCTGGGACGGGCCGGCGAGCGGCCCGGGCGGCTGACGAGCCGGCTGACCGTCCGGGTCGCCGAACGGACCGTGCTGGACCAGGAACTGGGCTGCGGGCCCGGCACCCCCGGTGGCTGGGACGGCCCCGCCGTGCTCGCGGGCCATCGCGCGGTCGGCCAGCTCGTCGTCGTCCGGCCGGAGTTCGCCACGCGGCCGGCGGCGGTCCGGATGCTGGGCGAGACGGCCTGTGTGATGCCGCTCGCCGGACCCGCCGCGCTGGTCAGCGCCCTCGCACCGGACGCCCTGCGCCTGCGGCGGGTGCTCGACGAGGCGCTGCTTCTCCTCTCCTAGACCGGGTCCGTCCGTAGAGCAGCACCCCTTCTCCGTTTATCGGATTGGCAAAGAAGGGCGGCCGCCCCTGTTCTCGGGCACCTCGCAACCGCGAGGATCCCCCGTACTGATCGCAACGATGTGCGGGGAGGTCCCCCTTGAGGGGTATGAGACCGACAAGGCGTATGACGGCGCTCGGTTCGGCCGGTGCGCTCGTCACGGCCACGCTGATAGCCGGCGCCGTCGCGGCGCCCACGGCCAACGCCAGCGCGGGCAGCGGCTACGGCCAGGACCGTGAGGCCCGCGGGGCCGCCGTCGCCGCCGCCCGGGCCGCGAAGACCGGCATCGACTGGCAGGACTGCCCCGCCGACTGGAACCTGGCCAAGCCGATCCAGTGCGGGTACGTCACCGTGCCGCTCGACTACGCCAAGCCGTACGGCAAGCAGATCGAGCTCGCCGTGGACCGCATCGCCAACACCGGCACGAAGGCCGAGCGGCAGGGCGCGCTCATCTACAACCCCGGCGGCCCCGGCGGCTCCGGACTGCGCTTCCCGGCCCGCGTCACGAGCAAGAACCCGATCTGGGCCAACGCGGCGAAGGCCTACGACTTCGTGGGCTTCGACCCGCGCGGCGTCGGCCGGTCCACGCCCATCTCCTGTGTCGACCCGCAGGAGTTCGTCAAGGCACCCAAGGCCGACCCGGTGCCCGACTCCGAGGCCGACAAGCGCGCCCAGCGCAAGCTGGCCCGCGAGTACGCCGAGGGCTGCCACGAGCGCAGCGGCTGGATGCTGCCGCACATGACGACGCCGAACACCGCGCGCGACCTCGACGTCATCCGCGCCGCCCTCGGCGAGAAGAAGCTCAACTTCCTCGGCGTCTCCTACGGCACCTACCTCGGCGCCGTCTACGGCACGCTCTTCCCGGGCCACGTGCGCCGCATGGTCGTCGACAGCGTCGTCAACCCCTCCCGCGAGAAGATTTGGTACCAGGCCAACCTGGACCAGGACGTCGCCTTCGAGGGCCGCTGGAAGGACTGGCAGGACTGGGTCGCGAAGAACGACGCCACCTACCACCTCGGCGACACCCGCGCCGAGGTCCAGCAGCAGTGGCTGAAGCTGCGGGCCACCGCGAAGAAGAACCCGATCGGCGGGGTCGTCGGCCCGGCCGAGCTGATCTCCTTCTTCCAGAGCGCCCCGTACTACGACTCCTCCTGGGCGCCGGTCGCCTCGGTGTTCAGCAAGTACGTCGCCGGGGACACCCAGGCGCTCGTCGACGCCGCCGCCCCCGATCTGTCGGACACGGTCGGCAACGCCTCCGCGGAGAACGGCAACGCCGTCTACACGGCCGTGGAGTGCGCCGACGCCAAGTGGCCCACCAGCTGGCAGAGGTGGGACCGCGACAACACGCGGCTGCACAAGGACCACCCGTTCATGACGTGGGCCAACGCCTGGATGAACCTGCCGTGCGCCACCTGGCCGGTCAAGCAGCAGACGCCGCTGAACGTCAAGACCGGCAAGGGCCTGCCCGGCGTGCTCATCGTCCAGTCCGAGCGTGACGCCGCCACCCCGTACGAGGGCGCCGTCGAACTGCACAAGCGGTTCAAGGGCTCGCGCCTGATCACCGAGAAGGACGCCGGCTCCCACGGCGTCACCGGGCTGACCAACCCGTGCATCAACACCCGGGTCGACGCCTACCTGCTCACCGGCGAGCTGGACCGCGCGGACGTGACGTGCGCGCCGCACGCCACGCCGAAGCCGTAGCAGGACCCCGCAGGGACGACGTGGGGCGGCCGGATCCCGGCCGCCCCACGCTCATGCCGCGAACCGGGCGGCCCCCGGCCGCTCGTGCCGACGGCAGGGTCAGCTCTGCGGCGTCCGCCGGAACCTGCGCTGCCGGGCGGCGGCCTCCTCGGCCTTCACGTCGGCCGCGTACCGGTCGACGTACTCCTGCTCGGACAGGGCGAGGATCGCGTACATGATCTCGTCGGTGACGGCCCGCAGGACGGCCTTCTCGCTCTCCATGCCCTGGTAGCGGGAGAAGTCCAAGGGCTCGCCGAAGCGGATCGAGACGGGGTGCAGGCGGGGGACGACCTTGCCGGGCGGCTGGGCCTCGAAGGTGCCGATCATCGCGCAGGGCACGACCGGCACACCGGCCTTGAGCGCCATCACCGCGACGCCGACCTTGCCCTTGTACAGCCGTCCGTCGTGCGAGCGGGTGCCCTCGGGGTAGATGCCGAGCAACTCGCCCTTGCTCAGCACGCCGAGCCCCTCGCGGATCGCGGCCTGGCCCGCGTCCTTGCCGGAGCGGTCGACGGGGATCTGCCCGGCGCTGCGGAAGAAGAACGCCGTCAGACGGCCCTTGACGCCCGGGCCGGTGAAGTACTCGGCCTTGGCGAGGAAGGTGATGCGCCGCTTGAGGATCGCGGGCATCAGGAAGTGGTCCGAGAACGACAGGTGGTTGCCGGCGACGATGGCCGCGCCCTCCGCGGGAACGTGCTCCAGGCCCTCGATCCGGGGCCGGAAGACCAGTCTCAGCAGCGGGCCCAGCAGTACGTATTTCAGCAGGTAGTAGAACAAAGCGGGCGCTCCTCGACTCTCGCGGGGGACTCGACCACCGCGTTCCAGCAGGTCAACCGGCATGTCGTGGGGTGCCAGTGTAGGTGCAGGCGCAGCCGCCGGACACCTGGTGCGGCGGGTCGTCACCGATCCTCCGCCGATTGACTGACGGTCAGTCATGAACAGGTGCCCGGTGGTGCGGATGCGGCCCGGGAGGACCGCGTGACCAGCGTGCTTCGCCACCTGGGTGCCGGGCAACCGGTCCGGTCGGGATCCCGCCGTCCCGCCTCGTGCCCGGTGCCGTGCGGGGGAGGGGCGGGTAACCTGCCGGACATGCGCATCTCTGTTTCCTCGGACATGGACGAGCCCGTCGCCCGGGCCCTCGTGCACGCGCTGCGCGAGCGGGGCCACGAGGTGCGGACGCACGGCGCGCTGCGGCCCGGCGACGATCCGCAGTGGGCGGTGTGCTCCGAGTCCGCGGCCCGGGAGGTCGCCGAGGGCACGGCGGACCAGGCGGTGGTGTGCTGCTGGACCGGCACGGGGGCCTCGATCGCCGCCAACAAGGTGCCCGGTGTGCGGGCCGCCCTGTGCACGGACGCCTACTCCGCCGACGGCGCCCGCCGCTGGAACGACGCCAACGTGCTCGCGCTCAGTCTGCGCCTGACGTCCGAGCCGCTGCTCGGGGAGATCCTGGACGCCTGGTTCGCCGGCGAGCCCAGCGCGGACCCCGAGGACCGGCAGAACGTGGACCGCGTGCGGCTGCTCGATCACGGCAAGGCCCGGCTGTAGTCACAGCCGCACGATGATGAGGGCGGTGTCGTCCGTGGCACCGCCGGGCGGCAGCAGCTCCAGCAGAACGGTGTCGGCGAGCAGCTCGGGGTCCAGGTCGCGGTGGCGGCGCAGGGAGTCGGCGAGCCGCTCCAGGCCGGTGTCGATGTCCTCGCGCCGGCGTTCGATCAGCCCGTCCGTGTACAGCACGAGCGTCGCGCCCGCCGTGAACGTCGTCGCGGCCTGGGGCCGGGGGATCGGGTCGGGGCGGGCGTCGAGCGGCGTGTCCGTGGCCTGGTCGAGGAACTCCGTGCGGCCGTCGGGGTGTACCAGCACGGGCGGCGGATGACCGGCACTGCTGTAGGTGACGGTCTGCCGGTCGAAGTCCATGAAGGTCGTCACCGCCGTCGCCGACTCGGCCCCGTCGACGACGTGGGCGTACCGCCCCAGCACGTCCAGGGCCTGCGCCGGTCCCTCCGCGACCCGGGACGCCGCGCTCAGCGCGCTGCGCAGCTGGCCCATCACCCCGGCGGCCCCGAGCCCGTGCCCGACCACGTCTCCCACGGACACCCCGGTGCGGTGGCCGCCGACCAGGTCCACCAGGTCGTACCAGTCCCCGCACACGTTGAGCGCCCCGACGGCGGGCCGGTAACGGACGGCGGCCCGGTGGTGGTGCCGGGTCTGCGGCCCGGCGGGCAGCATGGCCTCCTGCAGGGCCAGCGCCACCTCCCGTTCCCGCGAGTGCGCCAGCCTCAGCCGCTCGTTCAGTTCCTGCAGCTCCCGGGCGCGTGTGTACAGCTCGGCCTCCAGCACCCGGGCCCGGCCGACGCGGTGACCGTCGAAGCGGCCCCGGGCCCGGATCAGCTCCGTGACCTCCTCGACGCGGTGCACGACCAGCACCACCGACCCGTCGGCGTCCAGCACCGGTGTGTTCACCGGGCTCCAGTAGCGCTCCTCCCACCGGCCGGGGTGCCGCGGGTCCTCCACGTCGTAGCGCTGCAGGGCCATGGCGTCCCGCTCGCCGGTCGCCAGGACCCGGTACAGCGACGCCTGCAGGTTGCGCACGCCCGTCGCACCGGGGTCGCCGGGGTTGTCGGGGAAGACGTCGAAGACGTAGCGGCCGACGAGCTGCTCGCGGGAGCGGCCGGAGACCCGGACGAACTCCGCGTTGACGTCGGCGTACACCAGCTCGGGCGTCAGCAGCGCCACCATGCCGGGCAGGGACTGGAACACCGCGGAGAAGTCGATCGCCGTTTCCGTCATGGCCGCCGCCTCACTGCTGCCGGGACCACCCCAGTTTCGCACGGCATGGACAGACCTCGCCCGAACGTCAGTCCGCGAGATCCGTGAGGGACTGCTCGGCCCAGATGATCTTCCCGTCGGCGACGAAGCGCGTGCCCCACCGCTGCGTGAGCTGGGAGACCAGCAGCAGGCCGCGCCCGCCCTCGTCCGTCGTCCGCGGGTGCCGCAGGTGGGGCGCGGTGGCGCCGCCGTCGAACACCTCGCACACCAGGGCACGCTCGCGGATCAGCCGGAGCCGGATGGCGCCGGTGGCGTACCGGATGGCGTTGGTGACCAGTTCGCTCACCACGAGCTCCGTCGTGAAGGCCAGCTCGTCCAGGCCCCACCGGGCCAGCTGCCGGGTGGCCGTGCGGCGGGCCTCGGCGACCACGGCCGGGTCCGAGGGCAGCTCCCAGGCGGCGACCTGACCACTGCCGAGACGTTTCGTCCGGGCCATCAGCAGGGCCACGTCGTCGTAGGGGCGGGCCGGCACCAGCGCGTCCACCACGGTCCTGCAGTACGCGTCGAGCGGCCCGCCGTGCTCCAGCGCCCGGCGCAGCCGCTCCCGCCCGGCGTCGACCGCCCAGGTCTCGCCCCGGGCCAGCAGTCCGTCGGTGTGCAGGGCGAGCGTGCTGCCCTCGTCCAGGGACATCCCGACCGCCTGGAAGGGCGGCCCTCCCACCCCGAGCGAGGGCCCTTGCGGGAGGTCGACGAACACGACCGAGCCGTCCGGCCGGACCACGGCCGGCGCGGGATGCCCCGCCGCGGCCATCGCGCAGCCGCCGTCGACCGGGTCGTAGACGACGTAGAGGCACCCGGCGCCCACGCACTGCGAGCCCGCCGAACCCACTGTGCCCGGCTCGGCCCCGTCCTCCCGCGCCGTGCGGGCCACCAGGTCGTCGAGGTGCGCCAGCACCTCCTCGGGCGGCAGGTCCAGGGCCGCCAGGGTCCGCACCGCGGTCCGCAGCTGCCCCATGGCCGCCGCGGCGTCGATGCCGTGCCCCGGCACCTCGCCCACGACGAGCGCCACCCGGGCCCCGGACAGGGGGATCAGGTCGTACCAGTCGCCCCCGAGGCCGGTCAGCTCGTCGGCCGGCCGGTAGCAGGCGGCCACGTCGACCGCGTCCTGCTCGGGCAGGCGGTGGGGGAGCAGGCTGCGCTGCAGCACGAGCGCGGCGTCCCGCTCCCGGGTGTAGCGGCGGGCGTTGTCGACGCAGACGGCCGCCCGGGTCACGAGGTCCTCCGCCAGCCGCAGGTCCCCCTCGTCGAAGGGCTCGCGGCGGTCGCGGCGGAAGAAGGTGGTGACGCCGAGCGTGATGCCGCGCGAGCGGAGCGGCACGGTGAGCACGCTGTGCAGGCCGAGTTCCCGGAACGTGGCGGGCCGGCCGCTCGGGACGTCCGTGGTCCAGTCCCGGGCCCGCGGGTCGATCCGCTCCCCGAGCCAGGAGCGCCCGGTGGCCAGGCACCGGACCGGAGGCGTCCCGGCCCGGAACTCCACCACCTCGCCGATCGCGATGACGGCCTCCACGAGGTCCTCCTGCGCGGACCGGAAGCCCGCGCGGCGCAGCACCACCGGCTCCCCGGTGTCCGCCGGCGGCCCGGGAGCCGGCTCGGCACCCCCGAGCACCGACTCCAGCAGGTCCACCGAGACGAAGTCGGCCAGGCCCGGCACGGCCACGTCGGCCAGTTCCTGCGCGGTGCGGTTGAGGTCGAGGGTCCGGCCGATGCTCTCCCCGGCCCGGTCGAGCAGCGCCAGGCGCTGTCGGGCGCGGTGCCGCTCGGTCATGTCGACGACCGTGTAGTAGACGCCTATCGGCCTGCCCCGCTCGTCCTCGAGCCGGCTGAAGGACAGCATGTGCGCCGTCTCGCGCAGCGGTGCCGACCGCACACGGCCGACGTGCT
Source organism: Streptomyces sp. AHA2 (assembly GCF_036857595.1). Lineage (NCBI taxonomy): Bacteria > Bacillati > Actinomycetota > Actinomycetes > Kitasatosporales > Streptomycetaceae > Streptomyces > Streptomyces sp. AHA2. The sequence goes on from NZ_JAUQWJ010000001.1 coordinate 62,240, forward strand.
CGTACCCGACGACCGCCTCGCCCGTCTCCAGCACGTGCCGCATCTGCGCCTCGACGGCCTGGGCGTCCATGCCGGGCTGGACGTCCGCGAAACGCAGGCCGAGCCGGCTCGCCGCCGGCCCGCCGCCGAACTGCTCCAGGGCGGTGTTCGACCACACGAAGCGCAGGTCCGTGTCCACGATCGCGATGCCGACCGGTGCGTCGGCCACCATCTGCTCCAGCACCGTGCGGCTCATGTCCCAGCCGGTCCCCCCGGCCAGCTCCGACAGCAGCACCAGCCAGCGCGAGGCGCCGTGGGCCTCCTCGGCCGAGGCGATCCGGGCCGCGACCCTCACCCGCCGCCCGTCCTTGCGGCGCGCCGTCAGCAGCCCGGCCCAGCCGCCGTCCCTGCGGCACCGCTCGACCAGGTCCGGTACGCGCTGCGCGTCCTCGGCGGCCAGGAGATCGGCCAGCTTCCTGCCGACCGCCTCCGACGCCGGGTACGCCAGCAGCCGGCGGGCGTCGCCGGTCCAGCCCGTCACCACGCCCCGGGAATCGAGCAACAGGGGCGCGGCGTCGGCCACGTCGAACCGATGCCGGGCAACCCCGGACTCCTCGTGTGCGCCCACGGCCGACCTCTCTGTCGCTGAGAGTGGTCTACCACCTCTTGCCCCAATCTTCACCCTTCCGGCGCCAGGGGGCGGCCCGGGCAGGTCCGGTCGGGGCGCCGGGCCCGCCTGCCGGCCGGGACCGGCGGCCGTCCCGCAAGGGCGCCCTCCGGGCTGCGGCCGTCCCACCGGGGCGGCCGGGGGCCTCCGGCCGTCCCGCCGAGGCGGCCCGGGGCCTCCGGCCGTCCCGCCGAGGCGGCTCCCGGGCCGGCGGCCGTCCCGCCAGATGATCTGCGGACCGGCGACCGGCTCACCGGGGCACGGCGCTGCCGGCCGCGGTCGGGGCCTCGCGGGGAACGGCCGGGGCCTCGCCGGGAAGGACCGGGGCCTCGCCGGGAACGGCTGGGGCCTGGCCGGGAACGGCCGGGGAGGGGACAGGCCGTCCCTCCCCGGCCGGACCTCAGCCCAGTGCCTTCTCCAGTGCTGCGAGGGCGTCCCCGAGCTCCTCCGCCGTGACGGTCAGCGGAGGGGCCAGGCGGATCGTCGAGCCGTGGGTGTCCTTGGCCAGGACCCCCTCGCGCATGAGGCGCTCACTGATCTCGCGGCCGGTGCCGAGCGCCGGATCCACGTCGACGCCCGCCCACAGGCCCCGGGAGCGGAAACCGACCACGCCCCTGCCGACCAGGCCGGTCAGACCGTCGCGCAGGACCTCGCCCAGCTCGGCGGCCCGGCGCTGGAACTCGCCCGTCTCCAGCAGTTCGACCACTGCCGTGCCGACCGCGGCCGCCAGCGGGTTGCCGCCGAAGGTCGAGCCGTGCTCGCCCGGGTGCAGCACCCCGAGCACCTCCCGGCGCCCGACCACCGCCGACACCGGCACGATCCCGCCGCCCAGCGCCTTGCCCAGGAGCAGCACGTCCGGCACCACCGCCTCGTGCTCGACCGCCAGCGTGCTGCCCGTCCGGCCCAGCCCCGACTGGATCTCGTCGGCGATGAACAGGCACCCCTTGCGCCGGGTCAGCTCGCGCACGCCGGCCAGGTAGCCGTCGTCCGGGATGATGACGCCCGCCTCGCCCTGGATCGGCTCGATCAGCACCGCGGCCGTCGTCTCGTCGACGGCCTCCTCCATCGCCGCCAGGTCGTTGTACGGCACGACCCGGAACCCGGGCGTGAAGGGCCCGAACCCGGCCCGGGCCGTCTCGTCCGTGGAGAAGCTGACGATCGTCGTCGTACGGCCGTGGAAGTTGTCCGCCGCCACCACGATCGTCGCCCGGCCCTCCGGGACTCCCTTGACGTCGTAGGCCCACTTGCGGGCCACCTTCACGCCGCTCTCCACCGCCTCCGCGCCGGTGTTCATCGGCAGCACCATGTCCATGCCGGTGAGCGCGGCCAGCCGCTCGGCGAAGCCGGCGAGACGGTCGTTGTGGAAGGCGCGCGAGGTGAGGGTCAGCCGGTCGAGCTGGCGGTGCGCCGCCTCGATCAGCGCCGGGTGCCGGTGGCCGAAGTTGAGAGCCGAGTAACCGGCCAGCATGTCGAGGTAGCGCCGGCCCTCGACGTCCTCCACCCAGGTGCCCTCGGCCCGGGCCACGACGACGGGCAGCGGATGGTAGTTGTGCGCCAGGACCGGCTCCTCGGCGCGGATCAGCTCCTCGGAGCCACGGGTCGCCGGCGGGTCCTGTGGCCGGACGGGTGCGGTCATGAGCGGATCTCCCGGATCTCCTGGGTGCAGCACTTGATGCCGCCACCGGCCTTCTGGAACTCGGACAGGTCGACGGGGACCGGGACGTAGCCGCGGGCGGCCAGCTGCGCGGCCAGCCCGCTCGCCCCGGGCGAGATGAACACGTGACGTCCGTCGGAGACGGAGTTGAGCCCGAACGCCATCGCGTCCTCACGGGTGGCGATCACCGCGTCCGGGTACATCCGGGCCAGCACCTCACGGCTGCCCGGCGAGAACGCCTCGGGGTAGTAGACGACGTTCTCGTCGTCGAGGACGAACAGGGCCGTGTCCAGGTGGTAGAAGTACGGGTCCACCAGCGTCAGACTCACCACCGGCACGCCGAAGTACTCCTGCGCCTCGCTGTGGGCCTCCCGCGTGGTGCGAAAGCCCGTCCCGGCCAGGATCCACCGGCCGGCCGGCACCAGGTCGCCCTCGCCCTCGCACACCGCTTCGGGGTGGTAGACCTCGTAGCCCTCCGTCTTGAACCACGCCTCGTAGGGCACGGACTCGGGACGGCGCTCCGGGGCGTGGAACAGCGAACCGAAGACACGGCCGTCGACGACGACCGCGGCGTTCGCGGCGAAGACCATGTCGGGCAGACCGGGCACGGGTTTCACGATGTCCACGGTATGGCCGTGGGCGCGGTAGGTGTCGACCAGCGCCTGCCACTGGTCCAGGGCGCGGATGACGTCGACCGGTTCGTCGGGGTGCATCCACGGGTTGATCGCGTACTGCACGGCGAAGTGTCTGGGTTCGCAGACGAGGTAGCGCCGCCGGCGCGGCACACGGGAGTCGGGCACGAAGGGGTCCCTCCGCTTCCTCACGTTCCGTAATGGGTGGTTGACACAACGGTAGGAACTGAGGGCGGCGGCCGACAAGAAACGAAGATTGCGCGTCGACGCAGGAATGCTGCGTCTTCGTCCTGGTCAGCGCACGCCTGCTGCGCGGCCGGGCGGCCTACTGCGGTGCCGGCTGGCTGGCTCCCGCCTCCGGGCTCTCCGGCAGCAGATGCGACAGCACCATCACGCTGATCGTCTTCCGGATGAACGGCTCCTGACGGATGCGCTCCAGCACCTCCTCGAAGTGCTCCACGTCCCGCGCCCGCACGTGCAGCAGGGCGTCCGCACCACCGGTGACGGTCATCGCCGCGGCGATCTCCGGATAGTCCCGCACGACCTCCGCCAGCCGTCGCGGCGGCGCCGCCCCCTCGCAGTACACCTCGACGTAGGCCTCGGTCCGCCAGCCCAGGGCCGACGGCTTTACCGTGGCCGAGAACCCGGTGATCACACCCGTCTCACGCAACCGGTCGACCCGGCGCTTGACCGCGGTGGCCGACAGCCCGATCGCCGTACCGATCTCGGCGAACGACGTCCTCGCGTTCGCCATCAACGCGGTGATGATCTTCCGGTCGAGTTCGTCGAACGGCGTGGACCTGCTGTTCATGCGGGCACTGTATCCACCGCCGCCCGGGCCCGCCCCGGCCCGGCACGTCCGCCCCGGCCCGTGTCCGCACGCGGGAATCGCCCCTACACTCCGGGTTCATGCTGCGCGCCCTGGCTGTCGACGACGAACGCCCCTCGCTGGAGGAACTGCTCTACCTGCTGCGGGCCGACCCCCGCATCGGCAGCGCGGAGGGCGCCGGAGACGCGACCGAGGCGCTGCGCCGCATCAACCGCGCCCTGGAGTCCGGCCCCGGCGGGCCCGAGGCGATCGACGTCGTCTTCCTCGACATCCAGATGCCCGGCCTCGACGGCCTCGACCTCGCCCGGCTGCTGGGCGGCTTCGCCCGGCCCCCGCTCGTCGTCTTCGTCACCGCCCACGAGGACTTCGCCGTCCGGGCCTTCGACCTCAAGGCCGTCGACTACGTCCTCAAACCCGTGCGCAGGGAACGGCTGGCCGAGGCCGTCCGCCGGGCCGCCGACCTGCGCGGCACCGCCCCGCGCATCCCGGTGCACGACTCCGATCCGGACCACATACCCGTCGAACTCGGCGGTGTGACGCGCTTCGTCGCCGTCGACGACATCACCCACGTCGAGGCCCAGGGCGACTACGCCCGCCTGCACACCGACCGCGGCAGCCACCTGGTGCGCATCCCGCTGTCCACCCTGGAGGAGCGCTGGCGCTCCCGCGGCTTCGTCCGCATCCACCGCCGCCACCTCGTCGCCCTGCGCCACATCGGCGAACTCCGCCTCGACGCCGGTACCGTCAGCGTCCTCGTCGGCTCCGAGGAACTCCAGGTCAGCCGCCGGCACGCACGGGAACTGCGCGACCTGCTGATGAGGAGGCCGTGACGGTGCCCCAGGACCACACCGAGCGCCGCGTCGTCGTCACCGGCCCGCCCCGCCAGAGCCTCCCGCACCCCCGGCTGCGCTCCCGCGGGCGCCACCCCCAGACCTCCGCCTACTACCGGCCGCGCACCGAGATCGACGAGCAGACCACCCTCGGCGACACCTACGTGCGCTCCCTGATGCGCACCCAGCTGCGCGCCGCCCTGACCGTCCTGGCCGTCCTCGGCCTGCTCGTCGGCCCGCTCCCGCTGCTGTTCGCGGCACTGCCGGCCGCCCGCCGCCTGGAATGGGCCGTCCTGGGCTTCGGTCTCTACCTGCCCCTGGTCCTGCTCGCCCGCTGGTACGTCCGCCGCGCCGAACGCAACGAACGCGATTTCGTGCGCCTCGTCGAAGACCGCTGAGCCCGCCCGATGAACTCCGGCTACGCCGTCCCCGCTGTCGCCCTGGTCGTCGTCTCGACGGTCCTGGTCGGCGCGTTCGGCCTGCGCATCTCCCGCACCACCTCCGACTTCTACGTCGCCTCCCGCACGGTCGGCCCGCGGCTGAACGCGGCGGCGATCAGCGGCGAGTACCTGTCCGCCGCCTCCTTCCTGGGCATCGCCGGGCTCGTCCTGGTCCAGGGCCCCGACATGCTCTGGTACCCGGTCGGCTACACCGCCGGCTACCTCGTGCTGCTGCTGTTCGTCGCCGCCCCGCTGCGCCGCTCCGGGGCCTACACACTGCCCGACTTCGCCGAGGCCCGCCTCGCCTCCCAGGCCGTGCGGCGGCTCGCCGGGGCCTTCGTGGTGGGGGTCGGCTGGCTGTACCTGCTGCCCCAGCTGCAGGGCGCGGGCCTCACCCTGACCGTGCTGACCGGGGCGCCCGACTGGCTGGGCGGAGTGACCGTCGCCGTCGTCGTCACCGCCACCGTCGCCGCGGGCGGCATGCGCAGCATCACCTTCGTCCAGGCCTTCCAGTACTGGCTCAAGCTCACCGCCCTGCTGGTCCCCGCCCTCTTCCTGGTGCTGGCCTGGCAGGGCGACGGCGCCCCGCGCAACGCCTTCGCCGAACCCGCCGCCTTCCGCGAACAGCGCGTCGTCCGCGTCGACGGCGACGTCCACCTGAAGCTGGAGCGCCCGCTGACCGTCACGGTCACCGGCACCGTCGACGGCCGCCCCCACACCGGCAACCGTCTCGACCTGCCCGCCGGCACCCACCACATCGCGGGCGGCACCCGTCTGGAGTTCCCGGCGGGCGCCCCCGTCCCCGAGGCCCAGCGAGGCGGCGGCGGCGACCTGTCACCGTCCCAGGCCGAGAGCCGCGAGGAACGCCCCCTGTACGCCACGTACGGCCTGATCCTCGCCACGTTCCTCGGCACGATGGGCCTGCCGCACGTCGTGGTCCGCTTCTACACCAGCCCGCACGGCGTCGCCGCCCGCCGCACCACCGTCGCGGTCCTCGCCCTGATCGGCGCCTTCTACCTCCTGCCCCCCGTCTACGGCGCCCTCGGCCGCCTCTACGCCCCGGAACTGACCCTCACCGGAGATCCCGACGCGGCCGTCCTGCTGCTGCCCGGCCGCATGATCGGGGGAGTGGGCGGCGACCTGCTGGGCGCGCTGGTCGCCGGGGGCGCCTTCGCCGCGTTCCTGTCCACGGCCTCGGGGCTGACCATGGCGGTCGCCGGCGTCCTCACCCAGGACGTGCTGCCCTCCCGGGGCGTACGGCACTTCCGGCTGGGGACCGTGCTGGCGATGGCCGTGCCGCTGGCGGCGAGCGTCCTGGTCGGCGGGCTCCCGGTCGCCGACGCCGTGGGCCTGGCCTTCGCGGTGTCGGCGTCGTCGTTCTGCCCGCTGCTCGTCCTGGGCATCTGGTGGCGGCGGCTGACCCCGCCCGGAGCGGCCGCCGGGATGCTGGTCGGGGGCGGCTCCGCCCTCCTCGCGGTCGCCGCGACCATGACGGGCTACCCGGGCCCGGGCGCCCTGCACGCCCTGCTGGCCTGGCCGGCCCTGTGGTCGGTGCCGCTCGGCTTCCTCACCATGGTCCTGGTCTCCCTGGCCACCCCCGGCCGGGTGCCGCCGGGCACGAACGCGGTGCTGGCCCGGTTCCACCTGCCCGAGGAACTGCGCAGCGAGGTGACGCCGTGAGCGACTTCCTGGCGGGTCTGTGCGTCGCCGTGCTGCCGGTCCTGGCCCTCGGGGTCTGGATCGGCCGGCGCACCGCCCGGGCCGGCAGCCTCGCCGGACTCGGCACGCCCGTCGAGCACGCCACCTTCGAGACCCTGCACACCGCCTCCCTGGCCGCGCCGCCGCTGCGGGCCGGCCTGACCGAGGAGACCGCCCGCAAGTCCGCCCGCAAGCTGCGCTCCCTGCTCGGCACGGACGCCCTGTGCCTCACCGACCGCGAACAGGTCCTGGTCTGGGACGGCGACGGCGCCCACCACCGCGGCGAGATCATGGAACGCCTCGGCGGGCCACTGGCCACCGGCCGCGGTGAGGCGTTCCGGCTGACCTGCGACAACCTGGACTGCTCGGTGCGCTGGGCGGTCGTCGCCCCGCTCACCGTCGACGACCGCGTGCACGGCGTCCTGGTCGCCTGCGCGCCTCGAGAGTCCGCCGTGCTGGTCCGGGCCGCCGGCGAGGTCGCCCGCTGGGTCTCGGTGCAGCTCGAACTGGCGGACCTCGACCGCTCCCGCACCCGTCTCATCGAGGCGGAGATCAAGGCGCTGCGGGCGCAGATCTCCCCGCACTTCATCTTCAACTCGCTCGCCGTGATCGCCTCGTTCGTGCGCACCGATCCCGAGCGCGCCCGCGAGCTGCTCCTGGAGTTCGCCGACTTCACCCGCTACTCGTTCCGCCGGCACGGCGACTTCACCACCCTCGCCGACGAGCTGCACGCCATCGACCACTACCTGGCCCTGGTCAGGGCGCGCTTCGGCGACCGGCTCTCCGTCACGCTGCAGATAGCCCCGGAGGTGCTGCCGGTCACCCTGCCCTTCCTGTGCCTGCAGCCGCTCGTCGAGAACGCCGTCAAGCACGGCCTGGAGGGCAAGGCCGTCCCCGCGGGCAAGTGCCACATCCGGATCACCGCCCAGGACGCGGGCGCCGAGGCACTGGTCGTGATCGAGGACGACGGCGCCGGCATGGACCCCGACCTGCTGCGCCGCATCCTCGCCCGCGAGGCCAGCCCGTCCGGCGGCATCGGCCTGTCCAACGTCGACGACCGGCTCCGCCAGGTCTACGGCGACGCCCACGGCCTGGTCATCGAGACCGCGCAGGGAGCCGGCATGAAGATCACCGTCCGGCTCCCGAAGTACCAACCGGGCGTCCACTCGACGGGCAGGCTGACGGAGGAGTGAGCCCTCGGTGCTGCGCGAGCCCCTAGGTGCTGCGCGTGGTGACCACCATGCCGAGGGTGATCAAACCCAGGACGACCCAGCCGAACCACAGCCAGCCGTTGCTGCCGAGCGCCACCGTGTAGGCCGTCACGACGACGAGACCGCCGACGGTGAGCACGCCCATGGTCTTCGTCGAGTTGGAACCGTTCGTGGAACCGGGCATCGCGACACCCTCCTCGTGGTCCGGTCCCTCCATGGTGCCTGCCGCACGCCCGGCGCGCACGGGCCTTGCGCGAGCCGCCTTCAGCGCCCCTGTGCGTTCAACGAGGCGAGATAGGCGTTGTACGCCTCGAGTTCCTTGTCGCCGTCGCGCTCCGCGGCCCGGTCCGTGCGCCGGGCCTGGCGCTGCTCGGAGGCGTACCACTGGAACAGCAGGGCGATCAGGACCAGCACCGACGGGATCTCGCTGAACGCCCAGGCGATGCCGCCGGCCGCGTTCTGGTCGGACAGCGCCTCGACGCCGAGGGAGGCGGGCGGATTCTTGAACGTCTCGGCCATCGGCTCGGTCGCCATCATCAGGGCGATGCCGAAGAAGGCGTGGAACGGCATGCCCGCGAACAGCTCCAGCATCCGCATCAGGTAGCCGGGCCGGTGGGGGCCCGGGTCCACGCCCATGATCGGCCAGAAGAACACCAGGCCCACGGCGAGGAAGTGCACCATCATCGCGATGTGCCCCGCCTTGGAGCCCATCAGCGTGTCGAAGAGCGGCGTGAAGTACAGCCCGTACAGGCTCGCGATGAACAGCGGGATCGTGAACGCGGGGTGGGTGACGATCCGCATGTACCGGCTGTGCAGGAACATCAGCAGCACCTCACGCGGCCCCCTGCGTCCCCGCCCCGCCGTGGGCAGCGCGCGCAGCGCCAGGGTGATCGGCGCCCCGAGCAGGATGAGGATCGGCGAGACCATGCTGATGACCATGTGCTGCACCATGTGCACGCTGAACATGACCATGCCGTAGTCGTTGAGCTGCGTGCACATCATCAGCATGATGCTCAGCACGCCCAGCGTGTAGGCGACGGTCCGGCCCACGGGCCACTTGTCCCCGCGCCGGACCAGCCGGGCGACCCCCCACCCGTACAGCGCGAGGCCGGCGAGGCAGGCGACGAGGAAGAACGGGTCCGCCGACCACTCCAGCCCTCGCCCCAGCGTGAACGGCGGCAGATCCATGGTCATGCCGTGCCCGCTGTGATCCATCCGCCGGCTCCTGTTTCGTGGGGGTGTGCAACAAGTTGTCCGCCCCAAGAGTAGAACCGCCCCCGGTCACCACTGCGACCGGGGGCGGTTCGGTGTGCTTCAGCAGGACGGTCGAGGCTCAGAGCACGCACTCCGCCTCGTCGTACCGGTCCTCCGGCACGGTCTTCAGTGTCTCCACGGCCTCGGCCAGCGGCACCATCACGATGTCGGTCCCGCGCAGGGCGGTCATGTGCCCGAACTCGCCCCGGTGCACGGCCTCCACCGCATGCCAGCCGAACCGCGTGGCGAGCACCCGGTCGTACGCCGTCGGCGTCCCGCCGCGCTGCACGTGCCCGAGGATGACCGGCCGGGCTTCCTTGCCCAGCCGCTCCTCCAGCTCGACCGACAGCTGCCGGGCGATGCCGGCGAAGCGCTCGTGCCCGTAGATGTCCTTGCCGCCCTCGTCGAAGTCCATGGTCCCGGCCCGCGGCTTGGCGCCCTCGGCCGCCACGACGATGGCGAAGCGCTTGCCCGCCTCGAACCGCTCGCCGACCCGCCGGGTCAGCTCCTCTATGTCGAAGGGCCGCTCGGGGACGACGATGGCGTGCGCGCCGGCCGCCATGCCGGAGTGCAGCGCGATCCAGCCGGTGTGCCGGCCCATGACCTCCACGACCAGCACCCGCTGGTGGGACTCGGCGGTGGTCTTCAGCCGGTCGAGCGCCTCGGTCGCCACACCCACGGCCGTGTCGAAGCCGAACGTGACGTCCGTGACGGCGATGTCGTTGTCGATGGTCTTCGGCACGCCCACGACGGGCAGCCCGCTGTCCGACATCAGCCGGGCGGCCTTCAGCGTGCCCTCACCGCCGATGGGGATGATCGCGTCGAGACCCAGTTCCTCGACGTGGCCCCTGGCCCGTTCCACGCCGTCCCGCAGGTGGGAGGGCTGGACCCGGGAGGAGCCGAGGATCGTGCCGCCGCGGGCGAGGATGCCGCCCACCGCGTCGAGGTCGAGCTTGAGGTAGTCGCACTCCAGGAGGCCCTTCCAGCCGTCCCGGAAGCCGATGACCTCGTCGCCGTGGTCCACGACGGCGCGGTGCACGACGGACCGGATGACGGCGTTCAGGCCGGGGCAGTCGCCGCCGGACGTGAGGACACCAATGCGCATAGCCCGAAATACCTTCTCCACGTGGGCCGGGGACCGGACCACGTCGTCCGGCGGGAATCCCCGCCACCCTAGCGGCATCGGGGGGCCGGACCGAAGCACGCGTCCGCCTGCTGGACGACCCCGCTCACCTGTGCGGATGGGCCGTCAGACGGGCTGTTGACCCGCAGGTTGACGCGTGCCTCGGACGAGCTGCGGCGTCGCGCTCAGGCGGGCTGCTGAGCTGCCGCGATGCGCTCGTTGCGCAGGGCCTCGTACCAGCGGTCGTCCGTCGGCGGCAGCGCGTTGACGTCCAGGGCCAGCTTCAGCAGCAGGTCCGCGATCAGCGGGTTGCGCGCCAGCACCGGGCCGTGCATGTACGTGCCGAAGACGGTGTCGTTGAACGCGCCCTCGGTGCCGTCGCCCGTGCCGTTGCCGTTGCCGAACCGGACCCGGGCGAGGGGGCGGGCGGTGGGGCCGAGGTGGGTGACGCCCTGGTGGTTCTCGAAACCGGTCAGCGGCGGCAGCCCGAGGCGCTCGTCGACGTCGCCCAGCACGTCACCGACGCACCGCGCGCCCTCGCCGCGCACCGACACCACGTCCAGCAGTCCGAGGCCGGGCTCGCGCTGGCCGAGGTCGTTGATGAACTCGTGGCCGAGGATCTGGTAGCCGGCGCACACCGAGAACACGATGGCGCCGTTCTCCACGGCCCGGGTCAGTCCGCCGTCGCGGCGCAGCCGCTCGGCGGCGAGCCGCTGCGGCCGGTCCTCGCCGCCGCCGATCAGGTAGATGTCGCCGGAGGTCGGGATCGGCTGGTCGCTGCGCACGTCCAGCCGGGCCACGTCCAGGCCGCGCTGCCGGGCGCGGCGCTCCACGACGAGGACGTTGCCCTGGTCGCCGTAGGTGCTGAGCAGGTCGGGATAGATCCAGACGACCCGCAGTTGGTTGTCGCTCACAAAAGTCCCCTGACGTCTCGTGCTCAGTTGCCGACGCGGCGGCGCAGGTCCTGGAACGCCGTGTAGTTGGCGATGACCTCGATCCGGCCCGGCGGGCAGGCGGCCACGGCCTGGTCGAGGTTGTCGTGGACCTGGAAGTTCTGGTCGGCGACCTCCAGGCGCACCGCCAGGTCCAGCCGCCGGTCGCCGATCACGCAGATCGGGTGGCCGGTCAGGCGCGTGTAGTCGACGTCCCACAGCCAGGAGGTGTCGGTGCCGTCGGCGCCGCGCGCGTTCACGGACAGGATGACCGGCGTGGGCGGCGGGTCGATCAGGGAGAACGTCTCCAGCCAGCCGGCCGGGTTCTTGGCGAGCAGGAGCCTCAGGTCACGGCCCTGGAACTGGACGACGTCGTACCGTCCGGCGACCGCCTGGACCTGGTACATGCGCTCCAGCGCGACCTGCGGCGGCACGCCGAACACGGCGGCGACCGCGGCCGAGGAGGCGGCGTTGGCCTTGTTGGCGCGGCCGGGCAGCTGCAGGTGGATCGGCCAGGCCGAGCCGTGCGGGTCGAGAACGTGGTCGCCGGACAGCGCCCAGCTCGGCGTCGGGCGGCGGAAGCCGCACTCGCCGCAGAACCAGTCGTCACCCGGGCGCTGCATCACACCGCCGCAGGACGGGCACGACCAGGCGTCGTCCTTCCACATCTGTCCCGCGGCGACCCAGACGACGTTGGGGGAGGAGGAGGCGGCCCACACGACCAGCGGGTCGTCGCAGTTGGCCACGACCACGGCCTTGGAGCCCGCGAGTCCTTCGCGCCAGTTCTCGGCGAGCATGCGGGTCTCGGCGGCCCGGTCGAGCTGGTCGCGGGAGAGGTTGAGCAGCGCGATGCACTTGGGCGCGGTGTCCCGGGCGACTCCGGCGAGGTACTTCTCGTCGACCTCGATCACGCCGTACCGGGCGTCCGAACCGCCGGCGAGCGCCGAGGTGATGCCGGCCGGCATGTTGGCGCCGAGCGCGTTCGACACGACGGGTCCCGCCGCGCGCAGGGCCTCGGCGATGAGCCGGGTGGTGGTGGTCTTGCCGTTGGTCGCCGAGACCAGTGTCACGTCCAGGTTCTGCGCCAGCCGGGCCAGAAGGTCGGGGTCGAGCTTGAGCGCCACCCGGCCGCCGATCACCGATCCGCTGCCGCGTCCCGCGGCGCGGGACGCCGCCGCGACCGCCTTGCCCGCGGTCACGGCCAGCTTGGCCCGCGGCGAGAGCGGGTCCGAGTTGCCTGCCATCAGTTCTCGATCCTCCTTGCGTACGCGCCGCGCCCTGAAGCCTGACGGCCACGTGGTGTGGACCTCAGCCTATCGAGATCCCTTCGCACTCCCGAACCGCGGCACTGTGGCGAACTCGTGCGGAAGACGCGGACCGACAGGACCTTACTCTTGCCGCCATGCGACACAGCCCCATCCCCGGCGCCCGCGGCCGCGTGAGACCCCTCACGCTGCACGGCGATCCCGTCCTGCACACACCCTGCGCGGAGGTCACCGACTTCGGCCCCGAACTGGCCCTGCTCGTCGAGGACTTGTTCGCCACGATGTACGCCGCGCGGGGCGTCGGACTCGCCGCCAACCAGGTCGGCGAGCCGCTGCGGGTCTTCGTCTACGACTGCCCGGACGACGAGGACGTCCGCCACCTGGGGCACGTCGTGAACCCGCGCCTGGTCCGGGCGGACGGGGTGGTGGTCCGCGGCCCGGAGGGCTGTCTGTCCCTGCCGGGCCTGGAGGCGGGCACCGAGCGCCACGACCACGCCGTGGTCGAGGGCTTCACCGCGACCGGCGAGCCCGTCACGGTCCACGGCACGGGCTTCTTCGCCCGCTGCCTGCAGCACGAGTGCGACCACCTGGACGGCCGGATCTACGCCGACCGCCTCAGCGGCCGGCGCCACCGCAGACTGATGCGGCAGGTGGCCAGGGCTTCCTGGAACACCTGAGCGCCGCGGTCAGAACCCCGGGCCCCCGAGCCGGTCTCCCACGGTCGCCAGACGCCCCCACAACAGGTCCGCCAGGCTGCGCACCAACTCGGCACGGGAACAGGGCCGTTCGCCCAGCCACCAGTCCCCGGCCGCGTGCATCATGCCGACGATCCCGTGTCCCCACACGCGCGCGAGCTGCTGGCCGCCCGGCCCGAGGTCCAGCCGCTCCTCGATGACCTGGGCCAGCTCCTCGCCCATCCGCCGCAGCAGCGGGGCGCTGTGCTTGCCGACATCGAACCCGGCGTCCCCCGGCTGGCCGCCCTCGGCGGGGTGCATCAGGAACCGGTACACCTGGGGCCGTGCCTCGATCGCGGCGAGGTAGGTGTCGAGCGTCGCCTCCACGCGCTCACGCCGGTCCGCCGGAGCGTCCAGCGCGGCCCGCAGGGAGTCCAGCAGGGCGTCGGTGTGCCGTTTGGCGAGGGCGGCGTAGAGTCCGCCCTTGTCGCCGAAGTGGCGGTAGAGGATCGGCTTGGTGATCCCGGCCTCCGCCGCGATCGCGTTCATCGAGGCCTGGGGTCCGTCGCGCAGCACCACTCGGTCGGCGGCCTCGAGCAGCTCACGCCGCCGGCGGTCGGCGGACCGTTGCTGATCGGTCCGCTGTGTGGTGTCCATGTGCTCTCCCCACCCGTGGTGTTTCGATGACGCCTGCGCAAACTAGCACTCGGGCGTGTTCCGGACACGGAAAGGGTGCCGACCGGTCGGTAGGAGTTGACGCGGACTACCCGCCGGTAACAGACTGCCGTTACCGCAAGTAACATGCATGTGCGCCGCTGGAGGGGACGACATGGCCGAGTTCACCATGGAGCTCAACGACGAACAGAAGGAGGTCCGCGACTGGCTCCACGGCTTCGCCGCCGACGTGATCCGGCCCGCGGCCGCCGAATGGGACGAGCGTGAGGAGACTCCCTGGCCGGTCATCCAGGAGGCCGCCAAGGTCGGCATCTACTCCCTCGACTTCTACGCCCAGCAGTACTTCGACCCCACCGGCCTCGGCATCCCCATGGCGATGGAGGAGCTGTTCTGGGGCGACGCGGGCATCGCCCTGTCCATCGTCGGCACCGGCCTCGCCGCCGTCGGCGTCCTCGCCAACGGCACCGAGGAACAGATCGGCACCTGGATCCCCCAGATGTACGGCGACGCGAACGACGTGAAGGTCGCCGCCTTCTGCTCCTCCGAGCCCGACGCCGGATCCGACGTCGCCTCCATGCGCACCCGGGCCGTCTACGACGAGGCCAAGGACGAATGGGTGCTCGACGGCACCAAGACCTGGGCGACCAACGGCGGCATCGCCAACGTGCACGTCGTCGTCGCGGTCGTCGACCCCGAGCTGGGCTCCAAGGGCCACGCCTCGTTCATCGTCCCGCCGGGCACCGAGGGACTGTCCCAGGGCCAGAAGTTCAAGAAGCACGGCATCCGCGCCTCCCACACCGCCGAGGTCGTCCTCGACAACGTGCGCGTCCCCGGCTCCTGCCTGCTCGGCGGCAAGGAGAAGCTGGACGAGCGGCTCGCCCGCGCCCGGGAGAAGGCCAGGCAGGGCGGGGAGCGCGTGAAGAACGCCGCCATGGCCACCTTCGAGGCCTCCCGCCCGGCCGTCGGCGCCATGGCGGTCGGCACCGCCCGCGCCGCCTACGAGGTCGCCCTCGACTACGCCACGACCCGGCAGCAGTTCGGCCGGCCGATCGTCGACAACCAGGGCGTGGCGTTCCAGCTCGCCGACATGCGCACCGCGATCGACGCGGCCCGGCTGCTGGTCTGGCGCGCCTCCTGGATGGCCGTCAACGGCAAGCCGTTCACCGCGGCCGAGGGCTCGATGTCCAAGCTGTTCGCCAGCGAGACCGCCAAGAAGGTCACGGCCCAGGCCATCCAGATCCTCGGCGGCAACGGCTACACCCGCGAGTACCCGGTCGAGCGGATGCACCGGGATGCCGCCATCTACACGATCTTCGAGGGCACCAGCGAGATCCAGCGCCTGGTCATCGCCCGCACCCTCGCCGGTGTGCCCATCCGCTAGCCGTGCCTGAGCGGCGTCAGCTGCTCGATGTCGTACCGCGCCCGGAGCTCCTCGATCGCCGTGTGGTCCGGCGGGCCCCCGGCGCCGAGGATCTCCAGCAGTTCCTCGAAGTACCGCTCGTGGTCCGGCGGCGGGCTGGCCTGGAAGAACATCTTCGCGGGCTCGTCCGTCGGGTTGGCGAACGCGTGCGGGCACCCCGGGGGCACGACGATCACCGTGCCCGGGGTCGCCCGCACCACCCGGTTGCCGGCGGCGGACTCCCACCCCTGCCAGTGGTCCGGGGTGCGGATCCGCGGCTCGAAGGCGAGCACGTCCAGCTCGCCCTCCAGCACGTAGAACAGCTCCTCGCTGCGCGTGTGCACGTGGGCGCCGACGTCGAAGCCCGGCGGCACCACCACCTCGAAGGAGGAGGCCGCGCGGGAGTGCGCACCGGTCACCTTGAACGTCACGTGCTGGGCCGGGGCCCGGACGACCCGGCCCTGCCCCGGCGGGACGAGCAACCCTTGCGGCGGCGCCGTCGTCCCCGCCTCACCACCCCCGGTTCCGGGGATGACGGCGTGTGGGACGCTCATCCCGCACCGCCCCCGTCCCGCCAGCGGCCCAGCGCCATCTCCGCGGTGATGCCGGGCCCGAACCCGGCGACCAGCCCACGCGCCCCGGCCCCGGGCCCGCCCTCGTCGAACAGCCGGCGCAGCGCGTCCAGGACGACGGCACTGGCGATGTTGCCGTACTCGGTGAGCGTGGCCCGGCTGAACCGGAAGGCGTGCGGGTCGACGCGCAGGAACGTGCTCAGGTCGTCCAGGATGCGCGGCCCGCCCGCGTGAACGATGTAGAAGTCCAGGTCGGACGCGTCCCACCCGTGGTCGCCCGCCAGGTCCGTGATGACCGGTGCGAGCGGCTCCATGGTGCCCGGGACCCGCTTGTCCAGCAGGAAGTGGAAGCCGGTGGCCCGCACGTCGTACGTGATCCAGTCCTCGGTCTTCGGGATCAGGAACGAGCCGTTGCGCTCCAGTGCGATGCCTTCGCCGCCCCGGCCGCGCACCACGGCGGCGGCGATGCCGTCGCCGAACAGCCCGTTCGACAACAGGGAGCCGACGCCGGTGTCGGTGGGCTGGTAGCACAGCGAGCAGAACTCGCAGGCCACGATCAGCGCGTTGGCCTCCGGGTAGGCGGAGCAGAAGTCGTGGGCCCGGTTGATCGCCGCCCCGCCCGCCGCGCAGCCGAGCTGGGCGATCGGCAGCTGACGGGTGGTCGGCTCGAAGCCCATCTCGTTGATCAGCCAGGCCGTCAGCGAGGGCATCATGAAGCCGGTGCACGACACGTAGACGATCAGGTCCACCTCGGTCGTCAGCAGCTCCGCCTCGTCGAGGGCCCGCTGGACCACCGCCGGCACCCGCGCCTTGGCCTCGGCCTCGTAGAGCTTGTTGCGCTCCTCGAAGCCCGGGTGCCGCAGGGTCTCCTCGATGGGCTGCACGATGCGCCGCGTGCGCACCCCGGTGTTCTCGATCAGCCGGAGGGCGAGCGGCAGTTGGGGATGGCCGGCGTGGCGCTGCCGCGCCAGCTCCAGCGTCTCCTCCATCGTGATCACGTACTCCGGGACGGACACCGAGGGTCTGCACAAAGTCGCCATGAACCATGCCTGCTTTCGCCTTCCGGGAGGCCTTCGCCCCCCGGCCAGAAGGTGGTTCACCACTGGGGTGGTCACCCCACGATCACCCGCGGCCACGGTGACTTCGCGCCGGGCTACTCCGTACCGGGGAAGACGTGCAAGGCTCGTTGCGGCACACGGATGACGGAGGACGGATGACGGAGGACGCCATGACGCACCCGGCACGGGACCTGCTGACGAGGACCACCGCACGGCTCGCCCCCGATCCGCGCTCCAACCCCCTCGTCCCCCGCATCGCCGACGGCACGGCACCCCGCTCCGTCCTCGCCGCCCTGGCCCTGGAGCAGAGTTGGGTGATCCCCGCGGACCGCCGTGCGTTCGAGCATCTGGCGCACCGCTGCGCGGCGACGGACCCGCGGTCCGCGGCCTTCTTCACGGCCCTGGCCCAGGGCGAGGTGCTGGCGGGGGAGCGGCTGACCGCCTTCGCCCGGGCCTGCGGCGTGGACGAGGAGCGGCAGGCGTCGTACGCCCCGCTCCCCGGCTGCCAGGCCTACCCGGCGTACGTGTCCTGGCTGGCCCTGGGCGCCTCACCGCCGGACGCGGTCCTGGCCCTGACGGCCAACTTCTCGGCCTGGGGAGGCTGTTGCGCGCAGATCGCCGAGGCCCTGCGAAGCCACTACGGCTTCACGGACGACGCCTGTGCCTTCTTCGACTTCTTCGCGCAGCCGTCCCCCGACCTGGACCGCCTGGCGACGGAGGCGGTGCAGGCGGCCCTGGACGAGGAGCGGCTGGACGAAGGCACGGCACACCGGTACGGCCGTCTGCTCCAGCGCTACGAGGCGATGTTCTGGAGCACCCTCAGTGCGGTTCCCTAGGAGTGCGGGGAACCGCGCGACGAGCCCCGCGGTCCCGCACACGCCGCCCCTACGTCGCGGTCCCGCTGCTGTGCGCGATACAGGCCACATCGATCCGGTCGGCCAGTTTCGCCAGCTCGATGGTCAGAGCCGCCACCGTGTCCTCGTCCAGCCCGGACTCCCCGTCCTCCACCAGCCGCACCCACCGTCCCCCCACCGTCCGCAGCAGCTTGCTGACATCCGCCGCAGCCACCTGCAGGGTCCCGCGGTTGTCGACGATCAGAGGCAGAGTCACTTCGCGGTTCACAGACGGGATCGTAGCCCCGCATCACTCACGCACCGTGCCAAACCGTGGTGATGTTGCAGAACTCGCGGATTCCGTGCCCGGACAGCTCACGCCCGTAGCCGGAGCGCTTCACACCGCCGAACGGGAAGGCCGGGTGCGAAGCCGTCATCCCGTTGAAGAACACGCCGCCGGCCTCCAGGTCCCGGACGAAGCGGTCCACCTCGGCCTCGTCGCGCGTCCACACGTTGGAACTCAGCCCGAACGGCGAGTCGTTCGCGATCAGCACCGCCTCGTCCAGGTCCGCAGCCCGGTACAGCGTGGCGACCGGCCCGAACGCCTCCTCCCGGTGGATGCGCATCTCGCGGTCGATGCCGGCGAGGATCGTCGGCGCGTAGTACCAGCCGGGCCCCTCCGGCCGTTCGCCACCGCACAGCACCCGGGCCCCGCTGCGCACCGCGTCGTCGACCAGCTCCTCCAGGTCGCGCAGTCCCTGTTCGCTGGAGAGCGGCCCGACCTCGGTGTCCTCGGACATCGGGTCGCCGACCTTCAGGGCCCTCATGCCCTCGGTGAAGCGTTCGGCGAAGGCGTCGTAGACGTCCGTGTGCACGATGAACCGCTTGGCGGCGATGCAGGACTGCCCGGTGTTCTGCACCCTCGCCGTCACCGCGACCTGCGCCGCCCGGTCGATGTCGGCGGAGGGCATGACCACGAACGGGTCGCTGCCGCCCAGCTCCAGCACCGTCTTCTTGATCATCTCCCCGGCGGTGGAGGCGACCGCGCGGCCGGCCGGCTCGCTGCCGGTGAGGGTGGCGGCCTTGACCCGCTCGTCGCGCAGGATGTCGTCGATCGCGGCCGAACCGATCAGCAGGGTCTGGAAACAGCCCTCGGTGAAGCCCGCCCGGTGGAAGAGGTCCTCGATGTAGAGGGCAGTCTGCGGGACGTTCGAAGCGTGCTTGAGCAGGCCCACGTTCCCCGCCATCAGCGCGGGCGCCGCGAAGCGGATCACCTGCCACAGCGGGAAGTTCCACGGCATGACGGCGAGCACCGGGCCGACCGGCCGGTAGCGCACCAGGACGCGGGAGGCGCCCGAGTCCTTGACGTCGGCGTCGGAGGGCTGCTCGTCCGCGAGCAGTTCCCCGGCGTGATCGGCGTACCAGCGCATCGCCTTGGCGCACTTGGCGGCCTCGGCCCGGGCCTGCTGGATCGGCTTGCCCATCTCGGTGGTCATCACCCGGGCGATGTCCTGCTGGTCCTCCTCCAGGAGGTCGGCCGCCCGGTGCATCAGCCGGGCGCGCTCCTCGAAGGTCGTCGTCCGGTACGTGCGGAACGTGGCCTCCGCGAGCCGGAGCCGGCGCTCGATCTCCTCCTCGCCCATGGCCTCGTACGTCTTGAGCGTCTCGCCGTTCGCGGGGTTCACCGTCGCGATGGGCATGGCCGACCTCCCTCGGTGCGGGCTGTGTCTCGACCTTCCCGCGCGGCGGAGGGGACCGCAACGCGGGAGTGTCTCCTCAGGGCGAGTGCTCCGCCAGCCGGTCGAGAAACGCGGCCTGGGCCGTGACGATCACCGCACGGGCGTGCTCGACGCCGAACCACGCGACCCGGTCCAGCTCGGGGAACTCCTGGAGCCGTCCGGAGCGCGGCGGCCACTCCATGCGGAACGTGCCGGGGGCGATCGTCGCCGGGTCGAGGTCGGCCTCGATCGCCCAGGCGGTGACGATCTTGCCGTTGGTCTGACGCACCTCGCCCAGGGCGACGGCCTCCCCGTCGGGCGGGGGCAGCCCCAGTTCCTCCTCGAACTCGCGGCGGGCGGCGGCCCAGGGGGACTCGTCGGGTTCGTACTCGCCCTTGGGGATGGTCCAGGCGCCGGCGTCGCGCCGGGCGTAGAAGGGGCCGCCCATGTGGCCGAGGAGAACCTCGCGGCCCTGGGCGGACGGGCGGTGGAGCAGCAGGCCGGCGCTGCGCTTCACGGCCTCACCTCCGGGTGCGCGGCGAGGAGCGTCTCGACGGTGTCGGCGTCCTCGGGGCGCTTGTCCTCGCGGTAGCGGATCACGCGGGCGAAGCGGAGGGTGACGCCGGCCGGGTAGCGGGTGGAGCGCTGCAGACCGTCGTAGGCGATCTCGACCACGAGTTCCGGGCGGACCTTGACCACGTAGTCGTTCGTTTCGACGGCGAGCTGCTGCAACCGTTCGGTCTGCCAGGTGAGCATCGCGTCGGTCATGCCCTTGAAGGTCTTGCCGAGCATGGCGAGACCCCCGTCGGCCGTACGGGCGCCCAGGTGGAGGTTGGAGAGCTTGCCGCTGCGGCGCCCGTGGCCCCACTCGGCGGCCAGAACGACCAGGTCCAGGGTGTGGACGGGCTTGACCTTCAGCCAGGACGCACCGCGCCGGCCCGCGCTGTAGGGGGCGTCCAGTGCCTTGGCGACGACCCCCTCGTGGCCGCGCTGCAGGGTCGCGGCCAGGAACTCCTCCGCCGCGGGCGTGTCCTCGGGACCGGAGACCAGCGTGCGCCGCACCCGCATCGGCTCGGGGACCAGCCGGGCCAGTTCCGCGTGCCGTTCGGTGAACGGCAGGTCGAGCAGGTCCCGGCCGTCGACGGACAGCGCGTCGAAGAAGACGGGGGAGACGGGCACCGCGCGGGCGGCCGTGGCCACGTCCGTGCGCGAGCCGACGCGGCCCGCGGTCTCCTGGAAGGAGCGCGGGCGTCCGTCCTCGCCGAACGAGATCACCTCGCCGTCCAGGATGAACCGCTCGCCCCGCAACTCCAGCACGGCGGCGGTCACTTCCGGCAGCCGGCCGGTGATGTCGTCGAGCGTGCGGGTGTAGAGCCGCACCGTGCCGCCGTCCCGGTGCACCTGCACCCGGATGCCGTCCAGCTTCTCCTCCACCGCGCAGGCGCCGAGCTTGTCCACTGCCTCGGCGACCGACGAGGCGCTGTGCGCCAGCATGGGCAGCACCGGGCGCCCGACGGTGAGCCGGAACCGCTCCAGGGAGGCCGGCCCGTCCGACAGCAGCGCCTCGGCGACCGCCTGCAGCGAGCCCGCCAGCATCACGGCCCGGCGCACGTCCGCCGAGGGCGCCCCGGTCGCCTGGGCCAGGCCCTCCACCGCCACCGCGTCCAGGGCGCCCTGGCGCACCTCGCCGGTGAGCAGCCCGAGCAGGAACCGCTGTTCGACCTCGGTGGCCGCGCCCATCAGCTCTCCGACCAGCCGGGTGCGCTCCGCCTGCGACCCGGGGCCGGAGACCTCGGCGAGTTCGGACAGCCGGGCGTCGACGTCCCGCACGGTCAGGCCGGGTTCGGCTGCCGGGGCGACCGGCCGGCCGAGCACTTTCCAGCCGACGCCGATCCGGCCCTGTGGCAGCCGTCCGGCCAGGTAGGGGATGACGACGGGCACGTCGTCCGCCTCCGCGTCCCGGAAGAGCTCCGCGAGCAGGGCCGTCTTCCTCGACCGCGCGGAGGTGGCGGCGACCTCCTGGGACACTCGGGCGAGCCGATGCAGAAGCATGCAGTCATGGTGCACCGAGGGGGCCGGCTCTACACCCGGACGACCGGGCCGGGGGCGGCGGAGGGCGGGGAGCCGCCGCGGGTGCGGGGTGCCGTGCCCGCGCGGCGGGGCCCCGGCGGGAGGGCCCCGCCTTCCTGCCCCGGTGGCATCCGGTGACCGCCGGCCCGGCGCGTGACCGCCTCCGCGGCGTTCGCGCGCAGCGCCTGCGCCGGCTTGTGCGCGTGACGCCCTCCCGGTCTCACGCCTGACGCCTCCGCCCTAGCCCTGGACGGCCGCGTCGAGGTCCGCCATCAGCAGGTCCCCGACGATCGCGGACGCGGCCCGGTAGCCGCCGCTCGCCGCGTGCACGACCTGCTCGGCGAAGCCGATCGCGTTACCCGCCGCCCACACGCCCGGCACGGTCGTCAGGCCGGTCGGGTCGACCACCGGGTAGGCGCCGAAGGGCGTCTCGTGCAGCTGAGCGCCCAGCCGCTCCAGCAGACCGGTCTGCGGCACCGGCCGGGGCGCGGCGAACAGCACCGAACGGGCGTGGACCGTGCCGTCGGCCTGCCGGACACCGGTGAGCCGGTCGTCCTCGACCACCAGGCCCGCCACCTCGCCGGGCACCACCTCCACCCCGGCTGCGGCCAGCCGTCGCAGGTCGACGTCGGTCAGCTCCTCCTCGGCGACGCGGTGCAGGAAGAACCGCACGTCCTTGGACCACTGCGACACCATCAGTGCCTGGTGCACACCCGCCGGGCTCGACGCCAGCACCCCGAACGGCTGGTCCCGCACCTCCCAGCCGTGGCAGAAGGGGCAGTGCAGCACGTCCCGGCCGAACCGTTCGGCGACTCCCGGGACGTCCGGCAGCTCGTCCTTCAGGCCGGTGGCGACGACCAGGCGCCGGGCCCGCACGGTCCGGCCGCCGGCCGCCACCACGGTGAAGTCCCCGTCCCGGTGCACCTCCACCACCCGGTCCCGCACCAGCTCCACGCCGTAGCGGGCGATCTCCTCCCGGCCGGCGGCCAGGAACTCGGCGGGCGGCACGCCGTCGCGCGACAGGTAGCCCTGCATGTGCGCGGCAGGCGCGTTGCGCGGCTCGCCGGCGTCGACGACCAGCGTGCGGACCCGGGCCCGGCCCAGCACCAGCGCGGCGGACAGACCCGCCGCGCCTCCGCCGACGACGACCACTGCGTACTTCTCGGTCATGGTGACCACCTCCGCCGCCGAGCGTCCTCGCAGACCCCCGGGATTGACAAACGTCCTTGCCGAATCTGCAATACGCACATGACCACGGACGAGGTACTCGCGGGCGTCGGCCCGAGGCTGCGGCAGATGCGCAAGGAGCGGGAGGTGACCCTGGCGGCGCTGTCGGAGTCCACCGGCATCTCCGTCAGCACCCTGTCGCGGCTGGAGTCCGGCCTGCGCAAACCCAGCCTGGAACTGCTCCTGCCGATCGCGCGCGCCCACCAGGTGGCCCTGGACGAACTGGTCGGGGCCCCGCCCGCCGGTGACCCGCGGGTGCGATCCGAGCCGATCGTGATGGGTGGGCGCACCCACTGGCCCCTCACCCGGCAGCCCGGCGGTCTCCAGGCCTACAAGGTGCTGGAACCGCAGCGGAGACTGGAGCCGGACCCGCGCACGCACGAGGGCTACGAGTGGCTGTACGTGCTGTCCGGGAGGCTGCGCCTGGTGCTGGGGGAGCACGACGTGGTGCTCACGGCGGGGGAGGCCGCCGAGTTCGACACGCGGGTGCCGCACTGGTTCGGCTCGACGGGGGAGGGGCCCGTGGAGTTCCTCAGCCTGTTCGGGCCGCAAGGGGAGCGGATGCACGTGCGGGCACGGCCGAAGAGGTCGTGACGCACGCGACAGGCCAGGGCGGGACCTTTCCGTGGAAGGCTGTTCCCTGACCGGCAAGCGACCGCTTAGTATGCGAACCGACCCCGGTCAGACGAAGCAGTCCCCCGTGGAGGCACCGCATGCAGGCATGGCACGTGCACGAGAACGGCGAGCCGGGCGAGGTGATGCGCCTCGAGGACACCAAGCCGCCCACCCCCGGTGACGGCCAGGTCCTGGTGAAGGTGCGGGCGGCCAACGTCAACTTCCCGGATGCCCTGCTGTGCCGCGGCCAGTACCAGGTCCGGCCGCCGCTGCCGTTCACCCCCGGCGTGGAGATCTGCGGCGAGACCGAGGACGGCCGCCGGGTGATCGCCAACCCGGTGCTGCCCCACGGAGGCTTCGCCGAGTACGCCCTCGCGGACTCCGCGGCCCTGCTGCCCGCGCCCGACGCCCTGGACGACGCCGAGGCCGCCGCCCTGCACATCGGCTACCAGACCGGCTGGTTCGGTCTGCACCGCCGGGCCGGTCTCCAGGCCGGCGAGACCCTGCTCGTCCACGCTGCCGCGGGAGGGGTCGGCAGTGCGGCCGTGCAGCTCGGGAAGGCCGCCGGCGCCACCGTCATCGGTGTCGTCGGCGGATCCGGTAAGGCGGCCGTCGCCCGCGAGCTGGGCTGCGACGTCGTGATCGACCGGCGCTCCGAGGACGTCGTCGCCGCCGTCAAGGAGGCCACCGGCGGCCGCGGCGCCGACGTGGTCTACGACCCGGTCGGCGGCGAGGCCTACACCCAGTCCGCCAAGACCGTCGCCTTCGAGGGGCGGATCGTCGTCGTCGGCTTCGCCAGCGGCACCATCCCCAGCCCGGCCCTCAACCACGCCCTGGTGAAGAACTACTCGATCCTGGGCCTGCACTGGGGCCTGTACAACACCAAGGACCCCGAACTCGTCCGGCACTGCCACGAGCAGCTCACCGACCTGGCCGCCCGGGGCGCGATCAAGCCGCTGATCAGCGAGCGCGTGCCGCTCGCCGGGGCGGCCGGCGCCGTGCAGAAGGTGGCCGACGGTCGGACCACCGGCCGTGTGGCCGTCGTCATGGAGGAGTCGGCATGAGCCCTGAGGAACTGCGCGACAGGACACGGGAGTTCCTGGCCGCACACCCGCCGGCCTCGACCGGCCGCCTGGACTTCCTGCAGGCCCGCTTCGACGCCGGACTGGCCTGGGTGCACTTCCCGCAGGGTCTCGGCGGACTCGGCGCCTCCCGCTCCCTCCAGGCCGTCGTCGACGCCGAACTGGCCGCCGCAGGGGCGCCCGACAACGACCCGCGCCGCATCGGCATCGGCCTCGGCATGGCCGCACCGACGATCCTCCAGTACGGCACCGAGGAGCAGAAGCGGCGCTACCTGCGGCCGCTGTGGACCGGGGAGGAGGTCTGGTGCCAGCTGTTCAGCGAACCCGGCGCCGGATCCGACCTCGCCGCCCTCGGCACCCGCGCCGTGCGTGAGGGCGACGAGTGGGTCGTCGACGGGCAGAAGGTCTGGACGTCCAGCGCCCACGTGGCCCGCTGGGCCATCCTCATCGCCCGCACCGACCCGGACGTGCCCAAGCACCGCGGCATCACCTACTTCGTCTGCGACATGACCGACCCGGGCGTCGAGGTGCGGCCGTTGCGGCAGATCACCGGCGAGGCCGAGTTCAACGAGGTGTTCCTCACCGGCGTCCGCATCCCCGACGCGCGGCGCCTCGGCGAGGTCGGCGACGGCTGGAAGGTCGCGCAGACCACGCTGAACAACGAGCGCGTGGCCATCGGCGGCATGCGGCTGCCGCGCGAGGGAGGAATGATCGGCCCCGTCTCGAAGACCTGGCGCGAGCGGCCCGAGCTGCGCACCCACGACCTGCACCAGCGGCTGCTGAAGCTCTGGGTGGAGGCCGAGGTCTCCCGCCTCACCGCCGAACGGCTGCGCCAGCAGCTCGTCGCGGGCCAGCCCGGCCCCGAGGGCGCCGGCATGAAACTGGCCTTCGCCCGCCTCAACCAGGAGATCAGCGGCCTGGAGGTGGAACTCCTCGGCGAGGAGGGCCTGTTGTACGACGACTGGACCATGCGCCGCCCGGAACTGGTCGACTTCACCGGCCGTGAGGCGGGCTACCGCTACCTGCGCTCCAAGGGCAACAGCATCGAGGGCGGGACCAGCGAGGTCCTGCTGAACATCGTCGCCGAGCGCGTCCTCGGGCTGCCCCCCGAGCCGCGCACCGACAAGGACGTCGCCTGGAAGGACCTGGCCCGATGAGCGATCTGCTGTACTCGGAGGAGGAAGAGGCGCTCCGCGCGGCCGTCCGCGGTCTGCTCACCGACCACTGCGACGCGCCCGGCGTCATCGCCCGCACGGAGTCGGACGTCCCGCACCACCTGGCCGTGTGGAAGTCCCTCACCGACGGCATGGGGCTGGCCGGACTGCTGGTGCCCGAGGAACTCGACGGCCAGGGCGCCACCCACCGGGAAGCCGCCGTCGTGCTGGAGGAACTCGGCCGCGCGGTCGCGCCCGTGCCGTATCTGACGAGCGCGGTCGTCGCCACCGAGGCACTGCTCGCCTGCGGCGCGGACGACCTGCTGCGCGACCTCGCCACCGGCACGGCGATCGGCGCCCTCGCGGTCGCCCTGCACACCGCCCCGGGCGCCGCCCACCGGACCGTCCGGCATGACAACGGCCTGCTGCACGGCGAACTGACCGGCGTCGCCGACGCCGCCGTCGCGGACGTCCTGCTCGTGCCCGCCGACGACGGCGGCCTGTACGCGGTCGACGCCACCGCCGCGACGATCACCCCGCAGGTCTCCCTCGACCTGACCCGGCCCCTCGCCACCGTCGAACTGGACGGGGCGCCCGGCAGGTCGCTCGGTGACGCCGAGGTGGCCGTGCGCCGCGCGCTGCGCGCCGGGGCCGGGCTGCTCGCCTCCGAGCAGCTCGGGCTCGCCGAATGGACGCTGACCGAAACCGTCCGCTACCTGAAGGAACGCAAGCAGTTCAACCGGCCCGTCGGTGGCTTCCAGGCGCTCAAGCACCGCCTCGCCCAACTGTGGCTCGAGGTCGTCAACCTCCGCGCGGCCGCCCGCAACGCCGCCGATGCCCTGGCGACCGGCCGGGACACCGACATCGCCGTC
Source organism: Streptomyces sp. AHA2 (assembly GCF_036857595.1). Taxonomy (NCBI): domain Bacteria; kingdom Bacillati; phylum Actinomycetota; class Actinomycetes; order Kitasatosporales; family Streptomycetaceae; genus Streptomyces; species Streptomyces sp. AHA2. The sequence continues at coordinate 88,703 of NZ_JAUQWJ010000001.1, forward strand.
GCGGTCGCCCAGGCCTACGCGGCACCCGTGGCCGTCCACGCCGCCGAGGAGGCGGTGCAACTGCACGGCGGCATCGGCATGACGTGGGAGCACCCGGCGCACCTGTACCTGAAGCGCGCCAAGGCCGACTCGATCGTCTACGGCACGGCCGGCGCCCACCGGCAGGCCCTGGCCGCACTCGTCGACCTCCAGGCCCCCTGAGGTCCGTCCGCCGGCACCCGGCGACAACCGGGGCCACCGCGGTGAAGCCCGCCCCACCTGGGGCGGGCTTCTCGGTGCGCCTCCTCCCGGCGAGGTGAACGCACGGCGGCGGTCCGGCCAACTCCGCGCCCGCCCCTGCTGGTTGTGCCGCCCGGGACCCCATACTCACAGGGTTCCCGTACGGCACTTCCAGGGAGGCAGAGCATGGCCCTCACCACCCGACGCAGAGCCCTCACCACCTTCGGCGCCGCCCTCGCGGGCGCGGTCGCCCTCCCCGGCACCGACGCCCTGGCCGGCGAACACCGGCACCGGCCCCGCCCGTTGTGGCGCGCCCACGCCCACAACGACTACGAGCACCCCCGCCCCCTGTTCGACGCCCTCGACCACCGCTTCGGCAGCGTCGAGGCCGACATCCACCTCGTCGGCGACCGGCTCCTCGTCGCCCACGACGCGGAGGACCTCGACCCGTCCCGCACGCTGGAGTCGCTCTACCTCGACCCGCTCGCCGCCCGGGTGCGGTCCCACCACGGCTCGGTGTACCGCGGTCAGCGCGGCTCGCTGCAACTGCTCGTCGACATCAAGACCGAGGGTTCCTCGACCTACCTCGAGCTCGACCGTCATCTCCGGCGCTACCGGCACCTGTTCACCACCTACGCCCACGGACGGGTCCTTCCCGGCCCGGTCACCGTAGTGGTCTCCGGCGACCGCGCGGCACGCGCTCCCCTGGCGGCCCAGCCGATCCGGCGCGCCTTCTACGACGGCCGTCTCGCCGACCTCGGCAGCCAGGCGCCGGCCTCGCTCATCCCGCTCGTCAGCGACAACTGGACGCTCAACTTCACCTGGCAGGGCGTCGGCGCCTTCCCCGACGCCGAGCGGCACAAGCTGCGCGGCATCGTCACGGCCGCCCACCGGCGCGGGCAGAGGGTGCGGTTCTGGGCGACCCCGGACCTGCCGGGGCCCGCCCGAGACGCCGTGTGGAGCGAACTGCTCGCCGCAGACGTCGACCACCTCAACACCGACGACCTCGCCGGACTCGAGGCGTTCCTGGACACCCGGCGCAAGCCGTAGAGCCGCTGCGGTCGCCGGGACACCACACGTTCGGCGGACAGGCCAGCCGCACGGACGAACCCTCCGCTACGCCACACTTGCGGCCGAACGCCGTGAACCGGACAAGGCGGCGTGGCGGAGGAGTCGACGATGGCCATTTCCATCTCTGTGGTGCTGCTGCTCTCCATCCTGGCGGTGATCTTCCTGCGCAACGGCGGCCTGAAGGTCTCCCATGCGCTGGTCTGCCTGCTGCTCGGGTTCTCCCTGGCCAGCACCAGCATCGCCCCGACCATCCACAGCGGCCTCACCGCGACGGCGGACATCGTCAGCGGCCTGCGGCCCTGACGTCACCCGGAGAACACGCCGATGCCGTTGGCCACGGCCCGTTCGGCACCGCCGCTGGGGTGGTTGCGCACGGAGACGGCGCTCGCGCCCGCCTTCCGGGCGACGAGCGTCGACGACCCGCCCCCGTCCAGGCTGAAGGCGTCGTCCGAGCCCAGCTTCCGCATGGTCCCGGCGACCTCGGCGATCGTCAGCCCGGTGCGGTAGGCGGCGGCCCCGTCCAGGGCGAGCAGCAGCAGGCGCCGCCCGCCCTCCGCGATCCCCACGGCGGTGCGCACGGCCGACGTGGTGTCGTCCAGGCCCGGCAGCGGACTGCCGCCGCTGAGCACCGGATAGCCGCCCAGCGCGAGGCGGTAGGCGGCGCCCTCCGCGGCCGCCACCAGCCGGTGCTCGATCTGGACCTCCTCTCCGGTGGCGAACTTCCGCAGGTGCTGGGCACCCGCCTCCCGCCCCACCAGCACGGTGGTTCCCTCGGCGATGGGGCCGCTGCCCGGGGTGTCGGCGGCCGACACCACGGCGCCGTCGCGGACCGTCACCTCATAGGTGTCGGTGCTGCACGGGGCCGCCCGGTCCGTGTCCGTGCCGCAGGTGGCGCGCTTGCGCGAGACGCTGCCCCACTCGGCGGTGAAGGCGCCGACGGAACCGACCGGCAGCGCGTACTGGTTGAGCCCGCCGAGCGGAAGCTGCGCATCGGCCGTGCGGACCGAGCCGTCCAGGGCCAGCCGGTCCAGGCGTGCCCGCCCGTCGGTGTCCACGGCGAACACGTCCTCGGTGGTCGTGCCCGGTGGCAGCGCGGGCCCGAAGCGCTGTCCCTTCGGCACCGCCGCCTTCAGGGTCCGCCCGGCCGCGATCGCCGGCCCCACACTGGCCCCCGTCACCTCGACACCCGGGTGCTGCGCCTCGCTGATGTTGAAGAAGTCGCCGTTGACACCGGCGACCGCACCCTGGGTGTCGGCCATCCGGGAGACCTGCGCCCGTGAGGCCACCGCCCCGGGGTAGAGCAGGTCGACCCGCACCTGTGGGTGGGCGAGATCCACCCTGAGCACGTGCGCGTGCGCCACCCCCTTGGCCGCGTCGATGTCGAACTCCTCGTAGGTGACGCCCGGCGCCACCCGTGCACGCTTGTGGACGGCGTCGGCCGGGGCTGCCCCCGCCAGGCCCGCACCGGCCAGCGCACCGAACGCCGTGAGAAACGCCAGGACCGATCTGCCTGCTCCGTGCCGCTTGTGACGACCTGTCACCGTGCCCCCTGATGCCTCGTCGACCGTCGGGACCTTCCGGGGCAGTGCACCAGACCGGGGGGCCGGGCGGGGCCGGCTCGGCGGCGGCCACGCGGGAACGGCTGAAAAATCGCACCCCTCCGGGTGCTTCAGCTGTCGTCCGTTCCGGTGGCGTACGGCGTGTAGTGCGCCGGGGTGTGGTCGACGGGCAGGCCGGGCCGCCACGCGGTCAGGGCCTGCGCGCTGCACACGAACAACTGTTCCGGCAGCCGGTCCAGGGCGAACCAGCGCCAGCGGCCCACGCTCTCCCCGGGCTGCTCCGCCGGCTCACCCCGCCAGGCGGTGACCTCGGCCGCCACGGTCATCCGGACGACACCGCCCGCCTCGTCCAGCAGTGTCCCCAGCAGCCGCACGTCCTCCGGCCGGGCCTCGACCCCGGTCTCCTCGCGGAGTTCGCGCACGACCGTCTCCCGCAGCGATTCGCCCGGCTCCACCGTCCCGCCGGGCAACTCCCACGTCCCGCGCCGGTGCCGGCCCAGCAGCAGGCCGCGCGGTCCGTGCAGCACGGCACCGACCCCGAGCGCCGCGTGGGCGGGTGGAGGCTTGCCCACGCGTGGCCGGGAGGACACGCGGACGGCCCGGGTCACCTGGAACAGCAGGTAGGACGCCCGGTTGTCGTCCTGCGGCGTGTCGAGGACGTCGACCCGCTCCACCCGCAGCCCGTACTCGGTGAGCAGTTCCGTCCACAGGTCCGGTGTGAGCACCCACATGTGGACGGTGACGTCATCGCCCCCGGCCGGTCTCAGGGTCTCCGGCCGCGCGCGTACTCGATCCGACGGTCCGTCACCGGCCGAGTTGGTGTGCAGCACGGTGAAGCAGAGCCTGCCACCGGGTCTCAGCGCGCCGGCCAGGGCGGGCAGCAGCCGGTGCGGATCGACGTACGGCACGGCGTTGACCGAATAGATCACGTCGTACGGCTCCGCCGAGCGAAGGTGATCCACCGCGTCGGCCAGGACCAGCCGCAACCCGGGCAGCGAGGCGTACCGGGCGCGCGCCCGCTCGTACTGCCCCCTCGCGCGGTCGACCGCGTCCACCTGTGCGCCGTGGGCCCTGACCAGGTGAGCCGCGTGCCGCGCCGGGCCGCATCCGAGGTCCAGCACCCGACGTCCCGTCAGTTCCCCGAGGATCGCCGTGCCCGGTCCGCCGCCCTCGAAGCCCCAGTCGATCCGCTCCGTCTCCGGCAGCACCGTGCCCCGCCGCAGATGGTGTGTCCCGTACGCGTCCCACGCACGCGCGTTGACGTCCTCCGCGTGGACGGTGTCCGTCACGGCCTCCCCCTTCTCCGCCAAGGCTCAGCCGCCCGCGACGGCGTCCCGCGGAAGCACCCGCACCCGTTGGTGGTTGCACCCTCCGAGCCGCGGCTCCCGGTCGGCAGGCGGGGTCTGGTGGGCCTTGAGGGCGATGCTCAGCAGGCTGAGCAGCAGGTCGACGTCCGCCTCGCAGTCGAGGTGGACCGTCACCCAGTCCGATCCGGGGACCAGGTGGATCGCGCTCGACCCGGAGAGGTTGTGGTGGAACCGCCGGATGGCCCTGTCCGTGAGGTGGAGGTCGACGTCCCGGGCCGAGTGGAAGTGGACGATGTCGTCGTGGACGGAGCGGAGCGCCCGTCCGGTACCGCAACTCGCCGGGCCCGCCATGAGGTCGGGCCAGGCCTGCAGGCGCTCCATGGCGCGCTGGGCCAGACTCATGGTCCTATCGTCGCTCGATCACCGCGCCGCAACCAGGGGTTGAGCGATTCGTAACCGGGACGTGAGGTGGTCCGGGGCGTGGGGGCGCGCGTTCAGGAGAGGGTGCGGACGAGTCTGAGGTAGCGCTTCCAGTCCCAGTGCCGGCCGGGGTCCGTGTGGTCACTGCCCGGTACCTCGTGATGGCCGATGATGTGCGCGCGGTCGCGGGGGATGCCGTACCGCGCGCAGATCGCCGCGGTGAGCCGGGCCGACCGCTCGTACATGACGTCCGTGAAGTACCCGGGCCGGTCCACCCAGCCCTCGTGCTCGATGCCGATGCTGCGGGTGTTGTAGTGCCAGTTCCCCGCGTGCCAGGCGATGTCGGACTCGCGCACGCACTGGGCCACACGCCCGTCCGACGACCGCACGACGTAGTGGGCGGATACCTTCTCACGCGGGTCGCGGAAGACGGAGAGGGTACCGGCGTAGGTCGTCTGCGCGACATGGATGACCACGTAGTCCAGCGGATGGGCCCGGGGGCGGTTCGACGGCGTGTAGTTGGACCGGCTCGCCGGACGCCATGCGGATCCCGGGTGGTCCACGGCCCGTGGCCGTGCCGCGGCGGCCCGGTCCGGGAACAGGGCGAGGGGGACGGCCGTCAGGGTGGCGCCCATGAGGATGCCTCGCCTGCTGGGGAAGTCGGTCGTGCGGTTCATGCGGGTTCCTTCCGGGTCCGACGGCCGGGTGCCGTGCGATCGACGGGGATGGCGGCGGCCGTGCCGGCCGCGGCTCTCGCGAGCTGCCGCCGGGGCGGAACGCGGCTCGCGTCGATCAAATTACGGTGCCTGCCGGCCGGTCGGAGGGAAGCGTCACGGATCCGTGGACGGGGCCGGTGTTGTGGACAACTCCCTCACCCGTACGGGGTATTGCGGGCCCGGGGTTACGGTGTACGCGGGGCGAGCGCCGCCCTCACGGCTGCGCCGCGAACGCCGCAGGGTCGTCCAGGACCGCCCGCACCACCGAGTGCGCGGCCCCCATCAGCGGGCCCTCGGGACCGAGCCGCGACACGGACACCGGGCAGGCGGGACCCGCCGTGCGCCGGGCCAGCTCGTCCCTCAGCGAGGGCAGGAGCCACGGCGCCAGCCCGGACAGTTCTCCGCCGAGCACGACGCTCTCCGGATCAAGCAGGTTGACCGCCCCGGTCAGCGCGATGCCGAGTGCGGACCCGGCGTCCCGCAGGGCGCGGCGCACGTCCTCGTCGCCTTCCGCGGCGCGCCCCGCGAGCAGCCCCACCCGGTCCCGGTCCGGCTCCAGGCCGGCCGCCCGCAGCACGGCCTCCTCACCGGCGTACTGCTCCAGGCAGCCGCGGCCGCCGCACACGCAGGCCGGCCCGTCGGGGCGGACCGGCACATGGCCCAGCTCGCCCGCGAAACCGCGCGTTCCGCGCAGCAGTCCGCCGTCCACGACCAGGGCGGCACCGATGCCGATCTCCGCCGACACGTGCAGGAAGTCGCGCGGTGTGCCCTCACCGAGCCAGAGTTCGGCCAGCGCCCCGAAGTTGGCCTCGTTGTCCACGGTCGGCGGCAGCTCCGCCGGCAGCAACGCACCGAGGTCGGCGTCGTGCCAGTCGAGGTTCGGCGCACGGACCACGGTCCGGGCGTCGCGCGCCACCAGCCCCGGCACGGCCACCGCCAGGCCCGCCGGCCACAGGCCTTCCCCCTCCGCCTCCGACACGACCCGGCGGATCAGTTCGGTCAGTTCCGCGATCACCGGTTCGGGGGAGCGGCCGCGGTTCGCCCCCTGCCGTATCGCCCGCGCACGGGTCGCCCCGGTGAGGTCGACGGCGCAGACGGCGAGGTGGTCCACGCCGATCTCTGCTCCGATTCCCGCGGGGCCGCGTCCGCTCACGGCGAGCGCGGAACCGGGCCGGCCCACCCGGCCCGGCCGTTCCGGTCCCAGTTCCTCCAGCAGTCCCGCGCGGACGAGTTCGTCGACGAGCGTCGAGACCGCGGCCCGGGTCAGGCCGATCCGTGAGGCGACGGCGGCCCGCGACAGCGGCCCCTCGGCCCGGACGGTGTGCATGACGCGGGCGAGATTGCGGCGGCGCATGCCCTGCTGCGTGTCGGGCAGCGCGCGTCGCCGGCCGGTGGAGCGGGCCTCGTGCAGCGGTGCGGTCATGCCTGAGCCAGTCCTCAGTCGGTGCGGGTGGGACGCTCCAGCAGCGGAGCCGCGTCGGAGAGTACCCCGGCGATCCTGGCCAGCGTCTCCTCGTCCCGGTCGACGGCGTCGAGCACCGGGCCGGCGGCGGTGCCCCAGCGCCGTGCCACGGCCGCCGGGTCCTCGCCGGTCAGCAGCCCGGCCGCCTGGGCGGCCGCGCCCAGCGCCACCAGTTCCTTCGCCTCGGGCACCTGCACCGGACGCCCCGACAGGCGGCGCACGGTCTGCTGCCAGGCCGTGCCCCGGGCGCCCCCGCCGATCAGCAGCAAGGGCGCCGAGGGGTCCGCGTCCTCGTCGAGCACTAGGTCGAGAGCACCGAGAAGTGAGTGCACAGCACCGTCGTAGGCGGCCTGGAGGAGCTGGCCGGCCGTGGTGTCGTGGCGCAGGCCGTGCAGCAGCCCGGAGGCGTTCGGCAGGTTCGGGGTGCGCTCGCCGTCCAGGAACGGCAGCAGCGTGACAGCCGTGCCGGGCTCGACGGCCTCGCGATCCAGACCCAGCAGCGTGGCGACGCGGTCCACGGCGAGCGTGCAGTTCAGGGTGCAGGCCAGCGGCAGCCAGTCGCCGCGGGCATCGGCGAAGCCCGCCACCGTGCCCGTCGGGTCGGCGGGCCGCCGCCGCGACACCGCGTACACCGTGCCCGAGGTGCCGAGGCTCATCACCGCGACACCGGGGGGAACCCCGAGGCCCAGCGCCGCGGCGGCGTTGTCGCCCGTGCCGGGAGCGACCAGCGTGCCCCTGGAGAACGGCAGGTCGTGGCTGTCGCGGACCGTGCCGGCGATCTCGCCGGGCCGGACGACGCGCGGCAGCAGCACCGGGTCGAGCCCCACGCGCGCCAGGATCTCCTCGTCGTACGCCTCGGTACCGGAGGACCACCAGCCCGTCCCCGAGGCGTCGCCGCGGTCGGTGGTGCCCTGTCCGGTGAGCCGTTCGGTCAGGTAGTCGTGGGGGAGGCGCACGGCTTTCGTGGCGCGGACCGCCTCCGGCTCGTGTTCGGCCAGCCACGCCCACTTGGTGACCGTGAAGGAGGCCGCGGGGACGCTGCCGGTGCGTTCGGCCCAGCTCTTCGCCCCGCCCAGCTCCTGCGTGAGCCGGCGCGCCTGGGGCGCCGAGCGCACGTCGTTCCACAGCAGGGCGGGCCGTACCGGCTCACCCCTGCCGTCCAGCGTGACCAGGCCGTGCTGCTGGCCCCCGACCGAGACCGCGGCGGCCTCGTGTGCCGGCTCGCCGCACTGGTGCAGCGCCTCGCACAGTGCGTCCCACCACTCGCGCGGATCGCTTTCGCGCCCGGCTCCCGAGGTGACCGTGTGGGGCGCCTGGCCGCTCGCGACGACCCGGCCGGTGGCCGCGTCGACGACCAGCGCCTTGGTGGACTGGGTGGACGAATCCACGCCGACGACGAGTGGACCCTCGGCTGCTGACATCGGGTTTCTCCCTACTGCGCGGCACGTGCCTGGGTTCGGAGGCACCTTGTCCCTTCCCAGGAAGGTGCTCGCATACTAATTTGTAAACCGGCATGACGAATAGCCCCAGCGAGCAAGGAGCCGCGGCATGAGCTACCAGCCCACCCCCGAGGACAGGTTCACCTTCGGCCTGTGGACCGTCGGCTGGCAGGGACGGGACCCCTTCGGCGACGCCACGCGCCGCGCCCTGGACCCGGCCGAGACGGTGCAGCGCCTGGCCGAGCTCGGCGCCCACGGCGTCACCTTCCACGACGACGACCTGATCCCGTTCGGCTCGAGCGACACCGAGCGCGAGAACCACGTCAAGCGCTTCCGGCAGGCGCTGGACGCCACGGGCATGAAGGTCCCGATGGCCACCACCAACCTCTTCACGCACCCGGTCTTCAAGGACGGCGCCTTCACCGCCAACGACCGTGACGTGCGCCGTTACGCCCTGCGCAAGACCATCCGCAACATCGATCTCGCGGTCGAACTCGGCGCCGAGGTGTACGTGGCCTGGGGCGGCCGCGAGGGCGCCGAGTCCGGTGGCGCCAAGGACGTCCGCGCCGCCCTCGACCGGATGAAGGAGGCCTTCGACCTGCTCGGCGAGTACGTCACCTCCCAGGGCTACGACCTGCGCTTCGCCATCGAGCCGAAGCCGAACGAGCCGCGCGGCGACATCCTGCTGCCGACGGTCGGCCACGCCCTGGCGTTCATCGAGCGCCTGGAGCGCCCGGAACTGTACGGCGTGAACCCCGAGGTCGGGCACGAGCAGATGGCCGGGCTCAACTTCCCGCACGGCATCGCCCAGGCCCTGTGGGCGGGCAAGCTGTTCCACATCGACCTCAACGGCCAGTCCGGCATCAAGTACGACCAGGACCTGCGCTTCGGTGCCGGTGACCTGCGCGCCGCGTTCTGGCTGGTCGACCTCCTGGAGTCGGCCGGTTACGCCGGCCCGCGCCACTTCGACTTCAAGCCGCCGCGGACCGAGGACCTCGACGGCGTGTGGGCCTCGGCCGCCGGCTGCATGCGCAACTACCTGATCCTCAAGGAGCGCGCCGCCGCCTTCCGCGCCGACCCGGAGGTCCAGGAGGCGCTGCGCGCGGCCCGGCTGGACGAGCTGGCGCAGCCGACCGCGGCGGACGGCCTCGATGCCCTGCTCGCCGACCGGACGGCCTTCGAGACGTTCGACGTCGAGGCCGCCGCCGCGCGTGGCATGGCCTTCGAGCGCCTGGACCAGCTGGCCATGGACCACCTGCTGGCGGCGCGGGGCTGAGCCCCACGCGCGCGTGGACCGGCTGTCGCCGGGCGCCGCCCGGTCTGTCACGCGCGCGTGGACGGCTCGTGCTCACGCGCGCGTGGACCGGACATGCGTCACGCGCGGTGGGCCGGGAGGTGCATCATGCGCGCGTTCACCCGCCGGCCGGTCCTCGCGGCCGGCGGGCCGGGCGGCTCCCGCACCGGTCGTGCACCGGAATCGTGCGGTCCCCGCCATGAGCCGGTATCAACCTCCGTGCCTCCCCGCCGCCATGAGGCGCGAGCCGTGAGCCGTGCGCGGGGACGCTGTGGCGTCTCCCGGCGCGGAGGGGCCGGGGTTCTTGCACCGGCTTCAGATCACCTCCGGGTCCGTCAGGGGCGTGATCATCACCGCGCGTCCGCTTCTCCTGCTGTGGGTTCCGCGGTGGCCAGGGCCGTGGCCGGGTCCTGGCTGGGTGCTCCGGCAGGCTGCCAGCGGCCCCGTTCCTCGCGGTAGGGCCACCAGCGGCCGTCACGGCCGAGGCGCAGCTGCGCGGCCGAACCGGCGGTTGTCCACCGGTTGCCCCGCACGCGCAGCCGCGGCCGTTCGTCCGCGTCCCAGGCCGCCTCCAGCGCGGCACGCGCGCGTGCGAGCACCTCGCCCTCGACCTGCCACTCCTCGTCGAGGACGGACAGTGCGTCGGGGCCGCCCAGGCGCCAGGCACGGACGGCCGTCGCCAGTCCCTCGCGGCCGCGTCCCGACCCGTCGGCGAGCCGGTCGGCCACCTCCGGCGGCGGGTCGCCGGCGGCCAGCCGCACCGCGTCCTGCCCAGGTGTGAACTCCGGCCCGAGGTCACCTGCGAGCGCCTGTGCGAGCAGCCGGTGGGCGTGGACGGCGGTGCGCGCGGCCAGGTACTCCAGGGCCGGCGGGTCGATGCCGGGGGCGGGAGGTGTCCCGGTGTCGAGTGAGGGGGGCGTACCCGGCTCGGCGGGCAGGCCGGGCGGGGCCGGCAGCGGCGGCAGGATGTCGCCGGCCGCGTACGCCTCGGCCGCGTCCACGCCCTCCGGCCCGGCCGAGCCCGGGACCGCGGACGCCCCGCTGCGCGCCTGGAGGTCCTCCAGCAGGGCCGGTTCGGTGCGTCCCCGCATCAGCAGCAGGACGAACGGGTCCTGGTCCAATAGCCGGGCCACCTCGTAGCAGAGCGCCGCCGTGTGCCCGCAGTGGTCCCAGGCCTCGCACCCGCACTCCGGCTCCAGGTCGCCGATCCCGGGCAGCAGTTCGACGCCCGCGCCCGCCGCGTCCTCGACCAGGTGGGGCGGCATCTCCCGGTCCAGCAGCGCGGCCACGTGACCGGCCCGTTCCACCGCCATGTCCAGGAAGCGGTCCCACTGCTCGGGCGAGAGCTCGGACAGCAGCACATCGGCCCGGTGGGCCGTGCCGTCGCGGTCCTGGACGACGGCCGTGAGGCGCCCGGGACGCACCGACACGGCGCCGACCGCTCCCGCGCGGGCGAGCCGCCGGCCCGCCTTGAGCTGCGCCAGGTCGAGCGCGGAGTCCTCCAGCGCCTGCAGCCAGGCCCGGCCCCACCAGTTCTGGGCGAAGGCCTTCCCGCGCGCGGGAGGCAGTGCGGCGAAGGTGCGCTCGGGGGCGTCCTCGTACCGGTTCATCGCAGATCCCCTCGCAGCTCGACCAGGTCGGCCAGTTCGGCGTCCGTCAGTTCCGTCAGTGCGGACTCGCCGGCACCCAGGACCGCGTCCGCGAGCTTCCGTTTGCGGGCCAGCAGTGCGGCGATGCGGTCCTCCACGGTCCCCTCGGCGATGATCCGGTGCACCTGCACCGGCCGCGTCTGGCCGATCCGGTACGCACGGTCGGTCGCCTGCGCCTCCACGGCCGGGTTCCACCAGCGGTCGTAGTGCACGACGTGCTCGGCCCGGGTCAGGTTCAACCCGGTGCCCGCCGCCTTCAGAGACAGCAGGAACACCGGCACCTCACCGTCCTGGAAGCGCCGCACCATGGCCTCGCGCTCGGCCACGGACGTCCCGCCGTGCAGGAACTGAGAAGGCGTGCCCCGCGCGGCCAGATGCCGTTCCAGCAGGCGGGCCATCTGCACGTACTGCGTGAAGACCAGCACGCCCGCCCCCTCGGCGAGGATGGTGGCCAGCAGTTCGTCCAGCAGCTCCAGCTTCCCGGAACGCCCGGGGATCACCGGTCGCTCCTCCTTGAGGTACTGGGCCGGATGGTTGCAGATCTGCTTGAGACCGGTGAGCAGCTTCACGATCATGCCCCGACGGGCCATGCTGCCGGCGCCGGAGATCTCGGCCAGCGCCTCGCGCACCACGGCCTCGTACAGCGCGGTCTGCTCCGGGGTGAGCGACACGGCGTGGTCGGTCTCGGTCTTGGGCGGCAGCTCCGGCGCGATCCCGGGGTCGGACTTGCGGCGGCGCAGCAGGAACGGCCGTACCAGCCGGGCCAGCCGGTCGGCGGCCGCGGGGTCCCGGCCGCCCTCGACCGCCTCCGCGTACCGCCGCCGGAAGGCGCCGAGCCGGCCCAGCAGTCCCGGAGTCGCCCAGTCGAGGATCGCCCACAGCTCCGACAGGTTGTTCTCCACCGGGGTGCCGGTGAGGGCCACACGCGCGCGTGCGCCGATGGAACGCAGCTCGCGCGCGGTCGAGGAGTACGGGTTCTTCACGTGCTGGGCCTCGTCCGCCACGAGCATGCCCCAAGGAACCTCACCGAGCCGGCCCGCGTCCAGGCGCATGGTGCCGTACGTGGTGAGGACGAACTCGCCCTCCGCCAGGTCCTCCAGGGAGCGCCGCTGGCCGTGGAACCGCCGGACCGGGACGCCCGGGGCGAACCGTTCGATCTCGCGTTGCCAGTTGCCCATCAGGGACGTCGGACAGACCACGAGGGTGGGCCCGGCGGACCGCGCCTCGGTCTGCCGGTGCAGATGCAGGGAGATCAGGGTGACGGTCTTGCCCAGTCCCATGTCGTCGGCGAGACAGCAGCCCAGTCCCAGCGAGGTCATGCTCGCCAGCCAGTTGAGTCCCCGCCGCTGGTAGTCGCGCAGGGTGGCCGCGAGGGCGGCCGGCTGTTCGACGGGCTGCTGTGCCTCCGGGTCGGCCAGCCGTTCCTTGAGCGCCGCGAGCCACCCCGTGGGCCGGACCTCCACCCGGTGTCCCTCGACCTCGGTCCAGCCCGTCAGGGCCGCGCCGAGCGCGTCCACCGGAGTGACCTTGTGGTCCTGCCGCGAGCGGGCCAGGCGCACCTCGTCCGGGTCGACCAGGACCCACTGGTCCCGCAGCCGCACGACAGGGCGCTTGGCCTCGGCGAGCCGGTCCAGCTCCGCACGGCTCAGCTGCCGGTCGCCCAGTGCGAACGACCAGGTGAAGGCGAGCAGCGCGTCGGCGGAGAGGAACGACGGTGTCGCCCCGGGGCGTCGTCCGGGCTGCTGCGCCGCAGTCTGCTCCCTCTCGACGTCGGACGGACCCACCTGCGCGCGCGTGGTGAGCCGGGGGGTCAGTCCCTTGGGCCAGTGGACCTCCACCCCGGCCGCGGACAGGAGCCGAGCCCCGGTGCCCAGGAGGTCGACCACCTCCTCGTCGCCGAGGACCACCGCGTCCGGTACGGCCGCCGACAGCAGGGGCGCGAGCGGCGCCCAGGCCCGGGCCGCCCGCCGCAGGGCGAGCAGGGCGTCCATCCGCGCACGGGGGCCGAAGGCCTCCCCACCGGCCCAGACGTCCGCGGCGTCCGCCACCAGCGCCGGGTCGCTGACGCTGTGAACCTGCAGCACGGCCCGGAAGGCCACGTCCGCGTCGAGGTCTTCCCCGTCGAGGTCTTCCGCGTCCAGCGGTGCGTCCGTCTCGAGATTCGTCGGCCCGTCCGCCTCGATCCGCAGCGACAGCCGTACGCCCGCGTCGTGGCCCGCGGCGATGTCGGCGGCCCAGAGGCGCTGTTCGGGCAGGTGCACGGGGCTGTGCGACGCGTACGCGGCGCCACCGGTCACCGAAGGGGCGGCGGGGGAGCGGGGCAGGGTGTCGGCCACCGCGTCGAGGAAGGCCCGCAGGAGCGTGTCGGGCTCGGGCAACCGCAACGGCCCCTGCCCGTCCAGCGGCACGGCGTGTGCCTCCGGCGGCATCGCGGCGGCGAGGCGGCGTACGCCCTCGGCGTCCTCGCCGTGCAGTGGACCGGCGCGCCAGGCGTCGTGGTCGTCCGGCGACAGGCCGGGGAGCAGCAGACCGCGCGACAGGAGATGCAGCGCGTGCAGGGCGGCCGCGCCCCAGAACACCGCGGACCGGTGTCCTCGGGCGTCGGCACGCGCGCGTGCCAGGAGGACCGGCAGGGCAGCGCGTACCGGCAGGAGGGCGGCGGGCACCGTCGTTCTCTCCACCCCTTCGGGCCCGGGCACGACGACGTCCAGATCGACGACAGTCGCGTCAGCGAGAGAGAAGGCGGCGGGAGACCGGGCGGGAGACGGGTCCGCGACGGACGACGGCCCCGGTGCCGGTGGAGGCGTGCCGCCGGGCCGCCAGAAGGCGATGCGGCCGGTACGCGGTGGGTCGCCGGGCAGGAACACGGCGTGACATCGGGTCAGCTCGAGGAGGGTGGAGGAAGGTTCCCGGGGTGTCGGCTGCTCGATGATGACTGGGTCCTCAAATTTGACTAGTGGAGCGGAGTCGCCGAGAGTACAGCACTTGCGCTCCGGATGGGTGGGGTAGTTCAGTGAGCTGGGTCACTATGGACGCCTCAGGGGCGCCTCAGGGTCCGCTCAGGGATGTCTCAGGGTCGCGGATCGGAACCGGCGCGGGCGCGGGTCCGTTTCCCGGACAGAGAGCGGCAACAGCCGCGAAGGAGGCGACGACATGTCCAACAACGCCAAGATCGCCGTGGGAGGTGTGGCGGTCGGACTCCTGCTGCTGATCTGGCTGCCCTGGTGGGCGGCGCTCCTGATCGTCCTGGGAGTCCCGGCCGCGGCGTACCTCACCCTGGACCCGTCACAGCGGCGCAGGCTGCGCCGCGCCACACGCAAGGAACTCGGCCGGTGACGCGCTGAGGACCGGGGCGGGCAGCCACGCGCCGACGCGATGGCCGGGGCGCTCCGTTGCGCGGCCCGGGTCAGTTGGGCCGTACGGCCATCCTGTCCAGCGCTTCGAGCAGACCCGGCAGCTCCGGCCCCCTGCCCACGGGCAGCACCTCGCCCGGCTCGTCGTCCAGCAGCACGAACGCGATGTCGTCGGTCCGGGCGACCAGGGACCAGCCCGGGCCGTCGGCCCGCAGGATCCGTGCGTCACCCGGCGCGAAGGACGAACGGACCCGGCCCAGCGGTGGTGGCGTGTCGATGTAGGTACGGGCTTCGGTGAGGGCCCGCCGGATGCCGCTGTAGCTCACCTTCCGCCCGTTTCCGCCGCGGGCGCCTCCGTCCCGGGGTCCCGCGTCCCGGGGAGCGCCGTCCTCGCTCGCGGACGCGGCGGGCTCGGGGAAGGCCACGTCGTCGACCTGCTCCCGCCACATCGCCCACTGCAAGGCGATCTCATCCGCTCCGAGACGCCGCTGGGCCGGGCCCCAGACGGTGGTGTCGGGCGGAGACAGCGGGGGACGGTCGTCGACGTCCGGGCCGGGGTCGTGCGGCGCGGGCACGCCGGGGGCCGCGACGGCGACCGCGAGCGGCCAGCCGGGCAGCGCGGACACGACCGTGCGCTCGTCCGGGGACAGCTCGTACTCCATGCCGCAGTCCCATGAGGCGATCGCGACGGCCACCAGGGAGACGTCGTCGGTGACCACGGTCCACCGGGCGCCCTCGCCGTCCTGGCCGAGCACCAGCCCGTACCCGTCCGCGAGCGGGGCGAGACCGAGCGCCGCGCAGGCCTCGGGGTAGTCGTCGCCGAGCACACTCGGGAACTTCGCCGGCGTCAGCAGCACCGCCGTGAGCACGTAGAGCGCGTCGTCCTCGGCGGTGGCGGCGACCTCGTCCGTCCCGGCCATCCCAGCCTCCCCATCGGTTCGTCCAACCGCGCGCACCCTAGTGCGTGCGGAAGCCGCTTGTCACGACCTGGTCCGGGCGTGCGAGCTGCAGTTTTCCGGCGGACGGGGGCGAAACGGCCGTCGCGGGGAGGTCCGTCACGCCGCCGGAAGCCCCAGCAGTTCCCGGGCCACCGCCTCTGGTGAGCGACCGCGCTCCCGCGCGATGGCGACCACGGCCCGGCAGGCCAGTTCGTTCACGCCGAACGACAGGGCCTCCGGCGAGACCCAGCCGGCCGCCTCGTCGGCCCGTTCCTGATCGTCCTCGGCGCAGGCCGTGACGTAGGACGCCGCGGCCTCGAACAGGTTGTGCGGGCGCCTGCCCCCGCCGGCCTTCGGTTCCGTGCGCAAGGCGTGCGCGACCCTGTCCCCGGCCTTGCGGACCCTGCCCCACATGCGGACCACCTTTCCCGGGTGTGCGTGAACTGTCTGCCCGTCATCTCCTCCCGTCCAACGTAGAGTTGCGGAAGTCGTGGCAGAAGGGGGACGGCAGGGTGAAGCGATTCGCGCGACTGGAACAGATCCGGCGGATGGACCCGTACCGGCAGGCCACGGACATCTACCGGCTGAGCGTGGCCTACGAATTCCCCTGGGACCACACCCGCGCCCTGGAACTGGCGCTGTACCGCACGTACGCCGTCCCGAGCATCGGCCGGCTGCTCGCCCGGACTGCGGAACTCACCGAACGCGCCCAGAAGCGCTACGACGACACCTCCCTGCTCCTGGACGCCGTCGTGGAGCACGGGTTCGGCAGCGACCTGGGCAGGACCGCCATCCGCCGTATCAACGGCATGCACCGCAGCTACGACATCAGCGACGACGACATGCGCTACGTCCTGTGCACGTTCGTCGTCATGCCGAAGCGGTGGATCGACGCCTACGGCTGGCGGCGGCTGTCCCGCCACGAGGTCGTCGCCTCCGTCGTCCACCACCGCACGCTGGGCCGCCACATGGGCATCAAGGACATCCCCGAGAGCTACGAGGAGTTCGAGACCCTGCTCGACGCCTATGAGGCGGCCCACTTCGCCTGGGACGAGGACGCCCGGCGCGTCTCCGACGCCACGCTCGACCTGATGGCCTCCTGGTACCCGGCTCCGCTCGCGCCCCTGCTGCGCGCCACGACCCTCTCGCTGCTCGACGACTCGCTCCTGCGCGCCTTCCGCTACACCCCGCCGAGCGCCGCCACGCGCGCGTGGGTGCGCCGCGCGGTCCGGCTGCGGGGCCGCGCGGTCCGGCTGCTGCCGCCGCGCCGCGCCCCGCACTTCGCTCGCCAGAACCGGGAGATCAAGGGCTACCCGCACGGCTACCGGATCGCCGACCTCGGCACCCGTCCGGTCCCTGGCCTGCGCGGTTGCCCGGTACGGGGCGAGGAGGCGCCGGGCACCTCGACCGGGTGACGCGCGGCCCGGGGGCGGCCTCGAGACATGCGTGCCCGGACGTCATCGCGCCGGTGGCTTCGCCCACTCGCTCCGCCCGAGCGCCGGGACGTTCACGTGCCCGACCGCACCGCCAGCGCGAGAAAGCGGTGCTCCTCGTCCACGTACGACCTCAGGTGCCATCCCGAACCGGCCAGCAGGGGGCGGAGGTTGGGCTCGGCACGCAGGTCGTCCGGGGTGAGCACGCGGCCGTGCCGGGCCGCGAGGGCGGCCCTGCCGATCGGGTGGAACAGGGCCAGCAGCCCGCCGGGGCGCACCACGCGTGCCAGCTCGCGCAGGTTCTCGGGCGGATCCGGCAGGTGGGAGACGAGACCCGCGCCGAACACGGCGTCGAGTGATCCCGACCGCAGGGGCAGCGCGGCGACGTCCGCGAGCAGCAGCGCCCCCTCCCGGTCCCGCCGGGCCCGGACGGCCTCGCGCAGCATCGCCGGTGTCAGATCGGCCCCGAGCACGACTCCCGAGGGCCCGACGGCGGCACGCAGCGGCGGCAGGGCGCGGCCCGTGCCGCACCCGGCGTCCAGCACCCGGCCGCCCGGGCGCAGTCCGAGTTCCGCGACCGCGGCCGCGTAGGCCGGGCCGTCGTCGGGGAACCGGCTGTCCCAGTCGGCGGCGCGGGCTGTGAAGAACTCCTGGACACGCGTCTGGTCGTCGCTCATGTACGGCATGATTCCTCACCGGCAGGGGTGAGGGCTCGGTGCACACGTATGAGCGTGACCCGATCGATCCGAAGCACCTTGCGTCACCTTGCAACGACTTCCGGAACGCTCCCCCTGTTGATGGCCTGCACCGGCGCGCCTTGGAACTGCGCTGCACCGTCCGCGCGCTCGCCGCCACCGGGCGCTCGCGCCACAACTGGTTCCTCACCGCCGCCTCGGCGATCGGCACCGGCATCTGGATCATGCACTTCGTGGCCATGCTCGGTTTCAGCGTCACCGGCACCGGCACCCGCTACGACGTGCCGCTCACGCTGCTGAGTCTGATGGTCGCCATGATCGTCGTCTGCGCCGGCGCCTTCGCCGTCGGTCAGGGCCCCGACCGAGGCCGGGCCCTCGCCGGACTCACCACCGGTATCGGCGTCGCGAGCATGCACTCTCTGGGCATGGCGGCCGTGCGTCTGCACGGTGACGCGCGCGCCCTCGACCTCGACCGGGGCACCCCGGTGGTGCTGTGCGACGCCCACGAGCGCGACTCGGGCAAGGAGGTGCTGATCCGGCTCGTCGAGCAGCCGGACGGATGCACACCGCCCGGCTGCTCGACTCCGTCGGCTGAACCGCCGCGCCACCCTCAGTCGGCGACGTCCGCCTCCGCCAGTACCTTGTCGACGGTCACGCGCACGAGGAGTTCACCCGGGACGCCGTTGCGGGCACCGAACTCCTCGGCACGCTCGGCGCCCATGTAGCGGGCGCCGATGCGCGTGGCCCAGCGCCGCACCTCGTCCAGGTCCTCCGAGACGCGAGCGCGGCCCTGCACCACGACGAACGAGAACGGCGGCCGGTCGTCGTCGACGCAGAGGGCGACCCGGCCGTCGCGGACGATGTTGCGCCCCTTCACGGTGCTCTTGCCGGTGCTGAACACCAGCTCGTCGCCGTCCATCACGAACCAGATCGGCGCCACGTGCGGGCTGCCGTCGGCCCGGACGGTCGAGAGCTTCGCGGTGCGGGTGCCGTGGGAGACGAACTCCCGCCATTGCGCGTCGGTCATCTTCTGTGCCATGGCTTCCATCCTCCTTGCCCCGGCCCCGGTCGTGGGGAAGGCTGGCATGGAGATCCTCCGAAAAGGAGGGGAATCGTACGGGGAGAAAACGGGGAGAACGGAAGATGTCGCAGAACCAGGGACTGGGCTGGCTGCTCGACGATCTGACCGAACGCGTCCACGACGTGCGGCACGCACTGGTCCTGTCCAACGACGGCCTGGTGACCGGGTCGAGCACCGGTCTGCGCCGCGAGGACGCCGAGCACCTCGCGGCCGTGTCGTCCGGGCTGCACAGTCTGGCCAAGGGCTCGGGGCGGCACTTCGGGGCGGGCGGCGTACGCCAGACGATGATCGAGTTCGACGACGCGGTCCTCTTCGTCACCGCGGCCGGAGCGGGCAGCTGCCTGTGCGTCCTGAGCGGTGCGGAGGCCGACATCGGCCAGATCGCCTACGAGATGACCCTTCTGGTCAACCGCGTCGGCGAGCACCTCGACGTGGACGCGCGCCGGCCCGAGCAGAAGCCGATCACGGACCTCTGACCTGCGGTGTCGTGACCCTCGTGAAGTTGTCCACAGGCTTGCCACGCAAAGTCGCGGACCGGATACGGTCTGTGTCACGGCGATCGCGTCCGGCGTCAGCCGCCCACTCCACGGGGGAGACCGACCATGTCACGCACCAGCAGCACATCCGACCGCACGTACTGTGCCCCGAGCCGGGCCGCCCGCGAACTGGACCTGAAGCGGGGGGAGTTCGACCTGGCGGTGAACCTGGGCCTCATTCGTACCGTGCCGGACGAGGGCGGCGGAGGACGACGCGTGGCCCGGGCCGAGATCGACCGGCTGCGCGCCGGGGACGGCTTCCCCGGGATACTGCGCCGGCGCGTGGCGACGGTCGGCACCCGCGAGGGCGCCGAGCTGATGGCGGTGGCGCCGAGCAGGTTCACGGCCCTGGCGCGTTTCGGCCTCCTGGTGCCGGTCCGCTTCTACCTCAACCGCTACCGGACCGTCGTCTGGCTCTACCTGTCCGAGGAACTGAGCCGCTTCGCGGCGGAGGCGGGCAACGCCCGGCTGCTGACCGGCCGCCGCACATCCGCGGAGATGCGGGAAGCGCAGAAGGCGGGAACGGACCGGCGGCCCCGCAACTGGCGGGGAAGGCACATCGGATTCCTGACGCGGCAGGCCGGGGACGACCCGTGGGCGCGGGCCGCAGCCGTCGCCTCTCTGCTCGATCCGGCCGATGTCGCGGACGTCGTGCCGGACCCGGAGGAGCGCGCGCGGCTGGACCGGTTCCGCCCGCGCCCTCCGTCACACGGCGCTCCGGGTTCGCCCGCCGCCGAGCTGGCCGCGACGCTCGTGACGGCGAGCGAACCGGATGAAGTGGCCTGGTTCCGTGCGGACCTCGCGCACACGCTGGAGACGGCACGCGAACGACTTCCGGCTTCCTCTTCCGCCGTGCGGCACACGCCGCTTACCGCCCTGCGGCCGGTCCCGGTCCTTGCCCGCCAGGCACCGGGCTCCGACACCTCGCCCGCAGGTGTCCACCGCCCGGGGACCGGCCCCGGAGCCCGCCGCGGTGGCCTGCTGAGCCGCCTCCGCGGCAGAGGCCGACGCCAGGATCCTGCCGTGGTCAGGGCGCTGCCACCGGCTCCTGCTCCCCGTCCGGGGCGATCAGCGACTGGGTGAGGGGAATGCGGGACAGGGCCAGGACCCCGGCGGCGATCAGGGCGACCCCGAACAGCTGGGGCACCAGCCACCACCCCGATCGGATGGTCTCCTCGTACAGGAGGATGCCTAGGATGAGGCTCACCAGCGCGTCGCCGAGGGTGAGCGCCGGCTGGGAGGCGACCAGCGGCCCGGCCTGCAGGGAGTTCTCCAGCAGGAACAGCGCGCACACGCCGGTCACGGCGAAGGCGTAGGTCTGCCAGGTGGTGAGGAAGCCCACGAGTCCCTGTTCGTCGAGGATGTGGGTGGCCGACTTCATCAGGGCGGCGGTCACCGCGTAGCTGATCGCCGTGGCGGTTCCCAGGCAGGCGGCACGGGCACGGCCCTCCGGGCGTCCGAGGGCGGTCAGGGAGAGGACGACGACCAGCCCCGCGCACACGGCCAGTGCGGGAATCCAGCGGTCCAGCGGCACATGCGTGCGGTCCCCGGACGGGGAGGCCGCGGCCAG
Organism: Streptomyces sp. AHA2; assembly: GCF_036857595.1. Classification (NCBI taxonomy): domain Bacteria; kingdom Bacillati; phylum Actinomycetota; class Actinomycetes; order Kitasatosporales; family Streptomycetaceae; genus Streptomyces; species Streptomyces sp. AHA2. The sequence goes on from NZ_JAUQWJ010000001.1 coordinate 109,445, forward strand.
GGCGACGGCGAGCCCGGCCACCACCCCCGCGACGGCCAGCCAGCCCGCACCGGGCAGGTGCCGGTGCATCAGCACGGAGGCGACGACCAGAGTGAGCGGAAGTTCCAGCACGAACAGCGGCTGCACGATCGTCAACGGCCCCGTTGCCAGGGCCAGTGCCTGGCAGACGGCGGCGCCGATCACCGCGACGATGCCGGCCAGCCAGACCGGCCGCCGCAGCAGGTCGAGCATCAGCCCGGCTCTGAAGCCCTGCGCACGCGGCACGGTGAGGGCCGCCTTGCGCTGCAGGACCGTCGCCGCGGCGTTGCTGAAGGCCGCGCAGATGGCGAACAGGACGGGGAGCACGGAGTGCAGCGTGGTCACCTCCCGGTCACGGCGGGCGCGTGACGCCGGCTGGGCCTTTCCCTGCCATGGTCACCGGACCGGGTGCCGGGCGCGATCCGGGGCCCGCCCTCGTGGAGCCGTACCGGTGAAGGGCGGCTCAGCCCAGCTTCCGGAAGAGACCCTCCTGGACGACGGAGACGACCAGCCGCCCCTCCAGGTCGTAGATGCGGCCCCGGGCCAGACCACGGCCGCCGACCGCGATGGGCGACTCCTGGTCGTAGAGCAGCCAGTCGTCCGCCCGGAAGGGGCGGTGGAACCACATGGCGTGGTCCAGCGACGCCATGTCGAAGCCGCGCGGTCCCCACAGCGGCTCGACCGGGATGCGCACGGCGTCCAGCAAGGTCATGTCGCTGGCGTAGGTGAGGGCACAGGTGTGCACGAGCGGGTCGTCGCCCAGCGGTCCGACCGCGCGCATCCACACGGCGCTGCGCGGTTCGGCGTCCCGGACCTCCTCGGTGGTCCAGCGCAGCCGGTCCACGTAACGGATGTCGAAGGGCTGGCGGCGGGCCATCCGCTCCAGCTGCTCCGGCAGGGCGCCCAGGTGCTCGCGGATCTCCTCGGTGACCGTCGGCAGGGACTCGGGGTCGGGGACCTTGCGGGCCGGCGGCAGCTGGTGCTCGAAGCCGCCCTCCTCCGGCTTGTGGAAGGAAGCGGTGAGGTTGAAGATCGTGCGGCCCTGCTGCACGGCCGTGACCCGCCGCGTGGTGAAGGAGCGCCCGTCGCGCACGTGCTCCACCTGGTAGACGATCGGCACTCCCGGCCGGCCCGGCCGCAGGAAGTAGGCGTGCAGCGAGTGCACGGGCCGGTCGCCCTCCGTGGTGCGGCCCGCGGCGACCAGCGCCTGGCCCGCCACCTGCCCGCCGAAGACCCGCTGCAGGGACTCCTCGGGGCTGCGGCCGCGGAAGATGTCGACCTCGATCTGCTCCAGGTCGAGCAGGTCGACGAGACTCTCGGCGGGGTTGGTCGTCATGTGATGGCTTTCTCCTGTGTTCGCTGCTGCCGGGCCGGTCAGAGCTGGCCGACGTCGGTGACGCGGACGACCGCGCGGCCCTCGGCGTCCGAGGCGGTGAGGTCGATCTCCGCGCTGATGCCCCAGTCGTGGTCGCCGTTCGGATCGTGGAAGATCTGCCGGACCCGCCACAGGGCGTTCTCCGGCTCCTCCTCGATGATGAGCAGCTTCGGTCCGCGGGCGTCGGGGCCGGTGCCGAGGTCGTCGTACTCGTCCCAGTACGTGTCCATCGCCTCGCCCCACGCCTCGGCGTCCCAGCCGGACTCGGCGTCCATCTCGCCCAGTTCGCCGACCTGGTCGAGGGCGGCCAGTTCGACCCGGCGGAACATGGCGTTGCGGACCAGGACCCGGAAGGCCCGCGCGTTGGCGGTGACGGGCTTGACCTCGTCGGCCTTCTCCTGGGCCTCCTCGGCGGTCATCTCCTCCGGGTTGGCGAGCTGCTCCCACTCGTCGAGCAGGCTGGAGTCGACCTGGCGGACCATCTCGCCCAGCCACTCGATGAGGTCCTGCAGGTCCTCGGACTTGAGGTCGTCGGGGACGGTGTGGTCGAGGGCCTTGTAGGCGCTGGCGAGGTAACGCAGCACGATGCCCTCGGTGCGGGCCAGCTCGTAGTGGGAGACCAACTCGGTGAAGGACAGCGCGCGTTCGTACATGTCCCGGATGACGGACTTCGGCGACAGCGGGTGGTCGCCGACCCAGGGGTGGCTCTTGCGATACGTGTTGTACGCGTGGAAGAGCAGCTCCTCCAGGGGCTTGGGGTAGGTGATGTCCTGGAGGCGCTCCATGCGCTCCTCGTACTCGACGCCGTCCGCCTTCATCTGGGCCACGGCCTCGCCGCGTGCCTTGTTCTGCTGGGCGGCGAGGATCTGCCGCGGGTCGTCCAGGGTCGACTCCACGACGGAGACCATGTCGAGCGCGTACGACGGCGACTCGGGGTCGAGCAGTTCGAAGGCGGCGAGCGCGAACGTGGACAGCGGCTGGTTGAGGGCGAAGTCCTGCTGGAGGTCGACCGTGAGACGGACGATGCGCCCCTCCGCGTCCGGCTGGTCGAGCTTCTCGACGATGCCGCCGTCGAGCAGCGAGCGGTAGATGGCGATGGCCCGGCGGATGTGCCGCAGCTGCTGCTTGCGCGGCTCGTGGTTGTCCTCCAGCAGGCGGCGCATGGCCTCGAACGCGTTGCCGGGCCGGGCGATGACCGACAGCAGCATGGTGTGCGTCACGCGGAACCGGGAGGTCAGCGGCTCCGGTTCGGAGGCGATGAGCTTTTCGAAGGTCTGCTCGGACCAGGCGACGAACCCCTCGGGCGCCTTCTTGCGGACGACCTTGCGGCGCTTCTTGGGATCGTCACCGGCCTTGGCGAGGGCCTTCTCGTTCTCCACGACGTGCTCGGGTGCCTGGGCGACCACGAAGCCCTCGGTGTCGAATCCGGCCCGGCCGGCGCGGCCGGCGATCTGGTGGAACTCCCGGGCGCGCAGGGTGCGCACGCGGGTGCCGTCGTACTTGGTGAGGGCCGTGAACAGCACGGTGCGGATGGGGACGTTGACGCCGACGCCGAGGGTGTCGGTGCCGCAGATGACCTTCAGCAGACCGGCCTGCGCGAGCTTCTCCACCAGGCGGCGGTACTTGGGCAGCATGCCGGCGTGGTGGACGCCGATGCCGTGCCGGACGTAACGGGAGAGGTTGCGGCCGAACTTGGTGGTGAAGCGGAAATTGCCGATCAGTTCGGCGATCTGCTCCTTCTCCTCCTTCGAGCACATGTTGATGCTCATGAGCGCCTGCGCCCGCTCCACCGCCTGCGCCTGCGTGAAGTGCACGATGTAGACGGGCGCCTGCCGGGCCTGGAGCAGATCGGTGAGCGTCTCGGTGAGGGGGGTGTAGCGGTACTCGTAGGACAGCGGCACCGGGCGGGTGGCCGAGCGGACCACCGCCGTGGGGCGGCCGGTGCGACGGGTGAGGTCCTTCTCGAAGAAGGAGACGTCACCGAGCGTCGCCGACATCAGCACGAACTGCGCCTGCGGCAGCTCCAGGATCGGGATCTGCCAGGCCCAGCCGCGGTCACCCTCCGCGTAGAAGTGGAACTCGTCCATCACCACCTGGCCGACGTCCGCGTCCTTGCCGTCGCGGAGCGCGATCGACGCCAGGACCTCGGCGGTGCAGCAGATGACGGGGGCGTCGGCGTTGACCGAGGCGTCACCGGTGAGCATGCCGACGTTCTCGGTGCCGAAGATCTTGCACAGCTCGAAGAACTTCTCCGACACCAGTGCCTTGATCGGTGCGGTGTAGAAGGTGACCTCGTCGCGCGCGAGGGCCGCGAAGTGCGCGCCCGCCGCGATCATGCTCTTGCCGGACCCGGTGGGCGTCGACACGATCACGTTCGCGCCGGAGACCACCTCGATCAGCGCCTCCTCCTGGTGGGGGTAGAGGGTGAGCCCCCGCTCGCCGGCCCACGACTCGAAGGCGTCGTACAAGGCGTCGGGGTCGGCGGTCCGCGGCAGCTGATCGATGAGGGTCACGCCCCCATCTTGCCCGGCCCGGTGCCCGATGCGGGAATCGGCTGCCGCCTTGAAGATCACGAACGCTACGCTGGGGCGCCGACCGCACGTCGGCGCCTCCGGTCAACTGGACAGCGGCACACGAGGAATGGGGCGGGCACGGCCATGATGGGACCAGCACACTCACTGTCGGGCGCCGCCGCCTGGCTCGGCGTCGGTGCGGCCGCGGCCGCCGCCGGGCACCCGATGCCCTGGCCGGTCCTCCTGGTCGGCGCGCTGATCTGCGCCGGTGCCGCCCTCGCCCCTGACCTCGACCACAAGGCGGCCACCATCTCCCGGTCCTTCGGGCCGGTGTCGCGCTGGCTGTGCGAGATCGTCGACAAGCTGTCCTACGCCGTCTACAAGGCGACGAAGAAGCAGGGCGACCCGCGACGCTCCGGCGGCCACCGCACGCTCACGCACACCTGGCTGTGGGCGGTGCTGATCGGGGCGGGCACGTCGGTGGCGGCGATCACCGGCGACCGCTGGGGTGTGCTCGCGGTCCTCTTCGTGCACATGGTGCTGGCCATCGAGGGCCTGCTGTGGCGGGCCACCCGGGGATCCAGCAGCGAGGTCCTGGTGTGGCTGCTGGCCGCGACCACCGCGTGGATCCTCGCCGGCGTGCTGGACCAACCGGGCAACGGGGCGGACTGGCTGTTCACCGAGCCGGGACAGGAGTACCTGTGGCTGGGGCTGCCCGTCGTGCTCGGTGCGATCGTGCACGACATCGGCGACTCCCTCACCGTCTCCGGCTGCCCGATCCTGTGGCCCATTCCCGTCGGCCGCAAGCGCTGGTATCCGGTGGGGCCGCCGAAGTTCATGCGGTTCAGGGCGGGCAGCTGGGTCGAGCTGAAGGTGCTGATGCCGGCGTTCATGCTGCTCGGCGGGGTGGGGTGTGCGGCGGCCCTCAACGTGATCTGAACGCCCGGCGGGCGGCGGGTGTCAGCCGCCGCTGCCGTAGCGCCGCTCGAACGCGGCGACGCGGCCCTCCGAGTCCACCGTGCGGGCCTTGCCCGTGTAGAAGGGGTGGCTCTCCGAGGAGATCTCCACGTCCACGACGGGGTAGGTCTCGCCGTCGTCCCACTCGATGGTGTGGTCGCTGGTGGCGGTGGACCGGGTGAGGAACGCGTACCCGGCGGCGCGGTCGCGGAAGACGACGGGGTGGTAGTCGGGGTGCTTGTCCTGCTGCATGGATGCTCCTCGTGCGACTCGTGCGACTCGTGCGACGCGGGCGACGCGGGCGACGCGGCGGCTTGAGGGCGGCCGGCGGGGCGTGGCCCCCGGTCAGCCGGGCAGGGCGTCCTCGTCGACGATGTGCACGGCGGCCTCCTCGGCCGACGCCGCGGCTCCGTCGATGCCCACGTCCAGGGCGACCAGTGCGGCCTCCTCGTCCTCGTGGGCGCCCTCGTCGGGGGCGACCAGCCGGCCGGAGCGGACTGCGCCGACCTCGTTGTCCAGGAGTTCCCCGTCGGTGCCCTCGCAGTCCCCGAGACCGTCGCCGCCGTAGGCCGCGCCGTCCGGGAGCTCCTCCGCGAGGCGTTGGTCGAGCGTCTCGCCGCGCAGCCGCTCGGCCGCCGTGACGCCCAGGTGCTCGACGGCCCAGGGCCGCTCCGGAGGGGACCAGCCCCGGTCGAGGGGATCGTCGACACCGTCGTAGTCCAGGGTGTCCTCGGAGTCGAGCACCCCCGTGTCCTCTCTCTGCTCGTTCTGTTCCGGCTGGTAGACGTCGTCTCCCCAGCCGTCGGAGCTGCTCACGGGTACCTCCAGGGGGTGGGGACGGCCCCGCTCGCACCAGGGCCGCGCCGGCCGCCGCCGCACCGGACGGGACACCGGCCTGTGCCCTCGGCTGAACCGGGGCGCACGGGGCGCCGCCGCTGCCGCGCCCCTTCGGGCTTCCCCGAGCCGGTGCCTGCTTCCAGACTTCCACCGAGCCTCGGGACCGCGCAACGCCAGGGTGTCCGCGTCGGCCGCGCCCGCCGCGTCACCGCTCACCCGTGCCAGGACCGCCACAGGGCCGCGTACGCACCGTCCGCCGCGACCAGCTCGTCGTGGCTGCCCAGTTCGCTGATCCGCCCGTTCTCGACCACGGCGATGACGTCCGCGTCGTGCGCGGTGTGCAGCCGGTGGGCGATGGCGACGACGGTGCGGCCGTCGAGGACCCGGGCCAAGGAGCGTTCCAGGTGGCGGGCGGCGCGCGGGTCGAGCAGGGACGTCGCCTCGTCGAGGACCAAGGTGTGCGGGTCGGCCAGCACCAGGCGGGCCAGCGCGATCTGCTGGGCCTGGGCGGGCGTGAGTGCCAGGCCGCCCGAGCCGACCTCGGTGTCCAGGCCGTCCTCCAGCGCCCGGGCCCAGCCGTCCGCGTCGACCGCGCCCAGCGCGGCCCACAGCTCGGCGTCGAGGGCCCCGGTCCTGGCCAGCCGGAGGTTGTCGCGCAGGGAGCCCACGAAGACGTGGTGCTCCTGGTTGACCAGGGCCACGTGCTCACGGACGCGTTCGGCGGGCATCCGGGACAGCTCCGCCTCGCCCAGGGTGATCCGGCCGTCCCGGGGCGCGTAGATGCCGGCGAGCAGCCGCCCCAGCGTGGACTTGCCCGCGCCCGAGGGACCGACCAGGGCCAGCCGGGTGCCGGGGGAGACCTCGAGGGACACCTTGCGCAGGACGTCCACCCCCTCCAGGTAACCGAAGTGCACCCGGTCGGCGTGCACGTGCCGTCCCTCGGGGGCCACCGTGTGGTCGCCCCGGTCGGGCTCGATGTCCCGCACGCCGACCAGCCGGGCCAGGGACACCTGGGCCACCTGCAGCTCGTCGTACCAGCGCAGGATCAGCCCGACCGGGTCGACGAGCATCTGGGCGATGAGCGCTCCGGTGGTGAGCTGGCCGACGTCGATCCACCCCTGCAGGGCGAACACGCCGCCGATCATCAGCACCGAGGCCAGGACGGTGAAGTGGGTGACGTTGATGACCGGGAAGAGCACCGAGCGCAGCCAGAGCGTGTACCGCTCCCAGGCGGTCCACTCCCGGATCCGGCGCTCCGACAGCGCGATGCGGCGCTCGCCGAGGCGGTGAGCCTCGACGGTGCGCCCGGCGTCGACGGTCTCGGCCAGCGCGGCGGCCACGGCGGCGTACCCGGCGGCCTCCGAACGGTAGGCCGAGGGCGCCCGCCGGAAGTACCAGCGGCAGCCGGCGATCAGCAGCGGCAGGGCGACCAGCACGGCGAGAGCCAGCGGCGGCGCGGTCACGACCAGTCCGCCCATCAGCAGGACCACCCACACCACACCGATCGACAGCTGAGGCACGGCCTCGCGCATCGCGTTGCCCAGCCGGTCGATGTCGGTCGTGATCCGCGACAGCAGATCGCCGGTCCCGGCCCGCTCCAGCACGCCGGGCGGCAGTCCGACCGACCGGACGAGGAAGTCCTCGCGCAGGTCGGCCAGCATCCGCTCGCCCAGCATCGCGCCCCGCAGCCGCACCTGGCGGACGAACAGGGCCTGCACGATCAGCGCGGCCAGGAAGAGACCCGCGGTGAGTTCCAGCCGCAGCTCGCGTGCCCCGTCGGAGACCCGTTCCACGAGCCCGCCCAGCAGCCACGGCCCGGCCATCGAGGCGACGACGGCCACGGTGTTCACGGCGACCAGGGCCGCGAACGCGCGCCGGTGCCGGCGCAGCAGTTCGGTGACGTAGGCGCGGACGGTCGCGGGGGCGCCGACCGGCAGGGTGCTCGCCGTCGTGGGAGCCGCCGGGTCGTGGGCCGGTGGTGCGACGCCGATCATGCCTTCTCCTCGATCTCTTCCAGCTTGCGCATCACGTCCGCCTCGATCAGCTCCGCCCGCAGCACGTCGGCCCGAGGGCCGTCGTCCTGCGCACGGCCGGCCGGCCGTGCGTCCTCCCGGTGCACGTCCGCCGGGACGGCCGAATGCCCGGAGCGGGCCGATCGGCCCGGCGCCGCGCCGTCCGTCTCGCGCGTGACCACCGCCCGGTAGCGGAGTTCGCTGAGCACCAGCTCCCGGTGGGTCCCGGTCGCCGCGACCTCGCCCTCGTGCAGGAAGACGACCCGGTCGGCCCGGTCCAGCAGCAGCGGGGAGGAGGTGAAGACCACCGTCGTGCGCCCCGCGCGCACCTCTCGCAGGCCCGCGGCGATCCGGGCCTCGGTGTGCGAGTCGACGGCCGAGGTCGGCTCGTCCAGCACGAGGACCTGCGGGTCCGTGACCAGTGAACGGGCGAGTGCGAGCCGCTGGCGCTGACCGCCGGACAGGGACCGGCCGCGTTCGGTGATCCGCGCGTCCATGGGGTCGTCGGCGTCCAGCGAGCCCTGCACCAGTGCCGCCAGCACGTCGTCGCACTGCGCGGCCGCCAGGGCCCGCCGGGGCTCGACCTCGCCCGAGGCGGGTACGTCGAGCAGTTCCCGCAGTGTGCCCGACAGCAGCACCGGGTCCTTGTCCTGGACCAGGACGGCCGACCGGGCGTCGTCCAGCGGGAGTTCGTCCAGCGGCACGCCGCCGAGCAGGACGGAAGTGCCCTGCTGCGACGGGTGCCCGCCCAGGCGTTCCGCCAGCCGGCCCGCGATGTCCGGGTCGCCGCACACCACCGCCGTGAGCTGTCCGGCGGGGGCGAGCAGCCCGGTCTGCGGGTCGTGCAGGTCTCCGCAGAGGGCACCGGCCGTCCGCGTGCCCGTGCTGTCCGTCGCCCGCTCCAGCCGCAGCACACCCGCGGCACGCCGTGCGGAGGGCCGGGAGAAGGAGTACGCCATGGCGATCTCCTCGAAGTGGCGCAACGGGTAGCTGAGAATCATCACCGAGCTGTAGACGGTGACCAGTTCACCGACGGTGATCCGGCCCTGGCGCGCCAGGTGCACGCCGTACCAGACGAGGCCGACCAGCAGCAGCCCGGGCAGCAGCACCTGGATCGCGGAGATCAGGGCCCACATGCGGGCGCTGCGCACGGCCGCGTGCCGGACCTCCTGGGAGGCGTCGCGGTAGCGGTCGAGGAACAGTTCCTCGCCGCCGATGCCGCGCAGCACGCGCAGGCCGGCGACGGTGTCGGAGGCCAGCTCGGTCGCGCGGCCCGCCTTCTCGCGCTGCACGTCGGCCCGCCGGGTGGCGCGCGGCAGCAACGGCAGCACGGCCAGGGCCACCACGGGCAGGCCCGCGGCGACGACCACGCCGAGCGCGGGCTGGTGGATCAGCAGCGCGGCGCAGACCAGCACGACGGTGACGACGGCCGCGGTGAACCGGGACAGGGCCTCCACGAACCACCCGATCTTCTCCACGTCGCCCGTGGAGACCGCCACCACCTCGCCGGCGGCCACCCGACGGGTGAGCGCCGAGCCCAGCCGGGCGGCCTTGCGGGCGAGGAGCTGCTGCACCCGGGCCGCCGCCGTGATCCAGTTGGTGACGGCGGCGCGGTGCAGGAAGGTGTCGCCGACCGCGCTTCCGGCGCAGGCCAGCGCCAGCAGGCCGCCCGCCAGGGCGAGTTGCGACCCGGAGCGGTCGACGACGGCCTGCACGGCGACGCCCACGCAGAACGGCAGCGCGGCGACGCAGGTGAAGTGCAGCAGGCCCCAGGCGAGCGCCTTCACCTGCCCGCCCAGCTGGTTCCGGAACAGCCACCACAGGAAGCGTGAACCCGAACGCGTGTCCGGCACGCCCGGGTCGGGATACGGAAGGTCTTGGATCTGCATGACGTCCCAGGGGCTCGTGTCAGGCGGGAGGGGGAGGGGGAGGGTGCGGGCCGAAGGCTGCAAACCGTGACAGGTTCGCGTTGCGACGCGGCCGGAGGCAAACGGTTTTCCCGCCGACGGCCGGATGGACCACGACGGTTGCGGGTGCGACCCGGTCCGCTTCCGCCCGGAGCGCGGTGCGACCATGGAGCGATGCACAGTGGTGGCGTACGACGAGCGGTGACCGCGACGACGGCCCTCGCCGCTTTCCTGACGGCTCTGTCCGCCTGCGGTGGCGCGGGAAGCGGCGGTGGGAGGGACGCCGAGCGCCCGGCGACCCCCACCCACGGGGCCGCGGCCGATCCGACACAGATCCCCGGCGTCGGCGACCGGCTCCAGCGGCGGATCCCGTCCGGCTCCCGCCAGGTCGTCGCGGTCTACGGCGACGGGAAGGACTCCGCCGACTCCACGGTCGTCCTGTACACCAGGCACGGCTCGACCTGGCAGCGGGAGCGCGGCTGGGCCGGGCACAACGGCAAGAAGGGCTGGACCACCGATCACCGGGAGGACGACGACCGCAGCCCGGTGGGAGTGTTCACCCTGAGCGACGCCGGCGGTGTGCTGCCGGACCCGGGCTCCCGGCTCCCGTACACCCGCTCCGCCGCCTTCGCCGCCCCGCGTTGGTGGGCCAAGTCGCACTGGCACGACTTCGACCACGTCATCGCCATCGACTACAACCGCGTCAAGGGCACCCCGCCGAACGATCCGACCCGCCCCGAGGGCCGGCAGAAGGGTGGCGGAATCTGGCTGCACATGGACCACGGCAGCGGCACGTCGGCCTGCGTCAGCGTGCCCAGGTCGGCGATGAGGTATCTGCTGCGCACGCTCGACCCGCGACAACAGCCCGTGGTGGTGATGGGGGACAGGGCGGACCTGGCGGAGCCCGCCTCATTGCGCGGGTGACCGGGCACCCGTGGAGCGGGAGCACCGGGTCGACACCGAGGCACCGCCGGTGAGCGCGACCGGTCGTGGGGTTGGCACGGCTGCCACGACCGCACCCTCGCGACCGAGCAGGGGGTGCTGACCGCAGGCCGCGGCCGGTGCTGACCGGGAGATGCCGTTCGCCCCGCAGCCGCAGGAGCGCCGCGCGCGGTCAGCAGCGTTCCTGCGGCGTCCCGTCGATCAGCGTGTCCAGCAGCTCGCCCAGCGTCCCGCGCTGGTCCTCCGTCAGCGGAGCGAGGATCTCCTCCGCCGCCGACCTGCGCACGGCGTGCAGTTCGCGCAGCGTGGACCGGCCCTCGTCCGTGAGCTCGATGCGGATGACGCGCCGGTTGGCCGGGTCGGGGACCCGCCGCACCTTCCCGCTCGCCTCCAGTCCGTCCACCAGGGTCGTCACGGCGCGCGGCACCACCTCCAGCCGCTCGGCCAGATCGGCCATGCGCGGCGGCGAGCCCCAGTGCGCGAGGGTGCGCAGCAGGCGCGACTGGGCCGGTGTGACGCCCAGTCCGCGCTGCTGCAGATGGCGCTTCTGGATGCGGTGCACCCGGCGGGTGAGCCGCAGCAACTGCTCGGCGAGGAGTCCGTCGGGATCGGGCGTGGTCATGCGGGAACAATATCAGGATGCTGTTCATTGTGAGTTTAGGTAACAATGAACGCGATCCCTCCGCCGGACCCCGGCGGCATCACCCGCGAAGGAGCCCATGCGTCCCGACCACGTCCCCGCCTGGACCCCGCCCGAGGGCATGCAGGAGCAGCCCCGGCAGGTCCGCCGCATCCTCGGTCTATTCCGTCCCTACCGGGGCCGCCTCGCGATCGTCGGCCTGCTGGTCGGCGCCGCGTCGCTCGTCTCGGTCGCCACGCCCTTCCTGCTGAAGGAGATCCTGGACGTCGCGATCCCGCAGGGGCGCACCGGCCTGCTCAGCCTGCTCGCCCTCGGCATGATCCTCAGCGCCGTCCTCACCAGCGTCTTCGGGGTCCTGCAGACCCTGATCTCCACGACCGTCGGCCAGCGTGTCATGCACGACCTGCGCACCGCCGTCTACGGCCGGCTCCAGCGCATGTCCCTGGCGTTCTTCACGCGCACGCGCACGGGTGAGGTGCAGTCGCGCATCGCCAACGACATCGGCGGCATGCAGGCCACCGTCACCTCCACGGCGACCTCCCTGGTCTCCAACCTGACCAGCGTGGTCGCCACGATCGTGGCGATGCTCGCCCTGGACTGGCGGCTGACGATCGTCTCGCTGCTGTTGCTGCCGGTCTTCGTGTGGATCAGCCGCCGCGTCGGCGACGAACGGCGGAAGATCACCACGCAGCGCCAGAAGCAGATGGCGGCCATGGCCGCCACGGTCACCGAGTCGCTCTCCGTCAGCGGCATCCTGCTGGGGCGGACCATGGGCCGCTCCGACTCCCTGACGAGGACCTTCGCCGACGAGTCAGAGGAACTCGTCGACCTGGAAGTGCGCTCGAACATGGCCGGCCGGTGGCGCATGGCCGTCATCACCGTCGTCATGGCCGCCCTGCCCGCCGTCATCTACTGGACCGCCGGCATGGCCCTCCGGCTGGGCGGCCCCGAGGTGTCCATCGGCACGATCGTGGCGTTCGTCTCGCTCCAGCAGGGCCTGTTCCGCCCCGCCGTCAGCCTGCTGTCGACCGGGGTGCAGATCCAGACCTCGCTCGCGCTGTTCCAGCGCATCTTCGAGTACCTCGACCTGCCGATCGACATCACCGAGCGCCCGGACCCGGTCCGCCTCGACCGCGTCGAGGGCGAGATCCGCTTCGAGAACGTCTCGTTCGGCTACGGCGACAAGGGCGGTCCGATCCTGGACGGCGTCGACCTCACCGTGCCGGCCGGCGGCAGCCTCGCCGTGGTCGGCCCGACCGGCGCCGGCAAGTCCACGCTCGGCTACCTGGTGCCCCGCCTGTACGACGTGACCGGCGGCCGCGTCACCCTCGACGGGGTCGACGTGCGCGACCTCGACTTCGGCACCCTGGCGCGGGCGGTCGGCGTCGTCTCGCAGGAGACGTACCTCTTCCACGCCTCGGTCGCCGACAACCTGCGCTTCGCCAAACCCGACGCCACCGACGAGGAGCTCCGGCGGGCGGCGAAGGCGGCGCAGATCCACGACCACATCGCGTCCCTGCCCGACGGCTACGACACGGTCGTCGGCGAGCGCGGACACCGCTTCTCCGGTGGTGAGAAGCAGCGTCTGGCCATCGCCCGCACCATCCTGCGCGACCCGCCGGTCCTCATCCTCGACGAGGCCACCAGCGCGCTGGACACCCGTACCGAGGCGGCCGTCCAGGAGGCGATCGACGCCCTGTCGGCGAACCGCACGACGCTGACCATCGCCCACCGGCTGTCCACGGTGCGGGGCGCCGACCAGATCGTCGTGCTCGACGCGGGGCGCGCGGTCGAACGCGGCAGTCACGAGGAGCTGCTGGAGCAGGACGGCCGGTACGCCGCCCTCGTGCGCCGGGACGCCCGACTGCAGACGACAAAATGAAAATATGCCGGGTTTGTGACGATATGCGGGTTACCGTGCCCGCATGCAGAAGAACACTCCGCCACGGAGCACGATTCGACTGACGCGCCGGGGCCGCATCGCCCTCGTCGTGACCGGAGCCGTCGTGGTCGGTACCGCCGTGGCGGTGCCGCTGCTGACCCTGACGCCCGAGGAGGACCCCCGGCCCACGGCCCTGGTCGTCCCGGAGGGCTGGCGGGCGAGCCAGGTCTACGCGGCCGTCGACAAGGCCCTCGAACTTCCCGCGGGCAGTACGAAGAAGGTCGCCGCGAAGGCCGCGCTGAAGCTGCCGAACGACGCCGACGGCAACCCGGAGGGCTATCTCTTCCCGGCGACGTATCCGCTGGGCGACAAGACGACGCCCGAGAAACTGCTGTCGCTGATGGTCGACACCGCGAACGAGAAGTTCAACGGCGCGCCCATCGCCGCGGGGGCCCAGCGCAACGCCATGAACGTCTACCAGGCCGTCACCATCGCCAGCATCGTCCAGGCGGAGGCGGCCACCAAGGCGGACATGGGCAAGGTCGCCAGGGTCGTCTTCAACCGCCTGGAGCGCGGCATGCCCCTGCAGATGGACTCCACGCTCAACTACGCCCTCGGCCGCTCCACCCTCCGCACGACACTGCGCGACACGCGACTGGACAGCCCCTACAACTCGTACCAGCGCATGGGGCTGCCGCCCACGCCCATCGACAACCCCGGTGAGCAGGCGATGCGCGCGGCCGTCGACCCGCCCCCGGGCGACTGGCTGTACTTCGTCACCGTCCGTCCGGGCGACACCCGCTTCACCGCCGACTACCGGGAACACCAGCGCAACGTGGCCGAGTTCAACGCCCGGCAGAAGAGCGCGCAGGCGCGGGCGGCGGGGTGAGGCGACGGCGGCGCGGCGAGGTGAGGGCGGCCGGCCCGACGCGGCCTCACGCGGCAGCCGGCTCCCGGTCCAGCAGGCGCCGGATGTCGCGGACCGCCGCGCGGCCCGCCCGGTTGGCCCCGATCGTGCTGGCCGAGGGGCCGTAACCGACCAGGTGGATCCGCGGGTCGGCGGCCGTGCGCGTGCCCTCCATGCGGATGCCGCCGCCCGGGCCCCGCAGCCGCAGCGGTGCCAGGTGGTCGATCGCGGCGCGGAAGCCGGTGGCCCAGAGGATGACGTCGGCGTCGACGTGCCGGCCGTCCTTCCACTCCACGCCCGTGGGGGTGATGCGGTCGAACATCGGCTGCCGGTCGAGCACACCTTCCCGAATGCCCCGCCGGATCGTGTCGTCGAGCGGCAGGCCGGTGACCGAGACGACGCTGCGGGGCGGCAGTCCCCGCCGCACGCGTTCCTCGACGAGCGCGACCGCCGCCCGGCCGGCGTTCTCGTCGAAGGGCCCCTCGCGGAACACGGGCGGACGCCGCGTCACCCAGGTGGTGGCCGCCGCGTGACCGGCGATCTCCAGCAGGTGCTGGGTGCCCGAGGCACCCCCGCCCACCACGACGACCCGCTGCCCGGCGAACGCCTCGGGCCCGGGGTACTGCGCCGTGTGCAACTGCCGCCCGCGGAAGAGCTCCTGCCCCGGGTAGCGCGGCCAGAACGGCCGGTCCCAGGTGCCGGTGGCGTTGATCAGGGTCCGCGTCGACCAGTCGCCGTCCGAGGTCTCCACCCGGAGCCGGCCGCCGGCGCCCTCGCGCACGGCCCGCACCTCGACGGGGCGCCTGACCCGCAGGTCGAAGACCCGCTCGTAACGGTCGAAGTACTCGCTGATCACCTCGGCGGACGGCCGCGCGGGGTCGGCGTCCGTGAGCTCCATGCCCGGCAGCGCGTGCATCCCGTGCACCTTGCCGTAGGTGAGCGACGGCCAGCGGAACTGCCAGGCGCCCCCCGGGCCGGGGGAGTGGTCGAGCACGACGAAGTCGCGGTCCGGCTCGAAGCCGGAGCGCCGCAGGTGATAGGCGGCCGCCAAGCCCGCCTGGCCCGCCCCTGTGACGACCGTCTCGACCTCACGCAGGTTGTTCACGCTTCTACCAACGTTGCCGGGGGGCGTGGATCTTCCCACCGGGCGGGGTGACCGGGCGGACGAGGGCGCATGGGCCAGGATGGAGGGCATGTCTGATGCCTTCACCACTCGAGTCCTGAACGTCAGCACCGGATCCACGGAGAGGGTCCTCGACATCACCGGCGACTGCGAGGCCTTCCTGCGCGAGGCCGCCGCCGGGCGCGACGGCCTGCTCAACGTCTTCGTCCCGCACGCCACCGCCGGGATCGCGGTCCTGGAGACAGGCGCCGGCAGCGACGACGACCTGCTGTCCGCGCTGCACACCCTGCTGCCCGCCGACGACCGCTGGCAGCACCGGCACGGCAGTCCCGGCCACGGCCGCGACCACGTCCTGCCCGCGCTCGTCCCGCCCCACGCGACCCTGCCGGTCGTCGACGGCCGGCTGGAGCTGGGCACCTGGCAGTCGGTGTGCCTGGTGGACACCAACAAGGACAACCCGGACCGGAAGGTGCGCCTGAGCTTCCTGGGATGAGCCCGCCGGCGTCCTGGCGCCAACTCGCCCGTGACCGGCGCCCGATGCGTGAAACGAGGGCGGTCTCCGGTACCCCACCCCGTCGCCGCCCGCCGGTTGGGACTCGGGTAGGGTCCCCACCGTTTCCGGTCACCGCCTGACGGTGATCCGGTACAGGGCGTGTTCGAAGGGTGGCAGGGCAGTGGACTCCCAGTGGGACGACGGCGGATCCGTGGACGTGGACGGCACCGGGCTGGAGACCCTGAATCCCGAACCGCTGCTGACCCGGGACTACGAGACGCGCCCCGCACTCGTCTACGAGCGGCTGCGGGAGCGGCACGGCCCGGTCGCCCCCGTCGACCTGCTGGGAGTGCCCGCCTGGCTCGTCCTCGGCTACCGCGAGGCGCTCCAGGTCCTCCAGGACGACGACCGCTGGCCCAAGGGCCTGGAGAACTGGCGCGCCCGCTCCGAGGGCCGGATCCCGGCCGACTGGCCGCTCGGTCCGTCCCTGGAGGTCAACCACGTCCTGATCCAGGGCGGACCCGGCTACCGCCCCCTGCGCACGGCCTGGGACGCCGCCCTCAAACCCTTCCAGGACCCGCGACACCCGCAGGCCAAGCGCCTCAGGTCCGCCGCCACGGCCTACGCGGACGACCTGATCACGCTGATCGCGCAGGGCGGCAGCACCGGCGTGGCCGACCTGTCCGCCCAGTTCTCCCGGCCGTTGCCGCTGATGGTGGCCAGCCACCTGCTCGGCTTCCCCGGATCGCAGGGCGACGACGCCCTGATGGACATGTGGCGGGTGCTGGACGCGGGCCCGGACGCCGAGGCCGCCCTGGAGCGCCTGCTGGCGGCCCTGGCGGAATTGGCCGCGCTGAAGCGGCAGAAGCCGGGCGACGACTTCCCCTCGTACCTGCTGGCCGCGCACCCCGACCTGTCGCTCGACCAGTTGGCCCGTGAGCTGTTCATGCTGCTGGGCATGACCTCCGACCACGTCGGCATCCTGATCTCCAACACGGTCGTCGAGGTCGTCTCGGGCGAGGGCGGGGTGCGGGCCAGCCTGTCCGCCGGGATGGTCCGGGAGACCATGAACCGGGTGGTCATGCGCAAGCCGCCCCTGGTGAACTTCGTGCCGCGCTTCGCCGCCGAGGACACCGGCCTGGGCGCCTACACGATCCGGGCCGGTGACCCGGTGTGGGTCTCCTCGGCCGCCGCGCACGCCGACCCGCTCTTCGCCGGCCACGTCGCCTCCGGCACCGCCGTCAGCACCCGGGCGCACCTGTCGTGGGGCGCCGGCCCCCGCCAGTGCCCGGCCCGGGAGCTGGCGTCGACGGTGGCCGCGGCCGGGGTCGGGTGCCTCGCCGAGCGGTTCGACCACCTCGACCTCGCCCTGCCCGCCGACCAACTGCCGTGGCGCTCCTCACCGTTCATGCGAGGGTTGCGTTCCCTGCCGGTGCGCTACGCGCTCGCCCCGGCACCGCCCGTGCGGCCGGTGGCGGACGAGCCGGTGCCGGGAGCAGCCGCGGAGGACCTGCCCGATCCGTCGGCCCGGCAGCGCTCCTCGCTGTGGCGTTACCTGACCGGTCTCATCCGCGGCGGCCGCTGACACCCGGCCCCGGGGACGAGGACCCGGTTCCGGGCGGGGCGAGCCGAACGCCCATCCCGTACCGGCGTGCCTGCCGGGGCGGGGGGCGACGGCTCCCCGTCGAAGACGTGACAGGCGGTGCTGGTCGGCGGCCTGCCCCCTCTGCCATGCTCGTGGCAGACCCCGGGACCGAGCGCGAGGGCCCGCGGGGGTGGGGCCGGGCAGGTACACCTCGATGACCTGCCCGGCCGCTCCTCGGCCCGGGGGCGTTCAGGGTCGCTCCCGGGCACGCGGGGCCGCAAGGGGCCGGGCGTTCAGACCGAGCCCGACTCGGTGCGCTCCGGACGGCGTCGATGCGGTTGCGGCCGCCCGTCTCGCGTGATCGCGGGCAGGTCGTTGCGGACCGTCGCCACGGACCGGCACAGCCGCCCGGCGATCCCCCGCGACGGCGTGCGTCGGCGGTCAGCCGCAGCACCTCCACCTCGCGCGGGGTCGCCGGATTCCCGCCCGCGTCCGGCGCCGCCGGCGCGAACGCCGGGTCCACGAACCGCCCCCGCGCACCGGTGGGGCGGGACCTTCGGCACCGGCCGACCGGCACCCGGTCACGCCCCGGGCCGGTCGAGTGGTGAGGCCCAGGAGGCGGGCGTACCGTCGAACGGTGGACACCGCAGGCAGCAGCCCGCAGCCGGCCGCACCACAGGCGACCACCACCAGCGAACCCGGTGGTGGTGGAAGCGCGATGGCGCTTCTGGTCATCGCCTCGTGTCAGCTGATGGTGGTTCTCGACATCACGATCGTCAACATCGCGTTGCCGCACATCCAGAGCGACCTCGACTTCTCCACCACGAGCCTGTCGTGGGTGGTGAACGCCTACACGCTCACCTTCGGGGGCCTGTTGCTCCTCGGAGGCCGGGCCGGCGACATCCTGGGCCGGCGGCGCGTGTTCATCTTCGGCGTGCTTCTCTTCGTGTTGGCCTCCCTGCTCGGCGGGTTCGCCCAGAACTCCGGCCAACTCCTCGGCGCACGCGCCCTCCAGGGTGTGGGCGGCGCCATCGCGTCCCCGACCTCCCTCGCGCTGATCAGCACCACCTTCCGCGAGGGACCGGAACGCAACCGCGCCTTCGGGGTGTTCGCCGCGGTCTCGGCGGGCGGCGGCGCGATCGGCCTGCTGGCCGGCGGGATGCTGGTGGAGTGGCTCAACTGGCGCTGGGTGCTGTTCGTCAACGTGCCCATCGGGCTGCTCATCGTGCTCGCCACCCCCAAGTGGATCCGCGAGTCCGAACGCCACCCCGGCCGCTTCGACGTCACCGGAGCCCTCACCTCCACCGCGGGCATGGTGCTGCTCGTCTACGGCTTCATCCGGGCCGCGCAGGACGGCTGGCGGGACCCCCTCACCCTGGCCTCCTTCGCCGGAGCGGTCGTGTTGCTGATCGCCTTCATCCTGGTGGAGCGGCGCTCCAGGCAGCCCATCACGCCGCTGCACATGTTCGCCGACCGCAACCGTGCGGGCACCTACGGCATCATGCTGTGCCTGGCCGCCGCGATCTTCGGGATGTTCTTCTTCCTGACGCTGTTCGTGCAGAACGTGCTGGGCTTCAGCCCCTTGGCCGCCGGTCTCGCCTTCCTGCCGGTCAGCGCGGTCATCGCCGTCGGCGCCGGACTGGCCTCACGGTTCCTGCCCGTCTACGGGCCCAAGCCGTTCATGGTGACGGGCGCGATCCTGGCGGCGGCCGGCCTGGCCTGGCTCACCCTGACCGACGTGCACTCCACCTACGCGGGCAGCGTCCTCGGCCCGATGCTGGTCTTCAGCCTCGGCATGGGCATGGAGTTCGTCTCGCTGACCTTGATGGCCCTGTCCGACGTGCCCGCCCCCGAGACCGGCGCGGCCTCCGGGCTCCTCAACGCCACCCAGCAGGTGGGAGGTTCCCTCGGGCTGTCCATCCTGGTGACGATGTACGGCACGGCCAGCACCGACGAGGCCGGGAAGCAGGTCCCCGACTTCCTGCGCCAGGCGACGCCGGTGGAACGGCTGCGGTTCGAGCGCACCGGGCAGCTCCCCAAACCCTGGTCCGACGAGATCCTCACCGCCGGCGTCTCGTCCGCGTTCGTCATGGCGGCCGTCTTCACCGCCGTGGCCGCGCTGATCGCCCTGGTCGTCATCCAGGTCCGCCCTTCCGACCTGGAACGGCTCAAGGGCGGACCGGCACCCGGTCCCCTGTGAGCCGGCCGGGCCCGGGCGCGGTTTCACCGCCCCGGCCGTGGCGAGGTCCGCAGGGCGTCGGCCAGCCCGGCGGCGTCGGTGCCCAGTTTGCGGTACACCGAGGACAGTTGCCGGCGCACGCCCTCCTCGGTGATCCGCAGTTCCTTCGCCACCGCCGGCGCCGGATGTCCCCGGGCCGTCATCTCGGCGGCCCTGCGCTCGTGAGCCGTGAGCAGGTCGGACTGCGCGTACCGCAGGGGCAGCGGCCGCATCCCCGCCGCCGACAACTCCGCCCTGGCCCGTGCGGCGAGGGCCTCGGCGCCGCAGTGCACCGCCCCCTCCAGGCCCCGGTAGAGCCGGTCGGCCGCCGTCTGCACCCGGCCGTTGCGCGACAGTGCCGCTCCGTGGCCGACCAGGGCGCGGGCGAGTTCGTAGCCCGCGGGCGACCGTTCGAGATGGTCGACGGCCTCGTCGTACAGCGCGAGCGCGGCCGGCCCGCCGGTGACGTCGGCCAGTGTGTGCAGCGCCTGTCCGACGATCGAGGCGGCACCGAAGTCGCGTGCGCGGCGCACGGCCTCCTCGGCGTGGCGGACGGCCTCGTCGGGGGCCGTCGCGGCGAGCGCGGAGGCCAGGTCGAGCTGCCACGGGCACCAGGCGGGGTTCCGCCAGGCCCGCCGGTCCAGCCAGGCGCCGACCCCGGTGAGCAGGGGCACGGCCTCCGCCTGCCGGCCCTCCGCGATGAGCAGCTCCGCGTACACGGTGCGCGGGTCCGGGTAGATCACGGCGTTCGGCACCTCGGTGGCATACCGGGACCCGTCCGCCAGCCGGCGTGCCTCGGTGACGCGCCCGCGGGCCAGCAGCGTCTGGATGAGGACGCCGAGCGCGAACCACCGGGCGGGGACCGCCCCCTCCACCTTCTCGGCGATCCGCAGGCCCTCCCGGACCAGGTTCTCGGCCTCGGCGAGACACCCCCGGCGGTAGCGGATGTAACCCGCCAGGGTCTGCCCCAGGGCCAGGTGGGAGCCGCGCCAGCCCTTGCTCACGCATTCGGCGATGCCCTTGCTGAACAGCTCCTCGGCCCGCCGCGGCCGGTCGCCGTACATGAACACCAGAGCGACGGAGACGGGGACTTCGAAGCCGCGGTTCTCGTCGGTCCAGCTCATGCCGCCGTCGAGCGCCTTCTCGGCGAAGGCGAGGGAGGTCTCCCGCGGTTCGCCGCGCTTCATGGCGTCCCAGGCGCGCAGGCCCAAGATGCAGCGCTCCTCCAGGCTGCGGCCGGGCAGTTGCGCGGCCAGCCGGGTCAGGGCGCGGGAGTGGGCCGGTGAGTCGACGTCGTCCGTGCGGACCATGCTCCACACGAAGTGGTCGGCCTGCATGCGCAGTCGCACGCGGGGGTGGGCGGCCTTGCGCGCCTCCTCGGCGGCGACGGTGGCGGCCTCGGCCAGCTGGTCGGTGTGGGCCAGCGCCTGGGTGAGCGTGTAGACGATGGAGGCGTGCAGGTCGGGGTCGATGCCGGGTTCCGCCAGGGCCTCGCGCAGGTGGCGCACGGTGGCGGTGGGTTCGATCAGGAAGGTGCAGCACGCGAGTTCGTACAGGACCGAGGCCCGGTCCTCCGGCAGCGGAGGCTCCTGCAGCGCGCGGGTGAGCAGGCGTCGCGCGGCCTCGGTGGCGCCCGCGCGCAGGCTCTCGCGGGCGGCCTCGCGCAGACACGCCACCGCCTCGGGTCTGCCCTCGCAGGGCACTTCCAGCAGGTGCCGGGCGGCCGCGGTGGGATTTTCGCCCGCGGTGCGCAGCGACTCCGCGGCGAGGTTGTGCAGAAGGACCCGGAAACCGGAGCGGATGTGCCGGTAGACCGAGGTGGCGACCAGCGGGTGGACGAACTCCAGCTCGCCCTGCGGGCCCTCCCCGTCGGCCAGGATGCGGGCGGCGCGCAGGTCCGCGATCGCCTCGGCCGTGTCCTCCTCGCCGAGCACCGCGATGGCGGCGGCGCGCCGCGGGCAGAAGGGGGAGCCGAGGACGGCGGCGGTCTGCGCGAAGCGGACGGTTCTCGTGTCGAGCCGTTGCAGCCTCTCGTGCAGGCCCGGGCCCTTCACCGTCGCGGCGATCTCCCGCATGGCGGACAGGTCGCGCTCCGTGCCCCGCAGCTTCCGCTCACCCAGCCGGATGGCGAGTTCGACCGCCTCGAAAGGGCTGCCTCCGGTGACCGACCAGCACTCCTTGCAGAAGCGGTCCTCGGCCTCCTGCCCGAGTTCGTCCCTGACGATCCGCGTCACGCCGTCCGCGCTGAGGCGTTCCAGGGTGAAGGAACGTCTGCCGTGCCGTCCGGTGAGCGTGCGGAACGCCGCGCCCTCCGGCGGCAGTTCGTCGGGCCGGTAGGCGGCCACGATCAGCAGGGGCAGATCGTCGACCCGCGGGGCGAACGAGGCGAGCCAGCCCAGGGACTCGGCGTCGGCCCAGTGCAGGTCGTCCAGGAGCAGGACGGCGGGCGCCCGGCGGACGACGAGGCGGGTCATCACCCAGTCCAAACCCTCGCGCACACAACCCGGGTCGGGCAGCCGGGCGGCGCCCCCGGCCTCCAGGCCGAGGGCCGCCGAGACGATGTCGTACCAGCTGCCCAGGGCCTGGCGCAGTGTCTCCGTGTCCAGCGCCGCCAGCGAGGGCTGCACGAGCTGGCGCGCCACGTGGAACGCCAGCTTCTGGTCCTTCTCGCCGCCCCTGCCCGAGAACACGGTGAACCCGCGCGCCACGGCCCGGGCGCGGGCCTGTGTGACCAGCGCCGTCTTGCCGAGCCCCGCCGATCCGGTGAAGGCCAGGAGCCCACTGGTGCGGGGGCGCGGCACACCGTCGACCGCGTACCGCAGTTCCGCCAAGGCAGTGTCGAGGGCCCGCAGTTCGCGCGCACGCTCGAGCAACGGCCGGGTCTCGGGTAAGGGTTGCCCAAGATCCTGCTCCATGTGCCGCACCACTTTCTGTCGTCGGCCTCCGGGAGACAGGGCCGAGCGTATGCCCGTACAGGTGCGGTAATGGCCTGATATGACGGTCGCTGCAACTGGAAAGGATGAATCATGCGGAGGAGCGGCGGCCGGCTTCCCTCCTTCGGGTAATGTCGGTCAACCTTTCTTGCCTTGAGGGGACGGATCCGACCTCAGCGGTTCCGACGCCGCGTCCGCGTAGCGCGGCACGGTGCGGGACCAGTGGTAGCAGCCGCCGATCCAGCCGGTCAGTGCCTCCACGTAGCCGGCCCCGGCGGGGCTCAGCACCGGTGAGACGACGGCCCGCAGCCGCTCGACCTCGCGGATCGTGTCGTTGATCTGCCGTACGGCCAGCAGGACGGCCGCGGGCAGGGAGCACCGCCGGCTGCGCTCGTAGGCGAGCGCCACATTGATGACGCCGCCGGACCGCCGCTCCTTCACCGCCGAGAAGAGGTCGGGTATCCAGACCGCGGCGTCGGCCGACAGCCGGCTCAGCCGCCGCACCGCCGGATGGTGCAGCTCCTCGGGCAGCAGTTCGGCGGGCTGCGCCGCCTCGCACAAGGGGTGGAACGGCTCGACGCCGGCGGTCAGGGACCGTATGGAGCCGCACAGGTCGACCCGGGGCGGACGGGAGCCGGCCTGGGCGACCGCCTCGTACAGCAGTCCGTGCACGTACTCCCGGCTCTTCCAGGCCCAGCGTGCGGCCTGCGCCGGGGTGCAGCGCAGACGGACCTGGTCGAAGAGGTCGGCCAGGGCGGCTCCCAGCGCGGTGACGGGCGGCCGGCCGTCCCGCAGGACGCCGACGCTCTCGGTGAGCATCGGCAGCAGCGACTCCGGTGACTCCCGCCCGATCTCCTCCGCGCGGTCGTCGAACACGAACTGGTACGCGATCTGGTTCGCCGCGATCCGCAGCAGACCGGCGTCCATGTCCGGGCCGTTGTACGAGGCGAGTTGCGCGGGACGGGTCCGCGCGATCATCGCCGCGACCTCCGCTTCGCCGGTCAGCCCGCACTCGGCCAGCCAGAGGTCGACGCCCGCCGCCGCCTCGGCCTCGTAGGGGTTGCGGCGGAACGGGTAGGGCATGTGGAGGTGGGCGTCGATCAGCTCCACCAGGCTGGAGGCACAGGCGTCGCCCGGCTCTCCTACGGAGGTCTCCTCATGCGTGACCGACATGGCCGTCACCCGCCGTCCGTGCGCCCGGAGTATCGGTGGGAACCGCCTGCGCGGGCCGCGGCGCGCGGGCACGCGGCTCACAGGACATCACCAGGTCCCGCTGTCCGAGGGTGATCGCCGGGCGTTGCCGTTCGGCCCGCCCCGGCAGATGCCGAAGGCGCAGGCGGCTCGCGATGGTCGCGAGCACCAGCGTGGCCTCTGTCAGGGAGAACTCGTCGCCCAGGCACTTGCGGCCACCCGCGGAGAACGGCATCCAGGCGCGGCGCTGCTCGGCGGTGGTCCGCCCCGGCAGCCAGCGCTCGGGGAGGAACCGCTCGGGCTCGGGGAAGGTGCCGGGCGCGTGGTGCAGGAGGTAGGGGCTGTACAGCACCGTCGCCCCGCGGGGCAGCCGGCGCCCGGCCAGCTCCGTCCGTCCGGTGGTGACACGGGTGAAGAGCCAGCCCGGCGAGGTGTGGCGCAGCGTCTCGGAGATCACACAACGGGTGTAGGACAGACGCGGCAGATCGGCGGGGGTGGGCCGGGGCCGTCCTTCCAGCACGCTGTCGATCTCCTCGTGCAACCGGTGTTCCGCCTCCGGGTGGCGGCCGAGGAGCGCGAAGGCGTCGGCGAGACACAGGGCGGGCGCCTCGACGCCGGTGAGCAGCAGCGTGACCAGGTGGTCGTGGATCTCCTCCGCGGTGAGGTCCGGTGCACCCTCCTCGCCCCGGGCCGCCAGGAGGGTGCCCAGCACGTCGTTGCGGGGTGCGCCGCCGCTGCGCCCGGCGACGGCCGTGTCGATGATCGCGTGCATGCGCGCCACCGCCCGCCCGTAGCGCCGGTTGGCGGGGAGGGGTAAGCGGAAGAAGGCGTCGACCGGGGCTATCGTGCGGATGAACAGGCCGCGGACGATGACGGTCAGACAGTCCCGCACCTCCGCGGCGGTGGCCTCGTCCAGCGAGTCGGACAGCAGGACGCGGCTGATCACCCTCGTCGTCAACGCCGTCATCTCCGCGCTGACCGCGATGTCCCGCCCCGGCTGCCAGGTGCGGCAGGCGGCCTCCGCCTCCTCGACGATCAGGTCCGCGTACCCGGCGATCCGCGAGGGCCGGAAGGCGGGCTGCAGCATTCTGCGCTTGCCGCGGTGGGTGTCCTGACGGCAGGTCACCAGGCCGTCCCCCATGAGTTTGCCGAGCCTGTCGTACAACGGGCCGCCCTTGTCGAAGGTCCTGGTGTCCATGAGGACCCGGTGGACCAGCTCGGGGTGACACACCATCCAGGCGCGCTGCGGGCCGAGGCGCAACTCGACGAGATCACCGTGCTCGGGCAGGGAATTCAGAAACGCCAGCGGCCGGCGGGCCAAGGCGATACCGTGACTGAGGAAAGGGAATATGCCTGGTGCAGTACCGGCGGTCCACACCCGCTCGGTCTGGGAATCGACGCCGCTCATCGAAAACCACCTGTCCTGGTCGGCCGGCTCATTCGGTGACGGTTTCACCGACTCGATGCTCACCGAGTCCTGCCCAGTCCGCACGGGCCGCCGATCTGGCGAACCCTTTCTGCGAGGGGGCGCACGGATGCAAGAGGAAGCGCTGGGAGATCCATCGTCGAAGCGCGTTCGCGCGGGGATCGCATTCCGTGCGCCAGGTGAATACCCCGATGGCACCGCCCGCCCGGCATCGTGGAATTCGGCGAGGTTCCGAAAACGTTTCGGGCCGGCTGTCACCGGCCGGCCCGGGACCCCTCGGGCTACGCGATCCCGTCCGCGCCGGTCGGCAGGGGCGGCTCCGACTCGATCCGGCTCAGTTCCCCGTCCGTGAGGAGGCGGGAGCGCAGCAGGAAACGGACACCCTCGGGAGCCTCCAGCGAGAAGCCGCCGCCACGGCCCGGGACGACGTCCACGGTGAGGTGGGTGTGCGACCAGTAGCGGAACTGGTCGCCGCTCATCCAGAACGGGGTGTCACCGCCCACCCGGCCCAGCAGGACGTCCGAGGCGCCCACCCGGAACTCACCGCGCGGATAGCACATCGGCGCGCTGCCGTCGCAGCAGCCGCCGGACTGGTGGAACATCACCGGCCCGTGCGCGGCGGTCAGGCGCCGCAGCAACTCCTCCGCCGCGGGCGTCAGTTCGACACGTCCCGTACGCACGGTCATGCGGTCCCTCCCGGACACGGCGGGTGGCCAGTCGTCCAGTATCGGCACGCACGGGTGCGCGTCCGCAAGCCCCGTGCGCCGCCGCGCGCTGGTTGAACGGTGTGCGGCGATGTCGTGGTCGGGCAGGCCCGAGGGGCCCTGGCCACGGTGCCCGGCAGCGAGGCCGTGCGGCGCCCGGTGTCGCAGGGCGACGACCGGCCGCTGTGGCGGGGCCGGGCACACTTCCCCGACGCGCTCGCCGCCTGCGGCGAACGCGCAGTCGGCCGCCACGAGGAGGGGCTCGCCGCGCACGTGCCCGGCCTCGCCGGTGTCGTCTCCCGTACGGTCGACGCGCTGCGGGGCCCCGCCCGGCCGGGCGCACAGCCTCCTGCACCGGGACCTCGTGCCGCCGAACATCCCCGTGGACGCAGCGGGCGGGCCGGTCGCCGTCCTCGACTCCGGCTTCTGCACCACCGCCGGCGACCCCGCCTTCGACGCCGCGGTGACGGCCGCCGCCTGGGACATGCTCAGGTCCCGTCCGCCGACAGCGCCTGCTCGGCCCAGATGGTCTTGCCCGTGGCCGTCTGACGGCTGCCCCAGCGCTCGGCGAGCTGCGCGACGAGCAACAGCCCGCGTCCGCCCTCGTCGAAGACCCGGGCCCGGCGCAGGTGCGGTGCGGTACTGCTGCCGTCCGACACCTCGCAGATCAGGCTCGCGTCGCGGATCAGCCGCAGCTCGATGGGGGCGCCGCCGTACCGCAGCGCGTTGGTGACGAGTTCGCTGACGATCAGCTCGGTCGCGAACTCGGCCTCCAGCAGCCCCCATTCGGCCAGCTGCTCACCCGCCATCTTGCGTGCCCGGGCCACCGCGGCGGGCTCCGGCGGCAGTTGCCAGGTGCGCACCCGCCCGGCGTCGAGCGCGGCCGTGCGGGCCAGCATCAGCACGATGTCGTCGGCGGGCCTGCCGTCCAGCAGGGTGTGCAGAACCCGGTCGCAGGTCTCGTCCAGCGTGCCCGCACGGTCGCCCAGCGCGCGGCACAGCAGGCCGACACCGTTCTCGATGTCGTGCTCCGGAGTCGTGACGAGACCGTCGGTGTAGAGGGCGAGCAGGCTGCCCTCCTCCAGTTGCAGCTCCACGGCCTCGAAGGGCAGACCGCCCAGACCGAGCGGCGGCCCGGCCGGCAGGTCCATCAGCCGCACCGCGCCGCCGGGGGTGACCAGCGCGGGTGGCGGGTGCCCGGCGCGGGCCGCGGTGCAGCGCCGGGAGACCGGGTCGTACACGGCGTACAGGCAGGTGGCGCCCACCTGCCCGGACTGTGCGCCGGACCCGCGCGCATCGGGCCCCTCCTCCCGGTCCAGCCGGATGACCAGGTCGTCCAGCTGGGTGAGCAGCTCGTCGGGCGGGAGGTCGACGTCCGCGAGCGTGCGGACGGCGGTCCGCAACCGGCCCATCGTGGCCGAGGCGTGCACGCCGTGCCCCACCACGTCCCCCACGACCAGGGCGACCCGGGCGCCGGACAGCGGGATGACGTCGAACCAGTCGCCGCCGATGTCCGCGCCGGAGCCGGTCGGCAGATAGCGGTAGGCGACGTCGACGGCCGCCAGCCGCGGCGGTCTCCGCGGCAGCAGGCTGCGCTGGAGCGCCAGTGCCGTGCGGCGTTCGCGGGTGTAGCGGCGGGCGTTGTCCACGCTGACCGCCGCTCGGGTGACGATCTCCTCGGCGAGCAGCAGATCGTCCTCGCTGAACGGCTCCGCCGTGCGGTGCCGCAGGAAGTGGACCAGGCCCAGGGTGACTCCCCGGGCGCGCAGCGGCGCCAGCATCACCGAGTGGATCATGTGCCGGGCCACGCTCTCGGCCCGGGCGGGGGAGGACGCGATCCACTCCCGCAGCTCCGGATCGCCCGGCCGGTGGCGCGTGGCCCGGCCCCCGGCCAGGGTGCGCAGCGGAAGCGTCCCCACCGGGTAGCGGGTGGTGCCGCCGGAGGGGACCACCGACTCCGGGCAGCCCTCCAGCACCGACCGCTGCGCGGTGCGCCGCACCGTCACGGATGTGTCCCGCGGCAGCGGCCCCGGCTCGTCGCCCACGGCGACGGACTCCAGCAGGTCCACGGTGACGAAGTCGGCGAACCCGCCGGCCACGGCGACCTCGGCCAGCTCCTCGGCCGTCCGGGTGACGTCGAGGGTGCTGCCGATCCGGGTGCTGGCCTCGTTGAGCACGACGAGCCGGCGGCGGGCCCAGTACTGCTCCGTCGTGTCGAACACCGTCGCCGACATGCCCCGTACGGCGCCGGTCTCGTCCTTCAGCGGCGACATGAACATCGACCAGGCGTGCCGCCGGATCTCGCCCGGCGCCTTGCTGCGTCTTTCGTGGAAGATCGTCTCGCCGGTGCGCAGGACCTCTCGCTGGAGTCGGTCGTACTCGTCGAAGGGCGGGTTGGGCTCGATCTCCCACAGGGTCAGGCCCTTCATCTCCTCCTCGGTCCGGCCCATGACCTCGGCCATGGCCTCGTTGGCGGCCACCAGCCGGGCGTCCCGGTCGTAGACCGCCACCGGCACCGGCAACTGGGCCAGCGCGAGGTCCCACAGGGGGAGCGTGGCCGGCTCCACCGGACCGGTCCGGTGGACCGGCGCCGTCCCGGTCACGAGCCACAGCCGCCCGCCGTCCGCGTCCAGCAGCGGCGTTCCCTGCAGCCGGACCACGACGCGGTCGCCGTCCCGGTGCCGCAGCGCCACCTCACCGGCCCAGCGGCGCCCGTCGGCCAGATGCCGCCGCGTGGACTTCGGGAGCCCGGCGGCGAGCAGGTCCGTCACGGGCCTGCCCACCACGTCGGCGGAGTCGAAGCCGAGCAGCAGGCGGGCGCCGTCGCTCCACACCATGACCGCCCCGCCGGCGTCGACGACGACCGCCAGGCCCTCCGGTACGCGTCCCTCCACGGTGCCTCCGCTGTGACGCCTCTCGACCGCTCACGGGTTCCTGCCCCGATTGTCGCGCCACCGGCCGCCGCGGGCGCGCTCGCAGCGGGACTCTCCGGCGACCGGCCCGGCGGCGGAACGCGCGGAGGCTCTCCGCGACCGCCGGGCGGCGCACGGCTCAGGACCAGGCGGCCGTCAGGCGCCCGGCCAGCAGGACGGCGCCGATGCCGATCATCAGCACCCCGGAGACCCGGGTGACCGCACGGGCCGCGGCCGGCCGGGCCCGGAGGACCGTACGGGCCAGGACGCCGACGGCCAGGTACACGACGGCGCACACGGTCATGTGCAGCGCGCCCAGCAGACCGGTCTGCCCGGCGACGGGCCAGCCGCCCGCCGGGTCGATGAACTGGGGGAACAGCGAGAAGTACAGCAGCAGGGCCTTGGGATTCAGGCCGCTGGTGCCGGCACCCTTGAGCATCACCCGCAGTGGCGAGGAGCCGTCCGGGCCGCTCGCCTCCCCGGCGGGAGCGGGCGCGGCGGGCTGCCGTAGCTGGCTCGCGCCGAGCCACACCAGATAGCCCGCCCCGGTGACGGTCAGGGCGGTCAGCAGGGTCGCCGACCCGGCCACGACCACCACCAGGCCCGCGACCGCCAGCAGGGTGTACCCGGCGTATCCCGCCACCAGTCCGGCCACCGCGGGAACGACCGTCCGGTCCCTCAGACCGGCGGTGACGGCGTAGGCCCAGTCCGCGCCCGGGGTGAACACCAGCAGCAGATCCATGGCCAGGAAGGCCGCCAGCGTCGTCGTGTCCATGAAGCGTCCCTCTCACGTGCCGTGGTGCGAGAGGAAGGCTAGGCCGGACCGGGCCGAAAGTGTTCCTTTCTTTACTCCTTGATCGCGGGATCTGAGGCAGAATCTTCTCCATGGATGCCCTGGACCGGAAGATTCTCACCGAGCTGCAGCGGGACGGCCGTCTCACCGTCACCGAGCTCGCGGCCCGCGTGCAGCTCAGCGTCTCGCCCTGCCACCGCCGGCTGCGCGATCTGGAGCGCCAGGGTGCGATCCGCGGGTACCGCGCGGTGGTGGACCCCGGGGCCGTGGGCCTGAACTTCGAGGCGCTGGTCTTCGTGACGCTGCGCTGGGAGGACGCCGACACGGTCTCCGCGTTCGAGGAGGGCGTCGCCGCCGTCCCGCACGTCCTCCAGGCACAGCGCCTGTTCGGCGACCCGGACTACCTGCTGCGGGTGGCCACCACCGATCTCGCCGCCTTCCAGCAGCTGTACGACCGTCAACTCGCCCGCCTGCCCGGCGTGCAGCGCCTGAACTCCACGCTCGTCATGAAGCACGTGGTGGACGACCGCCCGTTGCCCGAGTGACCCCGGGCAGGTCACCGGCCGGATGTGCCCCGACGTCCGGGCCGACATCCCGGCGATCGACGTGCCCGCGCTGGCTGCTGTGGACCCACGCCGAGGAGGTCGACGCGGCGGTCCTCGCCTTCCCGGCCGAGTGAGCGACATCCCCCTCGATCCGTTCCCGCACCGCCGCGGCCGGGCCGGGTGACACGGTGGGTTCCAGCAGGTCCGTGTCGTCGGCGACCGCCCCCGGCCCGCTGCCCGCACGAGCTGGTGCCAGGCGGAGGCGGGACCGCGGGGGAGTGGCTCCGGACGCAGCGGCCGGAGGGCGTGATGTCCCGCGAGCGGCCGGGGCGGGCCCGTCCGGCACGGCCGGCGCGATGGCGTGAACCGCGCAATCCCGTGACGCGGAAGGGAACACTTCCGTCCGCCCCCTCGTTTCCCCGGGGCTCACCCTTGCCGCCGACTCGAGGAGCGTCATGCCCCACACCGCGCCCGCCCCGTCCACCCTCCTCCCCGCGCTTCCCGCCCCGAGCGCCCAGGCGGAACGGCTGATCGAGCTGGGAGTGCATGACATCGCCGGACTGGCCGCCGACGCGATCCGCGACTTCGCCGCCCGCGCGGGCACCGAGGGCTCCCTCCTGGCCGTGCACCCCGACCTGGCGCCCGCCTCCGCCCTCGCGCCCCTGCTGCGCCGGGACGGCAAGCAGGGATTCGTGGTGGTCGACATGCCCGACGTGGACGCGTTCACGCCCTGCGCCGTCGAACTGCCCGACGCCGCCCTGTACCTCGTCTCCGGAGTCGACCGGGGCGACCACATGTCCAACTGGAGCCCGGACGAGGCGCTTCCCGCCCTTCAAGCGGAGCACCGCACCCCGCTCGTGCTCACCGAGGGCATCCACTGGATCCTGCAGCGGCCGGAGGTCCTGGAACGCAACCGCTGCTTCATGACCATCGGCTCCCGGCTGCGCAAGGCCGACGGCACCCTGGACGCCCGCACCCCGGCCGTGTGGATCAGCAACGGCACCGGCCGCGACGGCCGCGAGC
Organism: Streptomyces sp. AHA2; assembly: GCF_036857595.1. NCBI lineage: Bacteria > Bacillati > Actinomycetota > Actinomycetes > Kitasatosporales > Streptomycetaceae > Streptomyces > Streptomyces sp. AHA2. Next base: position 140,381 of record NZ_JAUQWJ010000001.1, read on the forward strand.
GCCGCAACGCCCCGAAGGTCGGCTGGTGCTGGTGGAACAACCGCCACACCTGGCTCGGCTTCGCCTCCGCGGCGGGCCGCGACTGAGCCGGTCCGGCCCGGTCCGAACCCGGGGGCGGCCCGCCCGCACGGCAAGTGGATGATCTGTCACCCATGCCTACACTCTTCCCATGGCGGAGACAGTGCGTTGGCTGACGTCCGAGGAGCAGCGCGCGTGGCGCGGCTTCGTCCGCTTGCAGGAGCGGCTCGGCGGGCGCCTGGGACGGCTGCTGCAGTCGGAGTCCAAGATGTCGTCGGCCGACTTCGCGGTGCTGGTCCACCTCACGGACACCCCGGACGGGCGGCGGCGTCACCAGGACCTGGCCCGCGCGCTGGAGTGGGAGAAGAGCCGCATGTCCCACCACATCGCGCGGATGGCCGGGCGCGGCCTGGTCGTCCGGGAGGAGTGCCCCGAGGACGGGCGCGGCGCGTTCGTCGTGATCACCGACGCCGGGCGGGCGGCGATCGAGGCCGCCGCGCCCCGTCACGTGGCGGCCGTGCGCGCCCTCTTCCTGGACCACGTCACCCCGGCCGAACTCCGCGTGCTCGCCGAGCTGTCCGAGCGGGTCCTCGCCGGGATGGACGAGGAGGACGGACGCCGCCGGGCGAACGGGGAGCGCGGACGCCGTCGCGCGGACGGGGAGAGCTGAAGCCGCCGGGGAAACGGGCGGACACTGCCGGGCGACCGGGGGGACGGGCGCCGTCAGGCGCGGCGCACGGGGTGCCCGCTCATGACCGACACGCGGTTGAACGCGCCGATGGTGATCGCCACCCAGATCGCCGCGGAGATCTGCTCCTCGGTCAGCACCTCGCGGGCCGCCGCGTAGGCGGACGTCTGCGCGGCCGTGTCCGTGGGGTCGTTCGTCGCCTCGGCGAGTTCCAGGGCCGCCCGCTCCACGGGAGTGAACACGTCCGTCTCCCGCCAGGCGGGCAGGACCCCCAGCCGCTGTGCGGACTCACCCGCCTCGAGGGCCTTGCGGGTGTGCAGGTCGAGGCAGTAGGCGCAGCCGTTCAGCTGGGAGACGCGGAGATTGACCAGCTCCACGGTCGTGCGGTCCAGCCCCGCCCCGGCGGCCGTCGCCTTGACCGCCTCGGAGGCCCGCACCATCGCCCGGAAGGCCTGGGGACTCTGCTTGTCGACGAAGATCCTCGGATGTGCGGGGCCGGTGGTCCGGTCGCTCACGTCACGCCTCCCTCGGGGTCGCCCGGACGCGGCTGCGCTGTGCCGTGGCCTCCGACCTGCCTGCGTGGCATCATAGTTGATGTGACAACCAGAGCGGGCGAGGGGTGGTCCCGGTGAGCAACGTGGAAGCCGAACCGGTGGCGCTGAAGTGCGGGACGACGGCCCGCGAGGCCGGCGCCGGGCACGGCGCCGCGGTCGAGGTGCTGTCGGCGCGGGAGGTGCCGCTGGGCGGCCCGCGCGCCCTCTTGGTGCGCCGGACCCTGCCGCAGCGCGCCCGCACCCTGATCGGGGCCTGGTGCTTCGCGGACCACTACGGCCCGGTCGACGCCTCCGGCACGGGCATGGACGTGCCGCCGCATCCCCACACCGGGTTGCAGACGGTGAGCTGGCTGTTCAGCGGGGAGATCGAGCACCGCGACTCGATCGGCACGCACGCTTTGGTCCGGCCCGGTGAGATGAACCTGATGACCGGCGGGCACGGCATCGCCCACTCGGAGGTCTCCACCCCCCGCACCACCGTCCTGCACGGTGTGCAGCTCTGGGTGGCCCTGCCCGAGGAGCACCGGCACGCCGCCCGTGACTTCCAGCACCACGTGCCCGAGACGGTGCGCCGCGACGGGGCCGAGATCAAGGTCTTCCTCGGCTCGCTCGCGGGCAGCACGTCACCGGTGCGCACCTTCACACCCCTGCTCGGCGCCGAGATCGTCCTCGGGCCGGGCGCGGCGCTCACCCTCTCCGTCGACCCCGCCTTCGAACACGGCCTGCTCGTGGACAGCGGAGACGTCCGCCTGTCCGGCACGGCGCTGCGCCCCACGGACCTCGGCCACCTTCCCTGCGGCACGGACAGCCTGACCGTGGCGAACGACTCCGCGACCCCGGCGCGCACGGTCCTGCTCGGGGGTCCCCCGTTCGAGGAGGAGATCGTCATGTGGTGGAACTTCATCGGCCGCAGCCACGAGGACATCGTCCGGGCGCGCGAGGACTGGCGGGCGCAGTCCGACCGCTTCGGCAGGGTCGAGGGCTACCCCGGCGGTCGTCTGCCCGCCCCCGCCCTGCCGAACGCCGTCATCACCCCGCGCCGCAACCCCCGGCGCCACTGACCCCGGCCACCGACCTGCGTACGAAAGGCGTTCCATGACCGAGTCGCCCTCCGCCGTCCCCGCCGTGCAGCGGGTGGACGAGCGGCAGCGGTACGAGATCCTCGTCGACGGCCGGCGTGCCGGGCTGACGGCCTACCGCGACCGCGGCGAGCAGCGCGTCTTCTTCCACACCGAGATCGACGACGCCTTCGCCGGCCGCGGTCTGGCCTCGGAACTGGTCGGCCGTGCGCTCGCCGATGTGCGCGCGTCGGGCAAACGGATCGTGCCGGTGTGCCCGTACGTGGCCAAGTACCTGAAGAAGCACGGGGAGTTCGCCGATATCACCGACCCGGTGACACCGGACGTCCTGCAGTGGCTGGACGGCGAACGGCGCTGAGCGCACCGGCTGCGCCGCCGCCGCGGGGGGCGTCCGCGAGGGGCTCGGGCACGGCGTGGCCCTGGTCGGGCAGGACGACCTCCGCCGTGTCGTCCTGCCCGAACGCGACCGGCCGGCCGGGACGCCGCCGACGACGCGGACGCCGGGGTGGGCCCGCGGCGTCCGCGTGTCGGGGCGTGTCCGGTGCGTGCGGCCCCCTCAGCGAGCGGCCGCGGAACGCAGGGTCAGCAGACCCGGGCGGTAGGGCAGGAGGCCGTAGTCGCCGCCCGAGGCCGGGTTGCGGCCCTGGTAGAGCAGTTGCAGGTTGCAGGGATCGACGGTCATGGTCTGGTCGGCGCTGGTGCGGAGCAGTTCACCGTGGCTGATGTCGTTGGTCCAGGTGGCGCCGCTGTTGGCCTTGCCGGCGAAGGGGTTGGTCTCGGTCGCGGCCTGGGGCGTCCAGGAGCCGTTCAGGCTGGTGGCCGTGAACGAGCGGAAGTACCGGCCCTGCGAGCCGATCGCCTCGACGATCATGAGATAGCGGTTCTGCCCCTGCAGCTTGTAGACCTGGGGGGCCTCGAAGAGGTTGTTCGTCGTGTCGCTCATGACCACGGTCGAGGTCGAGCCGAAGCTGCCCGGGAAATTGCCGATGGGCATACTGGCGCGGTAGATCTTGCCGTTGTCGCCGGCGAAGAACAGGTACATGTTCGTGCCGTCACCGATCAGTGTCTGGTCGATGGGCCCCGTTTGGGAACCGGAGATGCTCCCGGAGAAGAGCACCTGCTCGGACGACCAGCCGTTCGGGTTGGTGGGGTCGTTCGACGTCCGGTAGGAGAAGGCGGTCCGGCCCCACTGGTAGGCCAGCACCCAGACGTTCTTCGGTGCGAAGTGGAAGAGCGTGGGTGCGACGGCCGAGTTCGCCATCGCGTTCTGGCCGGCCGAGGCCATCTCCGACCAGTTGCCGAACAGGCCGAAGTTCATCGAACCCCACCGCGTCCCCGTGTCGTGCGTGGTCGCGTAGACGAGCTGCCTGCCGTTGTAGGGCGCGACGGTGAAGTCCTTCAGTGAGACCCATCCCTGCCTGGGCTGCGCCAGCGCGCCCGTCGAGCTCCAGCGGTAGGCCGACGGGAGATCGCACGTGCCGGGTCCGCCGCCGGCACCGACCTTGACGAGCTGCCACTGCTGGTTGGCGCCGCCCCAGTCGTCGTACTGGACGACGTCGGCGTTGTCGGCGGTGGAACCGCCCTGCACTTCGAGGGCCTTGCCGCTGTGGCGCGAGACGAGCCGCACGTGGCCGTCCGAGCTGTCGGCCAGTCGCCACTGCTGGTTGGCGCCGTTCAGGTCGGTCCACTGCACGATCGAACCGCCGTTCGCGGTGGACCGGTTGTGGACATCCAGGACCTTGCCCGAGTGGCGGGACTTGATGCGGTAGTAGCCGCCTCCCGAATCGACGAACTGCCACTGCTGCTGGTTCTGGTCGTTCCTGGTCCACTGGGTGATGCGGGCGCCGTCCTCGGTCGCCAGGTTGTGGACGTCCAGGGCCTTGCCGCTGTTGCGGTTGATCAGCACGTAGGAGGCGCCGGGGTCGACGGTCGCCGCGCCGGCGGGCTGGGCGCCGAGAAAGGTGGCCACGAGAAGCAACGGCGTGAGTACGGCGAGCAGGCGTCCTGTTCGGACCGGTAAAGGATGGCGAAACCACATCGCAGGGCCTCCTCGGGGCGCTGTCGAAACTTTCGATCGATCTCCGAATGTGTGACGCCACAAGCTAGGAATCCGGGGTGCACCGGTCAAGACCTGACGCGGATGTGGCCGCAAACAGCCCCTGCTTACAGGGCTTCGAATGTTTCGGTCGAGAAAGAGAAAGTTTCCCTGTGCCCAGGTGTTGACGAGTCACCGTCAATCGCGCACTCTTCCCACCGAAGACCCGGCCGCAGTCCGAAATGCCGAACATGCGCGGCCGGGCAGTCCTCGCCGGGCGATGTCTTCCCCTGCGCATCCGACATCCCGTGATCTCTACCCTGGAGGCACAGCCATGGGCTTGTACGCCCTACCCGGACCCGCTGTCCGCCGGACGATCCGCCGCCTGCTGCTCGCGCTGGTGGTCGGCGTCCTCTGCGCGGTCGCCGCACTGGTCGCACCCCCGCCCGCGCACGCCGCCGAGAGCACGCTCGGTGCCGCGGCGGCGCAGAGCGGCCGCTACTTCGGCACCGCCATCGCCTCGGGCAAGCTGGGCGACTCCGCGTACACGTCGATCGCGTCGCGCGAGTTCAACTCGGTGACGGCCGAAAACGAGATGAAGATCGACGCCACCGAACCGCAGCGGGGCCAGTTCAACTTCACCGCCGCCGACCGCGTCTACAACTGGGCGGTGCAGAACGGCAAGCAGGTGCGCGGCCACACCCTGGCCTGGCACTCCCAGCAGCCCGGCTGGATGCAGAGCCTCAGCGGCAGCCAGCTGCGCCAGGCGATGATCAACCACATCAACGGGGTGATGGCCCACTACAAGGGCAAGATCGCCCAGTGGGACGTCGTGAACGAGGCCTTCGCCGACGGCAGTTCCGGAGCCCGGCGCGACTCCAACCTGCAGCGCACCGGCAACGACTGGATCGAGGTCGCCTTCCGCACCGCGCGCGCCGCGGACCCGGCCGCCAAGCTCTGCTACAACGACTACAACGTCGAGAACTGGACCTGGGCGAAGACCCAGGCCATGTACGCCATGGTCCGTGACTTCAAACAGCGCGGCGTGCCGATCGACTGCGTGGGCTTCCAGGCGCACTTCAACAGCGGCAGCCCCTACCACAGCAACTTCCGCACCACCCTGCAGAACTTCGCCGCCCTCGGCGTCGACGTGGCCGTGACCGAGCTCGACATCCAGGGCGCCCCCGCCTCGACCTACGCCGCCGTGACCAACGACTGCCTGGCCGTCCCGCGCTGCCTCGGCATCACCGTCTGGGGCGTGCGCGACACCGACTCGTGGCGAGCGGGTGACACGCCGCTGCTGTTCAACGGGGACGGCAGCAAGAAGCCCGCCTACACCGCCGTCCTCAACGCGCTCAACGGCGGCTCCACCACGCCCCCCACGGGCTCCGGGCAGATCAGGAGCGTCGCCTCGGGCCGCTGCCTGGACGTGCCCGGCACCAGCACCACCGACGGCACCCAGCTCCAGCTGTGGGACTGCCACAGCGGCACCAACCAGCAGTGGACCCACACCGACACCGGAGAACTCAGGGTCTACGGCAACAAGTGCCTGGACGCCGCCGGCACCGGCAACGGCGCCAAGGTCCAGATCTACGGCTGCTGGGGCGGCGACAACCAGAAATGGCGCCTGAACTCCGACGGAACCATCGTCGGCGTCCAGTCCGGCCTCTGCCTCGACGCCGCCTCGGCCGGTACGGCCAACGGCACCCTGATCCAGCTGTACACCTGCTCCAACGGCGGCAACCAACGCTGGACCCGCACGTGACGGACCCCGTCCCAGGGCCGCCCGGCGCGCAACGTGCCGCCGGGCGGCCCGACGTCCGGGCTCTAGAAGAAGCTCTAGAAGAAGCCCAGCTTCTTCGGCGAGTACGACACCAGGAGATTCTTCGTCTGCTGGTAGTGGTCCAGCATCATCTTGTGCGTCTCGCGCCCGATGCCCGACTTCTTGTAACCGCCGAACGCCGCGTGCGCCGGGTACGCGTGGTAGCAGTTGGTCCACACGCGGCCCGCCTTGATCCCGCGGCCCAGGCGGTAGGCGGTGTTGCCGTCGCGGGTCCAGACGCCGGCGCCCAGACCGTACAGGGTGTCGTTGGCGATCTCGAGGGCCTCGTCGACCGAGTCGTAGGTCGTGACCGACACGACCGGGCCGAAGATCTCCTCCTGGAAGACGCGCATGTCGTTGGTGCCGCGCAAGACGGTCGGCTCGACGTAGTAGCCGCCCTCCAGGCCCGGCACGGTCCGGGGGTTGCCGCCGGTGACGACCTCGGCGCCCTCCTTCCTGCCGATGTCCAGGTAGGAGAGGATCTTCTCGTACTGGTCGTTGCTCGCCTGCGCCCCGATCATGGTGGCCGGGTCCAGCGGGTCGCCGCCGACGACGGCCTCGGTGCGGGCGACGCAGCGGGCCATGAAGTCGTCGTAGATCGACGAGGGGATCAGCGCACGGGACGGGCAGGTGCAGACCTCGCCCTGGTTGAGGGCGAACATCACGAAGCCCTCGATCGCCTTGTCCAGGAAGTCGTCGTCGGCGGCCATGACGTCGGGCAGGAAGATGTTCGGGCTCTTGCCGCCCAGTTCCAGCGTCACCGGGACGATGTTCTCGCTGGCGTACTGCATGATCAGGCGGCCGGTCGTGGTCTCCCCGGTGAACGCCACCTTCGCCACCCGGGGACTGGAGGCCAGCGGCTTGCCCGCCTCGGCGCCGAAGCCGTTGACGACGTTGAGCACGCCCCGCGGGAGCAGGTCGGCGATCAGGTCGACGACGTAGAGGAGGCTCACCGGCGTCTGCTCGGCCGGTTTGATGACGACGCAGTTCCCGGCGGCCAGCGCGGGCGCCAGCTTCCAGGCGGCCATGAGGACGGGGAAGTTCCAGGGGATGATCTGCCCGACCACGCCCAGCGGTTCGTGGAAGTGGTAGGCGACCGTGTCGGCGTCGATCTCCGCGATGCTGCCCTCCTGGGCGCGGACGACCCCGGCGAAGTACCGGAAGTGGTCGACGGCCAGGGGGATGTCGGCGGCCAGGGTCTCACGGACCGGCTTGCCGTTCTCCCAGGTCTCCGCGACGGCGACCCTCTCCAGGTTCTCCTCGATGCGGTCCGCGATCCGGTTGAGCAGCCTCGCGCGCTCCGCGGTGGAGGTGCGGCCCCACGCGTCGGCCGCCCGGTGCGCCGCGTCCAGGGCGAGGTCGACGTCGGCCGCGGTGGAGCGGGCGACCTCGCAGAACACCTCGCCGGTCACGGGAGTCGGGTTCTCGAAGTAGCGGCCCTCGACGGGGGCTGTCCAGTCGCCGTCGATGAAGTTGTCGTAGCGGCGGGCGAAGGTGACGATGCTGCCGTCCGTTCCGGGCTGCGCGTACACCATGGCGGCTCTCCTCGGTGAAGGACTGGCGACGGCCCCGTGCCGTCGTGACGCCGTTCACTGTGCTCCCGGGAGGTTGGCGCAAGGTTGGTGCGCCGGACACCGGTTGCCGGAGGGACCGTCAGTCGCGCAGGGCCGCCGTCAGCCGGCCCGCAGCGATCGCGCGCCGGGTGTCCCGCGGCCCGAGCAGCCCGAGCGCGTGCTCGTGGACCTCCGTGTCGTACGGGGCCCGTTCGCCGTAGCGCAGGGCGTGCTCCGGGCGGGTGCTCGCCAGCACGGCCTCGCGCACGGCCACCTCCAGGCGGGTGCGCCACTCCTCGATGCCGGGAGCCTCCGAGCGGGGCAGGAGCGGACCGCCGTAACGACGCAGCGCGGCGTCGGTGTCACCGTCCTCCAGCGCGCGCAGCACCTCGACGGCGTCACAGGCGACGGGGACCGTCAGGGCGTAGCGCCGGGCGGACACGCCTCCGCCGAGAGCCCGGCGCAGATGGGAGATCTCCGCCTTGAAGGTGGAGGACGTGACCGGCCGGTCCCCGTAGAGAGCGGCGCGCAGCCGTTCGGCCGAGAAGCCGTCCGGCTCCAGCGCGAGCAGGGCGAGGATCTCCAACTGACGTGGGCGCAGGGCGAGTCGGCGCCCTCCCTGGACGGCGCGTGCGGCACCCAGACAGCTGATCCGCAACCGGCCCGGCCGGTGCGGCTCGGTCGTCAGTCGGGCCTCGACGGTGGACGCCAGGGTCCGTACGGTCGACATCGCCAGCGGGTGCGAGCGGTCCCAGGTGGTGGACAGGTCGAGCACGCCGAGGACCCGGCCGTCGGGAGCGCGCACGGGCGCGCAGTAGCAGACCCAGCCGTGCAGGGCGGACACCAGGTGCTCGGCGGAGAAGACGGAACTGGGGCGGCCCGTGCGCAGCGCGAGGGACAGGGCGTTGGTGCCCATCGCCTGTTCGTCCCAGCGACCGCCCGGGGCGAAGTTGACCCGCTCGGCCCGCCGTCGCATGGTCGGGCCGCCGCAGGTCCACAGGATGGTGCCGGACTCGTCGGTGACGGCCGTGACGAACCCGGCGTCCTCCGCGATGCTGCGCAACTCCCCGGCGAGGCCGGTGACCGGCCCGTACAGCGGTGAGGACGTCCACCGCCGGTGCACCGCCCCGCCCTCGGCGAGCGGGGCGCTGTCCCGGCCCGGGTCGACACTGCTCAGGGAACGCGCCCAGGACTCCGTCACCTCGTGCCGCAGGGCCGCGCTGCCGCCAGGCCGCGCGCCCGGGACGCTCAGCCGCGGCACCCAGCGTGACCACTCGTGCTCCAGCACACTCCTGCGCTGTCGGAGGTCAGGGCGCTGTGACATGGCCTCTCCCTGCCGTCGTACCGTCGTCCCGGCGTCAGGTCAGTGTTACCGGATGCGACCGTCCCGGTCGAGCAGTCCGGCGGGGCGAACAGCCCACGGTCCGGCCGCCTTCCCGCCCGGGCGCGGGCATCACGTCCCGCTCGCACGCCCGGCTCACCGGCGCCTCACCAGCCGTCCCTCACCACCGGCTCCGCGCTGACCGGAGCCAGCACGGCGAGGGTGCGGGTGGCCTCCCGCAGGGCCGCCTCGAGGGTGCCGGGCGGGTGCAGCGCCCCGGAACCGTCCGGCGGGACGAGCCACTCCAGCCGCCCGGCGGGCCGGTACGGCGGGGGCACGGCGATCCAGGAACCCCGCCCCACGTGCCGGACCCCGTCACCGACCCATTCGCTGACCGGGTCGGGCGGCAGGAAGAACCCCACCCTGCGCGCGGCGGAGTCGACCAGCGTCGGGCCGGGCAGACTCAGCGGGTCGCGCCACAGGATGTCCAGCGCGAGCAGTCCCAGCCGGTCGGGAACACTGAGCACGTCCCAGTACCGCCCGGCCTCCACGAGCATCGTGCCCGCGCCGTGGTCCCACTCCCGCTTGCACGCCTGGGGGTCCGTGGCGGCCGCGGCGAGCCACTCGACGGCTTGTTTCCACATGACGCTCCGCATGCTCACCCCGGGCACAGTCGGCGGCGCCGCGTCCGCGGGCACGCGGGACACGGACCGGGAGGTGGGCGGCGTCCGCGTCCCGCCCGGCGTAGCCATGCTGGTAGATATTTCTACGGCCCGGAAGGGGTGGCGCGGCCTGGCGTTCGGGCCGGTCGGGCCGGCGGTCGAAAGCGGACGGCCGAGGGGGCTATCCGTAAGGCACCGGTCAACTCCGTGCGCCCGCGACCACCTCGCGCCCGGCGGCTCACCGGTCCGGACCTCACTGCGACGGCCCCGGCCGGGGGACCGGTCGGGGCCGTACGGGAACGGGCCGGGTCAGCCGCGCTCGGCGTTCTTCTTCTTGATGCGGGCCGCCTCCTTGCGGACCTCCACCTGGGTCGCGCGCTCCCGCTGGAGCCACTCGGGGTTCTCCTGCTTCAGCGCCTCGATCTGGTCGGTCGTGAGCGGCTCGGTGACGCCGCCGCGGGCGAGGCCCGCGATGGAGACGCCCAGCCTGGCGGCCACGACCGGGCGGGGGTGCGGCCCGGTGCGCCGCAGCTCCCGCAGCCACTGCGGCGGGTTCGCCTGAAGCTCGTTCAGCTCGGCGCGTGAGACCACACCCTGCCGGAACTCGGCGGGGGTGGCCTCGAGGTACACACCCAGCTTCTTCGCCGCGGTGGCGGGCTTCATCGTCTGGGTGCTCTGGTGCGACGTCATGCCGTCCAGCGTATCGACCGTGCGGCGCGCCTTCGACCACGGCCACCGCGCGGGGCCGGCCGGCAACGTTCCGCCCGTCACGGCCGCTGACCTGGGCCGGTAACCTGGCCGGGTGACAGACTCGGCAGCATCCCCCTCGTTCCGGCTGGCCTACGTCCCCGGGGTGATGCCCGACAAGTGGGTGCGCGTGTGGAGCGAGCGGCACCCCGGCGTCCCGCTGGCACTCACGCAGCTACCCGCGCCGGACGCGGCCGGGCGACTGCGCGAGGGCGACGCCGACGCGGGCCTCGTCCGGCTGCCCGTGGACCGCGCGGTCTTCAGCGCCATCCCTCTCTACACCGAGCAGACGGTCGTCGTCGTGCCCAAGGACCACCTGGTCACGGCCGTCGACGAGGTCGCGCCGGAGGACCTGTCCGACGACATCGTGCTCCACCCCCTCGACGACGTCCTCGACTGGGAGCACGGCCTGCCCGGACGGCCCGCCCTCGAACGGCCCGCCACCACGGCCGACGCGATCGAGCTGGTCGCGGCCGGCATCGGCGTCCTGGTCGTCCCGCTGTCGCTGGCCCGTCTCCACCACCGCAAGGACCTCACCCACCGCCCCCTGAAGGACGCGCCCGCCTCGCGCGTCGCCCTGGCCTGGCCCGAGGCCGCGAAGACGGACCTGATCGAGGACTTCATCGGCATCGTCCGCGGCCGGACGGTCAACAGCACGCGGGGACGTACGCAGCCCCCGGCCCAGGACACGTCCCGGCGCACGGACCAGGGCGCGGCGCGGCGGAAGCCGGCGGCGGCCGGACGGCCGGGCGCCGACCGCCGCGGGAGCGGCACCGGCGGCACCGCGAAGAGCGGCACCGCGAAGGGCGGCGGGGGTGCGCGGAAGGCCGGCGGAGGCACGGGCAAGGGCGGCGGGGCCGCAGGCAAGGGCGGCAGGCGCGGCAAGCCCCGTCGGCGCTCCTGACGCGGGAGGGGCGGACGGCGCCCCGCGGCGACGGCCGGCCCGGCTGCGTCCCGCCCCGGACCGGGACGCAGCCCGGGCCGATGACCGCGCTTCGGCCCGGCCCCGGGTTCCGCCGCTTTTGATCAGCCCGTCGTGGGAGACGGCTGCGGCTGCGCGAAGGACGGGTTGGGGGCGACCGTCTGGAAGTCCTTCAGGTTCTCGGGGACCGGCAGCACCCGGACCGGCGCACCCGCCTGCGGCGGCGGAGGCGTCGTCTGGTCCTGCGGCAGCTTCGCCGGGGCGGTGATCTGGAAGGCCACCTGCTCGTGATTGACCAGGCCGGTCTTCTCCAGGATCGTGATGTGGTCGAGCACGGTGTCGTTGGTCTGGTCGGCGAGTTCCCGCACGAGGCTGTTCCGGGTGGTCGCCCGGATCTTGGCGATCGTCGGGAAGATGCTCCCGTGCGCGACGCGCATGATCGTCACCGCCGTGGAGTCGAACTCCTTGCCGGAGGCGCTCTCCGCCGTCGCCACGAACTGCTGCTGCTGCGGGGACGGTTCGTTCGGCAGCGTGATGCCCAGGTCCGTGCCGAGCTTGCGGCACGACGCGTCGAGCCGGCCGTGTCCCACCAGCAGGTGCTTGGCGACCTCCTTCATCGCCGGCGTCGTGCCCTTCTCCATCGCCATCTGCCCCAGCGGGTACTCCCACAGCCCGGCCGCACGCACGCGGACCACGAAGTCGCGGTCCGCCTCGGTCAGCGGGCCCCACTGGGTGTTCGCGATGATGCGGTCCTGGCCGGAAGCCGTGTTCTGCACGCCCAGCATGCTGGGATAGGCGAGCGCGGTGAGCGTGAGGATCATCGCACCGCCCACGAACGCGGTTCCTGCCGTGCTGCGCGAGATGCGCATCGTGCCTCCTGGAGATGAACGGCCCAACAGCAGGAGGTACGGACGGCGGAGGCGAAACAATCACCTCCGCCGCAAAAAAGTTCCAACGCCCGCACGGTCCTCAGGAAGAGGCTGCCGTATCCACGAGCCAGTCGTACGCGGTGCGTGCCCTGAAGTCCTTCTGCCCGCCCCGCAGGAGGAGGCCGGCGGTGGCGAACTCCGGGGCATCCGCCTGCGCCGGGACGTACGGCACGGCGATGCAGCGCATGCCGGCCGCGTGCGCGGCGGCGGCGCCCGGCGCCGCGTCCTCCAGGACGACGCAGTCGGCCGGGGACGCACCGAGGCGGCGGGCCGCCTCCAGGAAGACGTCGGGTGCCGGCTTGCCGTGCGCGACCTCGTCGGCGGAGACCACGGTGCGCAGGTGCGCGTCGAGCCCGGTGCCGGCCAGCACCGCCGCGATCGCCTCCGGCGAGGAGCCGGAGGCCACGGCCATCGGCACGTCCTCGGCGGCCAGGAGTTCCACGAAGGCGCGCATCTGCGGGTAGGCGCGGGTGGCCCCGCGGGCCAGTTCCAGGTAGCGCCGGTTCTTCGCGGCGAGCAGCTCCTCCACCGTGGCCGGCAGGGCGTACCGGTCCTTCCAGTCCGCGACCGTCTCCTGCGTGCTGATGCCGACGTACCGCTCGTGGTCCGCCCAGGTGAAGTCCGGCACGCCGTGGGCGGCGAGGGTCTGCCGGCCGGCCTCGTAGTAGTTCGGCTCGCTGTCCACCAGCGTTCCGTCGAGATCGAAGATGACCGAAGTGCCGCGGAGCCTGCTCATGCCGCCATGCTCTCAGAGGTCGTTCGGGAGGTTCGGAGAGGTCATCCGCGGGCCGACCGCCCGATCGACTCGACCAGCGGCAGCAGCCGGTGCGCGACGCGTTCGCGCAGGGCGACCTCCGTGCGGGTGCGCACGACACCGGGCATGCTGATCAGCTTCTGGACGACGTCCTCCAGGTGCGCGTTGTCCCGCGCCACGACCCGCGCCAGCAGATCCCCGCCGCCCGTGATCGAGAACGCCTCGACGATCTCCGGCACGGCCGCCAGCGCGTCCCCCACCTCGTCCAGGTGCCCCTGGGTGACCTCCACGTGCACGAACGCCAGTACCGGATGCCCGAGCGCCGCGGGGGAGAGGGCCGGCGCGGTGCCGGTGATCACACCGGTCCGCTCCAGCCGGTCGAGCCGCGCCTGGAGCGTGCCCCGGGCGACCCCCAGGATCCGGGCGTACTCGCGCACGCTGGTGCGCGGCTGCTCCAGCAGCAGCCGCAGGATGCGGGTGTCGAGCTCGTCCACGGGCATCGCACGTCCTCCTCGTCCGATGGCTCTGCCGTGGCTGCTTCCGTGCCGCCCCGGCTGTGCCAATGGCCCAGTGTAGAAGCGGCGAGTTGAGCCACTGGCGATCGGGATGCTCATATAGGTGAGTCGATGGCGCTGCGGACCCCGTGGCGCCATTTTCATGCTCGCGCGACACGCGGTGACGAAGGGGGCGGTAAGCGGTGCTGAAGAGGGTGTTCACGGCTCCGGATCCGGGGCGGACGCGGTTGCGGTTCGCCGCGCGCGCGGTGCTCGGCATCGCGCTGGCGGTCGCCCTGTGCGGCCTCGCCGGGCACTCCCTCACGGGCGCCGTCACCGGTGGCCTCGCCGCGCTGCTCGCCCTGTTCACCGTCACCGACGCCACCGTCCGCGGCCAGGCCGCCACCACCGCGCTGCTGCCCGCCGTCGGCCTGCCCGTCCTCACGGCGGCGGCCGTGCTCCACGCGTACCCGGTCGCCCGGGACCTCACCTTCCTGGCCGTGGTGGGCGCGGGCGTGTACGCGCGCCGGTGGGGCCCTCGCGGCCACAGCCTCGGCGTCTTCGCCTTCATGAACTTCTTCGTGGCGCAGTTCCTGCACGCCACGACCGGCCAGTTGCCCGAGCTGTACGCCGCCGTCCTGCTGTCCGTCCTGGCCGCCGCCGCGGTGCGCTTCGGCCTGTGGTGCTACGAGCGCCGCCTGCCCCTGCCCGTGCCGCCCGCCCCGCCGGGCGGCACCGGGCTGGCCCGCGTCACCACGCGCCAGGCGGTCCAGGCGACCGCGGGCGCCGGCTTCGCCCTGATCGTGGGGCAGCTGGTGTCCGGTCAGCGCTGGTACTGGGCCGTCGGCGCCACCTGGTGGATCTTCGTCAACACCACCTCGCGCGGCGAGACCCTGGTCCGCGGCTTCCGGCGGCTGCTCGGCACGGTCATCGGCATCGGCCTCGGCCTGCTGGTCGCCGTGCCCGTCCACGGGGACCCGGTCGCCACCGCCCTGCTCGCCGCCGTCTGCGTCTTCGGCATCTTCTACACGGCGGCCGTCTCCTACACCTGGATGATGCTCTGGGTGACGCTGCTCGCCGGGCTGCTGTACGGCCTCCTCGGCGTGCTCGGCCCCGGCCTGCTCGCCCTGCGGCTCGCCGAGACGGGGGTCGGGGCGCTGGGCGCGGTCCTGGCCGTGATCCTCGTCCTGCCGGTCACCACCCACAGCGTCACCGACGCCTGGATCCGGCGGGCCCTGGCGTGCGTGCACGCCTGCGCCGCCGAGACGGCCCGCCGCCTGGCCGGCGTGCCGGAGGCCGACCCCGCCCCGCGGGTGGCGGAACTGGAGCAGCTCCTGGCCCGGGTGCGGCTCTCGGTCGCCCCGCTGGTGCACCCGCTCAACCCGATGCTCGGCCGCAAGCGCCGGGCCCGGCATGTGCTGGACCTCCTCGACGACTGCGCCCGGGAGATCCGCGGCCTGGTCGCCGTCGCCGCGGACCCGGAGGCCTCCCACGACGCCCGCCTGGCCGCGGCCTGCCGGCGTGTGGAGAACGCGGTCGAGGCCCTCACCGAGGGCCGGGACATCGCCCTCGACGCGGACGGGCCGTCCGTCGCGGAGCCCGCGCTGGCCCATCTGCACGGGCTGGAGCGGGCTCTCGCCGAACTCGCCCGGCCCCTGCGCACCCCCTCGGGCTCCCCGCTGGTCGGGGCCTGACCCCTCGCCGGGCACCCTTGACCCGTTGGTCTAGACCGCGCATGATCGGCTGCGCGGTCCTACCGGACGGCTCGGGACGAGAGGGGACAGCGGTGACGGACGGCAGGCGGGCGTACATCGGGACGTTCACGACGGCCGGTGGTCCCGGCATCGTCACCGCGGACGTCGACCCCCACAGCGGCGCACCGACCGTCCTGAGCAGTCTCGACGACGTCCCCGACCCCTCTTACCTGGCCCTCTCGCCGGACGGCGGCACCCTGTACGCCGTCAGCGAGACCTCCGAGGGCGCGGTGGCGGCGTACCGGCTGGGCGGGGACAGGCCGCAGCAGGCCGGGCCTGCCGTCCGGGTCGGCGGCGGGCCGACGCACCTCGGCCTGTTCGCCGGGCACGTCCTCACCGCCGACTACGGCTCCGGAAGCGTCACCGCCGTCCCCCTGCGCCCCGACGGCGCCCTCGCCGGGAACGCGTCCGGCGTGCTCCGGCACACCGGCTCCGGCCCCCGCCCGGACCGCCAGCGGGAACCGCACGCCCACCAGGTGCAGTCCGACCCGAGCGGACGCTGGGCCGTCAGCGTCGACCTGGGCACCGACTCGGTGCGGGTGTGCACCCTGGCCGACGGCTCCCCGGTCCTGCACCGGGAGATCGCCCTCGCGCCCGGCTCAGGACCCCGGCACCTGGCCTTCCACCCGGACGGCACGCGCGCCTACGTCGTCCACGAGCTCAGCCCGACCGTCACCGCCTGCCGCTGGGACGCGGACGGGGGAGCGCTCACCCCCCTCACGGCTGTCGGGGTCCTGCCCGGCGCACCGGCGGGCGACGCCTACCCGTCGGGCGTCGCCGTGTCGTCCGACGGCCGCTTCGTGTGGACCGCCACCCGCGGCGAGGACGTCCTGTCCGTCCTCGCCGTCGAGGAGGAGGGCCTGCGGCTGGTCACCACGGTCGACTGCGGGGGGCACTGGCCGCGCGCCCTCACCGCCCACGGCCGTCACCTGTACGTCGCCAACGAGCGCTCCGGCGACGTCACCTGGTTCACGGTGGACCCGGACACGGGCGTCCCGCAGCGCGCCGGCTCCGTCGAGGTCCCGGCGGCCTCCTGCGTGATCATCGGCTGACCGGCCGCGCCGACGGCGAGGCTCCGCACGCACGGAAGGCCCGCACCTTCACCGAAGGCCCGCACCTGTGGCGAAGGCCCGCACCAGGACGAAGTCCGCCGCAACGGCGAGGCCCGCTCCGGATCGGAGCGGGCCTTCGGCATGCCGTCCTGCGGCGCGTGTCAGCGCGCCGGGGTGCTCTGCGCCGGCTGCGGCGTGATGCCGAGCGCCGTCGTGTACTTGGCGAGGGCCAGCTTCCCGATCGCCGGGTAGGCGCCCAGCGACTCCGCGGCGGAGCACCCCGCCTCCTTCGCGGCCTCCTGGACCAGCCCCGGCTCGATCTCCGGGCCGATCAGGTAGGGCGCGAGGGCCAGCTGCTGGGAGCCGGAGGAACGCAGCTGCTCGGCCACGGACGCGATGGAACCCTCCTGGTCCAGGGCCGCCGCCATCACCGGCACCGCCAGGCGGGCGGCGAGCAGCATGCCGGTGATCCCGGCCGCCTGCACCGCCTCGTCACCGCCCACGGACGCCAGGACGATGCCGTCGGCGGCGGTCGCCACCGTGAACAGCCGGGCCCGGTCGGCACGCGCCAGACCGGCCTCCGACAGCCGCACGTGCAGCGCCTCGGCGAGCAGCGGGTGGGGGCCGAGCACGTCCGTCAGCTCGGCGGCGATACGGCTCTCCATGACGGCCTGACGGACCCGGCGCAGCAGCGCGCTGTCCGGACCGGCGAGCAGCGGCACGACGACGGCGACCGGCCCGTCCGGCTCCCGCACGTCCAGACCCGCGGCGCGTGCCTGCTCGAAGCGGGCGGTGCGCTCCTCGGCGGCGTACGTGAGCACCGACTGCAGCGTCGGGAACTCCTCGTTGTCCCCGTCCAGGTACCCGATGCGGGCGTCCAGGCCGGGCAGCTCGGAGCGCGCGATGCTCACGACCTCCTCGGCGAGCCCACGCGTGGCGCTGCTGGGCGTGCCCGGGACCGCGAGGACGAGCGCGGGCGCGCCCTCGGGAGCCACCAGCGGCTCGGGGCGGCGGTGCCGTCCGGGCTGGCGGGGGCGCGGCATTCGTACTGGCAGGCCGGACGCGGGCCCAGTGGGGGAACTCATGGCGTCGCATGTTACTGGCTTCCTGGGCTCCCCTGTTCGGGGAGGGTGCAGGTGAGCGGTATCCGTCCCGTTTTGTCGGATGAGTTGCGTACGGTTCGGGTGTGATGGGGTCAATCGCCCGTCAGGGTGGTGACGCTGAGCATGGTCCCGTCACCCGGCAGGGCCAGGGAACCGGTGCTCAACTCGCTTGCCAGCCGCACCGCGCCGTGCAGGGGGTCTCCCTCCGCGGGCACCCGGCGCGCCCGCGGCAACCGCCGCGCCAGCTCCTCGTCGAGCGGTCCGAGGAGTGCCTCGCCCAGTTTGAACAGTCCGCCGGTGGCGGCCACGCACGGCTCCCCGCCCGGCGGGCACACGGCCGCCGCGGAGTCGGCCATGTGGCGGGCCGCCGCGCGCAGGATGCCCGCCGCGACCGGGTCCTCGTCCGCGCAGCCCGCCACCCGGGGCGCGAAGGACGCGAGGACGGCGGGCCGGTCGGGACGCGGGTACAGCGCGCCGGGCAGCCCCGGCGCGGGCCCGAAGACCTCCTCGGCGCAGGCCAGCAACCGGGTCGAACCGCCCTCCCGGCCGTCGTGGGCGCGCAGCGCGGCCTCCAGCCCGGCCCGTCCGATCCATGCCCCGCCCCCGCAGTCGCCCAGCAGGTGCCCCCAGCCGTCCGCCCGGCGCCAGCCGGTCAGATCCGTACCGACCGCGATCAGGCCGGTGCCACCGGCGACGACGGCACCCGGACGGGCACCGAGGGCCCCCGCGTACGCCGTCACCGCGTCGGCGGCCAGCGCCACCCGCCGCACGCCCAGCTCCCGCGCCAGAGCGCCCGGCAACCGAGCGCGCAGCGCCTCGCCCAGGGTGGCCAGCCCGGCGGCGCCCACGACGGCGGCGGTCAGCCGGAGTGGACCGGCCTCCGTCGTCGACGCGCGCACGAGGGGGAGGAGTTGCTCCATGAAGTGCTCGGGGTCGATGCCCCCGGCGCCGGTGCGGACGGGCTCGGCGGAAGCCCTCCGGACCAGTGGTCCGCGCTCGGCGGTCCCCACCACCACCCGGAGGCCGGACCCGCCGGAGTCCACGGCGAGGAACGCGCGGTCCACGGGATGCGACACGGCCCCTCCTTCACGGCGGTCCGGCCGCGCCTTCCGCTCGGTCCGGGTCCACGGTCTCGACGGGGAGGAAGACTAGCGGCGCGACCGCGGACGTGGGCGACGACCCGAGGCCGGCGCCCGTGCCCCGTGTCTGCCAGTAGAGTGACGCGTCGTGGCACCACGACCGTTGCACGAACTCGTCGAAGCGGGCTGGGCGAAGGCCCTGGAACCCGCGGCCGAACGCATCGCCGCCATGGGGGACTTCCTCCGCGCCGAGATAGCGGCGGGCCGGACCTACCTGCCGGCCGGCGCCAACGTCCTGCGCGCCTTCCAGCAACCCTTCGACGACGTCCGCGTCCTGATCGTCGGCCAGGATCCCTACCCCACACCGGGGATGGCCATCGGCCTGAGCTTCGCCGTGGCGCCCGAGGTGCGTTCGCTGCCGGGGAGCCTGGAGAACATCTTCCGTGAGATGCACTCCGACCTCGGCCTGCCCCGTCCGTCCAACGGCGACCTGACTCCGTGGACCCGGCAGGGCGTCCTGCTGCTCAACCGCGCCCTCACCACCGCACCGCGCAAACCGGGCGCGCACCGCGGCAAGGGCTGGGAGGAGGTCACCGAGCAGGCGATCCGGGCGCTGGCCGCGCGCGGGAAGCCGCTGGTGTCGATCCTGTGGGGCCGCGACGCCCGTAACCTGCGGCCCCTGCTGGGCGAACTCCCGGCGATCGAGTCGGCCCACCCCTCACCGATGTCCGCGGACCGCGGCTTCTTCGGCTCGCGCCCGTTCAGCCGGGCCAACGACCTGCTGGTGAAGCTGGGTGGCCAGCCGGTCGACTGGCGGCTGCCGTAGCCTGCGGGACCGCCCGCGGCCCTTTCCGGACCGGGGCGGTCCGTCCTCGGCTCAGCCGACGACCGCGGCGCGCACGCACAGCACGTCCGGCAGGTGCGCGGCCAACTGCTGCCAGCTGTCGCCGTCGTCCGCCGAGGCGAACACCTCGCCGTTGCGGTTGCCGAAGTAGACGCCCGCAGGGTCGGCGTCGTCCGTGCACATCGCGTCCCGCAGCACCGTGCCGTAGTGGTCGTCCCGGGGCAGGCCCGCCGACAGCGGTTCCCAGCTCTTGCCCGCGTCCGCCGTCCGGTAGACCCGGCAGCGACGGTCCGCGGGGACCCGGTCGGCGTCGGCGTTGATCGGGAAGACGTACGCGGTGTCGCCCCGGTGCGGGTGGGCCGCCGCCGCGAAGCCGAACGTAGACGGCAGGCCCTCGCCGATGTCCGTCCAGTGCGCGCCGGCGTCGTCGCTGCGGTACACACCCCAGTGGTTCTGCAGGTACAGGCGGTCCGGGTCCGCCGCGTCCCGCGTGACCTTGTGCACGCACTGGCCGAACTCCGGGTTCGGGTCGGGCAGGAACACCGCCGACACACCGGAGTTGGAGGGCGTCCAGCTCGCGCCGCCGTCCAGGGTGCGGAACACCCCGGCGGTCGACACCGCCACCGTCACCGCTCCCGGGTCGCGGGCGTCGGTGAGCACGGTGTGCAGCCCCTCACCGCCCCCGCCCGGCACCCACTTCGAGCGCGTCGGGTGCTCCCACAGCGGCCGCACGAGGCCGAAGGTCTCGCCGCGGTCCTCCGAGCGGTACAGCGCGGCCGGCTCCGTGCCCGCGTACACCACGTCGGGTTCGGCCGCCGCCGGGTGCAACTGCCACACCCGCTCCAGGGACGCGCCGGTGTCCTTGGGGAACTTGACGGCCGGCCGGGCCGGTTCGGTCCAGGTCCGGCCGAGGTCGTCGGAGTGGAACACGGACGGGCCCCAGTGCGCGCTGTCGCCCCCCGCCAGCAGCCGCGGGGACGCGGTGCGGGTGTCGATGGCGACCGAGTACACGGCCTGCGCGTTGAAGTAGGGACTCTCGTCGAACTCCCAGGCCCCGCCGCCCCTGCGGCGCCCGATGAACAGGCCTTTGCGCGTGCCCACGGCGAGCAGTACCTCGGTCATGCCGATCACCTCCGCGGCGTCACCGTCGACGCCTTCTCCTGCGACATCGGCCAGTCTGCACCCCACCACTGACAGTCACCTCCGGACCGGGTTGCGGCGCAGGTCAGCGGGGTGTCGCGGCCCGGGACGCACCGGCCCGGACCGCACGGTCCCCGGCGTCGCACGGCACTGGGAACCGGTCGTTGCACCCGGTGGACGCCCAGCACCGCCGGGGCCTTCGGATCGCGCCGGGAACGCCGGCCGGCGCGCCCCGTCGGCGTGTGGACGGACCTGCCGGGCCGCCAGGTGTCCCGGCCGCTGACCGCGTCCCGGGCGCGCCTCCGCGCGGTGCCGACGGGTGGGACGGCGGGAGTCCGCGCCGCGACCGTCCGCTGCCCCTCGGCGGCGCGTCGGGCCGCCGCCTGGAGCGCCGCCGTTTCGCTTCCGGGACGCCCGGTGGTCCCGCGTCGGCCCGATGCGGGGCCGCACGACGGCGGGGGACGGCCGGTGACGCGCCTCGCCCCCTCCCGGCTCAGCCCCCGCCCCCCAGCGCCTCCCTGCACGACCGCAGCAGCGCCAGGTCCTCGTGGAGGACGTGGCTGCCCGGAAGGTCGGCTCTGTGCCGTCGCGAGGAGGAGAGTTCCGCGCGCAGGAGGTCGTGCAGGGGCGCGCCCCGGGGCCCCAGCGCGGCGGTACACCCCGCGATCACCGGCCGCGTGTGCGGATGGCCGGCCCAGACGGCCCGCAGGACGGGCAGCACCGGGTCCGGTTCACCGGTGCTCCGCCACAGCGCGCACGCCGCCGCCGCACGGTCCGACGGATCACCGGAGCCGGCCATCCGGCGCAGCACCGGCAGGGCCGGGCGGGCCGCCGGACCGAGCCGGGCGAGGACGGCCGCCGCGCGGCGCCGCCGGTCCCTGCCCGGCCCCGCCACCTCCCGCATCAGCGTCGGCACCACCGCGTCCGCGTCGCCCGTGACCGACCACAGCGCCTCGGCGGCGGCGACCGCGGAGCTGGTCCCCAGCAACGTCCTGAGGTCCGGTGCCGCCTCGTGCGCCGCGTCACCGAAGGCACCCAGGACGCGGACCGCCGCGTCCGTCACGGCGTCACGGCCGCGCGTCCGTTCCGGCATGCCGCGCAGCAGCCGCAGCACCGACGGCAGGGACGCGACGTCGCCCAAGGCCCCGAGCGCGGACAGGAGGGGGACGGCCTGCTCGTGGGGGCAGGACCCGTCGAGCGGCACGCGGGCGAGTCGTCGGCGCAGGGCCGGAGCCAGAGGCACGGCCGCCCGGCCCAGGTGGGGGACCACCCGGCCGAGATCGTGGGGCACCACCGGGCCGGCCAGCACCTCCGCCAGCAACGGCGCGGCCCGTACGTCCCCGGCACCGGCCAGGGCCTTGAGCGCACCGCCCAGGGCGGGGGCGCCCCGCTCGCCGTGCCGTACGCGGAACTCGGGGCGGGACGTCACCAGGGCGTGGAGACGGTCGGCGGCGGGCGCGGCGAGGGCGTGGAATCCGGCCAGGGCGGTCACCGCGGCGTCGTGCAACCGCTCCTCGCGAGCGCCGAGTTGGGCGCCGATGAGGGCGACCGGCCGCTCATGGCCGTCGCGCCACTCCCGGACGAACCCGGCCGCCATCCACACCCCGTTGCACCGGTCGAGGGGATCCGGGCTGGTCAACTGGCCGCACAGCAGCTCGACCCGGTCGGCCACGCGGCACCCGAGCGCGGAGTGCAGGGTGCGCAGCAGCCGGGAACCCTCCTCGTCGGAGGGGCGCAGCCGCCGCAGCCGTCCGGCGAGGGTCTCGGGGGCGGGACCGCCGCAGGCGTGTCCGGTCGCGGCCCGCCGAGCGGATCTCTCCCTGAGCAGCCCGACGGCGACCGGGACCAGGCCGGTGGGCAGCCGCTGGGGGGCGCACCCGGCGAGCTGACCGAGTGCCGCGAGCCGGAGGGCCGGACCGTACGGAGGCCCGCTCAGCGCCTCCAGCAGACTCACGGCCTCGGCGGCGTGGCCGGCGCCCCGGCGTGACCGGTGCCGACGGGAGGGCCGGGCCGCCGCCGTGTGCCGGCGGACGAACAGGCCGAGGGCCTCCACCAGGGACGTCAGGACCCGGTCGTCCCGTTCCACGAGGATGCGCTCCCGCAGCAGCGGCAGTACCCGGGCCGGCCCGAGGAACCGCACGAGCGCCCCCGGCACCACGCGGCGCACCCCGCTGTCGGCGTCCCCGGCGAGCCGTACGAACACCTCGGCACGCGCGCGCAGCGCGGCCCGGGCCCGCGCGGCGCGTTCGTCGCCGTCACCGCCGAGGTCGTCGATGCCGATGAGGAGCTCGACCACCCCCGCCCGGTCGGGCACCTCCTCGCGGACGGCGAGCGAGAGGAGGAGCGGGACGCAGGCGAGCACGGCGTCGTGCCCCTCCCCCCGGTGGTGAACCGCTCCGTACATCCCGTCGAGCGCGGTCTCCCGCTCGGCGGGGTCGGCGGAGGCCAGTCCCCGCAGCAGCTCCAGCACGTCGTGCGCACTGCCGTCCGCGTGCCGCAGCGAGGCCCGGCCCGCCTCGTCGATCCCCCTGAACACGGTGTCCTCCCCCAGGCGAAGTGCCCCACTGACGGGGAGTCTGCACCACGGCACCGACAACGAAGGGGGACCGGGGTGTGACTGTGCGCGATCTGTGTGCTGGTTGGCCGACTGTGGGTCAGTCCCCGGGCAGCGCCCGCGCCACGACCGCGTCCAGGGCCGCCCCCTCGGGCAGCGTCCCGAAGGCGTGCCCCCAGTCGCCGCCGAGCCGGGTCGTGCAGAAGGCGTCGGCGACGGCGGGCGGGGCGTGCCGCACCAGCAGGCAGGCCTGGAGGGCCAGGGCCATCTCCTCCACGAGTCGGCGTGCCGTCGTCTGCGTCGCCTCCGGCAGCCGCTGCTTCAGCCGTGCCACGGCCGCGTCCAGCCGCGCGTCCGCCCCGTGCGCGAGGGCGAGTTCGCCGAACAGGGCGTCCGCCGTGCCCGGTTCACGGCTCAGCGCCCGCAGCACGTCGAGTGCGTTGACGTTCCCGGAGCCCTCCCAGATGGACAGCAGGGGAGCCTCGCGGTAGTGCCGGGGCATGCCCGAGTCCTCGACGTAGCCGTTGCCGCCGAGGCACTCCAGGGCCTCCGCCGTGAAGGCCGGACCGCGCTTGGTCACCCAGTACTTGCCCACGGCGGTGGCGATCCGGCGGAACGCGCTCTCGCCCGGGTCCCCGCGCACGGCCCGGTCGGCCGCCCCGGCCAGCCGCAGCGTCAGCGCCGTCGCGGCCTCGGACTCCAGCGCGAGGTCGGCCAGCACGTTGCGCATCAGTGGCTGGTCCACCAGCCGTGCGCCGAAGGCGCTGCGGTGCCGTGTGTGGTGCCCCGCCTCCACGAGGGACTTGCGCATCAGCGCGGCCGACATCGTCACGCAGTCCAGACGGGTGCAGTTGACCATCTCGATGATCGTCCTGACGCCCTGTCCCTCGGGGCCGACCAGCCAGGCGACCGTGCCGTCGAACTCGGGCTCCGAGGAGGCGTTGGACCGGTTGCCCAGCTTGTCCTTCAGGCGCTGGATGCGGAACGTGTTGCGCGTGCCGTCCGGCAGTACCCGCGGCACCAGGAAGCACGACAGCCCGCCCGGGGCCTGGGCCAGCACCAGGAACACGTCGCACATCGGCGCCGAGGTGAACCACTTGTGCCCGCGCAGGGTGTACACCCCGGGCTCGGCCGTGGGTGTGGCCGCCGTGGTGTTCGCGCGCACGTCGGAGCCGCCCTGCTTCTCGGTCATCCCCATACCGGCGAGCAGCCCTCGTTTCTCGGCGGGCTCGCGCAGGGCGGGGTCGTACTCGCGGCTGGTCAGCAGCGGCTCGTAGAGCTCGGCCAGCTCCGGCCGGCGGCGCAGGACGGGGACGGCCGCGTAGGTCATCGAGGTCGGGCAGCCGTGCCCGGCCTCCGTGTGACCCCAGACCAGGCCGCCGGCCGTCCGGGCGACGTGGGCGCCGGGCCGGTCGTCCGCCCAGGGTGCCCCGGCGAGCCCTTCGGCGACGGCCGTGCGCATCAGGTGGTGCCAGCTCGGGTGGAACTCGACCTCGTCCACCCGGTGGCCGTACCGGTCGTGGGTGCGCAGTTCCGGCTCGTGCCGGTTGGCCAGATCGGCCCACTCCTGCGCCTGGACGCTGCCGGCCTGCCGGCCGAGCCGCCGCAGGTCCGCCTCGGCCCACCCGGCGCCCTCCCGCCGCAGCCCCTCCAGCAGGGCCGTGTCGTCCGAGGCGTCGTACGGGGCGAGGGGCGGGGCCTGGTTGGTGACGTCGTGCGTGGCGGGTGAGCCGTACGCCCGCTGTTCCTCGGATGTCGAGACCATGCCCGAGTGTTGCACTTCTGGTGCGACCGCAGCAACGATGCAACGGCGAGGGTGCCGCGTACAGTACGTGACCATGCCCAGGAACGTGCCCGCGCCGGCCGGCGCGCTCGATCTGCGCCCCCTGTCCGCGCGGTCGGTCGTACTGAGCGTGCTGCTCGGAACGCACCCTCCCGAGCTGGCGGCGAGGGAGCTGGTGCTGCTCGTCGAGGGGTTCGGCGTCGGCGGCTCGACCCTGCGCGCCGCGCTCAGCCGGATGGTGGCCGCCGGCGATCTGCGCCGCACGGACGCCGGTTACCGCCTCAGCGACCGGCTCCTGGACCGTCAGCGCCGTCAGGACGACGCCGTGCGGCCGCGCACGCGCGCGTGGGACGGTGACTGGGAGATGGCCGTCGTCACCGCGACCGGCCGGGGACCGGCCGAACGCGCCGCGTTGAGGGCCCGGCTGACCGGCCTCCGGCTGGCCGAGCTGCGCGAGGGCGTCTGGCTCAGGCCCGCCAATCTCACCCGGGACCTCCCCGCGGACCTGGGGGAGGTGATCCAGCGCTACACCTCCCGGCCCGACCGGCCCGCGCGCGAGCTCGCCGCGTCCCTGTGGCCGCTGGACGCCTGGTCCGGCACGGCCCGGGAGCTCCTCGCCCACATCGCCGGGGCGGACCGGCCCGCGGACCGCCTCACCGCCTTCGCGGCGGTCGTCCGGCATCTGCTCGCCGACCCCGTGCTGCCCCCCGAACTGCTCCCCGCCGGCTGGCCCGGAGGTGAACTGCGCGCCGCCTACGCCGCCTATCGGCTGGAGTTGACCGGGGAGGTGCGCGCACGCGTGCACGGCACCTGAAGGGCGCGCGCGTCAGTGCACGAGGCGGGTGGCGTGATCCGGACGACCTGACGGGGACGGCCGTGCGCAGCGCCCGCCGGGACGCTCCGCACGGCCGCCGCCACCGTGGGGGGAGGACCTCCCCGGACTACCGGTAGGTGATGTCCGAGGCCGAGTACAGGCAGTTCTTGCTGTCCGGACCGGACCCGACCGCCGTGTTGTTGTTGTACTTCTGGCAGGGGACGACCTTGCGGGCGGAGTCGTTGCGGATCGTGATGCCGCGCAGGGTCGCCACGTCGTTGCGGTTGACGTTGATGCCGACGAGCCGTGCGGTGGACCCCGTGCCGGTCACGTCGACGGTGTCGAGGTTCACCTTGCGGGTGTACTGCGTGGAGCAGTCGCCGCAGGAGCGGTAGAGCGTCTTGAACTCCTGCACCGCGAAGTCGGAGATGTTGACCGTGCCTCCGCCGTTGTGCTGGAAGACCTTGTCCGCGGCCTTCTTCGCGCCGCCGCCGATCACGTGGTACGTGGCACCGGTCCCGCCGCGGAAGGTGGCGGCGTCCTCGCCGACGTCCTCCCACCAGACGTTCTGCAGCGTGCAACTGCCCTCGCAGTGGATGCCGTCGGCGGCCGGGGCGCCCAGGATGACGTTCTTCAGCACCGCGCCGTCCGCGAGCCGGAAGACGGGGTCCTGGCCCTCCTCCTGGCCGTCACCGGCCAGGTCGCCGGTGCCGTAGAACCGCTTCATCCCGTAGTCCTTGGTGCCGGAGACCGAGATGGTGGCGGAGGTGCCCTGGCTGCCGTTCGGAGTGGGCCAGGTGGCGGCGCTCGCCGTCGGGGCGTTGGTAATCATGATCATGCCAACCGAAAGGCCCAGGGTGGCCAGTGTGCCGGTCAGTGCACGCCTGCGGGCGCGCGGTCGGGTCGCGGAAGTCATGTCCCGATTCCTCCTGTCGTGGGGGCGGATCAGATTCGGGTGCGTCAAGTACATGAACGACGGTCATCCCCTCGTCCGTTGCGGGCTGCGCGTGGGTCCCGGTTGCCGTCCGTCCCGGCCTCAGGGTGCAGTTCCTGGGCC
The DNA here is from genome assembly GCF_036857595.1 of Streptomyces sp. AHA2. Lineage (NCBI taxonomy): Bacteria > Bacillati > Actinomycetota > Actinomycetes > Kitasatosporales > Streptomycetaceae > Streptomyces > Streptomyces sp. AHA2. Next base: position 167,139 of record NZ_JAUQWJ010000001.1, read on the forward strand.
CGGGCAGGCTGGGCGCGCGCCCCGCTGGGGTGCTCCCGGGGTCAACCCGCTGAACGGAACGTAGACGGTAAGCGCTTTCTGGTCAACGCCTCTCGCAGAACACATCCAGCCGGTTGCGACCCGGATCCGCGAAGGGGAGAACGCTGTCGGGCGAAAAGACGAACCGGCCGCGCTCGCGCCCCGGAGGGACGGCGTACGCGGCCGGTCGGCGGCAGGCGGGGGTGGGGGATCAGACGGAGCGGTGGTACTGGTCCGGCACCCTCACCTCGCCGCCGAGCTCCCGCGCCGCGTGCCGCGCCCAGGACGGGTTGCGCAGCAGCTCGCGGCCCAGCAGGACGGCGTCCGCCTCGCCGTTGGCCAGGATCTTCTCCGCCTGCTCCACGTCGGTGATCAGACCGACCGCGGCGACCGGAAGGCCCGACTCGTTGCGCACCCGGGCGGCGAAGGGCACCTGGTAGCCGGGGCCGGTGGGGATGTGCACACCGGAGGCGTTGCCGCCGGTGGAGACGTCCAGCAGGTCCACGCCGTGGGCGCGCAGCTCGGCGGCGAAGCGGACGGTGTCGTCCGCCGTCCAGCCCCCCTCGTCGAGCCAGTCGGTCGCCGAGATGCGGAAGAACAGCGGCTTGTCGTCCGGCCACACCGCGCGCACGGCGTCGACCACCTCGAGCGCGAAGCGGGTGCGGTTCTCCCAGGAGCCGCCGTAGGCGTCGGTGCGGTGGTTGGAGTGCGGCGAGAGGAACTCGTTGATCAGGTAGCCGTGGGCCCCGTGGATCTCGGCGATCTCGAAGCCGGCGGCCAGCGCGCGGCGGGCCGCGGCCGCGAACTGCTCGACGACGTCGCCGATCTGCCCGGCCGTCAGCTCGGCCGGGACCGGGTGCCGCTCGTCGAAGGCCAGCGCGCTCGGGGCGACGGAGCCCCAGCCGTGGGCCTCCGGGCCGACCGGGGCGCCGCCCTTCCAGGGCCGCTCCGTCGACGCCTTGCGGCCCGCGTGGGCCAGCTGGACCGCCGGGACGGTGCCCTGCTCCCTGAGGAAGCGGGTGATCCGGCGGAAGGCCTCCACCTGCCTGTCGTTCCAGATGCCCAGGTCGTAGGGGGAGATGCGGCCCTCGGGGGACACGGCGGTGGCCTCGACGACGATCAGGCCCGTGCCGCCGGTCGCGCGGGCGGCGTAGTGGGCGAAGTGCCAGTCGGTCGGGGCGCCGGCCTCCGGGCCCTCCGGTGCGGCCGAGTACTGGCACATCGGGGGCATCCACACGCGGTTCGGGATCGTCACATCGCGCAGGGTGAAGGGCTCGAAGAGCGCGGTCACGGCACACTCCATTCGTCGTCACGGGGCAGGGGCCTGCTCGTACGATAGACATCGTAGTACGGCGAGTGTCAAACTACGATGGTTCTCGTACCATGGGAACTCTCCGAGGAAGTGAGGCCGCCGTGACGACCCCCGCCGTGAGTAGCCGTGATCTGCCGCATCCCGTGCGGGACGAGGTCCGGCTGGAGGGCGTGCTGCACGCGCTGTCCGACCCCATGCGGCTGCGGATCGTGCGGGAACTCGCCGCCGCGAGCGGGGAGTTGTCCTGCTCCCACTTCGAGCTGCCGGTGACCAAGTCGACGACGACCCACCACTTCCGGGTGCTGCGGGAGAGCGGGGTCATCCGGCAGGTGTACCGCGGGACGGCCAAGATGAACGGACTGCGGCGCGACGACCTGGAGGCTCTGTTCCCCGGCCTCCTGGACGCACTGCTGGAGGCCGCGGCCCGACAGGCCGCCCGGCTCGCCGACTGACGGTTCGAAGGCGTCCGCAGCCTTCCGGCCCGGGCGGGCGACCGCTGCGGCTGCGCTGACAGGGTGCAGTGCGGCGCCCAGGGCGCGTGTCCGATCTGTAGGGAATGTGATCATGCGGTTACGTTCCGTGTGTGCTCGAAGCATCCTTTGTTCATCTTTCTGATCGCTCTCCGGTGGACGGTGCCGTGTCCGTGCGCCCCGCGTGGGAAGTGCGGGAGAGCGAGGGCGCCACGCGCTGGTTCGAGTTCCGTCTGGCCTTCCCGGACGGGGCCCGTGTCGACGCGCTGGCACTGGTGGCCGGCGGAAGCGTCTGCGTCGAGGAGGTGCGGGCCCAGCCCGCGCTGACCCTGGACGACCTGGCGGTGCTCGCCGACTGGATCGAGGAGGCGGTCGCCGGGGCGTGCGCCGCCGGCTCCGGGTCCGGGGGGAGCGGCTCGGGCCGCCGCGCCCGGCCGGTGCGCCCGCGCGGAGCCGAGGGGCGGCAACTCGTCGCGCGGGAGTACCGCGCGGCCCAGCGGGACGGAACCGATCCGGTCCTCGCCGTGATGTCCGCGACCGGTCACGGCCGCCGCACGTCTCTGCGGCTGATCGGCCAGGCCAGGGACGCCGGCCTGCTCCCGGCGCGCCGGACGAGACGCTGACCCGCCCGCACCGGTACGGGAGTTCAGGGCAGGAGCCTCACCGGCCGGGCGCCGGAGGGGCGTTCGGCTTGACGTTCAACCTCACGGGCAGTTCGCGCATACCGTAGGCACGTGACCGATATCGACGCCGAAACCCTCGGGTGGGAGCTCGTCGGCTGGGACGGTGATGAGCGAGCTGCTCATGTCACTGGCCTGACCCGGGTCGAGATCCTGAGTCTCCGGGACCTGTTCCCCCGCCGCGACGACGACTTCCTCGCGACCGCGGTCTACGAGGTTCCGCCCGCGCTGTACCCGGCGATGCGGAGTGCTGTCCCGCACCTGGAGTTCCGTGAGGGGCTGGAGTACCAGATCGCTGGATTCCGCCTGTCCGGCTGAGCTGGGCGACCCGCCGGTGCGTCGGGGTTTCGTGCCGACCTTCTGGTGTGCGGGTCGGCTGTAGGACTCGCCGGTGGCCAGGACTCTGCCCACCTCGTAGCGGGCGGCGGAGGTCGGCGACCAGCGGCCGGGCGGGGCGGAGCTCGGTGTGCGCGGCGATCACCGGCCACGTTCGAGCATGTTCCGCATCCGGGTGATCTCGCTCGTCTGCTGCGCTGTCACCTCGTCGGCCATCTCCTCGACGCGGATGTTGTTGCCCTGCCCCTTCACCTCCGTGGCCATGGTGATCGCGCCCTGGTGATGGGTCGTCATCAGGGTGAGGAAGAGGCGGTCGAACGCGCTCCCCTCGGCCGCGCGGAGCTTGTCCAGCTGGGCCTCGGTCGCCATGCCGGGCATCGCCGCGTGGTCGTGCCGTCCGGCCTCCAGCGGCTTGCCGTACGACTTCAGCCAGCCCTTCATGGCCTCGATCTCGGGTTTCTGCCCGGCCGCGATGCGCTCGGCGATGCGCTCGACGTCCTTCGACCCGGCCCGTCCCGGGACGAGGTCGGTCATCACCAGCGCCTGCGCGTGGTGCTCGATCATCATGCGCACGTAGGAGACGTCGGCGGAGTTGGGGGAGTCGTTCTCCGCACGCCGGTCCGCGGCCTCCTCGGCGGACAGGGTGCGGTTGGCCTCGCCCGGCTCGCCCGGCGCGATCACCGCGGGACCGTCCGACGCCGCCTTCCCGTCCGAACCGGAGTCGCATCCTCCCGTCCCGAGCACGGCCAGGGCGACCAGTCCCGTCGTGACCGCGGACGCGCGGGACGTACGGGACGCACGGCGGAAGAGCACAACGACCTCCTGGGGCGGACGGGTTGGGGCACACCTCGTGGTGCGGACGCGTACTGGCACGCTTCCGCGGGTCATTGATCGCAAAACTTCATTGCGATTTCGTTGCCCCCTATTGGTATGTGCATGGCGAAGACGATACTGCGTGGTGCGTGAACCGTTCCGCAGTGAACGGAACCAGGGAGGAAAACAGTGATCCTGTTGAACGACCGCAGAACACGCCGCAGACGACTGGGAGTCGTCGCAGCCGCCGGTGGACTGCTGGCCGCGCTTCTCACGGCGGCTCCGGCAGGGGCCACCCCCGACCCCGGAGACGCGCCGCCCGCACCGAAGGAGGTCTCCAGGAGCGCCCAGGCCGAGGTGCGCGAAGCCATCCGCAGCGGAGACATGCCCGGCCAGGACGAGATCGTCCACTCCGACAACATCCGGCACCTGGCCCACGTCCCCAAGGACGTGCTGCAGGGCACGAACTCGGACCTCGCCTTCCAGGGCCGGTACGCCTTCGCCGGCAACTACGACGGCTTCCGCATCTTCGACATCAGCAACCCCAAGGCGCCCAGGACCGTCGCCCAGGTCCTGTGCCCCGGCTCGCAGAACGACATCTCCGTCTCCGGTGACCTGCTGTTCCTGTCGACCGACTCCTCGCGCAGCGACAGCAGTTGCTCCAGCACCACCCAGCCGGCGACCGAGAAGTCCTCGTGGGAGGGCATGAAGGTCTTCGACATCAGCGACAAGCGCAACCCGAAGTACGTCGCCGCAGTCGAGACCGCCTGCGGCTCGCACACCCACACGCTGGTGCCCGAGCGCCGCAACGTCTACGTGTACGTCTCCTCGTACTCGCCGAACGCGGCCTACCCCGACTGCCAGCCGCCGCACGACGGCATCTCCGTCATCAAGGTGCCGCGCCACGCCCCCGAGAAGGCCGAGGTCGTCGGCTTCCCCGTGCTGTTCCCCGGTGAGGGGCCGGACGGTGGCGGCAACCCGGGCGGCCCGGTGAACCCGGGCGTCTCCAAGACCACCGGCTGCCACGACATCACGGTGCTGCCGTCGAAGGACCTGGCGGCGGGCGCCTGCATGGGCGACGGCATCCTGTTCTCCATCAAGGACCCGGAACGCCCGAAGGTCATCGACCAGGTGCAGGACAACGTGAACTTCGCGTTCTGGCACTCCGCGACGTTCAACCAGAAGGCCGACAAGGTCGTCTTCACCGACGAACTGGGCGGCGGCGGCGCGGCCACCTGCAACGCCGAGGTCGGACCGGACCGCGGTGCCGACGGCATCTACGACATCGTCGGCAAGGGCGACCAGCGCAAGCTCGTCTTCCGCAGCTACTTCAAGATCCCCCGTCACCAGGCGGACACCGAGAACTGCGTCGCCCACAACGGCTCGCTCATCCCGGTCAAGGGCAGGGACATCATGGTCCAGGCCTGGTACCAGGGCGGCGTCTCCGTCTGGGAGTTCACCGACTCGGACAAGCCGAAGGAGATCGCCTACTTCGACCGCGGTCCGCTGACCACCGACACGATCAAGTCGGGCGGCTCCTGGTCCGCTTACTACTACAACGGCTACATCTACTCGAACGAGTACGCCCGGGGCTTCGACGTCCTGAAGATCGACGACCGGCGCACGGATCCGGCCCGCCGGGTCCATCAGCGTGAACTGAACGTGCAGACCCAGCCCGACTACTTCGACTGATCCGGCGGGCCGCACCGCGGTGCGGCCCCGGTCGCGAAGAACCGCGACAGATCCCCGTCGCCGCTCCCGCCGGAGGCCCCGGCCTCCGGCGGGAGACCCAGCTCCCAGTCGAGCCGGTAGCGCTTGAACAGCTCGGCCCGCAGCACCGGGACCGGCATCGGCGCGCCCGGCACCAGGGCCGCGTACACCGCCCCCATCAGCAGGGCCCGCATCATGGGGTAGTCGCGGTCGACGTCCCTCGAACCGTGCCGCGCCATCGTGTCGCGCAGCAGCTCCGCCAGCCGGCGCTGCTCCGGGCACTGCACGAAGCCCTCGGTGTCCAGGATCCCCGCCATGTGCTGGCGCATCAGCACCGGCCGGTCCCGGGCCAGGCCCAGGATCGCGTCGATGGCCCGGGCCATCCGCTCCCGGCCGTCCTCGGTGCGCGGCTCGCGCTCCAGCGCCTCCTCCAGCGTGCGGTGCATCAGCCGGTGCACGGCGGACTGCACCAGCTGGCGCTTGCCGGGGAAGTAGTACGACACCAGACCGCGCGCCGAACCGGCCCGGTCCGCGATGTCGCCCAGGGTGGTGGCCTCGTAGCCGCGCTCGCCCACGAGTTCGACCGCCGCCTGCAGGAGCCGCTCCCGGGAACGCCGCCGCAACTCTTCATTGACCGAGGCGCTGCGCGGGGACATCCTGGAACTCCTGCGTTGACTGGCTGCCAGCCAACTATACTCGGAAGGCGTCCGGCCAGACCTCCCGGTCTGGGCCGGCGATGCCGTCTGCCTCGGGCGACGCGGGGGATCGTCCGAGGCAGACGTGCGAACGCCCAGGTGGTGGCCCCGGGCTACCAGTTCACGTCGACGGCCGGGCGCGCCTCTTCTGCCGCGCCACTCTCAGCCCACCAGCTCCAGCACCGGCAGCAGTCCGGCGGGCCGGTCGGTCACCGGCAGGTGGTCCACGAAGTGCACCCCGCAGCCCAGGGCGGTGGCGCCGCCGTCCGCCTCGCGGTTGTCCCCGACCATGAGCGTCCTGCGGGGATCGGCGCCCAGCGCCTCGCACGCGGCCGCGAACAGCCGGGGGTCGGGCTTCTGGATGCCGTGCTCGAACGACAGGACGTAGGTGTCCACGTAGCGGTCCAGGCCGTGTTCGCGGAAGACCGGCCGCGGGTCCCAGCCGATGTTGCTGACCACGCCCACCGGGATGCCGCGCTCCCGCAGGACCCGCAGCACCTCCGGCGCGTCCGGGTAGGGGGCCCAGGCGGCCGGGGTCATGTGCCGGTCGTACAGCGCGTCGTGCAGTGCCGGGTCGGGCAGCGGGACCTGGCGGGACAGGCCGGTGTAGGCGGCCCGGTGCAGCGCGGCGCTGCGGTCGCGGATCTTCCAGACGCCGGCCAGTTCCTTTGGGATGCGCGCAGGCTCGCCCCCGCCGGGCAGCGCCCCGACCGCTTCCAGCGCCCGCGCCGCGGCGGTCAGCTCGGCCTCGGAGAGAGGGCTGCGCATCCCCGCCATGACCCCGCGCAACCAGGCGTCGGTGGACTCGACCCGGAAGAGGGTGCCCGAGAAGTCGAACAGCACGGCGTTCATGGGGTGATCCTACGAGGAGCCGCCGCGCGGCCGCCGGTACTTTCGGGAGGCCGAGGGCCGCCCGGTCCGCGGCGGCCGGTGAGGCCACCCGGTGCCGGCCGGGACGGGAGCGGGGAGTCCCTCACCCCTCTCGTCACGGCGGGCCGTCGCCGCAGCGGCCTGCGCAGGCGCGGCACGGGGTGCCGGGCCGGACGCGGCCGGGAGCCGTTCGCGCCCGTGGGTGAGGCCACGTGGTGCCCGGCCCGGCATGCGCCCGGACTCAGTCCCGTTCGTCCGCCCGCCCCGGCTGCCACCGGGTGTGCGCCCACACCGCCAGGGCCACCACCGTCGCCCCCATCAGCCAGCCGCCCACCACGTCCGACGGCCAGTGCACCCCCAGCCAGATCCGGGTCAGGCCGACGCCCACCACGGAGACCACGGCCACGGCCAGGGCGGTACGCCACAGCGCGCGGGTCACGCCGTGGCGGTGCAGCAGCCACAGCAGCAGTCCGCACACCACCGTGGCGGTCATCGCGTGCCCCGAGGGGAAGGCCGCGTAGTGGGCGGAGTCGACCGGGTCGGGCCACACGGGACGGGGCCGGTCCACGGCCGCCTTGACGCCCTGCTGCAGCAGGGTGCCGAACGCCACCGCCACGGCCAGCCACACCGCCGTCCAGCGCGCCGCGAACCGCACCACCAGTGCCACGACGACGACCGCGCACAGCAGCCGCATCGTCCACGGGTCCCAGACCCAGTCGGTCAGGATGCGGCACGCCTGGGTCACGCCGCCCGCGTCGACCGCCCAGTCGTGCGTGGTGGCCGCGATGTCGCCGTCCGCGGTGACCAGCGGACTCCATCTCGCCGCGACGAGGATCAGCAGCAGGGCCGAGCACAGGGCCAGGGCACCGGCGAGCGTCGCGGTGGTGCGGTGCTCCCGACGGGGCGGGGAGTCGACGGACGAGGTGTGCATACAGCGATACTCGCCGGACCCCGGGTTCCGAAACCAGCACGGGACGATCTCCCGTCACCCGGGTGACGGGTCCCGGACACCACCCGTCCATCCGGCCGGGGTGCCGGCCGCGGTCAGCCCAGGGCCCGCAGCCCCGGTACGAACGCCACCAGCACCGGTACCACCGGCACCAGCGCGGCCGCCGCCGTCAGGCGCAGCCGCCGCGAGGGGGAGAGGCGGTCCGGGGGAGTGAGCAACCGGTGCACCCGGGCCGGGACATGGGCGTGCGGTGCCGGGCATGGGCCGAACACGCCACGGTGCTCGTTCAGTTCCACCAGGGCCAGAGCCGTGGTCAGACGGCCGAAGCGCCGCGAGGCCGTGTCGTCCGCGGCGAGTTCGACCAGGCGGTGCATCTCGTCGCGGAACGCGGCGAACACCGGCACCTGCGGGAAGCCGCCCGCCAAGGCCGAGGAGCAGTTCAGCAGCCAGTCGTGCCGGGCGCGGGCGTGACCCTGCTCATGGGCCAGGACGGCGTCCAGTTGCCGGCCCTTCAGCCGGTGCAACGCCGCCGTGGTGACGACCAGTTGCGCCGGAGTGCCGGGCACCCACCAGGCGTCGGGCCGCTCGCTCTCCAGGACGACGAGCCGGCCGGAGACGGCCACCTCGCCCGGCATCAGCGGGGCCCGGACCAGGAGGTCGGCGCGGCGCCGGCGGCGCCGGGCACGCGCCCGGCCGATCTCGCGGGCCAGCATCGCCGCGCTCCACAGCCCGCCGCAGGCCAGCGCCACCGCGGTGCTCGCCGCCCAGGTGCCCGCCGTGCCGAGGGCGTAGGCCTCGACGACCGGGCCGGGCGCCGTCGCGAAGACGTGCCCGCCGACCGCGTGCCAGGCCGCCGCCGCGCTCAGCGTCATCGACAGGGCACAGCACACCAGCACGGCCGCCACCACGCACTGCCAGACCCACAGCGCCACCACCGGCTCGCGGTCGGGCCAGTCCGCCCGGGCGAGCAGCCGCGGAGCGACCACGGCCGTCAGGGCACCGAGCAGCAGCAACGCCGCGGGGAGCATCATGGCCGCAGCCTATGAGCCAAGCGCCTCGCTGCGGTACGGCTCCCGGAGGCAAAGTGACGCAGGCAACGGAATCCCCAGCCGGCCCGCGCCGCTCGAGGAGCGCCGGGCCGACGCCGCCGCCGGTGCACGACCGGGGCCGCCACGCGGGGACGTGGTCTCCCGCGTCGATCGGAACGGCCGTCACACCCCCGTCGGGCGGCCGAAGCCGTGGGCGCGCCCGGCCGCTGCCAAGCCTGAGCACGCCGCGAGGGAGCGCACGCCGCGAGGGGGTGGCGGCACGATGTGGCCACCGCGCTGCCCTCCCGTACCGGCGCGCCCGTCCCGCCTGCGCACCGTGCGCCGTCCCGGTCGACGCGCCGGCGCGTCGATCCGGTGTCACACCGTCAGCAGCATCGCCACCATCGCCATGCCCATGGACAGGCGGCAGGCCCGCGCCAGCTCGGGCCGGTCGCCCCATCCGGCCGCACCCGCGCCCCCGCTCCCGGCCACGGCCGCCACCGGCACCAGCCGCACACCGGCCAGCAGCACGTACCCGGCGAAGTACAGCAGTAGCGCACCCGTCAGCAGCGGGATCCCCGAACCGCCCCCGCCGTGCGCGTGCGCGGGGGAGCCCGCCATGACGAGGGACATGTAGACCATCGCCCCGGCCCCCACCAGATGGTGCAGGTGGTGCGCCCCGGACCGCGCGGCCCACAGCGCGTGCAGGCCCGCCGCCCCGAACACGACCGCGTACGCGGGCCAGGCCCACGCGGGCGGTGTGAACACCGCGGCCGGGACCGCCATCCCGGCCATCCCGAAGCCCATCAGCGCCTCACCGCCCGCGGTCCCGCGTTCCCCCTCGGCTCCACTGCGCATCCGCAGCAGGCAGTAGGCGCCGGTCACCGCGCAGAGCGCCACCAGCAGCCAGCCGGACGATGCCGGTCCGTGCACGCGTACCTCCCCCGTTCGGCAGTCGGTCATTCGATGCCCGGACCGGACGGTGCGCACGCGAGCGCAAGGGTGTACACGGGGAGCACTCCGGGGAGCACGGCAGCCCGGCGGCGGTATTTCACAAGTAAAACACCTGTTAATCTGGATGCTGTGAGCACTGCGCCCCCCACCACCTCCCCCGCCACGGCTCCCCGGCGCCTTCCCCTGGCGGGCGTGCTGCGTCCCGGCCGGCCCTCCGAGATCTGGTTCAAGCCGGCGCTGAGCGTGGTGGTCTCCACGGCTCCGCCCAACCTGACGCTGCTCGCCCTCGGGCGGCTCGACCTGGCGATGTACACCATGGCCGGATCCCTGTGCGCCCTGTACACCCACAACCGGCCCTACGCCGCCCGGGCCCGCGCACTGGTGCGGGTGGTGCTCGGCATGCTCGGCGGTCTCGCCGTCGCCCTGGTCGCCGCCTCGCTCACCGGCAGCGCGGTCGTCCTGGTCACCGTCGGCGCGCTGCTCGCGGCCGCGCAGAAGGTCCTGTGCGACGCCACCCGCGTCGGCCCGCCGGGCAACGTCGTGCTCACCTTCGTCACCTCGGCGTCCCTGTTCGTGCCGCAGAGGCTCGCCCAGGTCCCCGGGCATCTGGCCCTCGCCGCCGCCACGGGGGTCTGGGCCTGGCTGGTCTGCATGGCGCCCGGACTGCTGCGCCCGCACGGCCCGGAGCGCCGTGCCACCGCCGCCGCGCTGAAGGCGGCCGCCGCCTGTGCCGCCGCCGGGACGGACACCGGCCGGGCCCGGGCCCGCGCGGCCGGCTACGCCGCCGTGCAGGCGGCCTGGCAGTCACTGCTGTCCACCCGGGCCCCCTCCCGTACCCGGCGGGCACTGGAGCGGCTCGTCGTCCGCGCCGAGGTGGCCCTCGCCGCCCCGGCGGAGGCGGACGCCGGCCGGCTGCGCGCCCTGGCCGACGAGCTGCGCGGTACCGGGCCCGTGCCCAGAGCCGGTCTCCCGCCCGCCGCCGCCGGGGAACTCCTCGGCGTGGAGGCGACCCGGCCCCTGCGGGCCCGCCCGGGCCCCCTGACCCCGCTGGCGGCCCGCACGGCGCTCGGCTGCGCCCTCGCCGGCTACGCCTCCCTCGCCCTGGGCATCGGCCGCCCGTACTGGGCGCTGGTCACCGCCGCCTCCCTGTACCAGGCCAACATCACCCTCACCTGGGGCCGCGCCGTGCAGCGCGTGGTGGGCAACGTCGCCGGCGTCCTCGTCTTCCTGGCCGTCGTGCCGCTGGCCCACCTCGGCCCGGCGGCCCTCGTGCTGAGCTGCCTGGCGTTCGGCTTCGGCGCGGAGGTGCTGATCAGCCGCAACTACTGGCTGGGCAGCGTCTGCGTGACGCCGATGGCGCTGCTCATCACGGAGTTCGCGGGGTACCGGGCACCGGGGGAGCTGATGAAGGAGCGCGTCGCGGACACCGTCGTCGGTGCGCTGGTCGGGTTCGCCGCCGCACTCGTGGTCACCGACCGCCGCGCGGGCGACCGGGTGGAGCGCGCTCTGGCGGCCGCCGACCGGGCCCGCGCGGACGCCGCCCGTCTGCTGGCCGGGCCGGACCCCGATCCGGCCGCCCTGGAAACGGCCCGCCGCGCACTCGCGGTGGCCCTGGCCGATCTCCGGGCCACCGCCGACGCCGCGGCCGGCGAGTGGTGGCAGAGGGCCCTGCCCCAGGAGAGGGTCGTGCTCACCGAGCAGTCCGGACACCGTACGCTCGCCGCTACGGCACGACGCCAGGGGCTGCTCCCGCAGCGGAGCGCGGGCACGGAGACGGAGGACGCACGGGCATGACGCCGACCGAGGGATCGTCACCCGGAGGGAACGGGCCGGGGGCCGGACCGCGCCGGGGGGTCGGAGGAGACGCGGCCGCGCCCGAACGGCCGTCCGCGGCGGAGCAGGCCGCCGCAAGCCCGCGAAGCGGCTCCGCCGGGGGCCCGGCTTCCGGCAGCGAGCCCGGGGCGGCGCGCCGCGCGGACGACGGGACCGCAGCCGACCCGGCCGCCGGCCGCCGGGGCGACACCGTCGCCGCCGTGGTCCGGCAGTGGCGGTCGGTGCACCCCGAACTCGACACCGGCCCGATGGAGGTCATCGGGCGGATCAACCGGTGCGCCGCGCTCCTCCAGCAGGCCGAGGACGCGCCCCTGCGCCGGGCGGGACTGAGCCGGCCGGAGTTCGATCTGCTGGGCGCGCTGCGCCGGACCGGGCACGAGCTGACCCCCGGGGAGCTGGCCCGGGAGACGTTCTCCTCCGGCGCCGCCGTCACCAAGCGGCTCAAGCAGCTCGCGGAGCGCGGTCTGGTCCAGCGCCGCGGTGACGCCCGTGACCGCCGGGTCGTCCACCTCCGCCTCACCGACGCCGGCCGCGACCTGGTCGACGCCGTCCTGCCCTCCCAACTCGCCTACGAGGCCGCCGCGCTGTCCGGTCTTGGCGCCCCCGAGCAGGGGGAACTGGCGGTGCTGCTCGGGGAGTTGCTCGGCCAGCTGGAGGGCCGCCTGGGCGCACTGCGGCCCTGAGAAGGCCATCGCCCCCGCCTCCCGCGCCAGGTGAAGGCACCGGTGGCAGGCCGCCGCGCCGCCGCGCCCGGACTAGAACCCGTGCTCCGCCGGATACACCCCGAACATCGCCCCCTGCGGATCACGCAGCACCGCGATGCGCGGACCGTCGGGGACGGACGTCGGGACCATCAGGACCGTGCCGTGCCGCTGGACGACGGCGGTCGTCCCGTCCACGTCGGCGACGGCGAAGTAGGGCAGCCAGTGGGGCGGCACCTCCGGCGGGAACTTGTCGTCCATCGTCACCATGCCGCCGAAGTCCGCGCCGTCCAGCCGCCACCGCGTGTAGCGGTCCGAGGCGTTGACGCTCCAGCCGAACACGCGGGCGTAGAACGCCACGGCCTGCTCGGGGTCCCGGGTGAACAGCTCCACCCAGCCCAGCGTGCCGGGCGCGTTGACCAGCCCGGCGCCCGGAAAGGTGCCCGCCTGCCAGAGCTGGAACACCGCGCCGCCCGGGTCGGCGGCCACCACGAGGCGGCCCGCGTCGAACACGTCCACCGGGCCCAGCAGGACCACCCCGTCCGCCTCCGTGACCGCGCGGGCCGCGGCGCCCGCGTCCGTCACCGCGAACGACACGTTCCACGCCACCGGCCGGGAGGGCTGGTGGAGGGGAGCGAGGGCGGCGACGGCCGCGTCCCCGAGGTGGGCCACGGTGTAGCCGCCCGCCTCCCGGCGGGGGTCCGTCTCCGGCCGCCAGCCGAACAGGCGCGTGTAGAACCGCCGGGCCGCCTCCAGGTCGCTGGTGCCCAGCTCCACCCAGCAGGGCCCGCCGGTCACCGGTGCGTCGAGCTTCATGGCGTTCCTTCCGCAGGAGACCCCCTCCAGCACGCTAAGCCGCCGCCGGGAGCGGGTGCCATCCGGGGACGCCGGCGGAGCAGCGGCCCCGTCGCCTCAGATGCCGGGCCGGTAGCGCATCGGATGGTCCGCCGGGACCTCGACCAGCACGATCGGGGTGCCGTCCGGATCGGCGATCCACATCTCGACCAGCCCCCACGGCTCCCGCACCGGGGGACGCACGATCTCCACGCCCTTCGCCCGCAGTTCCTCCTCGGCCGCCGCCGCGTCGGCCACCTGCAGCCACAGCCGTACCGCCGGCTCCGGGCGGGAGGCGGCCCGGCCGGACACCTCCAGGAAGCCGCCGCCGAGGAAGTAGACCGTGCCGCGTTCGGGACCCGTGCCGAACTCCCGGTACACGGCGAGGCCGAGCTGCTCGCCGTAGAAGGCCCGGGACCGCTCGGGATCGGTGGGGTGGAGCAGGATCCGGCTGCTGAGTACATGCACCATGCACGGGAGCCTAGCGGCGGAGCCCGGCGGCGGGGTTACGCTCGTCCCTGCCCGAGCCGCGCCAGGAAGACGGAGACGCACGCCCATGAAGACCGCCGCCACCGCATTGACCTTCCGGGACGCCACGGACGCCGACGTGGACGAACTGGTCGCGCTGATCGAGTCGGCGTACCGGGGCGACGCCAGCCGGGCCGGGTGGACCACCGAGGCGGACATCCTCGCAGGGCAGCGGACCGACCCGCAGGGGGTGCTGGAGGTCATCGAGTCGCCCGGCAGCAGGCTGCTCGCAGTGGAGCGCGACGGCCGGATCGTCGCCTGCTGCCAGCTGGAGCACCGGGGCGGGCACGCCTACTTCGGGATGTTCGCGGTGAGTCCGGCGCTCCAGGGCGGCGGGCTCGGCAAGCTGATCATCGCGGAGGCGGAGCGGCAGGCCCGCGAGGCCTGGGGCGTGACGGAGATGCACATGACCGTGATCTCCGTGCGCGAGGACCTGATCGCCTGGTACGAGCGGCGCGGCTACCGCCGTACGGGCCGGATGACCCCGTTCCCGTACGGCGACGAGCGGTTCGGCGTCCCGCAGCGCGACGACCTGCAGTTCGAACTGCTGGTCAAGCGGCTCGGCTAGCCACCCGGAGCCGTCGGGTCCCGGCCCTACGCCGTGAAACGGCCCGTGCGCTTGATGTCCGGGTGGTCGGTGGTCGCGCCGTCGAGGCCGAACGCCCGGACCAGACGCAGGTGGTCCTGCGTGTTCACCACCCACCCGATGATCCGCAGGTCCGCAGCCCGGGCCAGCTCCACGATCTCCAGGGTGAGCCGTCGGATGTTCAGGCAGACGGTCGCGGCCCCCACCGCCACCGCGCGGTCGACGACGTCGGTGCCGTAGCGGCTGGCCACCAGCGCGGTGCGCACGCCGGGCACCAGGCGGGCGATCTCCGCCACCGCCTCGTCGTGGAAGGAGGACACCTCCACCCGGCCGGCCAGCCCGCGCGCGTTCATCACCCCGGCCAGGGCGCGTGCCGCCCGCACGTCCTTGATCTCCGCCTGGAGGGGCGCCCGCACGGCTTCCAGGACCTCCTCGAAGACCGGCACCCGCTCGCCTCGGCCCGCGTCCAGCGCCCGCAGCTCCGCGAGGGTCTTCTCGGCGATCGGCCCCGTACCGTCGGTGGTGCGGTCCACGGTCGTGTCGTGCATGACGACGAGCGCGCCGTCCTTGCTCAGGTGCAGGTCGAGTTCGATGGCGTCGAGCCCCGCCTCCTGGGCGGCGACGAAGGACCTGAGGGTGTTCTCGGGCTCCACACCCATGACTCCGCGGTGACCGATCGTGAGGAAGTTCACGAAGCAACCCTCTTCCGTCGACAGGCGGCTGTGGGGGCCTGTGGGCCCACCCGACCGTATCGCCTGCACCGGCCCCGTGCGCAGTGGTGCGGGCATGCCCGGCTCGGTGGCGGGCACAAGCATGGTCGACAGGAAAAAGTGCGGTGAAGACCCGGGTGAGGCAGGATAATTTCCCGAGGCGGCCCTTGCTGGACGGAACCTCGTGTGTATACGGTCTGCATACGTGAGATTCTCCCGTGGAGGGTGTGACATGACGGAAATTCTTGTGCAAGTGGGTTCGGAGGAAACGTTTCCTCCCGTGACCAGGGTGGTGGAGCACCCGGCGTGGCCCGTGCTCAAGGATGCCGTGGAGCGGATCCGGCCCTGGCAGTCCAAGGACGGGTCCATCGACTTCGACGCCGAGGGCGCGCCCGACGCCGCCGATGCCGAGCTCGCCGTCCGCCAGGTCGTCGACGCGGTCCTGGAGCTCTCCCCGCTGCTCCCGCACGACCGCGCCTACCACGAGGCCCTGGCCAAGGACCTCACCCGCTGGGCCGACGGCGGTTTCCAGGTGCCGGACTTCCTCGACTCGCTGCTGGCCTTCCAGCCCGCCGCGAACCGGGCGGACGGGCTGCAGCACCTGGTCGTCTTCCCGATGTACACGCAGAACGGCAACCCGGACCGCAACCTGGAAGCGGTCGTGCTGCGCATGGTCTGGCCGGACTGGCTGGCCGAGCTGGAGCGCACCCGTTACGACAACCCGCTGTTCTGCGGCATCAAGTTCGAGGACTTCACGGCCGGCTACGACACCAACTCGGCCGTCCTGTTCCCCGAGACCATCGCCGTGCGCGAGGCCCCGGAGCGGTTCACCTGGGGCGGTATCTTCTGCGACCGCGAGGCGGCCCGCTTCCGGCGCGTCACCGACGCCGCCGTCGACATCCTGGGCCTGGAGCTGCCCGAGGACGTGGCCGCGATGGTCCACGACCAGAAGCGCTGCGAGGAGGCCTTCGTCCTGTGGGACATGGTCCACGACCGCACCCACAGCCACGGCGACCTGCCCTTCGACCCGTTCATGATCAAGCAGCGCCAGCCGTTCTGGATGTACGGCCTGGAGGAGCTGCGCTGCGACCTCACCGCCTTCAAGGAGGCCGTGAAGCTCGACCGGGACGGCGTCCCGCAGGCCCGCGACGTCCAGGTCGCGGTCCTCTTCGACCGCATGTTCCGCTTCCCGGTCACCGGCGAGCGGGTCCGCAACTACGACGGTCTCGGCGGCCAGCTCCTCTTCGCCTACCTGCACAAGCACGACGTCGTCCGCTGGACCGACAACAAGCTCACCATCGACTGGGAGCGCGCCCCGCAGGTCACCAACCAGCTGTGCGGCGAGATAGAGCAGCTCTACCGCGACGGCATCGACCGCCCCAAGCTCGTCCACTGGTTCGCCGGCTACGAGCTCGTCTCGGCCTACGTCTCCCCGCACCCGGGTTCCAAGTGGGCCAAGGGCCCCGACGCCCTGGACCTGACGCAGCCGCCGCGCAGGCTCGTCGATGACGTGCTTCCGGACGAGTTTCCGCTGAGCATGTTCTATGAGGCACTGTCCAAGAAGCTGAAGAACGTGATCGCCTCCACCAAGGGCATCACTGCGGACAGCACCGAGCGGATCGCCGCGTGAGCGATCGGCGTACCGAGAACACTGCTCAGGAGGCGAAGAACATGGCGGGGAACGGGGCGCTCAGCGGTGCGGTGATCGCGGTGGCCGGAGCGGGCGGGCCCGCGGGCCGGGCCGCACTGCTCAGGCTGGCCGAGGCGGGAGCCACCGTCATCGGCTCGGACAACGATCCGGAGCGGCTGGCGGAGGCCGTCGACGCGGCGAGCTACGCCACCGGCGGCGCGACCGTCGCCGGTGACACGGTCGACCTGCTCGACCTGCAGGCCACCCGCGACTGGGCCGACCGCATCGAGAAGGACTTCGGCCGGGTCGACGGCCTGGTCCACCTTGTCGGCGGCTGGCGCGGCAGCGAGACCTTCACCAGGACGAGCCTCGACGACTGGGACTTCCTGGAGATGCTGCTGGTGCGCACTGTGCAGCACACGTCCCTCGCCTTCCACGAGGCGCTGCAGCGCAGCGACCGCGGGCGCTACGTGCTGATCAGCGCCGCGGGGGCGAGCAAGCCCACCGCGGGCAACGCCGCCTACGCCGCGGGCAAGGCCGCGGCGGAGGCGTGGACGCTGGCCATGGCCGACTACTTCCGCAAGGCCGGGGGCCCCGAGGGCCCGACCTCGGCGGCTGCGATCCTGGTGGTGAAGGCGCTGGTGCACGACGCCATGCGCGCCGACCGCCCCAACGCGAAGTTCGCGGGCTTCACCGACGTCAAGGACCTGGCCGAGGCCATCACCGAGGTCTGGGACAAGCCCGCCGCCGAAGTGAACGGAAAACGTCTGTGGCTCACCGAGAAGCCGTGAACCCGCCGAAGACCGACGCCCGGCGCCACCACGACCCCGAGACCCGCGGTTTCGCCAGCGACAACTACGCCGGCGTCCACCCGGAGGTGCTCGCCGCCCTGGCCGTGGCCAACGGCGGGCACCAGGTCGCCTACGGCGAGGACGCGTACACCGAGAACCTGCAGCACCTGGTACGCAGCCACTTCGGCCCCACGGCCGAGGCGTTCCCGGTCTTCAACGGCACCGGCGCCAACGTCGTCGCGCTCCAGGCGGTCACCGACCGCTGGGGCGCGGTGATCTGCGCCGAGAGCGCGCACATCAACGTCGACGAGTGCGGCGCGCCCGAGCGCGTCGGCGGCCTGAAGCTGCTCACCGTCCCCACGCCCGACGGCAAGCTGACCCCCGAGCTGATCGACCGCCAGGCCTACGGCTGGGACGACGAGCACCGCGCGATGCCCCAGGTCGTGTCGATCACCCAGGCCACCGAGCTGGGCACGGTCTACACGCCCGACGAGATACGCGCGCTGTGCGACCACGCCCACGCGCTCGGCATGAAGGTGCACCTGGACGGCTCCCGGCTGGCCAACGCCGCCGCCACCCTGGACGTCCCCATGCGGGCGCTCACCAACGCGGCCGGTGTCGACCTGCTCTCCCTGGGCGGCACGAAGAACGGCGCCCTGTTCGGCGAGGCGGTCGTGGTGATCAACCAGGACGCCGTGAGCCACATGAAGCACCTGCGCAAGCTGTCCATGCAGCTCGCCTCCAAGATGCGGTTCGTGTCGGTGCAGCTGGAGGCCCTGTTCGCCCGGGACCTGTGGCTGCGCAACGCACGGCACGCCAACGAGATGGCCCAGCGCCTCGCCGAGGGCGTGCGCTCGGTGCACGGGGTGGAGATCCTCCACCCCGTGCAGGCCAACGCGGTGTTCGCGCGGCTGCCGCACGACGTGAGCGAGCGCCTGCAGAAGCGGTTCCGGTTCTACTTCTGGGACGAGACCGCGGGCGACGTCCGCTGGATGTGCTCCTTCGACACGACCGAGGACGACGTGGACGCGTTCCTCGCGGCGCTGAAGGAGGAGATGGCCCGCTAGCGGCCCCCGGCGGCATGCGCCGCGCCCAGCATCCACGCGTCCGCCGCGCCTCTCCCTCAGAGGCGCGGCGGACGGCGTCGCGCGGTGGGAGGGGGCCGATGCGCGGCACCGTGCGTCCAGTTCACTGAACTTCCTGGTCCTGTATGCTGCACCGCAGCGCGGTCGCCCTGCGATGCCCTGCGAGCGGCACCCGGCCGGCCCGCCCCGACCGCACCCCCGAGGCAAGGCCCCACCATGACGCTCACCCTGACCGTGTCGGACGGCGTACGCGCCCTCGCGCCCGGCTTCACCCATGTCGCGATCGAGGCGCACGGCCTGCTCAACGGGCCCAGTACGGAGGCGAGTTCGGCCCTGCTGGACGACGCGGCCCGTCGGCTCGCGGCCCGGCTGGGCGGCCGCGCCCCGCACGAGGACCCGCACATGGCCGCCTGGCGCGAGACGTACACGGCCTTCGGCTCGAAGCCGTCCCGCACCCGCAACTCCGCCGAGGCACTGGCCAAGCGGGCCCTGTCGGATACCGGACTGCCCCGCATCAACCTGCTGGTCGACCTCTACAACGCCGTGTCCGTCGCCCGTCTGATCCCCGTCGGCGGCGAGGACCTCGACCGGATCGAGGGCGGGATGCGCCTGATCCGCGCCACGGGCGGGGAGGAGTTCGTGACCGTCGCCGGCGGTGAGGAGAGCGTCGAGCACCCGGACGCGGGCGAGGTCGTCTGGTGCGACGACCGGGGCGTCACCTGCCGGCGCTGGAACTGGCGCCAGGGGCCGCGCACCCGCCTGACCGAGCGGACGACGTCCGGCATCTTCCTGCTGGAGAGCATGGCGCCCCTGCCCGTCGCCGAGGTGCAGGAGGCCGCGGGGGAACTCGCCGAGCTGCTGGCCAAGTTCAGCCCGGGCGCCGAGATCGACGTACGCGCGCCCGAGTCCTGCGCCTGAGCCGGGGCCGCCCGGGCGTCAGTGCGCCTCCGCCTCCCGGACCTGCTCCGGCGTCGGGGCGGTGCCGCCGAGGTGGGCCGGCATCCACCAGGTGTCGTCCGGACCCTTCGGGCGGACGGGGTAGGCGCGCTGGGCGGCCTCCAGCAGCTCCTGCACGCGCTCGCGCAGCTGCCGGGTGAGCGCGCCCGCGTACTTGTCGCGGGAGGCCTCGATCGCCTCGCCCACCCGGATCGTGATCGGAATGTGGCTGCGCTTGAAGTTGCGCGGGTGCCCCTTGGTCCACAGGCGCTGCGTGCCCCACACCGCCATCGGGATGAGCGGCACGCCCGCCTCCTGCGCCAGGCGGGCGGCGCCCGACTTGAAGCTCTTCAGCGTGAACGACGGCGAGATCGTCGCCTCGGGGAACACCCCGACGATCTCGCCCGAGCGCAGCGAGTCCAGGGCGTGCGCGTACGCCGCCTCGCCCTGCTTGCGGTCCACGGGGATGTGCTTCATCCCGCGCATCAGCGGGCCGGAGATCCGGTGCCGGAAGACGGACTCCTTGGCCATGAACCGCACCAGGCGCTTCTGCGGCAGCGCGGCCAGACCGTTGAAGACGAAGTCCAGGTAGCTGATGTGGTTGCTCACCAGCACGGCGCCGCCCGAGCGCGGGATGTTCTCCGAACCCTGACAGTCGATCTTGAGGTCCCACACCTTGAACAGCGTGCGGGCGAAGCCGACGACGGGACGGTAGACGAGCTCTGCCATGGGCGGTTCGGACCCTTCCTGCTCTGCCTGGGAAGGGATTCCCAGCGGACAAGTTACGCAGCCGTAGGTTTACGGCTTGTCGCAGATGGTGCCCCAAGAACGGCCGGGTAGCCAGTCCTCGTGCCCGTGGCCGGAGAGATTCTCGTCACGTCGCCCGTGGATCTCACCTCGTGCTTTTACGTGCGCATTACTCCGCGCGCACCGTCGCGCGCCGCGCGAGCAGGTACAACTCGCAGCCCAGGCAGTACCCGAACGCCGCATTGAGGAAGGCGGCCGCGAGCGCCGCGCCGGTCGCCGCGAGTCCCAGCCACCCGGGTCCCACGGTCAGGCCGACGAGTCCGAGCCCGGCGAAGAGCAGACCGACCGCCTGGGCGAACCGCGGCGGTTCGGGCGCCTCGAACGCGGTCGGCGGCCCGAGCCGGGGCCGCACGAGGCGGGTGAACAGCACGCCGTACGGCGAGCGCCGCACCCCGCCCGCCGCGCCCAGCAGGAACGCCAGCGTCTGCCACGCCAGCAGCCACGCGCTGCCCGCGATCAGGACGGCCGCCAGCACGACGGTCGTGACCACCGCGCCGAAGCGCGGCCCTCTTGCATCGATGTCCATGGGAAGCAAGCATTCCGCAGCCGGGCGCGGTGGTGGGGGCGGGAATCTTTGCGGTCTCGTGAACGCTTGCAGCAGGTGATGACCGGACTGGTGGTGTGCGTGGCGGTGCTCGCGGCGGCGAGCGCCTTCGGGATGCTGCACAAGCGGCGGAGCGGGAGAGTGCGGGTGCGCGGGCGGGACGACGGCAAGCGGCTCGATGCGGCGGACCTGGGCGCGGAGCTGGGGGAGCGGGCGACGCTGGTGCAGTTCTCCAGCGCGTTCTGCGCGCCGTGCCGCGCGACCCGGCGGGTGCTCGGCGAGGTCGCCGGGCTGGTCCCGGGCGTGACCCACGTCGAGATCGACGCCGAGGCCCACCTGGACCTCGTACGCCGGCTCGACGTGGTCAAGACGCCGACCGTGCTGGTCCTGGATGCCGGCGGCCGGGTGGTGCGCAGGGCCGCCGGCCAGCCCCGCAAGGCGGACGTGATCGCCGCGCTGGGCGAGGCGGTGGGTGGGGCGTGAGACCGTCAGTGACTCATCTCCCACCCCACGGAACGAACTTGACTGCGCCGACCATTTATCGTCAGCCTGACCGCATGCCTGCGGACCTCCTGACCACGACCGGCCTGCTGCGCTCGGTCTTCCGGCGGCACGCCGCGGGCGTCGCCGTCGTCACCGCCCGTGGCGAGGAGGGCCCGGTGGGCTTCACCGCGACCTCCCTGACCTCCGTGTCCGCCGAGCCGCCCCTGTTCTCGTTCGGTGTCGGCACCGGCGCCTCAAGCTGGTCCGCGATAGCCGAGGCCGGTCATGTCGGCGTCCACGTGCTGGGCGAGCACCAGCAGGAGCTGGCCGCCACCTTCGCCCGCAGCGGGGCCGACCGCTTCGCCCCGCCCACCGTCTGGCACGAGGGCCCCGAGGGCGTCCCCGTGCTCGACGGCGTGTCCGCCTGGCTGGTGGGCCGGATCGTGGCCCGGGTGCCGGCCGGGGACCACCGGATCGTCATCGCCGAGGTGGTGCACGGGGACGCCACGGGCACCGGCCGCCCCCTGCTTTATCACCAGGGCTCTTTCCACCGGCTCGGCGGCTGAACACCGCTTCCCACCGGGCTGCGCGACCGTCGAGTTCCGGTTACGCTGCGTTGCGAAGGTCACAGTTCAAAGCGCTTGCTTAGCGGGAACGAACTCTGTGTACTGACGAGTAATATTTCGCTCGGAGCGTGGGTCGCCCCGACCGGGATCGGCCGCTTGAGGCGCCTATGCTGCCTGCAAGAGGCAGCCGAGAAATGACGATGCAGTAGGAGAGCCGGCGTGAGCTTGAGGATCGTTGTCACTGTGAAGTACGTGCCCGACGCCACTGGCGACCGGCACTTCGCCGATGACCTGACCGTCGACCGGGACGACGTGGACGGTCTGCTCTCCGAGCTCGACGAGTACGCGGTCGAGCAGGCGCTGCAGATCTCCGAGAACTCCGACGACGACGTGGAGATCACCGTCCTGACGGTGGGCCCCGAGGACGCCAAGGACGCCCTGCGCAAGGCGCTGTCCATGGGCGCCGACAAGGCGATCCACGTCGAGGACGACGACATCCACGGCACCGACGCCATCGGCACCTCCCTGATCCTGGCCAAGGCGATCGAGAAGGCCGGCTACGACCTGGTCATCTCCGGCATGGCCTCCACCGACGGCACCATGGGCGTCGTCCCGGCGCTGCTCGCCGAGCGCCTGGGCGTCCCGCAGGTCACCCTGCTGTCCGAGGTCTCGGTCGAGGACGGCACGGTCAAGGGCCGCCGCGACGGCGACGCCGCCTCCGAGAGCCTGGAGGCCTCCCTGCCGGCGGTCGTCTCCGTGACCGACCAGTCGGGCGAGGCGCGCTACCCGTCCTTCAAGGGCATCATGGCGGCCAAGAAGAAGCCGGTGGAGTCCTGGGACCTGTCCGACCTCGACATCGAGGCCGAGGAGGTCGGTCTGGAGGGCGCCTACACGGTCGTCGACGGTGCGGCCGAGCGCCCGGCCCGTACCGCGGGCACGATCGTCAAGGACGAGGGCGAGGGCGGCAAGCAGCTCGCCGAGTTCCTCGCGGGCCAGAAGTTCATCTGAGCCCGGCATCCGCCGACCGCCCCTCATCTTCCGCAAGCAGGAGAGAAGAAGTCCCATGGCTGAAGTTCTCGTCTACGTCGACCACGTGGACGGTGCCGTCCGCAAGCCCACCCTGGAGCTGCTGACCCTCGCCCGCCGCATCGGCGAGCCGGTCGCCGTCGCGCTGGGCAACGGTGCGGGCGACACCGCCGCCGCCCTCGCCGAGCACGGCGCGGTCAAGGTCCTCACCCACGAGGCCGCCGAGTACGCCGACTACCTGGTCGTGCCGAAGGTGGACGCCCTGCAGGCCGCCCACGAGGCCGTCTCCCCGGCCGCCGTGCTGGTGCCGTCCTCCGCCGAGGGCAAGGAGATCGCCGCCCGCCTGGCGCTGCGCCTGGGCTCCGGCATCATCACCGACGCCGTCGACCTCGAGGCCGGCGACGAGGGCCCGGTGGCCACCCAGTCGGTGTTCGCCGCGTCCTACACCACCAAGTCCCGTGTCTCCAAGGGCACCCCGGTCATCACGGTCAAGCCGAACAGCGCCGCCGTGGAGGCCGCCCCGGCCGCCGGCACCGTCGAGGCGCTCAGCGTGTCCTTCTCCGCCCAGGCCACCGGCACCAAGGTCACCGGCCGCACGCCGCGTGAGTCCACGGGCCGCCCGGAGCTGACGGAGGCCGCGATCGTGGTCTCCGGCGGCCGTGGCGTGAACGGCGCGGAGAACTTCGCGATCATCGAGGCGCTCGCCGACTCCCTCGGCGCGGCTGTCGGAGCCTCGCGTGCCGCGGTGGACGCCGGCTGGTACCCGCACACCAACCAGGTCGGCCAGACCGGCAAGTCGGTCTCGCCGCAGCTGTACATCGCCAACGGCATCTCCGGCGCCATCCAGCACCGTGCCGGTATGCAGACCTCGAAGACGATCGTGGCGATCAACAAGGACGCCGAGGCCCCGATCTTCGACCTCGTCGACTACGGCGTCGTCGGCGACCTGTTCGACGTCGTCCCGGCCCTGACCGAGGAGATCAAGGCCCGCAAGGGCTGATCGCCTCCCGGCGGCAGCAGGGCCCCCGTGACCGGCCGGTCACGGGGGCCCTTCCTCATCCCAGGGTCATCGAGGCCTGTACCGGCAGATGGTCGCTCGGGTACGTCCCGTCCAGGCTGAAGGTGTTCATCCCGGCCCAGTGCGTGGTCACCCCGGGGGTGGTGAGGATCCAGTCGATGCGCCGCCCGCCGGGCACGGGCGCCCGGTAGCCGTGGTAGGTCCCGTACGCGGGACCCCGCGAGGCCGCCGCGTCCCAGGTGTCCACCAGGCCGATCCCCAGCATGAGGTCGTACACCCGGTCGTGGTGGGCGGCCGCGTTGAAGTCGCCGGTGACGATGACGGGCAGCGACCGGTCCCAGCCGGCGACCGTCTCGCCGATGAGCCCCGCGGAGCGTTCCCGGGCGTACTGGCTGACGCTGTCCAGGTGGGTGTTCAGGACGTAGAACTCCCGTCCGCCGTCGGCGAGATCGGCGAAGCGGACCCAGGTCACCATGCGCAGCCAGTCCGCGTTCCACGTGTTCGACGCGATGGTGTACGGGGTGCCGGACAGCCAGAAGTGATCGAACTCGATCGGATCGAGTCTGCGAGTGTCGTAGAAGACCGCCATGAACTCGTCCTTGCTGCCGCCGCCGCGACCGGTGCCGATCCAGTCGTAGTGCTCGCCCAGATCCGTCTCGATCATGCGCACCTGCCGGTAGAGCCCTTCCTGGGTGCCGATGACGTGCGGCCGCTCGCGGCGCAGCAGTTCCCGCATCACCGGCCGGCGCACGGACCAGCGCGGTGTCCCGTCGACGACGGTCGCGAAGCGCACGTTGAACGTCATGACGTCCAGGGCGCCCGCGTGCCCGCCGGCGGTGGCGGACCGGGTGGGGCCCGCGGTGGTGAGCAGCGGTCCTGCGACGGCGGCGGCGGCCGCCGCCTTGAGTCCGCGGCGGCGCGTCACTTGGGCCTCGTTCGGCACGTGGTCCACTCCCTTGCACGTCGGGATGAAGGTTGCCTGCTGAATACGGAAGATGAGGTCGGGACTGCAGCCACTGGGACGCACGGATACGGAATCGCACGTCACGACGGTGTTGACCAGGCCGCAGGTCGGCCGATAGCTTCGCTCTACGGATTGTTGATTCCGCAGAGCGGAAAACGGGAGGGTTCGGGATGGGTCAGGGCCAGCAGGAGAAGGTGGCGACGAGCCTCGCGGGCGCCGTCAGTGAGGAGATCAGCGCCTCCCTCGCGCCGGTCGACGCCGAACTGGAGCGCCGCTACCCCGGAGACCCCGGCACCCGCCAGCCCGTGCACACCGTCTACGTGCCCGGTGACGCCTTCGCCGCCGACACGATCCGCGCCTGGGGCGACCGGGCCCTCGCCGCCCTCGACGAGCACGCCCCCGACCCCGCCTCCTTCGCCGCCGTCCTCGGCATGCCCGAGGAACTGGCCGGGCCCGTCCACGCCCGGGTGCGCGCCAAGCTGGAGCGGGAGCCGATCGAGGACCTCCGCGTCGACTTCGAGGACGGCTACGGCAACCGCCCCGACGCCGAGGAGGACGAGGCAGCCGCCCGCGCCGCCCGGATCGTCGCCGAGGCGGTCGCCGACGGCACCGCCGCCCCGTACACGGGCATCCGCATGAAGTGCATGGAAGCGCCCGTGCGCGCCCGGGGCATCCGCACGCTCGACATCTTCCTCACCGGCCTCATGGAGGCCGGCGGCCTGCCCGCCGGACTGGTCCTCACCCTGCCCAAGGTGACCTACGCCGAGCAGGTCACCGCCATGGCCCGGCTGCTGGACGCCTTCGAGGAGACCCACGGCCTGGAGCCCGGCCGGATCGGCTTCGAGATCCAGATCGAGACCAGCCAGTCCATCCTCGCCGCCGACGGCACCGCGACCGTCGCCCGCATGATCCAGGCCGCCGAGGGCCGCGCCACCGGACTGCACTACGGCACCTTCGACTACAGCGCCTGCCTCGGCGTCTCCGCCGCCCACCAGGCGAGCGACCACCCCGCGGCCGACCACGCCAAGGCCGTCATGCAGGTCGCCGCGGCGGGCACGGGCGTACGGGTCTGCGACGGTTCCACCAACGTCCTGCCCGTCGGCCCCACCGAGAAGGTCCACGCCGCCTGGCGCCTGCATTACGGCCTCACCCGCCGCGCCCTGGCCCGCGCCTACTACCAGGGCTGGGACATGCACCCCGGCCACATCCCTACCCGGTACGCGGCCGTCTTCGCCTTCTACCGCGAGGGCTTCGAGCAGGCCGCCGCCCGTCTCACCCGCTACGCCAACCGCTCCGGCGGCGACGTCATGGACGAGCCCGCCACCGCCAAGGCCCTCAGCGGCTACCTGCTGCGCGGCCTGGACTGCGGCGCCCTCGACATCGGGGAGGTCGCCCGGCTGACCGGTCTGACCCGCGCCGACCTGGAGGCGTACGCGATGCCCCGGCGCGGGGACCTGACGGCGTCCGCCTGAGGACCGGCGGCACCCGTACGTACCGGCCCTGTCACAGCTGCCCGCACCGGCCGGGCCCGCCACCGCCGCCCCGTAATCTGTACGCCACACCGGCGCCACAGCCGGTCCGACGGGTCACGGGAACGGGGCAAGCGGTGTCGACGGGGGAGTACGGGCACGACGAGGGAACCGGCCGCCTGCTGGCGGGCCGCTACCGCGTCACCGGCCGGCTGGGGCGCGGCGGCATGGGGGTCGTGTGGAAGGCGGTCGACGAGGTCCTCGGCCGTGAGGTCGCCGTGAAGGAACTGCGCACCTACACCGACGTCGCCGGTCCCGAACTGGCCGCGCTGCGCCTGCGCATGCAGCGCGAGGCACGTGCGGCGGCCCGGGTCCGCCACCCGGGCGTCGTCGCCGTGCACGACATCGCGGAGGCCGACGGCCGCCCGCTCATCATCATGGAACTGGTCGACGGGCCGTCCCTGGACGACGTCCTGCGCGAGCGCGGCACGCTCGACCCGCGCGAGGCCGCCGGGATCGGCGCCGAGGTCATGGACGCCCTGGCCGCGGCCCACCGGGCGGGCGTGCTGCACCGGGACGTGAAGCCCGGCAACATCCTGCTCGACCGCTCCGGCCGGGTCGTCCTGACCGACTTCGGCATCGCCACCATGGACGACCCGGGCGACGGCTCGGCCACGCACCTGACCCGCAGCGGCGAACTCGTCGGCTCCCTCGACTACTTGGCCCCCGAGCGCGCCCAGGGCGCCGACCCGGGGCCCGCCTGCGACATCTGGGCGCTGGGCGCCACGCTGTACGCGGCGGTGGAGGGCGCCTCGCCCTTCCGCCGGACGTCCACCTTCTCCACCCTCGCCGCGATCGTCAACGAGCCGCTTCCCGAGCCACGCCGGGCCGGTCCGCTCGGTCCCGTCCTGCGGCGGCTGTTGGACAAGCGCCCGGAGTGCCGTCCGGAGGCCGGCCGGGCCCGCGCGCTGCTCGGGTCGGTCGCGGACCCGGGCAGCCCCGACAGGCCGACGTCCACGCTGCGACGCGGTGCGGCAGCCCCGTCCCCGTCCCCCGGGACCGAACGCGGCCTGCCCTCCGTACCGCCCGGCTTCGGCCCGCCGCAGCCCGTCCGGCCGCGGACGTCCCAGCCGGATCAGCCGGTTGATCAGGGGAGTGCGGCGCCGGGCCCCGGGTCCGAACGGTCCGGCGAGGCGACCCGGGGTTCCGGGCCCGGGGTGTCCGGCCGGCAGGAGACGTCCGGGCCGGGGGTGAATCCCGCCGCCTTCGACGTCACCGCAGCGAGCCCGGCAGCCGCCGCCCCTGCCCGGCCGGGGCAGTGGCCCCCGGCCGGGCAGGGGCCCATGCGCTCCGCGCCCCGGCGCCGCAGGTCCCGGGCCCTGCTCGCCGCCGCGGCCGTCACGGCCGTCCTCGCCGCCGCCGGGACCACGGCCGCCCTGCTCGGGGACTGGGACGGCGCCGGGCCGGATGCGCGCGCCGACGCCGCGGCCTCGCAGCCCGGCCGCCCCGACGACGGATCCAACGCCCTCAGGCCGACGGCACAGCCGGACGGCGGCAGGACCGAGCCCGCCGGCAAGGAGGGGTCACGATCTCCCGGGCAGTCCGCAGCGCCGTCGCCCGAAAGGTCGCCGGAGGGCAGGACGCGCGGCGACACCCCGGACGGCGACGACTCCGCCACCTCCACGGCCGGCACCGGCGAGCAGGGCACGACGGGCGGCGGCAGGGAGTCCCAGGCGCCGGCCTGCCACGCCGTCGGCGGCGGCAAGTACAACTGCCACGTCTGGAAGACCGCCGCCTCGTACACCGCCTCGGGCACGAAGGCCGGCATCCTCAACGCGGGCACCAACTACTTCTACTGCCAGCAGAACCTCGGCCGCCGGGAGACCGACGGCCGCTGGACGAACGTCTGGTGGGCGAAGACCGACGACGACAGCGGCAACCGAAACGTGTGGGTCAGCGACGTCTACGTCAAGGGCGGCGACAACGACGCGCCGGTCCCCGGGCTGCCGTACTGCTGAGCGCGCGCCGACCACACCGCCGCGTACCGCTCGAGCCCCGAGGACGTCACCAGCTCCTCCTCGGCGAACAGCCGCGTGCCCCGTTCGCACAGCCGCCGGTCGGCCCGGGCCCGTGCGCAGAACTCCTCGGGCAGTGCGCCGAACAGCCCCCGCAGGCGCGGTAGTTCCGCCAGCAGGCTGCCGAGCAGCTCCCGCTGACCCGGGTGGAGGCGGGGCGCGCCGGTGCCGTCGTGCAGGACGCCGTGCCGGTTGACGTAGGCGAACACCCCGGGCAGGCGGCTGCCGTCGGCGAGTTCGACCCGAACGCCGGGGTCGGGCAGCCACGCCCGGTCGAAGTTGCCGCCCGGCATCGGCACGCCCTCGCTGGCGTCGATCGCCGCGAGCTGCCCCCCGTCGAGCCAGAGGACGAACAACCGCCGTACCGCGCCCGGCGCGAGGACCGGGGAGGCCGAGACGTACCCGGCCAGGCTGACATGGGCCGACACCCCGGCGTCGACGCCGGTGACCCTCGCTCTCACCATCGGCAGCGGCGACGTGGCCCCGGCCGCCCGCAACTTGTGCCGCAGCTGGCCCGGGCAGCCGTTGGAACCGATGGCGAGGACCGGTGTGCGGTCCTCGTGGCGGAGGCGGTCCAGCGGCAGGTACCGCTCGCCGTCGAGCAGTCCGGAGTCGGCGGGCCAGGCGCCGGGATAGAGCAGCGGCTCCTCGCGCGGCACCCCGTCCAGTCCGAGTGCCCGCAGCGTGCGGTCCGCGTCCTCGCCCATCGGCCGCTCAGTCCGCCGGTGGCAGCTCGCCCGAGCCGCGGGTGATCAGACGGGTCGGCAGCTCGATGCGCTCGGGTGGGACCGCGGAGCCGTCGAGCTGCCGGAAGAGGCGTTCCGCGGCGGTGCGGCCGATGGCCGCGGCGTCCTGGGCGACCACCGTGACGCCCGGCTGGAGCAGGTCGGCCAGCTCGATGTCGTCGAACCCGACGAGGGCCACGCGGCGGGAGTGCTCGGCGAGCACCCGGATCACGGTGACCGTCACGCGGTTGTTGCCGGCGAATATCGCGGTGACCGGATCCGGGCCGGCCAGCATCTCCTCGGCGGCCCTGCGCACCCGCTCCGGGTCGGTGACCCCGAGGGACATCCAGGAGTCCGCCACCGGTATGCCGGCGTCCTCCATCGCGGCCCGGTAGCCGCGCAGCCGCTCGGCGGCCGTGTGGATACGGGGCATGTCGCCGACGAAGCCGATCCTGCGGTGGCCGTGGGCGATCAGGTGGGCGACCCCGTCGCGGGCACCGCCGAAGTTGTCCGACAGCACCACGTCGGCGTCGATGTGCCCGGCCGGGCGGTCCACGAACACCGTGGCGACACCCGCCTTCAGCTCCGGCTCCAGGTACCGGTGGTCGTCCCCGGCCGGGATCACCACCAGCCCGTCCACCCGCCGCGCGCACAGGGCCAGCACCAGCTCCTGCTCCCGGTCCGGGTCCTCGGCGCTGGAGCCGTTGATCAGCAGGGCTCCGTGGGCCCGGGCGACTTCCTCCACGGCCCGGCTCAGCGGACCGTAGAACGGGTCGGCGAGGTCCTCCAGGACCAGTCCGATGCTCGCGGTGCGGCCCTTGCGGAGCACCCGCGCGCTGTCGTTGCGGCGGAAACCGAGGGCGTCGATCGCCTCCTGGACCCGTCGCTCCGTCTCCGGCGTCACGCCGGGCTCCCCGTTCACGACCCGGGAGACCGTCTTGAGGCCGACCCCGGCCCGGGCGGCCACGTCCTTCATGGTCGGACGGTTGCCGTAGCGCGTGGCGGATCGGAGGTGGGTCTGGGGCACGGTGCGGTGTCCTGTCCTGTCGTCCACGGGGTGCGTAGGTCCGGGGTTTTGTATGAGGATGTGGCGTCGAGCATAGAGCCTGGACAACGTTGTCAGCCTCGGGAGAGACTGTCCACCGCAATCTCCGGCCCGCCCCGCACCGGGGAGCCGGTACGTGGTTTGCCCTGCTCGATGGCTGTTCTCGGCATTTTTCACATGGTTAACGGGGAGATCCGACACTGATGCACACCGACCTAGTGGCCGCGCTCGACATCGGCGGCACCAAGATCGCGGGCGCTCTCGTGGACGGCGGCGGCCGGATCCTGGTCCGCGCCCAGCGGCCGACGCCCGCCCGCGAGGACGGCGACACCGTGATGCGGGCCGTCGAAGGGGTGCTCGGTGAACTCACCGCCTCGCCGCTGTGGGGTCAGGCCACGGCGGTCGGGATCGGCAGCGCCGGACCCGTGGACGCCTCCGCGGGCACGGTGAGCCCGGTGAACGTCCCCGGCTGGCGCGACTACCCGCTCGTCTCCCGCGTCCGCGCCGCCGCCGGGAACCTGCCGGTGGAGCTGATCGGCGACGGTGTGGCGATCACGGCGGCCGAGCACTGGCAGGGTGCCGCCCGCGGCCACGACAACGCCCTGTGCATGGTGGTCTCCACGGGCGTCGGCGGCGGTCTGGTGCTCGGCGGGCGGCTCCACGCCGGCCCCACGGGCAACGCCGGCCACATCGGTCACATCAGTGTCGACCTCGACGGCGATCCGTGCCCGTGCGGCTCGCACGGCTGCGTGGAGCGCATCGCGAGCGGCCCCAACATCGCCCGGCGCGCCCTGGAGAACGGGTGGCGGCCCGGTCCCGACGGGGACACCTCCGCCGCCGCGGTGGCCGCCGCCGCCCGGTCCGGCGACCCGGTCGCCGTGGCGTCGTTCGA
Source organism: Streptomyces sp. AHA2 (assembly GCF_036857595.1). Classification (NCBI taxonomy): domain Bacteria; kingdom Bacillati; phylum Actinomycetota; class Actinomycetes; order Kitasatosporales; family Streptomycetaceae; genus Streptomyces; species Streptomyces sp. AHA2. The sequence continues at coordinate 198,222 of NZ_JAUQWJ010000001.1, forward strand.
ACGGGCCGCACAGGCCCTCGCGGCGGGGATCGCGGCCACGGCCACCCTCGTGGAGATCGACGTCGCCGTGATCGGCGGCGGCGTGGGCAAGGCGGGCGAGATCCTCTTCGACCCGCTGCGCAAGGCCCTGGGCGCCTACGCGACCTTGTCCTTCGTCCGGAACCTGACCGTCGTCCCCGCCCGGACGGGCACCGACGCCGGGCTGGTGGGCGCCGCCGCGGCGGCCCTGGCCAAGCGGACGGACCCGGCGGGCGCGGGCGTCTGAGACCGGGCAGGAACGTTCAGGCGCCCGCTCCGCCCGCGCAGCTCGCGGAAAGACGACCACCACCGCGCCACGGCCTCCCACCCGGCGCGGGCGTCCTCCTGGCGTTGTCCGGGCCGGTCCTCGCGGACGGCCGGTCCGGGCCAGGGATGACGGGTCCGTTCCGGAACACGACCGCATGTCCGTGCGATGTGGCACGATCGCGCGTGTGAGCAGCAGACCCGTCCCGGAGCAGCGCCTGCGCGACCTCGCCCGGCTGCGCCGGGTCAAGGACCGGATCGACCGGGAGTACGCGCAGCCCCTGGACGTGGAGGCGCTGGCCCGGGGCGTGCACATGTCGGCCGGGCACCTCAGCCGCGCGTTCCGGCAGGCCTACGGGGAATCGCCCTACAGCTACCTGATGACCCGGCGCATCGAGCGGGCGATGGCACTGCTGCGCCGCGGCGACCTCGGCGTCACCGAGGTGTGCTTCGCGGTCGGCTGCTCCTCGCTCGGCACCTTCAGCACCCGCTTCGCGGAGCTGGTCGGCATGCCGCCCAGCACCTACCGGCGCGAGGCCGCGCGCGCCACGGCGGGCATCCCGTCGTGCGTGGCCAAGCAGGTCACCAGACCGGTCAGGAATCGAGAAGCGCCCGCAGCGAGCCGAAACTAGCGTGATGGCCATGGACCTCACCATTCACGCCAGCTTCCTCCCGCACGACGACCCCGACGCCTCCCTGGCGTTCTACCGCGACACCCTCGGCTTCGACGTGCGCAACGACGTCGGCTACGGGGGCATGCGCTGGATCACCGTCGGCCCCGCCGGCCAGCCCGACACCGGCATCGTGCTGCACCCCCCGGCCGCCGACCCCGGTGTCACCGAGGAGGAGCGCCGCACCGTCGCCGAGATGATGGCCAAGGGGACCTACGGCGGCATCGTCCTGGCCACCTCCGACGTCGACGGCGTCTTCGAACGGCTGCAGGCCGGCGACGCCGAGGTCGTGCAGGAGCCGGTGGACCAGCCGTACGGCGTCCGCGACTGCGCCTTCCGCGACCCCGCGGGCAACATGATCCGCATCCAGGAGCTGAAGCAGCAGTAGCCACCCCACGGCACGCACCTCCCACCGCGCTCCCGTGGCACCACGGGAGCGCGTACCCCTCGCCCCCTGCCCGCCGGCCCGGCGCGGGGGACGGATCGTCCGAGCGGGGCAGGCCCGCCCGACAGATGGAGACACCATGAGCAAGGCCAGGACGGCGGACGGACAGCCGCCCGAGCCGCACGTCGCCGACAGCCATGACGTGATCCGCGTGCACGGCGCACGCGAGAACAACCTCAAGGACGTCAGCATCGAGATCCCCAAGCGCCGGCTGACGGTCTTCACCGGTGTCTCGGGATCGGGCAAGAGCTCGCTGGTGTTCGACACGATCGCGGCCGAGTCGCAGCGGCTGATCAACGAGACCTACAGCGCCTTCCTGCAGGGCTTCATGCCCAACCGGGCGCGCCCCGAGGTCGACGTGCTCGACGGGCTGACCACCGCCATCGCCGTCGACCAGCAGCGCATGGGCGGCGATCCCCGCTCCACCGTCGGCACGGCCACCGACGCCAACGCCATGCTGCGCATCCTCTTCAGCCGCCTCGCCGAGCCGCACATCGGCCCACCGAGCGCGTACTCGTTCAACACCGCCTCCGTCAGCGCGTCCGGCGGCATCCGCGTCGACCGGGGCGCGGAGAAGACGAAGACGGTCAAGGCGACCTTCTCGCGCACCGGTGGCATGTGCACCCGCTGCGAGGGCCGCGGCAAGGTCTCCGACATCGACCTGACCCAGCTCTACGACGACTCGAAGTCGATCTCCGAGGGCGCCTTCACCATCCCCGGATGGAAGTCGGACAACGTCTGGACCGTCGGCCTGTACGCCCAGTCCGGCTTCCTCGACCCGGACAAGCCGATCCGGCGGTTCACCAAGAAGGAGATGCAGGCCTTCCTCTACGGCGAGCCGACCAAGGTCAAGGTCAACGGCGTCAACCTCACCTACGAGGGCCTGATCCCCAAGATCCAGAAGTCGTTCCTGGCCAAGGACAAGGAGGCGATGCAGCCGCACATCCGGGCCTTCGTGGAACGGGCGGTCACCTTCACCACCTGCCCCGAGTGCGACGGCACCCGGCTCAGCGAGGCCGCCCGGAACTCGAGGATCGGCGAGATCTCCATCGCCGACGCCTGCGCCATGGAGATCAGGGACCTGGCCGAGTGGGTGCGGCGACTGACCGAGCCGTCGGTGGCGCCGCTGCTCACCGCGCTGCAGGGGACGCTCGACTCGTTCGTGGAGATCGGCCTCGGCTACCTCGCGCTCGACCGTCCCGCGGGCACCCTCTCCGGCGGCGAGGCCCAGCGGGTCAAGATGATCCGGCACCTGGGTTCCTCGCTCACCGACGTCACCTACGTCTTCGACGAGCCCACCGTCGGCCTGCACCCGCACGACATCCAGCGCATGAACGACCTGCTGCTGCGGCTGCGCGACAAGGGCAACACGGTGCTCGTCGTGGAGCACAAGCCGGAGGCCATCCAGGTCGCCGACCACGTCGTGGACCTCGGCCCCGGCGCCGGCACGGCCGGAGGCACCGTCTGCTTCGAGGGCACGGTCGAGGGCCTGCGCTCCGCCGACACCGTCACCGGTCGGCACCTCGACGACCGGGCCAGGATCAAGGAGAGCGTCCGCAAACCCACCGGCGCCCTGGAGATCAGGGGAGCCTCCGCCAACAACCTGCAGGACGTCGACGTCGACGTCCCGCTGGGCGTCCTCACGGTCGTCACGGGTGTCGCCGGCTCCGGCAAGAGTTCCCTCCTGCACGGGTCGCTGCCCGCCGACGCCGGTGTGATCGCCGTCGACCAGAGCCCGATCAAGGGCTCCCGGCGCAGCAACCCCGCCACGTACACCGGACTGCTCGACCCCATCCGCAAGGCGTTCGCCAAGGCCAACGGTGTGAAGCCGGCCCTGTTCAGCGCCAACTCCGAGGGCGCCTGCCCCACCTGCAACGGAGCCGGGGTCATCTACGTCGACCTGGGGATGATGGCCGGCGTCGACACACCGTGCGAGGACTGCGAGGGCAAGCGGTTCCAGCCGTCCGTGCTGGAGTACCGCCTCGGTGGCCGGGACATCAGCGAGGTGCTGGCGATGCCGGTGTCCGAGGCCGAGGAGTTCTTCTCCGCCGGAGAGGCCCGCACCCCGGCCGCGCACCGGATCCTGGAGCGGCTCGCCGACGTCGGGCTCGGCTACCTCACCCTCGGCCAGCCGCTCACCACGCTCTCGGGCGGCGAGCGGCAGCGGCTGAAGCTGGCCACGCACATGGCCGACAAGGGCGGCGTCTACGTCCTGGACGAGCCGACCACCGGCCTGCACCTCGCGGACGTGGAGCAACTGCTCGGCCTGCTCGACCGGCTGGTCGACTCCGGCAAGTCGGTCATCGTCATCGAGCACCACCAGGCCGTGATGGCCCACGCCGACTGGATCATCGACCTGGGTCCCGGGGCCGGTCACGACGGCGGCCGGATCGTCTTCGAGGGCACCCCGGCCGACCTGGTCGAGGCCCGCTCCACCCTGACCGGGCAGCACCTCGCGGCGTACGTGGGCGCCTGAGGCGCCGCGGCGGGCCCGGCGGCTCCGGCCGCCGGGCGCGCCGGGCCGCCGCGCAACCTGGCCGGTCTGCGCGGGTTCGGTCGAACGGCCCCCTCCGGAAGGCGCCGGGCGCCGTCCCCGCCGAACCTGGTGGCATGGCTTCCGCGAAACCCGTCGTGGTCTACCCGCCCGCCGCGGACAACGGCAGGCGGGTACGCGTGGACGACCAGTTCCTGGGGATCGCCTACGGGCTGCTGGACGTCGCCGAGTTCCTCCGCCGGGCCGGCATCGAGGACGCCGACGAGGCGTACGTCGCGGCGTCGGGGCTGATCGAGTGGCGCGGCGGCGGACCGGACGCCTGGGACGGTGACTGACCGTCACACCCCCGTCGGATCCCCCGGTCGCGGCGACTGCGTGACCCCGCAGCGGGTCGGGGCGTTGTTCCGGGCATGAAGAAGCGCAGCATGCTCGCCATCGCCTCCCTCGCCACCGGCTTCGTCGTCGCGGCGGTCACCCCGTCGCACGCGCTCGGGGACGGCCTCGGAAACCTGAACGTGGACAAGGCCCTCAAGACCCTCGACGACACCGTCGTCGCCAAGGACAGCCTGTCCCTGGACCGCGAGGACGGTAACCAGGCGAACAAGAAGGGCTGACGAGCCGCCCTCCGGCCCACGGCGCCGGCGCCCCCGCACCGCGGGGCGCCGGCGCCGTCGTCGTGCGCCCTCAACTGGGGCTGGTTTCCGTGGCAGGGTGGAGCGGGCAAGCCTCAGGGGGCCAACAGAAGAGGGGGACCTGTGACCGTCGTCTGGATCAACGGCGCGTTCGGTGCGGGGAAGACGACCACCGCACAGGAACTGATCGAACTGATCCCGAACAGCACGCTCTTCGACCCCGAGGTCATCGGCGGAGCGCTGCGGCACCTGCTGCCGCCCAAACGCCTCGCCGAGGTGGGCGACTTCCAGGACCTGCCGATCTGGCGGCGGCTCGTGATCGACACGGCGGCCGCGATGCTCGCCGAGCTCGGCGGGACACTGGTGGTCCCCATGACCCTGCTGCGCCAGGAGTACCGGGACGAGATCTTCGGCGGTCTGGCCGCCCGCAGGATCGCCGTCAGCCACATCCTGCTCGCCCCGGCCGAAACGATACTGCGCGAGCGGATAACCGGGCGCGAAGTCCCCCCGGGCCCGCCCGACGGCGAGGAGCGCCTACGCCAGTGGTCCTTCGACCGCATCGAGCCCTATCGGGCCGCCCTCGCCTCCTGGCTCACCGCCGACGCCCACCCGGTCGACACCAGCCACCTCACTCCACGACAGGCCGCCGCCCGGATAGCGGAGGCGGTCACCAGCGGTGCGGCGCCGCTGTGCGACATCGTGCAGACGCCCGAGCCCACCGCCGAGACCCTCGCCGCCGGTGTCCTCCTCTTCGACGAGCGCGACCGCGTGCTGCTCGTCGACCCCACCTACAAGGCCGGCTGGGAGTTCCCCGGCGGGGTGGTGGAACCCGGCGAAGCCCCGGCACGCGCCGGGATGCGGGAGGTGACCGAGGAGACCGGCATCCGCCTCGACCAGGCGCCCAGCCTGCTCGTCGTCGACTGGGAACGCCCGAAGCCGCCCGGATACGGCGGTCTGCGGCTGCTGTTCGACGGCGGTCTCCTCGACTCCGCCGACGCCGCCCGGCTGCTGCTGCCCGGCCCGGAGCTGCGCGACTGGCGCTTCGTCACCGAGGAGGAGGCCGCCGGCCTGCTGCCGCCCGTGCGCTTCGAGCGGCTGCGGTGGGCCCTGCGGGCCCGGGAACGGGGAGCGGCGTTCTACCTGGAGGCCGGGGTGCCGGTCGGCTAGTGCCGGTCGGTCAGCGCCCGCCGGCTCCGAGCGCGCCCCCCACCGGAGCCAACTACCCGTCCCCTGCGGGAATTTACGGGTTCGGCGTCGGCGTCCCCGGTCAGGCATTGCTCGCCAGGGGACCCGCCGAGCCGACATACGGCTCCGATCCGGGGGCAGACGCGAGGCGAAGCGTGCAAGGGGAGGCGTGCCCGTCCGTCCGTACGGGCGGACGGGCCTCGCGGGGAGTGGGAGGTGCGGTGTGATCATCGTGATCCTGTGCGTCATGGCGGTCATGGGACTCGTCCAGGTGGTCCGTCCGGACCTGCTGTGGAAAGTCAACCGGCCGCTCCAGAAACCGTTCGTCAAGGACTACGACGCGACGGAGCCCTCGGCCAAGGGCTATCTGCTGATGCGTGTGACCGGCGTGGCGTTCCTGGCCGTCGTGGCCTGGATGATCGTCCAGCAGGTCTCATGAGCTCCTGACGCAGCGCGAGACCCCGTCGGGGCCGCGGCGCGGCCCGGGCCGTCGTGCGGGTGGCGGGCTCGTACCCGCACGACGGCCGGGCGGTCTGCGCCGGGCTCGGGTATCCGGCAGGTCAGAACGTGTACTGCCGTGACAGGGAGCACATACCGGTGGAGCCTCCGGTCGCCACGCCCCAGTCGCCGCCGTCGGACACGGTGACGTTCGCCGAGCCCACCCCGCATTCGAGGTTGGTCGACCACTGGCCGCTCTGAACGTTGCCGGTGTTGGCCCCCATGGTGAACTCCGCACCCGGGCTGCCCCAGCCGAAGTTGACGTAGGGGCGCGCGTTCTGGTTGTCGTCGAGCACGACGCCGCCGCCCACGCACAGGATGAAGCACGCTTCCCCGCCGATCTCGGCGGCGACCGTGCCGGTGGGGTCGATGCGGTTGAGGGGGTCCCCCTCGGCGTAGAGGTAGGGGTTCCTCTCCTGACCGGAGGGGTCGGGCTGGGTGAACCGGCCGATCTGCGGGTCGTAGTAGCGGGCACCGAGGTGGTACAGGCCCGTGGGGTCCTGGTAGCCGCCGGCGAACCGGAAGGGCTGCGGCACCGACTGGGTGGTGCCGGTGCGGGGGAGACCCGAGGGCGTGTACCGGTAGGTGTTCACCTGCTTGCCCGCCTCGTCGACCACGCCGGTGACGGAACCGAGGGCGTCGGTGAGGTAGAAGTAGCTGCGCCCGGCGGTGACCAGGGAGTTGAGCGTCCCGCCCGGCTCACGGACGAACTCGGTGTCCGCGCCCGCGGTCGTCTGCCCGGACAGGCCCAGGGGGCCGTTGTGGAAGACGGTGCCGCCCAGGCGGATGCGCTCGCTGCTGTCCGTACTGGCGTACTGCGCCCCGTACGTGGTGCCCTGCACGGTCAGCGACTTCAGCTGGCTGTGGTCGGTGTACTGCTCCGCTGTGCGGGCGGTGTCCGGGGTCGCGGCCCCCGCGGTCTCGTTGCCGGCCTTGTCGTAGGACCAGCCGGTGGTGATGCCGTTGCGAGCGATGAGCTGCGACGCGTCGTCGTAGGTGTAGGCCGTGGTTCCGGGGCAACCGGGCCTGGTCCCCTGGGAGGTGAGGTTCCCGGCCGGGTCGTGGCAGTACTGCCAGGACCACTTGCGGCCCGACGCCTCGACCTCCTCGGCCAGCGACAGGCGGCCCGCGGAGTCGTAGGCGTAGGTCGTTCGGGCCCGCGTGAGGTCGTCGGTGCGCGAGCGGATCTTGACGCCGTCCAGCGACTCGGCACCGGCTGTGTAACCGTAGGCGTAGGACAGGCTCGAGGTGATGCGGCCGGACGGGGCGATGACCTGGATCTTCTCGGGCCGTCCGGAGTCGTCGACGGTGACGGACTGCACGGTGCCGCCCGGGTAGGCGGTCCGGGTGCGCACGTCGTTGTTGTTGTACTCGTACGTCGTCCTCTTGCCGGTCGGCCCGGTGAGCCAGGTGAGCCGGTTGGCCGCGTCCCACTCGTAGTCGGTGGCACCGCCCGGGTCGGTGTAGGTGTCGACGTTGCCGTCGGCGGTGTAGGCCAGCACGGTCTGTGAACCGTCCTGCAGGGTGCGGATCGTCTCGCGGCTGAGCGCGTCGAAGCGGTAGGTCTGCGTGCCGCTGGGGTCGGTGCGGGACGTGAGGTTGCCGTCCCCGTCGTAGGTGTAGGTCACCGTCGTCTGCGGGGTGGTGACCCGGGTGACCCGGTCGCGTGCGTCGTAGGCGTACACGGCCTTGACACCGCGTCCGTCGGTGGTGGTCGCGGTGCGTCCCAGGGCGTCGTAGGTGAAGGTGGTGGGTGCCTGCGGAGCGGGTGGGGTCGCGGTGACGAGGTTGCCCTGGCCGTCGTAGCGGAAGGTGGTCCTCTTGCCGTTGGCGTCGTCGGCGGAGCAGGGCTGTCCCTGGAAACCCCCGCAGGTGGGCGTGGCCTCGTTGTAGGTGAACGTGCGGGTGCCGCCGCCGGTGCCGGTAGTGGTGACGGTCCGGGTGTTGCCCGCGGAGTCGTACGTGTAGTCCGTCTTCTCACCGTCGGCGGTGGTGTGCGTGGAGGGGACGTCGGCGCCCACGATCGTCTGCCAGCCGACGCTGGCCGTCGCACCGGTGGGCAGCTCGGCGGAGGTGGGGTTGTTGCGCGCGTCCCACCCGTAGACGGTCACGTTGCCGCCCGGGCCGCCGTTGCCGGTCCCCATCGCGTCGGTGGCCGTCTGCACCAGGTGGTCCTTGTAGGTCCTGGACCGCTCGTGCTTCAGCCCGTCGACGGTTCTGGTCACCTCGCCGTCGGCGTTGTGGTGGTACTCGCTGGTGTGCCCCAGGGGGTCGGTGACCGTCGTGACACCCGCCTCGTGGGGGGTGGCACCGGTGTAGGAGTACCGGTAGGTGGGCCCGGAGCCGCCGCCGGTCTCGGAGTAGCGGCGCAGCGAGGTGACGCGGTCCCTCGCGTCGTAGGTGAAGACGGAGGAGCGCTGCTCGGGCGTGGTCACCTTCACCAGCCGGCCGTCGGTGTCGTAGCCGAAGGTCGTCGCCTCGCCCTCGGAGTCCACGGTCCGTACCAGCCTGTGCGACGTGGCGTCGAGTTCGTAGGACGTCGTGCGTCCGGCACTGTCCCTGGCCTGCCACTTGGTGTCGCCGGCGCGCGTGAGGTCGACCCACCGGCCGGAGCGCGTCTCGGTGACCTTGAAGCCGGTGGCGTTGCCGGCGGAGTCGCGGTGCCGGGCGAGGGTGAGGGCACCGTTGTTGCGGTCGGTGACCTTGGTCAGCTCGCCGTCGACGTCGTAGGTGTCCGACGTGCCCGACGAACGATCCGTCAGCGTGTACGTCCCGTCCGCGTTGCGGCGCAGGTCCTTCGAGTATCCGGCCGGGGTCACGAAGGAGCCGTCGGAGTTCTTGCGGTACTCGACCGTCGCGCCGGTGTCGTCGTAGTGGAACACCTGGTCGCTGAAGGAGAGATCGAGCCTGCGCTCGTGACCGAACCACCACTGGGCGCCGACCTGGCCGTACGGGGCCTCGAGGGAGTTGTACGTACGGGTGAGCTGGACGCTCTGGCCGACACCGGCGATGTCGAAGTCGGTGGCGGCCAGCATGAGGTTGCCGGTGGAGTAGTCGATGCGGCCGACCAGCGCGTCGGTGATGCGGAAGTCGCTGATCTGATGCCACGGCACGGCGCCCTGTCCCTGGGGCACGAACCGCTGGACACCCGCTCCCCCGGACTGCCGGGGCGCTGGCCGTTCACCGGCCAGCCGGTCCTTCTCCCGTTGCTGCCAGGCGCGTTCCGCCGCGGAGGGCGCGGCGGAGGCCGAGGAGCGCGGCGGTCTGGTGACCCCGACGCGCACGGGTGGCATCTTCGCCGGCGTGGACGGGCCCCAGTGGGACGAGGAGCCGTCCGGTGGCGGCGCGGCGGGTGCCGCCACCGACGGGGCCGTGCCACCGGCCAGGGTCATCGTGGCCACCACGGCGACGATCGAGAGTCCGGCCCGGACGCGGCCGCGCGGACGCCTCGGGCGTGGCACCGGCGATAACGCCGAATTGGGCGGGATGGGCATGTTTCCCCCTGTGGCAACGCTGCGCAGGTCATCGTCCCGCGGAGCACGGACAAGAGATCACATCCTGACCGAGATATTTCTGGCGGCAACGTTCTCGGAAATGGATGGGCTGACAACTGGCCATTGTTCGCAGCGGTCCTGATCACCTGGCGCAGGTGACGCGAAGGGAAATGCGGAACGAGGCGCGGACGTCCGGGTTCAACAAGGCGCGAAACAGACCCCGGAAGCGCCCGCTCCAGGTGATCGCCGCGCCGGCTCGTCCGAACTCCCGGCGTGATCGGGCCCTGTCCTGCCGGGCTTTCGCCGGTCCGGAACAACATCGTCCGCAGCGATTCCGTTGCTACGGTACGCGGCGCAGCGAAAAATCGAGCAGGAGGTATTCGGATGCGTCACCACGTTTTCGCGGCACTGAGTGTTTCCGTCGCCTTCACCGCGGTGTTGGCCGCCTCGCCCTCGGCGTCGGCGGAACCGAATCCGCCGGGTTGCGAGAAGGGTTACTTCTGCATATACGCCGGTGAGGGGCAGACCGGCCAACTGCTGGTGAAATCCGAGGGGAACTGGTCGGGCAGCGTCAGCGGCAGGTCCGTCTTCAACAACGGTGTCGAGTTCCCCGGTGAGGACCACATCCAGCTCACCTGGACCTACAACGGCGGCACCTACGAGGACTGCCTGCACTACAACCCCGGTCCCGGCGACTACAAGTGGGACTTCACCTCGGGTGTGGTGTTCACCAAGGCGGTCTGGCGCGGCGAGTGCTGACCTGAGGGGCCGTCAGGGATGGCGTGCGGGGCCCTCCTTGCGCATCGGCGTACAGGTGCCGGGTGTGCGGGGAGGGGCTCTCGCGTCGGCGAGGCCAGGGAGCCGCGGCCTCCGGCCGGGTGAGCGGCCGGCATGCCCGTGCGGTGGCCGAAAGGAAGGCCCCCGTCCGCGGACGGGGGCCTTCTGCCGTGAGCAGAGGGGTCAGCTCGCCGCGTAGTTGCGCAGGAACAGCGCCTCCGCCACCGACAGCCGCTGCAACTCGTCGGGGGACACGCTCTCGTTCACCGCGTGGATCTGAGCCTCCGGCTCGCTCAGCCCGATGAGCAGGATCTCCGCCCGCGGGTACAGCCCGGCCAGCGTGTTGCACAGCGGGATGGACCCGCCCTGCCCCGCGTACTGCATCTCCTGGCCCGGGTAGGCGACCGCCATCGCCGCCGCCATCGCCTGGTACGCGGGGCTCGCGGTGTCGGCACGGAACGGCTGTCCCTCACCGATCTGCTCGGTGCTCACCCGCGCCCCCCACGGCGTGTGCGCCTCCAGGTGCGCCTGGAGCAGCTTGGTCGCCTCGCCCGCGTCCATCCCCGGCGGCACGCGCAGACTGATCAGCGCACGGGCGCCGGCCTGCACGGACGGGGTGGCCCCGACGACCGGCGGGCAGTCGATGCCGATGACCGTGACGGCCGGACGCGCCCAGATGCGGTCGGCGACCGTCCCGGACCCGATCAGCTCCACACCGTCCAGCACCTTGGCGTCCTGCCGGAACTGCTCCTCCGCGTACTCCAGACCCTCCCAGGCCGCGCCCGGGGCGAGCCCCTCGACGGTCGTCGAACCGTCTTCGGCGCGCAGCGAGTCCAGCACCCGGATGAGGGCGGCCAGCGCGTCGGGCGCGGCCCCGCCGAACTGGCCCGAGTGCAGGTTGCCGGCGAGCGTGTCGATCCGCACCCGGACCATGGTCATGCCGCGCAGCGTCGTGGTCACGGTCGGCAGACCGGCCCGGAAGTTGCCGGCGTCGCCGATGACGACGGTGTCCGCCTCCAGCAGCTCCGGGTGCTGCTCGGCGTAGCGCTCCAGACCGCCCGTGCCCATCTCCTCGGACCCCTCGGCGATCACCTTCACGTGGACGGGGACGCCGCCGTTGGCCCTCAGCGCACGCAGGGCCAGCAGGTGCATGATCACGCCGCCCTTGCAGTCGGCGGCGCCGCGTCCGTACCAGCGCCCGTCGCGCTCGGTCAGCTCGAACGGCGGCGTCGTCCAGGCCGCCTCGTCCAGCGGGGGCTGCACGTCGTAGTGGGCGTAGAGCAGGACGGTCCTGGCGCCCTCCGGGCCGGGCAGGTAGCCGTAGACCGACTGCGTGCCGTCGGGGGTGTCGAGCAGGGCCACGTCCTGGAAGCCCTCGGCGGTCAGCGCGTCGGCGACCCAGCGGGCGGCGCCCTCGCTCTCGCTGCGCGGGAACTGGTCGAAGTCCGCCACCGACCGGAAGGCCACCAGCTCGGCGAGCTCCTCCTTCGCCCTGGGCATCAGAGAGGCGACGGTCTCGGCGACCGGATTCGACGACATGGGCACGCTCCTCGTGGGTGCGACGTTGTACGGGTGCGTACGACTCGGTACGCGGTGATCGTGCGGTGCGGGCGCTCCCCGTGTAAGGGGCACCCACAGCGCCGATCCTCCCACAGCGGCCTGCGGTGACCGCCGCCGTAGGATGCGGGAGACAGCGGCAGGCGGCTTGATCGGGAGCAGTAGACCATCGTGAGCAGCGAGAACTCTTCGGCGGACGACGTGCAGCAGGTGTGGGACGTCGTCGTGGTGGGCGCGGGACCCGCGGGCGCTTCGGCCGCGTACGCGGCGGCGGTGGCCGGCAGACGCGTGCTGTTGCTGGAGAAGGCCGAGCTGCCGCGGTACAAGACCTGCGGCGGCGGCATCATCGGCCCCTCGCGCGACGCCCTGCCGCCCGGCTTCGAGCTGCCGTTGCGGGACCGGGTCCACGCGGTGACCTTCTCCCACAACGGCCGCTTCACCCGCACCCGCCGCTCCAAGCGCATGCTGTTCGGGCTGATCAACCGGCCCGAGTTCGACCAGCAGCTCGTCGAGCACGCCCAGAAGGCGGGCGCGGAGCTGCGTACGGGGGTCACCGTCCAGCGGGTGGAGCAGCACGGCACGGCCGTCCCGGACCGGCGCACGGTCGCCGTCGTCCTGCAGGGCGGCGAGGTCCTGCTGGCCCACGCGGTCGTCGGCGCCGACGGCAGCGCGAGCCGGATAGGGGCGCACGTGGGCGTCAAGCCGGCCCAGGTGGACCTCGGACTGGAGGCGGAGATCCCGGTGCCGGAGACGGTCGCCGAGGACTGGAAGGGCCGGGTCCTCATCGACTGGGGCCCCATGCCGGGCAGTTACGGCTGGGTCTTCCCCAAGGGCGACACCCTCACGGTCGGGGTCATCTCGGCGCGCGGTGAAGGGGCGGCGACCAAGCGGTACTTGGAGGAGTTCATCGGACGGCTGGGGCTCGCCGGCTTCGAGCCGAGCATCTCCTCCGGCCACCTGACCCGCTGCCGGGCCGACGACTCACCCCTGTCGCGCGGCCGGGTGCTGGTGTGCGGTGACGCCGCCGGGCTGCTGGAGCCGTGGACCCGCGAGGGCATCTCCTTCGCCCTGCGCTCGGGCCGGCTGGCGGGGGAGTGGGCGGTGCGGATCGCCGAGGCGCACGACGCCGTGGACACCCGGCGCCAGGCCCTCAACTACGCCTTCGCGATCAAGGCCGGGCTCGGAGTGGAGATGAGCGTCGGCAAGCGGATGCTGACGGTGTTCGAACGCCGCCCCGGGCTGTTCCACGCCGCGCTGACGGGCTTCCGCCCGGCCTGGAAGGCGTTCCGGGACATCACGCAGGGCTCGACCTCGCTGGGCGAACTCGTGCGCACGCATCCGCTGGCCCAGCGCGCCCTGTCCGCGATGGACCGCCGCCCGGCGGCCGGCGGCGAGGCCGGGGCGGGGGCCGGGGCCGGCGCGTCGGAGTGATCTCGAAGACCGGGTGGCCGGGGGCGATGCGGCGCGGCGGGCCGTCCTCCGCGAGGGCTCCTTCGGGCCTGCGGCAGGCCACCTGACCCACCCGGTGCATCCGCAGCGGGGGACCGGCGCCTCACCGACCGCCCCCCGACAACCGGCGCGCCCCGGCCGTCGTGCGAGGTGGAGCGCGCCGCGTCGATGGCGCGCCGGCGGTACGTCGACCAGGTCCGCGGCATCGAGGGCGAGTACACCCGTCCGTGACGACGGCGGACGCGTGCAGTCCTGTGCGGCGGGAGCACCTGCGTACTCCCCGGGGAGTACGGGTGATCACCGCGTTCGGCGGACGCCGGCGGCCGTGGCCGGCGGCTAGCGTGGCCGGTATGGAACAGCAGCGCGGGCGGGGTGGTCCGCCGCAGTGGTGGCGGTACGGGCCCGCCCGGTGGGACCGGCACGAGGAGCGGGGGCCGCGGTGGCCGTGGCGGTCGACCCTCGTCGTGACCGTCTTCGTGCTGGCCGGTTCGAACTTCGCCGACCGTGCGCAGCACGGCGACCGGGCGGACCTGGACCCGTACGCCCGGCTGCTGCTGCTCGGGGCCGGGGTGCTGCTGCTGTGGCGCAAACGCCACCCGGTGGCGGTGGTGTTCGGCACCGCGGCGGCCGTGATGCTCTACCTGGGTGCCGGATACCCGTACGGGCCGGTGTTCCTGACGGTCGCCGTGGCGTGCTTCGACGCCGTCGTCGCCGGGCACCGCAGGGCGGCGTGGGCCGCGATGGGGACGCTGTGGGCGGGGCACGTCCTGCTGGCGCACTGGCTGTACGAGTGGCTGCCGCCCACGGGGGATTCCGCCGCCTCCTGGAGCGAGGAGATCGTCGTCGCCACGTGGGTGGTGGCGATCGCGGCGGTGTCGGAGCTGGCGCGGGTCCGTCGCGAACAGTGGGCACGGGAGCGGGCCGAGCGGGCCGAGGCCGCGCGGCGCAGGGCCGACGCGGAGCGGCTGCGGATCGCACGGGAGCTGCACGACGTGCTCGCCCACAGCATCTCGGTGATCAACGTGCAGGCGGGGATGGGCCTGGCCCTCCTCGACAGCGACCCGGAGCAGGCCCGGACCGCGCTCACCACGATCAGGGCCAAGAGCAAGGAGGCGCTCGGTGAGGTGCGCCAGGTGCTGGACACCCTGCGGGCCCCCGGGGACGCACCGCGGGCGCCCGCGCCGGGGCTGGACCGGCTGCCGGAACTGGTGGACCAGGCCGCGGGCGCGGGTCTCACGGTCGAGGTCGAGGGGGAGCCGCCCCGGCTCGCGCCCGGCACGGACCTGGCCGCCTTCCGGATCGTCCAGGAGGCGCTGACCAACGTCGTACGGCACTCGGGATCGCGGCACGCACGCGTGCACCTGGCGCACGACGCGACGGCCCTGCGGCTGCGGGTGGACGACGACGGGCCGGCCACCGGGTCGGACGCGGGTGGCAGCGGCAACGGGCTGGCCGGGATGCGGGAGCGGGCCGCCGCGCTGGGTGGCACCATCGAGGCGGGGCCCCGTCCGGGCGGGGGTTTCCGCGTGCTCGCCGTACTGCCCCTGACGACGCCGGACCCCGGTGCGGGAGCGGCGGGGGAGCGGTCCGTGAGCCCCGGCGCGCCACGACCTCGGGAGGACCGGTGATCCGTGTACTGCTCGCCGACGACCAGTCCCTCGTCCGGGCGGGGTTCCGGGCGTTGCTCGACGCGCAGCCGGACATCGAGGTGGCCGGGGAGGCGGCCGACGGCGCGCAGGCCGCGCGCCGGGCCCGGGAACTGCGGCCCGACATCGTCCTGATGGACATCCGCATGCCGGTGCTGGACGGTCTGGCGGCCACCCGCGAGATCACCGGTGACCCGGCACTGGCGGACGTCAGGATCGTCATGCTCACCACCTTCGAGCTCGACGAGTACGTCTTCGAGGCGATCCGCTCGGGCGCCTCCGGGTTCCTGGTGAAGGACACCGAGCCGGACGAACTGCTGCGCGCCGTACGCGCGGTGGTGGCGGGCGACGCCCTGCTGTCACCGGGTGTGACGCGGCGGCTGATCGCGGAGTTCGCGGCCCGGTCCAAGGAGCCCGCCGCGGCCGGTGCCCTCGGCAGGCTCACGGAGCGGGAGCGGGAGGTCATGGCGCTGGTCGGGATCGGCCTGTCCAACGAGGAGATCGCCCGGCGGCTGGTCGTCAGTCCTCTCACCGCCAAGACCCACGTCAGCCGGACGATGGTCAAGCTTGGCGCCCGCGACCGGGCCCAACTGGTGGTCCTCGCCTACGAGTCGGGGCTCGTGCGACCCGGCTGGCTGGGTTGAGCCGACGCCCGGAACCGGAGCAGCACACTGACCACCCGCAGGGCGAACAGCACCGGAGCGAGCACCGTCCCGCCCCGCAGCAGGAGCAGTTCGGCCGTGTCCGGCAGGTCGAAGAGCAGCGCCGGCCCCGCCACCGCCCCGAACACCACGGCGGCCGCGAAGGCCGCGCTGCACAGCGCGTAGCCGATCTCGACGGTGATCGCGTCACGCTCGGCCTGGGTACGCCGTCCCCCGTAAGTGGTCATACGGTGAGTCAAACAGGCGTGTGCCCGGCGGGCAAGGCAGCCCGCCGGGCACACCGCGGAGGCGTTCCCCCCGGTCGCGCTAGTCGCGCACGGCGACGCGCTCCGCCTCCCTCGGGGTGGACTTGGCGACCACGACGGACGTTCCGGCGGCCTGCCGGTTCCGCCGCGGCCGCAGGCCGGTGAGGGTGATCAGCAGCCCGGCCAGGGCGACGACCGCGACGACCACCAGGCCGGGCCGGTAGCTGTCGAGGACGGCCTGCGGCGAGGCGTCACCGTGCTCGGGTGCGTGGGCGGTCACCACCGCGGTCACCACGGCCAGGAAGATCGCGCCGCCCACCTGGACCGAGGTGTTGAGCAGCCCCGAGACCATGCCCTGCTCGTGCTCGTCGACGCCGTTGGTGGCCTGGACGTTGAGGGACGGGAAGGTCAGGGCGAAGCCGGAGCCGACCAGCAGCATCGTCGGCAGGATCACCGCCGCGTAGACCGGGTCGAGGTCGATGCGCAGGAACAGGACGTAGCCGGTGACCATCAGGGCGAAGCCGACCACGATCAGCCGGGCCGTGCCGAACCGGTCGATGACGGCTCCGACCTTCGTCGCGGACAGGGCCACCAGCGCGCCGGCCGGCAGGAACGCCAGGGCCGTGTGCAGCGCGGACCAGCCGAGCAGCTGCTGCATGTACAGCGTGACCAGGAACTGGAAGCCGATGTAACTGCCCACGAACGTCAACGCCCCCAGCTGAGCGCGCACCTGGGGCCCCGAGCGGAGCACGCCGAGCCGTACCAGGGGGCTCGGGCTGCGCCGCTCGACGGTCACGAAGGCGGCCAGCAGGACGGCGACGGCGGCGAAGGAGACGACGGTACGGACCGAACCCCAGCCCACCTCGGGGGCCTCCACCACGGTGAAGACCAGCAGCAGCATCGAGACGGTGCCGAGCACGGCGCCGGGGACGTCGTAACCGCCCCGGCCGCGCTCCCGCTCGGTGCGCGGCAGCAGCTTCAGGCCGGCGAGCAGGGCGATCAGCGCGATGGGAGCGGGCAGCAGCATGGTGAGCCGCCAACCGGCCTCGGTGAGCAGGCCGGAGAAGACCAGACCCATCGAGTATCCGGTGGCGCCGCAGGTCGTGTAGATGGCCAGCGCCCGGTTGCGCAGCGGCCCCTCGGGGAACGTCGTGGTGATGATCGACAGCCCGGCGGGGGCGGTGAAGGCCGCACTGAGGCCCTTGACGAACCGGCTGGCGATGAGCAGCGGCCCGGAGTCGACGAGCCCGCCGAGCAGTGAGGCGAGGGCGAAGACGCCCAGGGCCACCAGGAAGACCTGGCGCCGGCCCAGCAGGTCGGCCGCGCGGCCGCCGAGGAGCAGCAGACCGCCGTAGCCGAGGATGTAGCCGCTGACGATCCACTGCAGCGCCGAGGTGGACAGGCCGAGGTCGGCGCCGATGGACGGCAGCGCCACGCCGACCATGGACACATCGAGGGCGTCCAGGAACATCGCGGCGCACAGCACGAGCAGGGTGCCCCAGAGCCGGGGAGTCCACCGTCCTCCGGACGCCGGGGAGATGAGCGGAGAGGTCATGCGGGAGACACTACATGCGCATGCATGCGATGCAACCGCATTTAATTCCGATGCAACAAACGGGCTTCCCTGTCACCGTGCCGCGCATGGCGGCGACCCGTGCAAAGGGTGCCCTGGATGTGCCCCGAGGAGCCCAGGGGCGTGCGGGTCTCGCTCACCGCAAAGGGGCGCGCCGCACGGGGAGGGGCTTCCCGTGCGGCGCGCGGTGCCGGCCCGGATGCCGGCGGACGACTGAGGTGCAGGAGGCGTACCGCTACGGCAGCGGCGTACCGCCCGTCGCGTTGACGATCTCGGCGGTGATGTACGAGGCGTCCTGCGAGGCCAGGAAGACGTACGCCGGAGCCATCTCGGCCGGCTGCGCGGGGCGCCCGATCGGCGCCTGCTTGCCGAACTCCTGCGTGTCCGGCATGGTCGCCGGGATGAGCGGGGTCCACACCGGCCCCGGCGCGACGGCGTTGACGCGGATGCCGCGCTCGATCAGCATCTGCGCGAGTCCCTGCGTGAAGGTGACGATCGCACCCTTGGTGGTCGCGTAGTCCAGCAGGTGGGGGCTGGGCTTGTAGGCCTGCACCGACGTGGAGTTGATGATGCTGCCGCCCTCCCGCATGTGCGGTACGGCCAGCTTGCACAGCCAGAACATGCCGTACAGGTTGGTGCGCACCACCCGGTCGAACTGCTCGGTGGAGATCGCCTCGATGCCGTCGGGCTGGGACATCTGGTAGGCCGCGTTGTTCACCAGGACGTCGATCCGCCCGAACTCCTCCACGGCGCGGTCGATGAGCGCCCGGCAGTTCTCCTCCTCGCGGATGTCGCACGAGACGGCGACGGCCCGCCGTCCGGCCGACTCGACGAGCCGGACCGTCTCGGCGGCGTCGTCCTTCTCCTCGTCGAGGTGGGTGAAGAGCACGTCGGCTCCCTCACGGGCGAAGGCCAGGGCGACCGCGCGCCCGATGCCGGAGTCACCGCCGGTGATCACGGCCTTGCGGCCCTCCAGCTTGCCGCTGCCGCGGTAGGACTCCTCACCGTGGTCCGGCGGCGGGTCCATGGGCCCGGTCCAGCCGGGGTGCGGCTGGTCCTGGGAGGGGAACTCCGGGTTGGGGTGCTGCTCGCCGGGGTGCTGCTGTTCGGTCACGGTCTTCCTCCTGGTCCATGGCATGCGGCCCGGTGATCACATGGGCCGGGCCCACGGGTACCCAGCTTCGGCGCGATGCGACCGCCGGACCGCGACGGACTTCGCGGCGGGAGTGGCCGTTCACCCGAACGGCGGTGACGACCTCCGCGGTCCGCGGCGGCCCGGGTCAGTCGCCGGGCCGCCGGGTCCTCGCCCCCACCAGCGCACCGACCGCCGCCGCCACCCCCGCCAGCACCGCGACGCTGGTCAGTGCCGTCGGCAGGGTGAACCAGTCGGCCATGAAGCCGATGGCCGGCGGACCGAGCAGCATGCCGCCGTAGCCCAGGGTGGAGGCCGTGGCGACGCCGCCGGCCCCGGCCATCGCGCCCGCGCGCTCCACCGCGACCGGGAAGAGGTTCGCCAGGCCGATGCCCGTGACCGCGTAGCCGAGCAGGGCCGCCCACAGGGACGGCGCGAGGGAGCCCAGCAGCATCCCGGCGGCCGCGGTGGTGCCGCCGGCGACGACGGTCCGGGTCTGCCCCAGCCGTTCCAGCAGTGTGGTGCCGGTCAGCCGGCCCACGGTCATGGCGAGCGCGAAGCAGGAGTAGCCGAGGGCGGCCGCCCCGGAGGAGGCGTCCAGGTCCTGTTCGAGGTGCAGGGCGCCCCAGTCGGCCAGGGCGCCCTCGCCGTACGCGGTGCAGCCGGCGATCAGGCCGAAGACGAGGACCAGGGCCCGGGTGCGGCCGTCCATCCGGCGCGGTGCGCTGCCGTGGACCCGCCGGCGCCCGGCCGGTACCGCCGGCTCGTGCCGCAGGAGGGCGGGGCCCGCCGCGGCCGTCACCAGCAGGCCGGCGACCGTGAGGAGCAGCAGGTGCCGTGTCGGGCTGAGGAACCCGGCGACCAGCCCGCCCAGACCCGCGCCGAGCATGCCGCCCAGACTGAAGGCCGCGTGGAAGGTCGGCATGATCGGCCGCCGCAGGGCGGCCACCAGGTCGACGGCCGCGCTGTTGAAGGCCACGTTGATGCTGCCGTACGCGGCGCCGAACAGCAGCAGGACCAGACCCAGCGCGAGGGCCGAGCGGGTCAGCGGGGGCAGGGCGACGCTGAGGGAGAGCAGGACCGCGCAGACGACGGTGACCCGGTGGTTGCCGTACCGGCGGCACAGGCGCCCGGTGAGGGTCATCGTGACGACGGCCCCGGCCGAGACGCCCAGCAGGGCGAGGCCGAGGTCGCTGGCGGAGGCGTTCGTCTGCTCCTTGATCGCGGGGATCCGGACGACCCAGCCCGCGAAGACGAAGCCGTCGAGGGCGAAGAAGACGGTGAGGGCGATGCGCAGTCGGGTGAGGGAGTGGTCGTGGCCCGGCACGGCGCTGTGCGAACGGGCTTTGTTTATTTGCGGCACAAACTCAGGCTAGGTGGGTGCGGGGGAGAGGACAAGGTGCGACTCTGGGACCAGACAGCATCCGCCGCCGGAGGGCAGGAGGGGCGATGGGACGTGACGTGCCGGCCCTGGTGTTCACACGGGAGGACCGCCGTCGGTACCGGGAGAAGATGCACACCGACCTCGAAGTGCTGGCGCGGATGCTCCGCGAGTCCGGCTTCGAGAGCGAGCGCCCCCAGGTCGGGCTGGAGATCGAGCTGAACCTCGTGGACGACCAGGGGCTCCCGGCGATGCGCAACACCGACGTCCTCCAGTCGATCGCCGACCCGGCCTGGTCGAGCGAGCTGGGCCGCTTCAACCTGGAGATCAACATCCCGCCGCGGGAGCTGACGGCCGGCGGCCCGGGTGCCTGGGAGCAGGCCATCCGGGACGCCCTCAACCACGCCGAGGACGGTGCCGCCGCCGTGGGCGCCCACCTGATCATGGTCGGCATCCTGCCCACCCTGGGGGAGCAGGACGTGAGCGGTGCGGCCCTCTCGGGCGATCCCCGGTACCGGCTGCTCAACGAGCAGATCTTCGCGGCCCGGGGCGAGGACCTGCGCATCAAGGTCGACGGGGTCGAACGCCTCGCGACCTACGCCGACACCATCACCCCCGAAGCCGCCTGCACCAGCACGCAGTTCCACCTCCAGGTCGCGCCGAAGGAGTTCCCGCACTACTGGAACGCGGCGCAGGCCGTCGCGGGGGTGCAGATCGCCCTCGCGGCCAACTCGCCCTACCTGTTCGGCAAGGAGCTGTGGCGCGAGAGCCGCATCCCCCTGTTCGAGCAGGCCACCGACACCCGCCCCGAGGAGATCAAGGCCCAGGGCGTGCGCCCCCGCGTGTGGTTCGGGGAGCGCTGGATCACCAGCGTCTTCGACCTCTTCGAGGAGAACGTGCGCTACTTCCCCGCCCTGTTGCCGCTGTGCGAGGACGAGGACCCCCAGCACGAGCTGGACAACGGACGCGTGCCCGAACTGGGCGAACTGACCCTGCACAACGGCACGATCTACCGCTGGAACCGGCCCATCTACGCGGTCACCGACAGCGGCCCGCACCTGCGCATCGAGAACCGGGTCCTGCCCGCCGGACCCACCGTCGCCGACATCATCGCCAACGGCGCCTTCTACTACGGCCTGACGCGCGCCCTGGTCGACGAGGACCGGCCGGTGTGGACGCGGATGTCGTTCGCCGTGGCCGAGGAGAACCTGCACACCGCGGCCCGCGACGGCATCGACGCCCGCCTGTACTGGCCCGGGGTGGGCGAGGTGCCGGTCACGGAACTGGTGCTGCGGCGCCTGCTCCCCCTGGCCCACCGGGGACTTGAGCTGGCGGGGATGGACGCCCCGTGGCGAGAACCGCTGCTGGGCATCATCGAGCAGCGCTGCGTCACCGGCCGCAACGGCGCGACCTGGCAGACCGAGACGGTCCACCACCTGGAGAAGGCCGGCGTCCCCGACCGGCGTGAGGCGCTGCGGCAGATGACCCGGACGTACATGGACTACATGCACATGAACGCCCCCGTGCACACCTGGCCCGTGGACTGACGGCCCCGCGGACCGGTCCCCCGTGGACCGGTGGTCCTCGCACCACGCCGGGCGAGGCCGGCCGCTGGCGAACTCGGCTCCGCCACCTGCTCGGAGGTGATCTCCGGCATCGTCGCGCACCGCAGCACGAGGTCGGTGCCGGCCGGCTCCGCGGCGTCCCGGGCAGACGCCGGCCGGCTCCTCGATGCGCACGGGCGAATCCGCTGTCCCGCAGGAAGGGCAGGAACAGCTCCGTGGCCTGCACCGGCTCGTGGCCTTCCCGGCCGCCCCGGACCACCGGTGCTCGTCTCCGCGTCATCGTGACTCACCGTGCGCACGACGGCTGCGCTCCGAGAAGAGGGGAGGACCTCACGAAACGTTCGCGGCGGCCCGCGCGGAGATCTCCCAGCAGGCCGCCGTGTAGCGGACCTCGGTGCCCTGCACGAAGGGCTCGAAGGCGGGACGGACCGCCTCGACGACCGCGGCGCGGGTGCGCTCGTCCGCCTGCGGCAGGATCGTGCCGAGGGGGCCCAGCCGGGTGAAGTAGCGCACGAGATCCTCCTCCGGCAGGGTGCAGACCGGGTCGACGGGTCGCAGGGCGACGTCGGACCATCCACCCTCCTCCAGGATGCCGCGCACGCGGTCCGGTTCGGCGAACGCGAACTGCCCGGGCCGGCCGGGCAGGCGGGCGGGCAGGTCCGGGACGAACGGCGCCGCGGCCCGCTCCGCCGTCGTCATGAACGGGTTCTCCTCGGGCCCCCGCCACACCACCAGCCGCAACCCGCCCCCGTCCCGCACGGCGGTGCGGAGGTTGGCGAACGCCCGGACGGGATCGGGGAAGAACATTACGCCGAAACGGGAGACGACGGTGTCGAAGACACCGGGCTCGAAGGCGTGCTCCTGGACGTCGGCGTGCACGAAGGACGCCGGTACCCCCTCCCGTTCGGCGAGTTCCCGGGCGGCCGCGATCATCGGCCCGGAGATGTCCGCGCCGACGCAGTGCCCGGTCCGCCGCGCGACGGCCCGGGTGACGGCGCCGGTGCCGCAACCGACGTCGAGGACCCGAGCCGCCCCCTCCTCCGCAACCGCCCGCACCAGCAACTCCTCGATCGGCCGGAACATCCCGTCCAGCAGCTGCCGGAGATCGACCCAGGCATGACCGGGCGGCCCGTTCCAGCGGGCGGCCTGTTCGTCGTCGTCCCTGCGCGAGGCGTCCATGGTCGTGTCTCCTTCTGCTTGCCTTGGCGGAACCGGGATGACAGCGTTCTACTTCAAGCCGACTTGAGGTCAAGACAGTGACGCACCTGGACATCGCGGAGGTGGCGCGCCGCGCCGCCGTGCCCGCCTCGACGCTGCGGTTCTACGAGGAGAAGGGGCTGATCACCCCGGCCGGCCGCCGGGGGCTGCGCCGCCAGTACGACCCGTCGGTACTGGAGCGGCTGGCCCTGATAGCGCTGGGCAGGACGGCCGGGTTCTCCCTGGACGAGATCGCCGGGATGTTCGCGCCGGACGGCCGACCGCGGATCGACCGGGAGGTGCTGACCGCCAAGGCCGCCGAGCTGGACCGCAGGATCCGTGAACTCGGCGTGCTGCGCGACTCGTTGCGCCATGCCGCGGCCTGCCCCGCGCCCAGTCACCTCGAGTGCCCCACCTTCCGCCGCCTCCTGGACGAGGCGACAGCCCGGGGCCGCCGGTCTCCGCCCGGCGAGCGCCCGGCCGCGTCCCCGCCCGACCGCCGGGCCGGGCGCCGCACCGGGCGCGAACCCTGAGCGGACGAAAAACGTTCCACGGCGGCCACGTTATACTTGCCGCGCCCGAGAAGGCCTTCGTCGTGCCTGGTCGCACGGCTGTGAGTGGGAGGGGGTGGACGCCGTTCCGGCACGCCCCGCCCGCATCCAGGACGTCGCCGCGGCCGCCGGCGTCTCCGTCTCCACGGTCTCCAACGTCCTCAACCGGCCCGAGCGCGTGACCGCCGGCACCGCCGAGCGCGTCCGCGTCGCGGTCGCCGCGCTGGACTACGTCCCCCACCCCGGCGCGGCCGGGCTGCGCACCGGCCACTCCTCGGCGATCGGACTGGTCCTGCCCGACGTGACCAACTCCTTCTACGCGCGCATCGCCCGGGGCGCCGCCGACGCCGCCTACGACCACGGCTACTCCCTCGTCCTCTGCCACAGCGGCGACGACCCGGAGCGTGAACAGGGCTACTTCGGCATGCTCGCCGGGCAGCGGGCCGTCGGTGTCGTCGTCGTGCCGCTCAGCGCCGATCCCGGCCGGCTGGCCCGGCTGCGCGAGCGCGGCATCCCGCTCGTCCTCGCCGACCGTGCGCTGCCCGACCAGCAGGGCTGCTCGGCCTCCGTCGACGACATCGCGGGCGGCCGCATCGCCGTGCAGCACCTTCTCGACAGCGGCGCCCGCGACATCCTCGTGGTCAACGGCGAACGCCGCATACGCCAGTGCGCCGACCGCTACCAGGGAGCGCGGCAGGCCGTGCGCAGCCGCCGCGAGGCGCGGCTGGACCAGGTCGTCGCCGAGCGGATGACCGTCGCGTACGGCACACGGATCGTCCGCGCCCTGACGGACCTGCCCGACGGGGTGTTCTGCACCAACGACTTCTTGGCCGCCGGGGTGTGCCGTGCCCTGACCGAGCGGGGCGTGCGCATCCCCGAGGACGTCCAGGTGGTCGGCTACGGCGACCTCGACGTCGCGACGTTCGGTGCGACGACGCTGACGACGGTCCGCCAGCCGGTGGAGGACCTCGGCCGTGCCGCGGTCGAGATGCTGCTGGACGAGATCGAGGCCCGCGCCGAACACGTCCACGAGACCCGCGTCTTCGCCCCCGGCCTCGTCCTGCGCGACTCCACCCGGGCCCCAGCGGGCGATTAGGGCCCGTCCGACGATGCGCATCGTCGCCCGATGCGGCGAACGGGAACGGCCGGACGGGCCCTAGGCCGGGATGCGCAGCGTCACGGGTCCCCACAGCCCCGACGGCAGTTGCGACGCGAAGGCCCACTCCGTCGGCGTGGCCTCCGCCAGATAGGGCGCCAGCGTGCCCCGGACCGTCACCTCCAGCCGGACGCACCGCCCCGCGACCCCGCGCAACGGGATCCGGTACGGCGGGCAGAACGCCTCCCCGGCGAACTCCCCGTCCACCCGGACGTCCACGCTGCCCCGCACCCGCCCCAGGTCCAGCACCGGGTCCGGCCCGGCCGGCACCTCCACCGTCCGCGCGTAGGCCACACCGCCGCTCCAGCCGCACAGCCCCCGCTCACGCCAGTCACCGAGCGGCAGCGGCGCGGGGACGGTCCGCACCCGCACCGGGCCCCGCCATGCGGAGCCACCGCGCAGGAACACCGTCGGCTCGGTCACGACCTCGACCGTGGCGGGTTCGGACAGCACCTGAGGGAACGACAGGCGCTCCCCTCGCACGGGGACGTGCCCTCCGCCGGGGATCCGCGCCCGTGCGCGCAGCGCCAGGGGCAGGGTCAGTGACCGCGTGCCCGCCGGGACGGTGAAGCGGAAGCGCTGCGGCGCGGGCCGGGCGGTGTCGGTCGCGGTCGTGGGCCACACGGTGCCGGCCGGCTCGGGGTGACCGCACAGCCACGCGGCGGCGGGCAGCGGATGCGGGCGCACGACGGCGTGGCAGTGTCCCAGCTCGCCCCGCCTGCGCCCGTCCTCGACGGTCCGGCCCCGCCACCGCCCCGAGGCGGCCTCCCAGCCCGCCCCGCTCACCAGGGCCGTCATCCCGGCCGCGGAGCGCACCACGAGGTCGACGAACACCGCGTCCCGTGCGCCGCTGCCCCCCGCCACCACCTCGAGCGTGTGCTCGCCGGGGCCGAGCGCGGGTTCGTGACGGAAGTACATCGGCACGGCCCCCCAGTCCGCCTCGTAGTACTCCGCCTTCTCCTGCCGCGCCACGACCTCTCCGTCGAGCAGCACGGTGACCGCCCGGGCGGCGCCCACCACGAGCACCGCCCGCGGGTCCCCGCCCGGCACCCGCAGCCGGGCGCGATAGGTGACCGGGCCGTCCGGCCGGACCCCGTCGGGCGGACGCATGAACCTCGGGCGCGGGCCGAACCCGCCCGGTTCGGTCAGGCAGAAGAAGCTGCCCAGCGGTGTGCCGTCGACGGCCGATATCGCCGAGGGACGGCTCTGTGCCCCGGACAGTTCGTACTCCAGCACGTTGCGGTCCCGCGTCACCGTGATCCGGGTGGAGGCCAGGTACCCCTCGCCGTCCGGAGTCAGTTGCTCGCCGTTCCACCAGACCCGTTTCACGGCCTCCGCGCCGACGTGCAACTCGGCCGGCCCGCGCCGGCCGGTCCCGACGATCGCCCGGACCCGGGCCGCCGTCGCACCGGTGGGCACGGGGACCCGCACGAACTCCTCGTTCACCAGGCCCTTGATCCCCAGCAGCCCGCCCTGCGCGGGCGCCCCCCGGCTCGCGGAGTAGACCGCCGGCTCCCAGCCGGAGTCCGGCGGTGCGAGGGGGTGCGCCCCGGCCAGGACACGCTCCGCGCGGGCGGCGTCCAGCGGCTCGGGCAACCGGTCGGCCCGCACCGGCGGCAGGACCCGGACCCGGTTGCCGTACGTGACCCGGACCGGTTCCCACTCCTCGCCCTCGCTCCACTCCATGGACCAGATCTGCGGCTCGTCCACGGGTGAACCCGGTGGCAGCGCGAGATCGCCCCAGGTGTTGTCCATCGTGGGGACCAACCGCCCCTGCCAGCCGCCCGAGAGGTCGATCACCCGGCACGCGGCCGTCCGGTGGGTACGCGCCGTGGCCGGCCGGCCCTCGCGCCAGACGACGAGCACGGCCGGGGCGCCGTCCAGCGGGACGTCCAGCGTCGACACCCGCCCGTCGCCGCGGACCGTGACCCGCACCGGCTCGCGCGAGCCGGTCGCCGGGTTCCACGCCTCGGCCTCGGCGACGGCCGCGCGCACCGTCACGGTCCGGGTGCCGGGAACCGCCGGCCCGGGGCCGGGACGCAGCGGATGCGCGCCCGACTCGGGAAAGGTCCCCGTGACCAGGGCCACGGCCTCCTCGCCCCGCCGCCGGACCAGCAGCGGCACCGACGCCGTCGCGTACCCGGCGAGGCCGGCCACCGCCGCCGCCCCGGTCTCCGCGTCGGGCACCCGCTCCAGCCGGGGATGGGCCGCCAGGGCCTCGACCACCGCGTCGTCACCGGACCGGCCCGCGGCCGAGGCCGGAGCACGCCCGACCACCACGACCCGGCCTCCGGCGTCGAGCAGTTCCGTCAGCCGGCGTGCCGTGTCCTCCCGGAGCACACTCGCCGACGGCAGCAGCACCGCGCGGTACGCCAGGCCCCGTGTCCGCAGGGCGCCGTCGGCGGCCCGGGCGCGGTGGACCGAGTCGTCGTCGACGATGTCGAAGGAGACGCCGTGCCGGTCCAGCGAACCGGCGTGCGGGGCGAGCCAGTTGTTCGTGCCGCACAGGTCGAGGTAGTGGCGTTGGGTCTCGTCGGCGTCGGCGTGCCCCTCGCCCAGCCGCAGGTCGCCGAAGTGCCGCACCGGCGCGTCGAGGGGGACCAGCGCCTGGATGGTGGCGGTGGGGTGCAGGACCGCCACCTCGGCCGCGTAGGTGCCCCACGACATGATCGAGCAGATCCGCGCCACGGCCCGGGAGAACGCCGGGTACTGCCTCCAGTACGGCTGGCGCCAGTCGGTCGACGGCGGCGCCCACTCGAACCAGCCTCCCGCCGTGCCGAAGTAACTGGCGTGCGGGTTGTAGAGGTTGGCGCCACTGCGCAGGAACGGCAGCAGCCAGTCGTAGGTGTCCGCGAGCGTGCCGCCCCAGCCGGAGGAGTGGAACGCCTCGATCCACACCCGCTCGTGGCCGTAGAGGTGGGCCAGGGACGAGTGGACCTTGGCGTCGCCGTGGTGGTCGCTGCCCGCCGCTCCGTACCAGCGGTGGGTGCGGAAGTAGTCGGTGTAGAGCTGCGTCGACTGGACCGGGAGGCCCGCGCGGGCGGGATGGCTCTGGTCGCTGCCCAGCAGCAGACCACGCTCGCGGTGCCAGGCGGCGAGCGGCCGGAACAGCGCCTCCTCGGTGAGTTCCGCGCGGACCGCGTAGTAGTCGGCGCGGATCTTCGCGTCCTGGGCGCCCGTACCGGTGCCGGAGCCGAACAGGGCCGGCAGGTGGTCGAGCAGGTCGTAGCCGCGCCGGGCGCGGAACTCACCGGCGAAGCGGCGGCTCCAGGCGTTCGTGCGGGGCAGTTCGTCCTGGAAACTTCCCGCGATCACCGTGCCGAGGTACTGGGGGACGCGCCGGTCGAACTCGTGGTGCACCGCGTCCGTCAGCAGGCCGACGGCGTGCGGGTCCAGGTAGTCGAAGGCCGTCGCGACGGTGGTCACGAGCCGTACCCGCGATCCGTCGGCCGCGTCCACGGCCCCGTCCCCGCCCACGTCGAGGCGCCTGCCGTCCGGAGTGTGGGCGGCCAGCGGGGACTCGCCGTCGTCGAGGCGGACCCGGCCGCATGCCACGCGCACGTCGCGGTGGCGCAGGGCGAGGCCGGCCGCCTCGGGGTGACGGCGTGTCACCCCGCCCTGCACGTTGGCTCCGGAGAAACCGATCTGGTCGTAGAACCACAAGCGGGTGCCCAGACCGGCCGCGACCTCGCAGGCGTCGCAGAAGCGTGCCCACCACTCCTCGCCGAACCAGACCGGATCGTCCGCGCGGGCGCCGAACGCCGGTCCGGCCGGAGCCAGGTTGATCACCACGAGGTTGTGGATCCCGCCCTCCGCGAAGGCCCGCATCTGCCAGGCGAGCCGCTCACGGGTGACCTCGGCACCCGACCACCACCACAGGGGAGTGGGGCCGAAGTCGCGGGGCGGGTGGTCGAACAGCTGTCGCAGAGTGGGGGAGAGCACGGAGGTGGTCCTTCCCCTGAAACGTTTTCAGGCCGCTGTCACCGTAGGCGACCTGGAACGGACGCGCCACGGGCAGTTCAAGCCCCGTTCAGGCCCAGGTCCTTCCGTGCCGATGCACGGGATACCTTGTTGCAACGTTTTTCCCGCCCTATATTCGCTGCGACCAGGCCCCGCACCGCGCTCTCACCGGACGACGGAGTCGCCCATGGCCGGTACCCGTCCCATCCCCCCAGCACTGTGGAAGGCCGCCGCCCTGTCCGGCATGGCCTCCTACCTCGACGCCGGGCTGATCGTCGGCATCTCCGTCAACCTGGCGCTCTACCGCGACAGTTACGACATGGGCGTCTGGATGGCCGGGGCGATCAGCGCGATCGTCACCGGCTGCATCGCCGTCGGTTCGCTCGTCGGCGGGCGGCTCGGCGACCTCTTCGGCCGCCGCCGCGTCTACAACTGGGACATCTTCTGCTTCGCCCTCGGCGCCGTCGTCATCACCCTGGCACCGGACGACATCACCCTGCTCGCCGGCGTCCTCGTCGCGGGGCTCGCCGCGGGCGCCGACCTGCCGACGTCCCTGGCCGTCGTCTCCGACGCGGCCCCGGCCTGGGCCCGCGGCAGACTCGTGGCCTTCACGCAGGTCATGTGGATGCTCGGCATCACCGTCGCGGTCTTCCTCGGTTTCGTCCTGTCGACCACCGGCATGACCGGAGCGCGCATCATCACCGGCCAGCTGGCCGTGGCCGCACTCGTCACCTGGGCCCTGCGCTCCCGGCTGAAACTGCCCGAAGCGCCCGCCGCGCGGGAGCCGCAGGACGCGCCGCCGGGAGGCGCGCTGCGGACCGTGTGGACCCGCGCCGCGCTGCTGCCGATGACCGCGACCTTCGTCTTCTACGTGACCTGGGGCCTCGGCGCGAACACCTTCGGCCAGTTCGGCACCTACCTGCTCGTCACCGTCAGCGACGCCTCGCAGAGCCTGGCCACCGGCATCAACCTGGCCTTCATCCCGATCGGCGTACTGCTGACCCTGGCCTTCGTCCGCGTCGCCGACAGCCCCTGGCGGGACCGGCTGTTCCACGTCGCCGCCCTGGTGCAGATCCTCGCCTTCGTCATCGCGTCCCTCACCGCGGGCGCCCTGGCCGGCATGCTCGTCTTCTTCGTGCTCTACCAGCTGTCCAACCCCTTCGCCGGCGAGGCCAACTACAAGGTCTGGTCGCAGCTCACGCTGCCCGCCGACACCCGCGGCACCACCCAGGGCCTCACCTACGCGCTGTCCCGGGGTGTCTTCGCCGTCGCCGCGTTCTTCACCCCGGCGCTCGCCGACCACAGCCCGTCCGTCCTGCTGTGGACGATCACCGCCTGCATGACGGCGGCGGCCGTGGCGGGTGTCTTCATCATCCGCGTCCTGGTCCCGCGCTCCGCCGCGGCCGAGCCGCGCGGAGCGGACCTGCGCGTCCCCAGCACCTGAGCCGCCGACCTCGCGAGGAGCACCGACCATGGCAACGACCGCCGGCCGCACGGCCGCACGCGCCTCCGCACTGCACGACCTCCTCCCGCCGGTCACCCGGCGCCCCGCCCGCGTCGGCCTGGTCGCCGGCGGACTCGGCACCTACTGGCCGCAGTTCCCGGGCCTCCTCCCGCGACTGCGGGAATCCGCCGCCTACGTGGCCGACCGCCTCCGGCACCTCGACGCCGAGGTCACCGACGCGGGATTCGTCTCCGACGCCCGGGAAGGAGCCCGTGCCGCCGAGGAGCTGCGCAGGGCCGACTGCGACCTGATCGTGCTGTTCCTGACGACGTACCTCACCTCGTCGATGGTCCTGCCGATCGCGCAGCGCTCGCACACGCCCGTCCTGGTCGTCGACCTGCAGCCGTCCGAGCGAATGAACCACGCCTCCTTCGACACCGGGGCGTGGCTGGCCTACTGCGGGCAGTGCCCCCTCCCGGAGGTCGGCAACGTCTTCCGGCGTGCCGGCATCCCCTTCCGGTCGGTCTCCGGCTGGCTGCGCCAGGAATCGGCGTGGCGGCGCATCGAGCAGTGGATCCGCGCGGCCCGTGTCCGCGCCGCGCTCCGCCACGCCCGGCACGGCCTGATGGGGCACGCCTACCCCGGCATGCTCGACGTCCAGACCGACCCGACGCTGCTGGCGGCGACCTTCGGCTCGCACGTGGAGGTGCTGGAGTTCGACGACCTGCGCCATCGCGTGGAGCGGGTGACGGAGAAGGAGACCCGGGAGCGGATGGCGCTCGCTAGGCAGGTGTTCACCCTCCACGACAGCGTGGCGGAGGAGGACTTCGCCTGGGGCGCCACCGTCTCCGTCGCCCTCGACCGGCTCGTCCACGACTTCGCACTGGACTCCCTGGCGTACTACCACCGCGGCCTCGACGGGGAACTGCACGAGCGGCTCGGCGCCGGCATGATCCTCGGCGCCTCCCTGCTCACCGCCCGGGGCGTGCCCGCCGCCGGTGAGTACGAACTGCGCACCTCCGTCGCCCAGTTGACCACCCAGAGTGTGGGTGCGGGAGGCTCGTTCACCGAGATCCAGGCCCTCGACTTCCAGGACGGCGTGGTGGAGATGGGCCACGACGGGCCCGCCCACCTCGCCGTGAGCGCCCGTGACCCGCTCCTGCGCGGCCTCGGCGTCTACCACGGCAAGCGTGGCTGGGGCGTGAGCGTCGAGTTCGACGTCCGGCACGGTCCCGTCACCCTGCTCGGGCTGGGCCAGGACGCCGATGGCAGTCTGTGTTTCGTCACCTCCGAGGGCACCGTCGTCCCCGGGCCGCTGCTGGAGATCGGCAACACCACCAGCCGGGTCGACTTCGGCCGCGACCCCGGTGCATGGGTGGACGCCTGGAGCGCCACGGGCGTCGGCCACCACTGGTCCCTGGCGGTCGGCCACCACGCCGCCGACTTCCGTGCGGCGGCGAGCCTGCTGGGAATCGACCACCGGCAGGTGTGACGGGCGGTGATCCGGCCGGTATGGGTGTCGTCGCCACCCGGAGATGGGTGCGGTCACCGATGGCGGCACGGCCGGAGCCGGTGTGAGGCTGTCCACGGACCCGGCGCCGGCGCCCCGTGACGGGCGCGCTCCGGGCCGACCCGACACGACGTCCGGCACATCCCCCGAGGAGAAGCCCATCCACCCTCGTGCGCAGAAACGATCCACCCTCTCGGCCCCCGGGAAGGCGGTGACCCGTGGGACACGCTGACAGCCTGCTCGCCATGGGCGGCGCCTTCCTCGCCGCAGCCTTCCTCGCCCGCCTCGGCGGCCGGATCGGACTCCCCACGATCCCGCTGTTCATGCTCGCGGGCATCCTGCTCGGCCCGCACACCCCGGGCCTGGTCATCGTCGAGGACGCCCACGACTTCGAGATGCTCTCCGCACTCGGACTGGTCCTGCTGCTGTTCTACCTGGGCCTGGAGTTCCACCTCGACGACCTCAGGAGCGGCGGCCGGCGCCTGCTGAGCGCGGGCGGGATCTATCTGCTGCTCAACGTCGGTGCGGGACTCGGCTTCGGATTCGCCCTCGGGTGGGGCGTGCGCGAGGCGCTGGTGCTCGCCGGTGTCCTCGGCATCTCCTCGTCCGCTATCGTCACCAAGATCCTCATCGACCTCGGCCGCATCGGCCGTCCCGAGACGCGCCTCATCCTCGGCGTCATCGTCGTCGAGGACATCTTCCTCGCGCTGTACCTGGCCGCGCTCCAGCCGGTGATCAGCGGCGCCGAGGGCGTGGGCGACGTGGTCCTGCAGGCCGGCAAGGCCTTCGGCTTCCTGCTGCTGCTGGCCGCCGCGGCCCGCTACGGCACGCGTCCGGTCGGGCGTCTGATCCAGACCCGCGACGACGAACTGCTGGTCATCAGCTTCCTCGGCGCGGCCGTCCTGGTGGCGGGGGTCGCCGAGGTCCTCGGAGTGGCCGACGCCATCGGCGCGTTCATGGTGGGGCTCATCCTGGCCGGCACGCCGTCCGGCCCGCGCATACGGGACCTGGTGCATCCGCTGCGCGACGCCTTCGCGGCCATCTTCTTCTTCGCCTTCGGGCTGTCCATCGACCCCGGCGACGTCGTCTCCGTGGTCGGCCCGGTGGCCGCGGCGGCCGCCCTCACCCTGGTGATGAACATCGCCGCCGGACTCCTCGTCGCCCGTCTGTACCGCTACGGCACCGGCACCGCTGCCGACATCGCCACCACCCTGGTCGCCCGGGGGGAGTTCGCGCTGATCCTGGCCGCGATGGCCGCCGGCGCCGGACTCGACGACCGGCTCGCCCCGTTCGTCGCCGGGTACGTCCTCGTCCTCGCGGTCCTCGGCCCCATCGCCGCCGGACGAGCCCACCTGCTCGCCCGTGCGCTCCGGTCCGGCCGTCGCCTCCTGCCCGGCCGCACGGCCGGGACCCACGGACCCGCGGAGCGGGCGGGCGCGGGCGAACCCCGCAGCGTCACGGACGACCACGAGGGCGAACCCCACGGCGGGACCGGCGTCATCGGCGTCCACGTCACCGCGGACAGCGCACCCCGGCCCGCCGGGAGGACCGAGCGCCGGTGAGGCCGGGCCCGGCGCCACGGCGCGGGGCGCCCGGCCCTTCAGGGCTCGACGAGTCCGACGCTCACGGCGCAGCAGTCGGCTCCGGCCGATCCGCCAGGTCCGGATGTCGGCACCTCGGCGATGTCCCACAGGGTGGCCGGGCCCGCAACAGCGGGGTGGGCCGGCGGCCCGAGCACAGCGCGGTGGCCGCGACGAGCCGAAGGCGTCAGCGGGCGGGTCCGCCCAGACGTGGCGGGCACCTTTCAGCCCCCCCGACGCCGTCCCCGGGCCCGTGCGCCACCCGCCCGGCCCTCGCGCGCCATCGGTGGCGGCACCCGTCTTCGTCCGAACGGAGCCCGCGCCGCCGGGCGTTCATGGGGGGCGGCCACCGGGAAGAATGAGGGGCGGGCCTGATGGCGCGCGCCGTCGAAGGGGGGAGAAGCTGAAGCCCTGGTGAGACCGGCCGGCCGGACACCGGCGAACCCGATCCCCGCGCACCCGCCCCGTCCCGAACCCCCACGACGTGCCCTGGCCCCGGTGTGTCCTGCCCGCGGCACCGACGGTTCCGGAGAGGAGAAGCCGTGCCCCCGTCCGAAGACGCGCGCCTCGTGGACCTGCAGACACGTCTGGAGCGGCAGGACCCCCGGTTCGCCCGTGCCATGAGATCCGGCCGGCCCGCGCCGCCCCGCGAGTACCGGCGCACCGGGCCCCGCTGGGGGCTGGCGATCGGGGTGGTCCTCCTCGGCGTGGGCATCGTCCTGCCCCAGGGACTGCTGATCGCGGCCGGGCTGGTCGTCCTCGGCATGGCGGCCCAGCTGATAGACCCGGACCCCGCACGCACGACCCACCGAAGCCCCGGCCACCACTGACACCTCCGGCCCGCCGCCCGCCCGCCGCGCACCGGCCCCACCTCTCGCACACCGGCCCGCCGATCCCTGCGCCGAGTCACCGCCGGCCGATCCGGAACACGCCGGCCACGGCCCTGTGCGCCTCGGCCGGCGGAGAGTCCTTGGCGTCCCCGCGGTGCTGTGGGAGGCGGGCATCGGTGGGGTCGGACCACCCGGCTTCCCGACCCGCTGCCGGGGGCCGGATTCCGCCGACAGGGTGTGGCCGTAACCCGTGTGAACGTCCCGGATGGTGGGAGCGCCCGGCGTGACTGACGGTGGTTCACGTCGAGACCGGGTCTCGTGAGCCGGCGAGGCGCCGGCTGCCCGGTTCGCGACGGAAGGACTCACCGATGCGCTCTGCCCGCATGCTGCTCGCCACGGCCACGGCCACGGCGGCTCTCGCGATCGCCGCCCCCGGCGCCTACGCCCAGGTGATGGGCGACTGGGACGACGACTCCACTTCCTACAGCAAGGAGCACGACAAGCACGACAAGCACGACAAGCCGCACGGCGGAATGCACACGGGTGGCGGAGCGCTGACCGCCGTGACCTCGGACGGCGACGGCGACTCCGGCGACGACGAGGGCAAGCCCGAGGACGAGGCCGGCGAGGAGCAGGGCAAGCCCGAGGACCAGGGCGGCCGCGACGAGCAGGGCAAGGACGAGGAGCAGGGCAAGGACGAGGAGCAGGGCAAGGAGGAGCAGGGCAAGGACGAGGAGCAGGGCAAGCACGACGAGGAGGGCAAGCACGACGAGCACGGCAAGGACGAGGAGCACGGCAGCCACGAGAAGGACGCCTGGCACGGCAAGCACGACAAGCCCCGCGGTGGCATGCACACCGGTGGCGGCGCCCTGGCCCTGGTCAACTCGGACGACTGGGACAAGCAGGAGGGCGGGAGCTACAAGGAGGACAGCGAGGGCGGCTGGTCCGGCAAGCACGAGGACGACTCCTACGGCGACAAGGGCGACGAGGGGTACAGCGGCAAGCACGACAAGGGCTCGTGGGAGGGCAAGCACGACAAGCCGCGCGGTGGCATGCACACCGGTGGCGGCGCGCTGGCCAACACCTCGGGTGTGACCGCCGGCGGTCTCGCGGTGCTGGCGGTCGCCGGTACCGGTCTGTACGCGCTGCGCCGCCGGAAGGCCGCCCAGGGCGCGGCGTGACCGATGCCTGACCTCATACCGGCCGCCGCACGCGCCCCGCGCGTCGCGGCGGCCCGGCTCGTCCCAGCGCGGGCCGTGCCCCCTGCCGTGCCCTGAACGAGGTGGTTCTCGATGGCAGTCAGTCCCCCTGCCCTTCCCGACCCGGAGCCCGCACGGTCCCGGAGACGGCTGCGCACCATAGTGGCGGTGCTGTGGTCGGCGGCCGCACTGGCCCTGGCGCTGAACCTGACGGGCGGCCGGGGCGGTTCCTTCGACGGCGGCCCGCCGCACGCCCCGCCCGCCCTTCCCGCGGCCTCGGCCGCTCCCTACACGCCGCCCGGGGCGTCGGCGTCCCCCTCCGCCGAGGGCCCGCGGCTGCCCCGGTCCCGGCCGGTCCGCCTGCTCATCCCGAAGATCGGCGTCAACGCACCCTTCACCGACCTCGCCATCGGTCCCTCGGGCATGCTCGATCCCCCGCCGGCCGACGACACCAACCTCGTCGGCTGGTACGCCAAGGGCCACTCGCCCGGCGAGCGCGGGACCGCGATCATCGCCGGGCACGTGGACACCAAGACCTCCCCGGCCGTCTTCGCCGGCCTCGGCGAGCTGAAGAAGGGCGACAAGTTCCACGTGATGCGGGCCGACGGCAGCAGGGCCGACTTCGTCGTCGACGGCAAGGAGTCCTTCCGCAAGGACGACTTCCCCAGCGACCGGGTGTACGGCGACACCCCGCAGGCCCAGGTCCGGCTGATCACCTGTGCCGGGGCCTACGACCGCAAGGCCCGGGACTACACCGAGAATCTGGTCGTCTTCGCCCACCTCGTCTGACTTCCGGGTCCCCGGCCTGACTTGGTGTTTTACAGTGACAGCCACCAGTTCAGGCGACTGTGGGACCTGTGAGGTATTCGCGAACCATGACGACCGAAACGTTTGAGTTCCAGGTAGAGGCCCGTCAGCTGCTCCAGCTGATGATCCACTCGGTCTACTCGAACAAGGATGTCTTCCTGCGCGAGCTCGTCTCCAACGCCTCCGACGCGCTCGACAAGCTGCGTCTGGAGAAGTTGCGGGACGACTCGCTGGAGGCCGACGTCTCCGATCTGCACATCGAGATCGACGTCGACAAGGAGGCCCGCACCCTCACCGTGCGGGACAACGGCATCGGCATGTCGTACGACGAGGTCGGCCGCCTCATCGGCACCATCGCCAACTCCGGCACGGCGGCCTTCCTCAAGGAGCTGCGGGAGGCGCAGGACGGGGGCGGCGCCGAAGGGCTCATCGGCCAGTTCGGCGTCGGTTTCTACTCCGGGTTCATGGTGGCCGACGAGGTCACGCTGGTGACCCGGCGCGCCGGCGAGGACCAGGGCACCCGCTGGACGTCCCGGGGCGAGGCCACCTACACGCTGGAGAAGGTCGACGACGCGCCGCAGGGCACCTCCGTCACGCTGCACCTGAAGCCGGCCGACCCCGAGAACCAGCTGCACGACTACACGTCCGAGTGGACGATCCGCGAGATCGTCAAGCGCTACTCGGACTTCATCACCTGGCCGATCCGGATGGTCCCGGACCACGACGGCGGCGACGGAACGCCCGAGCCCGAGACGCTGAACTCGATGAAGGCGCTGTGGGCGCGCTCGCGCGAGGAGGTGTCCGAGGACGAGTACCACGAGCTGTACAAGCACATCAGCCACGACTGGCGCGAGCCGCTGGAGACGATCCGGCTCCAGGCGGAGGGCACCTTCGAGTACCAGTCGCTGCTCTTCATCCCCGCGCACGCCCCGCACGACCTGTTCACGCGGGACTTCAAGCGCGGCGTCCAGCTGTACGTGAAGCGCGTCTTCATCATGGACGACTGCGAGGCGCTGCTGCCGCCGTACCTGCGGTTCGTCAAGGGCGTCGTCGACGCGCAGGACCTCTCGCTGAACGTCTCCCGCGAGATCCTGCAGCAGGACCGGCACATCCGGATGATGCAGCGGCGGCTCACCAAGAAGGTGCTGTCCACGGTCAAGGAACTCATGACCAAGGACGCCGAGCGCTACGCCACCTTCTGGCGGGAGTTCGGGACCGTCCTGAAGGAGGGTCTGGTCACCGACCCCGACAACCGGGAGGCGCTGCTGGCGGTCGCGTCCTTCGCGACCACGCACTCCGACGACGAGCCGACCACGCTCGCCGGGTACGTGGAGCGGATGAAGGACGGCCAGGACGCCGTCTACTACATCACCGGCGAGTCCCGGCAGAGCATCGAGAACTCCCCGCACCTGGAGGCGTTCCGGGCCAAGGGCATCGAGGTGCTGCTGCTCACCGACCCGGTCGACGAGGTGTGGGCCGACGCCGTCGGCGAGTACGAGGGCAGGAAGCTGCGCTCGGTCACCAAGGGCGAGATCGACCTGGACGGCGAGGGCGAGGAGAAGGCCGGCGAGGAGCGGGAGAAGCAGGCCGAGGAGTACGCGGGGCTGCTCGGCTGGATGCGCGAGCAGCTGGACGAGGACATCAAGGAGGTGCGCCTGTCCACGCGGCTCACCGTCTCCCCGGCCTGCGTGGTCTCCGACGCGCACGACCTGACCCCGGCGCTGGAGAACATGTACCGGGCGATGGGTCAGGAGGTGCCGCGCACCAAGCGGATCCTGGAGCTCAACCCCGGTCACCCGCTGGTGAAGGGCCTCAACCAGGCGTACCGCGACCGCGAGGACCGCAGCGAGCTCGCCGAGTCCGCCGAGCTGCTGCACGCCCTCGCGGTGCTCGCCGAGGGCGGACAGCCCAAGGACCCGGCCAAGTTCGTCCGGGCCGTGTCGGAGCGCCTGGAGCGCACGCTGTAGTCAGGGACCGATCAGGGGTGGTCCGGGGCGGCGGCCGGGCGGGAGCCGGGCGCGGTCGGGCCCGTGCCCGGCGGGACGACCTCGCCCCGGACCACCCGCGGCGCGGGCGCCGTGCCGGCTTCCTCGTCCTTGGCGGCACGGGCCTCGGCCTTGAGGATGCGGGCGGCCTTGCCGGCCGAACGGGTCAGCTCGGGAAGCTTCTTGATCCCGATGACGGCTATGACGACGATGAGAATGATCGCCAGCTCGCTCAGTCCGAACATGGTGTCCTGT
The DNA here is from genome assembly GCF_036857595.1 of Streptomyces sp. AHA2. Taxonomy (NCBI): domain Bacteria; kingdom Bacillati; phylum Actinomycetota; class Actinomycetes; order Kitasatosporales; family Streptomycetaceae; genus Streptomyces; species Streptomyces sp. AHA2. The sequence continues at coordinate 236,384 of NZ_JAUQWJ010000001.1, forward strand.
CCTTTCTCGCCCGGGCCGGGCACGGCGCGAGCGTATCGGGCGGGGAGCACGGCGTGATCGCCGCCTCGGGGTGCGGGAGCAGGTGCCGGCGCAGGTGCGGCAGCATGCCGCGGTCGAGCAGCGCCTGCCGCCAGATCAGCCGGGCGTGCTCCACCTGGTCGGCGGCGGGCGGGACGCGGCGGTCCAGGGCCGTGCGCAGCAGCGCGGCCGCCGCGACCAGGCCGGTCACGGCGGCGACCAGGGCGAGCGTCCAGCCGCTCGTGAGGAGCGAGCCCGGCAGCGGCCCGGGCACCCCGACGGCGTGGAGCGTGCCGCCGAGGGCCAGCAGGGCGAGGGCGGACACCGTGGACACCAGGGGGGTGAGCACTGCGAGGGCGGGCAGCAGGCTCCCCGTGCCGGACGACGGCCGCGGCCGGTGCCGGGCCGCCCGCCGCACCGCGAGATAGTCGCGGTAGGGCTCCCGGGCCGCCGCCGCGATGGCGTCGGCGTGGGCGAGCGCGTCGGCGCGCAGGTGCGCCTCGGCCCGGCCGTCCGGGTCGGGGCCGAGGGCCTCGCGGAATCCGGCGCTGCCGAGGGCCTGGGTCAGGACGGCTTCGAAGTCCGCGCGGTCCTCTGGTCCGAGGCGGTGCGGAGCGGCCACGTGGTCTCCCGGTGGGTCGGTCGGTTGCGGGTGCGGTCGCCGGGCCCGCCCCCGGCGGGTGGGCCGGGCGGCCCGGCCGGCGCGGGTCAGACGCCGACGCCGAAGTCGGAGGCGATGCCGGCCAGTCCGGAGGCGTGACCCTGGCCGACGGCACGGAACTTCCACTCGCTGCCGTGCCGGTACAGCTCGCCGAAGACCATCGCGGTCTCCGTGGAGGCGTCCTCGGACAGGTCGTAGCGTGCGATCTCCTGGCCGTCCGCCTGGTTCACGACCCGGATGAAGGCGTTGCGCACCTGCCCGAAGCTCTGGCCGCGGTTCTCGGCGTCGTGGATGGAGACCGGGAAGACGATCCGGTCGACCTCGGCGGGCACGGCGGCGAGGTCGACCTCGACGGTCTCGTCGTCGCCCTCGCCCTGGCCGGTGAGGTTGTCACCGGTGTGCTCGACCGAACCGTCCGGGCTGCGCGGGTTGTTGTAGAAGACGAAGTGCCGGTCCGAGGGGACCCTCCCGGAGGCGTCGAGGAGGAGGGCCGAGGCGTCGAGGTCGTAGTCGGTGCCGGTGGTCGTGCGCACGTCCCAGCCGAGACCGACCAGGACGGCGGTGAGCCCCGGTGCCTCCTTGCTGAGCGAGACGTTGCCACCCTTGGACAGGGAAACTCCCACGGAACACTCCTTCTCGGCGTTCTCGGCCGGTGCGAACGGACCACAGCGTGAATCTACAACACTGTAGAAGATGACGGAGCGGGTCCCGCCGGTCTATACGATGTCCGCACGGGCAACGCAGGGCGGCATGAAGGAGGCAGGGCCGTGACGGATCCCCGGCAGCGACCCCGGCGGGGGCAGGGCGAGCTGGAGGCGCTGGTGCTGTCGGCACTGCGGGAGGCGGACGGGCCGGCGACGGCCGGCTGGGTGCAGGAACGCCTCGGCGGCGGCCTCGCGTACACCACCGTGATCACGATCCTGACCCGGCTGCTGGGCAAGGGCGCCGTCACCCGGGAGCGGGTGGGCCGGTCCTTCGCCTGGACGCCCGCCTCGGACCAGGCGGGCCTGGCGGCGCGCAAGATGCGCAAGGTGCTGGACGCCGAGAGCGACCGCGAGGCAGTCCTCGCCAGCTTCGTCACGGGACTCGGTCCCGACGACGAACGGCTGCTGCGGGACCTGCTGGAGCAGGAACACGGCGACGGGGAAGACTGACGCCTCATGGGGGTCTTCGTCTTCCTGCCGCTGGTCCTGCCGCTCACGGCCTGGCCGGTCGCTCGTCTGGCCGAGCAGCACCTGCACCCGCGCACCGCGACCCGGCTGCTGACCGTCCTGGCCGCGGTGCTGGCGCTGTGCAGCACGGTGTGCCTGGGCCTGGTCATGGTGGTCGGCACCGCCCAGCTCCCCGGCAACCCGCTGCCCGACGGCTGGTCGGACCCGGAGGTGCGGGCGGCCGTGCCCTTCGACGAGGTGGTCGGCAAGGCCGCCATCCCGGCCCTGTGCGCGGTGGTCGCCGCCTGCGCCCGGGCCCTGTGGCGGCACGGCCGCGTGCGCCGGCAGGCGCACCGCGCGCTGGCCGGACTGCCGGACACGGAGGTGGCCGTCCTGCCGGACGCCGTCCCCTACGCGTACGCGCTGCCGCCCGGCGGGCGGCGGGGCGGTGACGGCGCCGGACGCGGGGGAGCGCGGCGGGACGGCGCGGCCCCCGCCCGGGGCACCGGGCCGGGGCGTACTTCCGGCCGCCTCCGTGGGGCGGGCGGGGGCCGGATCGTGGTGACGACGGCCCTGCTGCAGCGGCTGCGGCCGGCCGAGCGGCGCGCCCTGTTCGCCCACGAGCGGGCCCACCTCGCCGCGCGCCACGACCGGTTCCTGCTCACCGTGCAACTCGCCGCCCGGGCCAATCCGTTCCTGCGTCCGCTGCGCACCGCCGTGGCCTACACGGCCGAGCGGTGGGCGGACGAGGAGGCGGCCCGGGTGGTCGGCAGCCGGCGCACGGTCGCCCGGGCCATCGGCGCGGCCGCCCTGGTCTCGCGGGGCACCCCGGCGCCGACCCTGGCCGGCCTCGCCGCGCCCGGGCCGGTACCGCGCCGGGTGGCGGCCCTGCTCGGTCCGGCGCCCGCCGTGCGCAGCTGGCCCCCGGCGTTCACGGCCGTCGGCCTGGCGGCCTGGGGCGCGGCCGCCGGGACGGCGGTGTCGGCGATGTCGTCGGCCAACTCGGCCGTCACGATGGTCCTCATCCTGCACGCCGCGACACCGCTGTGAGGAACGGGCGCCGGTCACGCGGCGCCCGCACGGTCTCCCGGCCGGACTCAGCCCTCCTCTTCCTCCTCTTCCTCCTCGCCCTCGAAGAAGTCCCCCACTTCGTCGACGACTTCGCTCGCCACCATGCCGCCGACGACACCGACCGCGAGTCCGGCCGCGCCCGCGGCGACGACGGTCCCCATGCCGGGGCCCGGCCGGCGCTCCTCGTGGTGATGTGCCTCGTGGCCGTGGGCCGGCGGGGCGCCGTCGCCGGCCGGCACGCCGTACGGCGCCCGGTGCTCGACCAGGTGGCGCAGCCAGCCGTCGACGACCGCGGGCCAGTCCTGCCGCTCGACCCCGTCGTGGGAGACCGTGAACCGGGTCAGCGCGTCGTGGCCGGGCGCGCGGAAACCGCCCCGCTCGTCCGCCTCCAGCACCACCTCCATGCCGCCCGGCCCGGCCAGGAACGTCACCTCGATCTCGTGGACCTGCTGCGCGTACCGCGGCGGCGGGACCAGCTCGATCTCCTGGTAGAACGGCAGTCGCTGATCCGTGCCACCGATGTGCCCCAGCTCCAGGTCGGCCGAACGGAATCCGAACCCGAGCCCGCCGAAAGCCTCGAGGACCGCCTCCTGCACGGGCAGCGGCGTGACGCTCAGCGGGTCGAGGTCGCCCTTGTCCTTCGCGCCCGCCACGGACAGCTCCGTGCGTACGCCGAGGACGACGCCCAGGCTCTGGCCGTGCAGTTCGGTGACCGGGGTCTCCCACGGCAGGCTCACGCCGAACGGCAGGCTGCGCCGCTCGCCCTCCGCGAGCCGGAACCCGCCGCCCACGGTGAACCGGTCGAAGGCGACCACGCCCTCGCTCTCGCCGTCCTCGCGCTCGGCCTCGACCCGGGCCACCAGCTCCAGGGTGATGTGCTCGATCTCGAAGTCGGCCTTGCCGCCCTCCAGGTGGACCCGGCCGCCGAGTGTGCCGCCGGGCCGGACGGGAGCGGGATCGAGGACCGTGTCGACGGTGGGGCCGCCGACGCCGATCGCGCCGAGCAGTCGTTTGAACACCATGGTGGCGTCCACTCCTTCACGTGCGTGTACGGGCTTGCTTCTACAAGCATGTAGAAGCATAGGGGGTGCAGGCCCGTACCCACCCCGGGACGGCCCCGGTGTGCGGGGATTGGCCGAAAGACGCGGGGCCGGTCGGGGGACGCCCGGGACCCCGAGGCCGGCGGGAGCTCAGTCGCGCGCGGCCGAGGCACGGCACGGGTCCCGGCGGAACGCCCACGCCGTGCCGTGCCCCACCACCCGGCGGAACCGGGAGGCCGGTGCGCCCATGCCGGGTTCGTACCAGCCTCGGAGGACTTCGCCGTGGCGCGGGTGCCGCCCCACCCGGACGGGCGGGCGAGGCGGCACCGGGCCGGGGCGCCGGTCAACTCACGGAGCAGTCGGCGCCGTTCAGCGTGAAGGCCGCCGGGCCGGAGCCGGTGGGCTCCCCGGTGGCCGTGAAACCGAGCGTGACCGACCCTCCGGCGGGGATCGTCGCGGTGTACGGGGCGGCCGTCACGCCGACCCCGGACCCGCTCTGGGTCACCGTGCCGCCCCAGAGGCTGGTGACGCGCCTGCCGTCGGCGAACGTCCAGCGCAGCGTCCAGCCGTCGACCACGGCCGTGCCGGTGTTGCGCACCGTGATCTCCCCCTGGAAGCCACCGGGCCAGCCGGCCGTCACCCGGTAGGCGACGCCGCAGGACGGCGCCGGGCTCCCCGGCGCGGTCGTGACCGTCACCGTCGCCGACCTGGGCGAGCGGTTGCCCGCGGCGTCTCGGGCGTACACGGCGAAGGTGTGAGAGGTGGCGGAGGACAGGCCGGTCAGGGTGATGGTGGTCGCGGTCGTGGAGGCGACCGCCGTCTCGGCGCCGGAGCCGATCCGCACGACGTCGTAGCCGGTGACGCCGGTGGCGTCCGTGGCCGCCGCCCAGCTCAGGGTGACGGACGAGGAGGTCGCACCGGAGGCGGTGGGGGTGCCGGGCGCCGTCGGGGGAGTGGCGTCCTTCCCTCCGGCGGAGTACACGGCGGCCTCCTCGGCGGTCGCGGCGATGCCGTTCTCCCCGTTGAAGAGGCGCTGCCCCCAGGAGGTGAGGCGGTCCGGGTCGAAGCCCTGCACCATGTCCAGGTACCCGACATCACCGCTGTTGCCGCTCCAGGACCAGCCGAGGTACCCGAGCCGCAGTCGCTGGGCGACGGCGAGGATCGTGTCCTCGTCGGGATCGCCGTCCGAGTGGTCGTGCCCGAACTCGCCGACCACCACGGGCAGTTTCGCGCTGACGAACCGGTCGAGATAGGCGGTGATCTCGGCGGCCGTGTCGAAGACGCCGTACATGTGGATCGAGAAGACGGTGTTGGCGTCGGGGTCGGCGGCGAACACCGAGGCGGCGTTGTCGCTCATCGTGAACGCCCAGTCCTGTCCCCAGTTCGGCGCGTCCACCATGATCGTGTGGTCGAAGCCGGCGTCGCGCAGCTTGCCGATCGCCGCCTTGGTGTCGGCCGTCCACGCCGCGTAACCGGTGTTGCCGTACGGCTCGTTGCCGATGTTGACGATGACGTGGTCCTCCTGGCCGGTCAGCGCGCTGCGCACGCTGATCCAGTAGTCGGCTGCGCGGGAGAGCGTGACGGCGCCGCTCTGCTCGCCGTAGCCGGTGGTGTCGTGCACCTCCAGGACGCAGATCAGCCGGTTCCGTTTGCACTGGTCCACGACGTTCGCCACGTCGGCCGTGTCGTTGCGGGTCCAGCGGTCACCGCTGGACAGGACCACACGCACGGTGTTGGCGCCCTTGGCCTTGATGTGGGCCAGGGCGCCGATCCGGTCCGGATACCAGGTATGGGCGTGGTTGACCCCGCGCATCACGAAGTCGTTGCCGCCGGCCTCCAGGAGGCGGCCGTCCCGGACGTGGAAGCCCGTGGGGGCGGCCGCCTGGGCCGGGGAGGCGGTGGTGAGGAGGCAGAGCAGGAGGGTCAGGAAAGTGGCGGCCGCGGCCGCGGCCGCGGTGCGGGGGACGGGGGCTGTGCGGGGTCTCATGAGGGCTCCTGAGGGATGGGGAGTGGGACGGGTGGTGTCCGCCGTGAGTGGGAGCGCTCCCATGCATGAAGCCACCGAGTCCGTGCACCGTCAAGGGCGGGGCGGGGAAGAGGCGCGAAAGGGGCGCGGCTCGACCGAGCCGCACCCCTTTCGCGCGGGCGTCCCCGCGGGCTCAGGCCGCCGTGCGCCCCCGCCGTACCGCCTTCCTCAGCAGCGGCCAGGCCAGCAGCAGCACGATCACCGCGTACACCGTCACCGCGAACGGCGTGCCCACCAGGCCCGCCACGCTGCCGTCGCTGATCTGCAGGGCGCGCCGCAGCTGCTGTTCGGCGTTGGGGCCGAGGATCACACCGATGACGGCGGGCAGCACCGGCAGGCCGTACCTGCGCATGCCGAAGCCGATCAGGCCGATGATCAGCAGGATCACCAGGTCGACCACCTCCCCGCCGACCGCGTAGGCCCCGACCGCCGCGAAGAACATGATCCCGGCGTACAGATACGGCCGCGGGATGCGCAGCAGCTTCGCCCACACCGGCGCCAGCGGCAGGTTGAGCGCGAGCAGGAGCACCATGCCGACGAACAGCGAGGCGATCAGACCCCACACCAGCTCGGGTTCGCGCTCGAACAGCAGTGGACCGGGCTGGATGCCGTACTGCTGGAAGGCGGCCAGCATCACGGCCGCGACCGCCGTGGTCGGCAGGCCCAGGGTCAGCATGGACACCAGGGTGCCCGCCGCCGAGGCCGACGCCGCCGACTCCGGACCGGCGACGCCCTCGATGGCCCCCTTGCCCCACTGGTCCGGGTGCTTGGACAGGCGCTTCTCCGCCACGTACGACAGGAACGTCGGGATCTCCGCGCCACCCGCGGGGATCGCGCCGAACGGGAAGCCGATGAACGGGCCGCGCAGCCACGACCTCCAGGTCCGCCGTACGTCGTCCCGCCCCAGCCAGGGACGCCCCACCGGGATCGGCTCGGGCGGCCGGCGCCGCAGATGGGCGGCGACCCACAGCGCCTCGCCGATCGCGAAGAGACCGACCGCGACGATCACCACGTCGATACCGTCGGCCAGTTGGAGCGAACCGAATGTCAGACGCTGCTGACCGGTCATCCGGTCCAGGCCGACCAGGCCCAGGGTGAGGCCGATCAGCAGGGAGGCCATGCCCCGGATGCGCGACGAACCCAGCACCGAGGTCACCGCGATGAACGCCAGCACCATGATGGCGAAGTAGTCGGGGGCGCCGATGTCCACGGCCAGTTCGGCGACGGTCGGCGCGAGCGCGACCAGCAGCAGCGTGCCGACCATGCCGCCGGCGAAGTGCCCGATCGCGGCCGCCGCCAGGGCCTGGGCGCCGCGCCCCGACTTGGCCATGGGGTTGCCCTCCATGGCCGCCACCACCGCCGCGCTCTCCCCGGGGGTGTTGAGCAGGATGGAGGTCGTGGAGCCGCCGAACATCGCCCCGTAGTAGATGCCGGCGAACATGATGAACGCGCCGGTCGGGTCGAGCCCGTACGTCACCGGCAGCAGCAGGGCGACCGCCATGGCCGGGCCGATGCCGGGCAGTACGCCGATGGCCGTACCCAGCAGGACGCCGACGGCGGCCCAGAGCAGGTTGACCGGTGTGAGGGCCGTACCGAAGCCGTCCAGAAGGGAGTTCAGGGCGTTCATGTCACAGCACTCCCATCAGCGGGCCGCCGGGCAGGGGCACTCCGAGCAGGTTGTTGAAGACGACGTAGGTGAGCAGGGACAGACCGGCCGCGATGAGCGGATCGCGGTCGGTGCTGCGGCTGCCCAGCGCGAAGGCCGCACCCCAGAACAGCAGCGCGCCCGCGACGGGGAATCCGAGCGGCTCGATCAGCACCGCCGCGCCGAGGAACACCCCGGCCAGCAGCGACACCGTGCGCCAGTCGGCGGGTTCGGACAGGTCGACGTCCTCGCCGCCCTCGGCCTGGCCCCGTCCGCCGCGCAGCACGTCCACGGCGAGCAGGGCGGCGATCACCAGCAGACCGGAACCGACGACGACCGGTACGGTCCGCGGGCCGACGGGGCCGCGCTGCGCGATGTCGACGTCCATGGTGAGCGTGTCGGTCAGCACCAGCACACCCAGTGCCAGCAGCAGGACACATACACCGAGTTCGGAGTGCTCCCGCAGCCACAACCCGCGTCCGCCCCGCGCGGTGGTGGGTGCGCCGGTGGTCGGCGTCGTCGTCACAGTCCCAGCTCCTTCAGCACCGACACCACGCGCTTGTCCTCGGCATCGAGGAACGCGCCGAACTTCTCACCCGTGAGGAAGGCGTCGTCCCAGCCGTTCTTCTCCAGGGACTTCCGCCACTCGTCCGAGCCGTGGAGTTCCTCGATCAGCCGCACGAGCTTGTCGCGCTCCGCGTCGTTCAGGCCGGGCGGGGCGACGATGCCGCGCCAGTTGGTGAAGTTCACGTCGTAGCCCGCCTCCGTCAGCGTCGGCGCGTCCAGTCCCTCGACGCGCTCCGGGCCGGTCACCGCGAGCAGGCGCAGCTCGCCCGCCTCGATCTGGTCGAGGTACTCGCCGACCCCCGAGACGCCGAAGGCCACCTTGTTGCCGAGGATGGAGGCCAGCAGCTCGCCGCCGCCGTCGAAGGGGATGTAGTTGACCTGCTTCGGCGGGATCCCGGCGGCCTTCGCCATCAGCATCGGCGCGAGGTGATCGGGCCCGCCGGGCGACGACCCGCCGCCCACCGGCAGTTTGCCCGGATCCTCCTTCCAGGCGCGGATCAGGTCGTCGATCGTCCGGTACGGCGAGTCCTTCGCCACGACCACCACGTCCTGCTCCTCGGTGAGCCGGGCGATGGGCGTGGTGTCGGCGAGCGTCCTCGGGGCGTCGTTGGAGCGGACGGCGCCCACCACCCCGAGACCCATGGACATGGCGAGTTTGCCGTTGCCGTGCTCGCTCACCAGCCGGCTCAGGCCCACGGTGCCGCCCGCGCCCGGCAGGTTGAACACCTCGATGTCGTGGGTCAGTCCGGCGTCCTCGGCGTTCTTCGCGGCCGTGCGGGCCGTGATGTCGTAGCCGCCGCCGGGCGTGTTGGGAACCATGAAGCGCAGGCCCGGGATCCGTGTGCCGGTCTCCGCGCCGCTGCCGGCGGTGAGCAGCGGCGGTCCGGTGAGCACGAGCACGGCGGCCCCGAGCAGGGCGAGGGGGGTGCGCAGGCGCACGAGTGCCACCACCTGTCGGTACGTCGTTGCGGATGGGTGAAGGCCCTGTGGGGGAGGGTGAGGTGGGCCACATGGTGCCCGGACGCCGACGGGCTGTCTCGCTTGCGCAACCAACGGATGTTGTGGTCATTGCGGTCGTGGCGCGAGCCGCCGCACCTGGGCGGGCGGGGAGACGAAAGGGCCCCGGCGCCTGCGCGCCGGGGCCCCTTGCTCGGTCCGAAGCTAGTCCGTGTGCACTTCCAGGGCGGCCCGCACGGCGGACTCCAGGGCACCCTCGATCCACGCCGGCTTCACCGACGTGTGGTCCCCGGCGAAGTGCAACGGCCCCTCGGCCGCCGGGATCGCGGGCAGCAGTTCCGTGTGCTGCCCGGGGAGCAGCACGGACGCCTCTCCGTAGGCGTACGGGTCGCGCAGCCAGCTCTGGGTGCGGCCGGCGCCGGTGTAGAACACCTCGATGCGCCGGCCGTAGACCTGCTGCATCCCGCACAGCGCGTGCGGGTAGCGTGCCTCGTCGTCCAGGGAGTCCCAGCGCAGCGCGTCGTCCGCCCAGCTGTAGGAGGCCAGGACGACGCCCCCCGCGCTGCCCGGGACCGGGTGCGAGGGGTTGAACATGAAGCGGTTGGCGTTGTCCGACACCGAGCCGCCGCCCACCACACCGGCCGCCTCCGGCTGGTCGCGGCCGATCGCGCGGTTGGCCGCGTAGTGGGTGCGCTGTGCCGCCGTGATGTGCCCGCTCGGCACGGAGGGGTGCGCACCCAGCAGGCTGCCGTCCGACGGCGCCCGGCCGGTGCGGTACGCCTCGTACAGGCCCGGCTTCACGGCGTTCAGTTCACGCTTCCAGTCGTCCTCGTCGAACTCCCACCAGCGGCGGCTGAACTCGAGCAGCACCTTGGTCGCGCTGTCGTAATGCAGTTCGCAGACCGCGCGGCGCTTGCGGTACGACAGCGGCGGCTCGATCTGCACGTGGCGCAGCCCGGAGAAGGGCACCGTGACCACGGCCACGTCGGCGGTGAACTGCTCGCGGACGACCGGGCCGTCGCGGCCCTCGGACACGGTGTCCACCCACACGTGCGGCCCCTTGCGCCGCACGTGCCCGCCCTCCGGCGACGGGCGGTCGGGATGGTGGTACTGGATGCGTGTCACCCGGCGGTCGAACCGCACCTCCTTGCGGACCCGTTCGAGCAGGGCGTCCGGCAGGACGGCCGTGCCGCCCTCCAGCTCGTAGAACGGCGTGTCGGGGCTGATGAGGGAGGAGCCGATGAAGCTGTGGATGAAGGACAGCGGCAGGCGTGAGGTGAGGTTCTCCAGGGTGCCGATCAGGTCGACGGTGCGCTCGTCGAGGCCGGCGTGCTCGGTGAGGAAGCGGAACATCGACCAGTCGCCGAAACGCTGCACCACGCGGGCCCAGCCGCGCAGCCGTTCGGGGAGGGGCTTGTCGACGCGCTTGCCGTCCGGGCCGACGCGGCTGAACTCGTCGCGCACCGGGTCGAGGGCGGCGCGCAGGATGGCGGCGGCCGGGGTGTCCCAGTGGGCCTTCGGGACGCCGAACGAGCGGTTCACGCGCCGGGGCGAGCGGGCGTAGTCGGCGCGCCGCACACGGATGCCGTTGACGTGGATCCAGGTGCGCGCGGCGGGGCGTCCCTCGTCGTCGACGTCGACGTAGTGGAAGCGCCGCTTCCTCAGGTCCAGCTGGTCGATGAGCTGCATCACCAGCGGGTGGCTGCCGGGCAGGCGCATCGCGCCCGCCTCGGCGTACTGGCGGGGGTCGGCGAACGGCTGCGCGGCGCCTTCGTGCCCGCCCTTGCGGAAGGTCTTGACGCGCCCGCCCGCCCGGTTGCCGTTGGCCTCCAGGACCGTCACCCGGTGTCCCGCCCGCTTCAGCAGCCAGGCGGTCACCAGCCCCGCGGGGCCGGCGCCGATGACGAGGACGTCCTTGGGACGGGTCCTGCGGGCCGGCAGCCCGTCCCGCAGGACGCGCTGGTAGCGCGGGACGAGTGGGCGGTTGTCGGAGTCGAGGACGAGCAGAGCGCGGGCGACGGCGAGGCTCCGCTCGGGGTCGGCACCGCGGGGGGCGCCGGGGGCGGCCGGCGCGGCCGGCGCGGGCAGGGCCGTGGCGGAACCGCCGGCGAGGGCCGTCGCCACGGTGGCCGTGCCGGCCACCGCCGCGAAGCTCCGCCGGGAGAAGCCGCCGTCGGGTCGCACCACCGCGTGATCATCAGTCATGGCGCTCTTTGTAGCGGCGGCCGTGGCAGGACGCCGCGCTTCGCCCGGGCATTGCCCCCAAGGAGCGAATCCGGGGCGAAACCCGCATGTCCCGGCGGACGTTGCGCTCCCGGCACGCTCGGTGAACCCGAAGGGATGAATGCGCGACGAACCGCGCTCACCGCCCGGCACGAGCCCTCAGACTGCGACATGCGTACTCACACCCGCGCTCTTCGTCCGTCGTGCGCCGCACGCGCACGGCGGTGCCGGCCGGCGCGCGAGGAGGACCGGGGCGACGGAAGGGGAAGGGTGGCGCAGCGGCGCACTTCGTTCGGTGACCGGGCCCGTTACTGGTTCGACAGCACGCTGGCCCGCGGTGCCTCCGCCCTGGTCGGGTGGATGGCGCTGCTGTGCCTGGCCGTCGTCGTCCCGGCCAGCGCGGTGGTGGTGTGGACCGACCCGGACGCGCCCCGGTCCCTGCCGGGCCGGCTCGCGCAGGTGTGGCACCTGACGGGGGAGACGCTGCGGCTGGGCGGTGCGACCGGCACGCCGCTGCGCGTGGCGATGTCGGTGCTGCTCGCCCTGGTCGCGCTGCTGTACGTGTCGACTCTGGTCGGCCTGATCACCACCGCCCTCACGGAACGGCTCACCGCGTTGCGGCGGGGCCGCTCGACCGTGCTGGAACAGGGACACGTCGTGGTCCTGGGGTGGTCGGAGCAGGTGTTCACGGTGGTCGGCGAATTGGTCGCCGCCAACGCCAACCTGCGGCGCGCGGCGGTGGCGGTGCTGGCCGACCGCGACAAGACCGCCATGGAGGAGGCCCTCGGCACGAAGGCCGGGCCCGTCGGGCGTACGCGGCTGATCTGCCGCAGCGGCCCCACCACCGACCCGGCCGTGCTGACTCTGACCAGTCCGGCGACGGCCGGTGTCGTGCTGGTGCTGCCCCGGGACGAGCCGGACGCCGACGCCGAGGTCGTCAAGACGCTGCTGGCGCTGCGGGCGGCCCTGGCCGGGGCGAAGAGCCGGCCGCCCGTCGTCGCCGCCGTCCGTGACGACCGCTACCGGCTGGCCGCCTGCCTCGCCGCCGGGCCGGGCGGAGTCGTCCTGGAGAGCGACACGATCACGGCCCGGCTGATCGCCCAGGCCGCTCGCCGTCCCGGCCTCTCCCTGGTCCACCAGGAGTTGCTGGACTTCGCGGGCGACGAGTTCTACCTGGTCGGCGAGGCGACCCTGACCGGCCGGACCTTCGGCGACGCGTTGCTGTCCTATCCGACGTCCAGCGTGGTGGGACTGGTCCGCGGCGACACCCCGCTGCTCGCCCCGCCGCCGCAGACGGCCATAGCCGCGGACGATCTGCTCATCGTCATCTCCCGTGACGACGACACGGCCTGGCCGGGCGACTGCGGACCGTGGGTCGACAAGGAGGCGATGGCGTCCGGCCCGCCGACACCGGCGCGGCCGGAGCGGGTGCTGATGCTCGGCTGGAACCGCAGGGCGCCGCTCATGGTCGACCAGTTGGGCCGCCGCGCCCTGCCGGGATCGGCCGTCGACGTGGTGGCCGACTGCGACGAGGAGACGGCCCGGCAGGTGCACGAGTCCGGCGCGCACCACGGCACCGGCCCGGCCCTGACCCTGCACCGGGGGGACGTCACCCGGCCCGAGACCCTGCGGCGCCTGGACGTGCACTCCTACGACAGCGTCATCGTCCTCGGCCAGGACCCCTCTCCCGGGCAGAGCGCGGACCACCCCGACAACCGCACGCTCGTCACGCTTCTGCTGCTGCGCCAGCTGGAGGAGGCCACCGGGCGGGAACTGCCGGTCGTCACCGAGCTGGTCGACGACCGCAACCGGGCGCTGGCCCCCATCAGCCCGGGCGCCGACGTGATCATCAGCGGCAAGCTCATCGGCCTGCTCATGGCGCAGATCTCCCAGAACCGGCATCTGGCGGCGGTCTTCGAGGAACTGTTCTCCGCCGACGGCACGAGCATCCGTCTGCGGCCCGCGGGCGACTACGTGCTGCCCGGACGGGAGACGGCCTTCGCCACCGTCGTGGCCGCGGCACGGCAACGGGGTGAATGTGCCATCGGTTACCGCAGCCACGACGAGGCGTCGGCCGGCCCCGGCCACGGCGTGCGCGTCAACCCGCCCAAGGCCGAACGGCGCCGCTGGGCGCCCGGGGACGAGGTGGTCGTGGTCGGCCGCGACTGACGGCCCTCCGCCCGGCCGGATCGGACCGTCTGCCCCTCATCCGCCTGGGAAAACAAAGCAATTCGCCCGCGTGCTCTGTGAAAGGCCGGGCATCAGGAATTGCGGAGGTGGACAACGATGGTTCCTTTGCTTCTCGTCCTGCTGCTGGCCCTGATTCTCTTCAGTGCCGGGTTCGCTCTGAAGGCCCTGTGGTGGCTCGCGGTGATCGTGCTGGTGGTCTGGCTGCTCGGCTTCGTCCTGCGCAGCGCGGACAGTGGTGGCCGAAGGGGCCGCTGGTACCGCTGGTAGACCCGGCGGGCCCGTTTCCCGCGCACGGAACGCCGGAAACGGGGTAAGGGGAGAAGGCCTGATTCTCCGTACGAAAGGGGTTCCTTTTCATGGCCGACACTCACGACGTCGTCGAGCTCATTCTCCAGGACCATCGGCGCATGGAAGAGCTCTTCCGCCAGATGCGCAGCGTCGAAGCCGACCGTGAAGGTGCCCTGCGCGAATTCTCGGACCTGCTGATCGCGCACGCGCTCGCCGAGGAGTCCAAGGTGTACCCGGCGCTGAAGCGGTACAAGAACATCGACGACGAGGAAGTCGAGCACGGCGAGCACGAGCACGAGGAGGGGAACGAGGCTCTCCTCGCCCTCCTCCAGGTGGACGAGGTCGGCTCCGACGAGTGGGACGAAAAGCTCGAGGAACTGGTCGAGGCCGTCACCCACCACGCCGACGAGGAGGAGCGCACCATCCTCAACGGTGCGCGCGAGAACGTGGCGATGGAGCGGCGCGAGGAGCTGGGCGTCGCCTTCCTCCAGGAGCGCGACCGCCAGCTGCAGTCCGGCTGCGGCTCCGTGGACAACGTGCGCAAGATCGTCGAGTCCTGACCCGACGCAGCCGGTCCCGGCGACCGGCCCGAGGGACAGCGGCCGAAGGAGCCCGGACCCGAGAGGGTCCGGGCTCCCGGCGTTCCGGGCGCGGTGAGGGCTGACCGGCGGAGACTGCCGTTCCCTTTTCCGTGGCCCTCGCACCGATCGGGCGACCCCGCCCAGCTGGGGAAACGCGGAGGTGGACCCGGTGAGGACCGACGCAGGGGTTGTCCTTTCCGGCGGGCCGCCGCGCGGCTCGTGCGCGACACGGTGCCCGCCTGGCGCGGCCTGTGGCGGGCCGGCGCCCTCGCCACCGCCGAACGCGCCGCCGCGCAGCTCGACGCGCTGGCCGCCGGCGAGCCCGCCCACCTCGACGAGGCCACCGCGCACGCGAGCACGCCCTGCCGCCCGGGCGGTTCCGGAAGGTGCGGCCGCCGCGACGAGTACGCCCCGCCGGGCGGTACGCCGTCGTGTCGGGAGGAACAGGGCGGGCCCCACCGGACGTGCGGTCGGCCGCCGTTGCCTCTCGATCGACCGATGTTCAAGTGCCGTTGAGACGCGACAGGTGTGAGCGTCCAGGGAAGGTGGTCATCCTCTTGTCATGAACCTGCGGCCCGATGGACGGGTCGCGGCTGATGGAGGTGTGGGATGCACCGAAGACTTGCCACCGGTCTCGCCACGTCGACCCTGGCCCTCGTCACCGTCGTCGGCACCGCCACGACGGCGAGCGCCGCTCCCGCCGACAAGCCCCAGGTGCTCGCGAGCTGGACGCAGACCAGCGCGTCGAGCTACAGCACCTGGGCCGCCGCCCGGGCGAACCAGGGCGCATGGTCCGCGTACGCCTTCGACTGGTCGACCGACTACTGTTCCTCCTCGCCGGACAACCCCTTCGGCTTCCCCTTCTCGATGTCCTGCGCCCGGCACGACTTCGGTTACCGCAACTACAAGGCGGCCGGCACGTTCAGCGCCAACAAGTCCCGTCTCGACAGCGCCTTCTACGAGGACCTCAAGCGGGTCTGCGGCGCCTACGGCGGCGCCACGAAGACCTCCTGCAACAGCACCGCGTGGACGTACTACCAGGCCGTGCGCGCCTTCGGCTGACGAACCGTCAGCACGAGGAGCCGGCGTGGGGCGGCCGGGTGCGAGCGCCCGGCCGCCGCGCCGCTCACCGGCGCAGGGCGACGCCGATGCCGAGGCGCGGCCACGAACGGGCCGCCGCCAGCAGCGCCTGCGTCCGGGTCGACGGAGTGGCCGCGGCCGCAGCCAGGGCCGCCGCGGCGCTGGCGATGCCGAGGACCGCGCCCGCCGCCACGTCGCCCGGGTAGTGGACGCCGGTGTGGACACGCGAGTAGCCGACGGCGCCCGCCAGCGCCCCGAGCGGCACCGCGGCCGGGGGCAGGACCACGCCCACGGCGGTGGCGAACGCGACTGCCGACGCGGTGTGTCCGGACGGGAACGAGGCCGAGGTGGGCATCCGGACGTGCCGGTCCACCGTCACCCGGGCCGCCTCCCGGTCCGGCCGGGCACGGCGCACCAGCCGCTTGCCGAGGAGGTTGGCCGAGGCCGACGCCACGGCGATGGCGCCGACGCCGGCGAGTGCGGCCTTGCGGGGCCGCTTCCCCGCCAGGGCCAGGGCGGCGGCGATGCCGAAGGAGATCTTCGAGTGGTCGGCCGCGTGGGACAGATGGCGCAGCGTCCGGTCGAGCGTGGGGGTCGGGGTGGCGGCCACCGCCGCGTACAGGGCGCCGTCCACGGCCCTGAGATCACTGAGCACGGCCTTCGCGAGCCGTACGGGCGTGCGCGCGGACGGGTCCTCCCCCGGGAGCGGACGGGGGGCGTCCGCGGCGGTGGTCGTCGGATCGGTCATGTGTTTCTCCCCGCAGTGGCCTTCTTCAGCAAGGTACCGGCTCACTCCGGGCGCACACGCGGCGCCCCCGCGGGCCGGTACCCGACGAGTGCCCGCTCGGCGGACGGCCACCCCGGTGACCCGTGGGGCCTCACCGGTCTCACCCCGCCGCCCGGAACGTGCGCAGGCGCAGGGAGTTGCCGACCACGAAGACCGACGAGAAGGCCATGGCCGCTCCGGCGAGCATCGGGGTGAGCAGGCCGGACGCGGCCAGGGGGAGGGCCGCCACGTTGTAGGCGAAGGCCCAGAAGAGGTTGGAGCGGATGGTGCCGAAGGTCCGGCGGGCCAGGCGGATCGCGTCGGCGGCGGCACGCAGGTCGCCGCGCACCAGAGTCAGGTCGCCCGCCTCGATCGCGGCGTCGGTGCCCGTGCCCATGGCCAGCCCGAGGTCGGCCTGCGCGAGCGCCGCCGCGTCGTTGACGCCGTCACCGACCATCGCGACCGACCTGCCCTGCGCCTGCAGCCGCTTGACGACGTCGACCTTGTCCTGCGGCAGTACCTCGGCGACGACCTCGTCGATGCCGACCTCCCGGGCGACGGACCGGGCCACCGCCGCGTTGTCACCGGTCAGCAGGATCGGCCTGAGCCCCAGCGCGCGCAGCCGGGCGACCGCCTCCGCGCTGGTGTCCTTCACCGCGTCGGCGACCTCCAGCACGGCCCGTGCCTCGCCGTCCCAGGCGACCGCGACGGCCGTGCGCCCGGCCTCCTCGGCCGCCGCCCGCGCTGTCGCCAGGCCCGGCGGCAGTTCCATGGCCCACTGCGCCAGCAGCCGCTCCCGGCCGACCAGTACGGCGTGGCCGTCGACGACGCCCTGCACGCCCAGACCGGGCACGTTGGTGAAGTCCTCGGGTGTGGGCAGCGCGCTCAGCCGCTCCAGCGCCGCGTCGGCCACGGCCCGGGCGACGGGGTGCTCGGAGGCGTGCTCCAGCGCCCCGGCCAGCCGCAGCACGTCGGCCTCGTCGGTGCCGTCGGCGGTGTGCACGGCCAGCAGGGTCATGCGGCCGGTGGTGACCGTGCCCGTCTTGTCGAGGACGACGGTGTCCACGCGGCGTGTGGACTCCAGCACCTCGGGGCCCTTGATGAGGATGCCGAGCTGGGCGCCGCGGCCGGTGCCGACCAGCAGCGCGGTCGGGGTGGCCAGGCCCAGCGCGCAGGGGCACGCGATGACGAGGACCGCGACCGCGGCCGTGAAGGCGGCCGTCAGCCCGGCGCCGTTGCCGAGCCAGAACCCCAGGGTGCCGAGCGCCAGGGCGATCACGACCGGCACGAACACCGCGGAGATCCGGTCGGCGAGCCGCTGGGCGGCGGCCTTGCCGTTCTGCGCGTCCTCCACCAGCCGTGCCATGCGCGCCAGTCGGGTGTCGGCACCGATGCGTGTGGCACGCACGACCAGCCGTCCGCCGGCGTTGACCGTGGCGCCGGTGACCGCGTCGCCCGCCTGCACCTCCACGGGCACGGACTCCCCGGTGAGCATCGACGCGTCCACGGCGGAGGATCCCTCCAGGACCGTCCCGTCGGTGGCGATCTTCTCCCCGGGCCGGACCACGAACCGGTCGCCGACCCGCAACCCGGCCACCGGGACGCGCCGTTCACGTCCGTCCCCGCCCAGGACGGTGACGTCCTTGGCGCCCAGTTCCAGCAGGGCCCGCAGCGCCGCACCCGCCCTGCGCTTGGCGCGTGCCTCGAAGTACCGGCCGGCCAGGATGAAGGCCGTCACGCCCGCGGCGGCCTCCAGATAGATGTTCCCGGCGCCGTCCGTGCGCTCGATGGTCAGCTCGAAGGGGTGGGTCATGCCGGGCGTGCCCGCGGTGCCGAGGAACAGGGCCCACACCGACCACAGGAAGGCGGCCGAGACCCCCACCGAGATCAGCGTGTCCATGGTGGCCGCGCCGTGCCGGGCGTTGGTGAACGCTGCCTTGTGGAAGGGCCACGCCGCGTACGTCACGACGGGCGCGGCGAGCGTGAGCGACAGCCACTGCCAGTACTCGAACTGCAGCGCGGGGATCATCGCCAGGGCGACGACGGGCACCGCGAGCACGACGGCGGTGATCAACCGCTCGCTCAGCGGCCGTAGTTCGTCCGGGGCGGCGTCGGGCTCACCGGCCGCGGCGGGTGGCGACGGCTCCCGCGCGGTGTAGCCGGTGGCCTCGACGGCGGCGATCAGGTCGGGCACGGAGACGTCGCCGGTGTAGCTGACCTTCGCCTTCTCCGTCGCGTAGTTGACGGTGGCGGTGACCCCGTCCATGCGGTTGAGCCTCTTCTCGACGCGCGCCGCGCACGAGGCGCAGGTCATGCCGCCGATGGCGAGTTCGACCTCGGCCCCGGTGCCGGTGGTGGCGGTGGTCATGGTCACACCCGCCCGGTCAGCTCGTAGCCGGCCTCGCCGACGGCCCGCGCGACGGCGGCGTCGTCGGGCTCGCGGGGGCCGGTGACGGTGACGTGGCCGGCGTCGAGGTCGACCTCGACGCCGCTGACACCGTCCAGCTCGCCGACGGCCTCGGTCAGCGCGGCCCTGCAGTGGCCGCAGGACATGCCGGAGACGGCATAGGTGGTGGCGGGCATCGGGTGCCTCCTCTGAGAGATCCACGTATACGGGCCGGGGGTATCCCCGAGCCGGGTTCCTGTATACCCCTCAGGGGTATGTGATGCAAGCGCGGGAGTGCCTTGACTTGGTACCCCCTAGGGGTATGGTGAGCTGCATGGAGAGCCCGCAGCAGCGGGAGTGAACCGGTACCCGGAGGAGTCGAGGGCCATGAACACCGGACTGAAGATCACCGCTTTCGCCGTCGCCCTGGCCGCGACGTTCGGCACGGCCTACGGCGTCGGGCAGGGGATCGACCCCGTCGTCGCGGACCCCTCGCCCCGGCACGAGGACGAACACCCCGGCCCCTCGCCCGAGCCCGCGGAGCCGGACGGCGGCCACGCCGGACACGACACGCCTGCGGCCGGCGGACTGCAGGTCTCCGACGGCGGCTACACGCTCGACCTGAAGACCCCGCGGGTCGCTGCGGGCCAGCGCTCCGACCTGCGCTTCACCGTCCGGGACGCGGCAGGGCGCGCGCTCACCGCCTACCGGCGCGAGCACGACAAGGAACTCCACCTGATCGTCGCCTCACGCGATCTGGTCACCTACCGCCACCTGCACCCCACCCGCGCGGCGGACGGCACCTGGAGCGTCCCCGTCGACCTGCCCCGCGCCGGCGGCTACCGCGTCTTCGCCGACTTCACCCCGGCCGCGAAGGGCGCCGCGAACCTGACGCTGGGCGCCGATCTCGCCGCCTCCGGCCCCTACCGGCCGCAGGACCTGCCGGCACCGAAGGACAGGACCACCACCGACGGCTACGAGGTCGAGCTGGCCGGCACGCTGAACCCCGGCCGGGCGGGCGAGCTGAAGCTGAAGGTCTCCCGCGGCGGCAGGCCCGTCACCGACCTCCAGCCCTACCTCGGCGCCTACGGCCACCTGGTCGCCCTGCGCTCCGGCGACCTCGCCTACCTCCACGTCCACCCGCACGGCGAACCCGGCGACGGCTCGACGCGGCCCGGCCCGGACATCTCGTTCACCGCCACCGCCCCGAGCGCCGGTTCCTACCGCCTGTTCCTCGACTTCAAGCACGAGGGACAGGTCCGCACGGCCGCCTTCACCGTCCGGGCCGGGGGAGCGGCACCCGCGACCGGTACCCCCCAGGGGCACGCGGGCGACGGGCACGGGCACTGAGCGTCAGCCGAGGGCCCGGTCCAGGCTGAACGCCGCGCTGATCAGCGCGAGGTGGGTGAAAGCCTGCGGGAAGTTGCCCTGCTGCTCCCCGGTGTGGCTGATCTCCTCGGCGTACAGACCGAGATGGTTGGCGTAGGTCAGCATCTTCTCGAAGGCGAGCCGGGCCTCGTCGATGCGTCCCGCGTGCACCATGGCCTCGACGTACCAGAACGAGCAGATGGAGAACGTGCCCTCATCGCCGCGCAGCCCGTCCGGGCTGGAGCGCGGGTCGTAGCGGTAGACCAGCGAGTCGGACACCAGGTCCTCGGTCAGCGCGTCCAGCGTCGACAGCCACTTCGGATCGCGCGGGGCGATGAACTTCGCCAGCGGCATCATCAGCACGGACGCGTCCAGCACGTCGGCGCCCTCGTACTGGACGAACGCCCGGCGCTCCTCGGACCAGCCCCTGCTCATGATCCGCCGGTAGATGGTGTCGCGGCACTCCCGCCAGCGCGGCAGATCGGCGGGCAGACCGCGCCGGTTGGCCATCCGGACGGCCCGCTCGATGGCCACCCAGCACATCAGCCGCGAGTACAGGAAGTCCTTGCGCCCGCCGCGGGTCTCCCAGATGCCCTCGTCGGGCTGGTCCCAGTGCGCGCACACCCAGTCCACCAGGGAGCACACGTCGTCCCACTGGTCGCTGGAGATCGGCTGCGCCCACTTGTCGTACCGGTAGATGGAGTCGATGAGGGCGCCGTAGATGTCGAGCTGGAGCTGGTCGGCCGCCGCGTTGCCGACCCGGACGGGCGCCGAGCCGTGATGACCCTCCCAGTGGGTCAGCTCCCGCTCCGTCAGATCGGTGCGCCCGTCGATGCCGTACATGATCTGCAGCGGCCCGGACTGCTTGCCGTCGCCCGGGCTGATGTGCCGGCTGACGAATCTCATGAACGCCTCGGCCTCGCCGGAGAAGCCCAGCCGCAGCAGCGCGTAGACACAGAAGGCGGCGTCGCGCACCCACACGTACCGGTAGTCCCAGTTGCGCTCGCCGCCGAGCTCCTCGGGCAGACTCGTGGTCGGCGCGGCCACGATCGCCCCGGTCGGCGCGTAGGTGAGCAGCTTCAGGGTGAGGGCCGAGCGGTGCACCATCTCCCGCCAGCGGCCCTTGTAGCGGGAGCCCGCCAGCCAGCGCCGCCAGTACGCCACGGTCGCCGCGAACTGCTCCTCGGCCTCGGTATGGGCGCAGTGGCGGGGCGTCACCGCGCCGCCGACCTTGTCCAGCGCGAACACCGCAGTCTCGCCCTCGCCGAGCTTGAAGTCCCCGCGCACGTCGGGGCCGTCGGCCTCCAGCGGCACGGTCGCGGTCAGCGCGAGCGAGACGTCCCCGGACTCGAACAGGGCCACCTCGCCGGCCAGCCGCACGGTGTGCGGGCGGGTGCCGTAGTCGAACCGGGGAGCCACCCGGGTCCGGAACGGGACGGAGCCCCGCACGCACACCACCCGGCGGATCAGCCGGTGCCGCTCCGGCTCCGACGACTCCCCGTCGACCGGCATGAAGTCCTGCACCTCGCCGAGACCGTCCTCGGTGTAGAAGCGCGTGATCAGCACGTTGGTGTCGGGGAAGTAGAACTGCTTGGTCCGGGCCGGTACGGCTGCCGCCAGCTCGAAGCAGCCGCCGCGGTCGGCGTCCAGGATCGAGGCGAACACGCTCGGCGCGTCGAAGGCCGGGCAGCAGTACCAGTCGATCGTGCCGTCCGTCCCGACCAGGGCCACGCTGCGCAGATCCCCGATCAGCCCGTGCTCGGCGATCGGCACGTACCGCCGTCCGTCCGCTCCGCCGCCTGCTCCCGCCGTCACGCCCATGATCAGCCTCCCTGGCCCGACAGGCGCCTGGGCACCAGCCTAGAACCCCCGGCCCGAAGCCGCCCTCAGACGGTCACGACGCGCAGCCCGGCCTCCTCGAACTCCCGCACCGTACGCGGGTCGGCGGCCGTGTCGGTGACCAGGGTGCCCACCGCCCCGGCCGCGCAGATCCGGGCGAACGCCCGCTGTCCCAGCTTGCTCGAGTCGGCCGCGACGACCACGCGCTCCGCCCGTTCGCACAGCAGCCGGTTGACCGCGGCCTCCGCCTCGTCGTGCGCCGCGGCCCCGTGCCGGACGTCGAAGGCGACCACGCCGAGCACCGCCACGTCGACCGTGATCTGCCCCAGCACCCCGTCGGCGAGCGGCCCCACCAGCTCGTAGGACTGGGCCCGTGCCACCCCGCCGGTGAGCACGATCTTGAACTGGGGCCGCACGGCCAGCTCGCTCGCGATGTTCAGCGCGTTCGTCACGACGGTCAGGGCCGGGGTACCGGACGCCAGGTCCCCTCGCACGGCCAGCGCCCGGGCAACCTCGGTCGTGGTCGTACCGCCGGTCAGGCCGACCGCCTCACCCGGCGCCACCAGGTCCGCCACGGCCTTGGCGATGCGCTGCTTCTCGGAGGCGCGGCGGGCCGTCTTGTAGCGCAGCGGCAGCTCGTACGACACCCCGTGCACCACCGCCCCGCCCCGGGTGCGCACCAGCATCTGCTGCTCCGCCAGCCGGTCGAAGTCGCGGCGGATCGTCGCCGCCGACACCCCGAGCTCGCCGGCCGCGTCCTCGACGTCCAGCCGGCCGCGCTCCACGAGCAGTTCCAGCAGCGCCTTCCAGCGGGCGTCTCGCGACATCGGCACCTCCACTCCCCGTCTGCGGCGCACTCCCGATCCCCGGCGCACGCTCGGTCTCCGGTGACCTTAGCGCACCGACCCCTCCCTGATGCTTGATGTTGCTCGAAACAAGGCGCTATCTTGCAGGAACAAGCAGACCGGAGGGTGTCGTATGACGCATGTCGAGGACGAGCTGGCCAGCCAGCCGGAGTGCTGGGCCCGCGCCGCGGCACAGGCGCCGGACCACGCACGGGTACTGCCGGCGCCGGGGGAACGGGTCGCGATCGTCGGCTGCGGCACCTCGTACTTCATGGCGCAGGCCGCCGCCGCCCTGCGCGAGGGCGCGGGCCAGGGCGAGACCGACGCCTTCGCCGCCTCGGAGTTCCCGCACGGCCGCGCCTACGACCGGGTCGTCGCCCTGACCCGCTCGGGCACCACCACCGAAGTCCTCGACCTGCTCGGCCGGCTGGCGGGCCGCGTCCGCACCACCGCGATCACCGCGGATCCCGCCACGCCCGTCGCCGACGCCGCCGACGACCTGGCGGTCCTCGACTTCGCGGACGAACACTCGGTCGTGCAGACGAGGTTCGCGACCACCGCCCTCACCCTGCTCCGCGCCCACGTCGGCCGTCACCCGGGCCGGGCGGTGGCCGACGCCCGCACGGCACTGGCCGAGCCGCTGCCCGAAGGGCTCGCGGACTGCGGCCAGTTCACCTTCCTGGGCCGCGGCTGGACCGTCGGTCTGGCCGCCGAGGCCGGCCTGAAGATGCGGGAGGCCGCACTGGCCTGGGCGGAGGCCTATCCGGCCATGGAGTACCGGCACGGCCCGATCAGCGTCAGCACCTCGGGCACGGCGACCTGGATGCTCGGGGACGCGCCGGACGGACTGGCCGAACAGGTCCGCGCCACCGGCGCGAGGTGGATCGCCGGCGGCCTGGACCCGCTCGCCGAACTCGTCCGCGCCCAGCGCCTCGCGGTCGCCGTCGCCGCCGCCAGGGGCCTGGACCCGGACCGCCCGCGCCACCTCACCCGCTCGGTGATCCTCACCCCCTGACCGCCGGACGTCCCGCCTCCCCACCGAGGAGACCCCCGTGCCCCTGACCACCACCGGCGAACTCGTCACCCGCGCCGCGGCGGCCCGTTCGGCCGTCGCCTCGTTCAACGTCATCACGCTGGAGCACGCCGAGGCCGTCGTCGCCGGCGCCGAGTCGGTACGGGCCCCCGTCGTCCTGCAGATCAGCGAGAACGCGGTCACCTACCACGGCGGCCGGCTGCTCCCGCTCGCCCGCGCCGCCGTCACCTGTGCCGAACAGGCCGCCGTACCGGTCGCCCTGCACCTGGACCACGTGCGCAGCGACGCCCTCCTGCACCAGGCCGCCGACGCCGGTTTCAGCTCGGTGATGTACGACGCCGCGCGCCTGCCCTACGACGAGAACCTCGCCGCGACCCGGGCCGCGGTCGACTGGGCCCACTCCAGGAACCTGTGGATCGAGGCGGAGCTCGGCCGGATCGGCGGCAAGAACGGCGGGGCCCCGCTGGACGCCCACGCCCCCGGTGCCCGCACCGACCCCGACGAGGCACGGGTCTTCGTCGCCGACACGGGCGTGGACGCCCTGGCCGTGGCCGTCGGCAGCTCCCACGCCATGACCACCCGCACCGCGGCCCTCGACCACGCCCTGCTCAAGCGCCTGTCCGCCGCCCTGGACGTCCCCCTGGTCCTGCACGGCTCCTCCGGCGTCCCGGACGGGGAACTCACGGCCGCGATCGCCGGCGGCATCACCAAGGTCAACATCGGCACGGCCCTGAACATCGCGCTGACCGGGGCGATCCGCGACTTCCTCGCCGCCCACCCCGAAGCCGTCGACCCGCGCGGCTGCCTGACCGTGGCCCGCGAGGCGATGACCGGCACGGTGGCGAGGACCCTGCGGACCCTCGGCGCCGCTACCGCTTGACGGCCCTCAGCACCACGAACTTCGGGTCGCTCGCGACCAGCGTGCTGTTGCCGAACAGCCTGCGCAGCGTGACGTGGTAGCCCAGATGACGGTTGCCGACCACCCACAGCTCACCGCCCGGCCGCAACGCGCGCCGCGCCCCGGTGAACATCCGCCGGGCGGTGGCGTCCGTCGTCGCCTGGTGGGAGTGGAACGGCGGGTTGTTGAGCACCAGGTCGACACTTTCGGACGGCACCCCTGCCAGCCCGTCGCCGACCCGGAACTCGGCGTGCCCGGGCACGCCGTTGGCCCGGTAGGTGGCCTCCGCCGACGCCACGGCCTGGAACGACTCGTCCACGAACAGCACCTCGGCGCCGGGGTCGGCGAGCGCCACCGCCGTCCCCACGACGCCGTTGCCGCACCCCAGGTCCACCACCCTGCCGCCCCGGCCGGGCGGCAGGTGGCGCAGGAAGAACCGGGTGCCGATGTCCAGCCGGTCGGCGCAGAACACGCCGGCGTGGCTGACCACCGTCCGCCCCGCCACCGGCCCGGCGTCGTCCGGCAGCGTGTACGTGTACGGCCACGGGCCCGCCGGCCGCTCCGGCTTCGGGTCGGGGGTGCAGAAGATCAGGCGCGCCTTCTGCTCGGCCAGGGACGTGCGGGTCGGTCCGAGGGTCCGCTCGAACAACCGGAGCGTGGACGTGTGGATCTCCTTGACCATCCCGGTGCCCACCACGACCGTTTCGGCGTGCACGGCCGGCGCCAGCCGCAGCAGCTGGTCCTCCAGCAGGGCCAGGCTCTTGGGCACCCGCACCAGCAGCACGTCGACCCGCTCGGGCGGCGGATCCTGCGTGGTGAGCAGCCGTACCGCCCCGGGCTCGGCACCGGCCCGGGCGAGGTTCGCCCGCGTCGCCTCCTGCGTCAGGTAGGAGTCGGTGATCTGCACCGGACGGTGCGCCGCGAGCGCCGTGACCAGCGCCCCCCAGCGGTCCCCGACCACCACGACCGTCCCCGACAGCGGCACCCGCTCCCCGGCCAGGTGCCTCAGCAGATACGCGTCGGAGGCGTCCCAGGCGCGCAGCCGGTCACGCGGGTCCTCGGGGAAACGGGTCAGCGCCAGTTCGCCCCACGGGGTCGTCATACGGTCGTTCATCGTGCGACCAGGCTAGCCGAGCCGCAGCTCAGCCCCGGTCGGGCACCATGGAGGGCATGGACGCCGAGCTGTTCCCCCGCGAGCCCGCGCAGATCGCCCCGGGGGCGGTGCACGTGCCCGGCTGGCTGGACGCGCGGCACCAGCGCGAACTGCTGGAGGCCTGCCGCGTCTGGGCCCGGCCGCCCGCCGGGCTGCGCACGGTCCGCACCCCCGGCGGCGGCACCATGAGCGCCCGGCAGGTGTGCCTGGGCTGGCACTGGTACCCCTACCGCTACGCCCGCACCGTCGTGGACGGGGACGGCGCCCCCGTCAAACCCTTCCCCGGGCTGCTGGGCGACCTGGGCCGCCGGGCGGTCCGCGACACCCTCGGCGGGCCGGAACCCGCCTACGACATCGCATTGATCAACTTCTACGACGCCGGCGCCCGCATGGGCATGCACCGCGACAGCGACGAGAGGTCGGACGCCCCCGTGGTGTCGCTGAGCGTCGGCGACGGCTGCGTCTTCCGCTTCGGCAACACCCGGTCGCGCGACCGGCCCTGGACCGACGTCGAGCTGCGCAGCGGCGACCTGTTCGTCTTCGGCGGCCCCGCCCGGCTCGCCCACCACGGGGTGCCCCGCATCCACCCGGGCACGGCACCGCCCGGACTCGGCCTGAGCGGGCGGCTCAACATCACGCTCCGGGTCAGCGGCCTGTAGCCGCCGGTGCGGCGGATCATGGGAGACTCGCCCTCATGAGCGGGAAGGCGGACCCCCGGCCGGGGGACGGGAGCACCACGAGGACGCGGCTGGACCGGGGGCGCGCGGCGCTCGGACCCGCGCTGGAGCTCGTGCACACCGGACGTGCGCCGACCCGGGCCGTGCTCACCGCCGAACTGGGCGTGACCCGCGCGACGGCCGGCGCGGTCGCCGCCGAACTGGAGGCGCTCGGCCTCATCCGGGTCGACGCCCGCCCCGGCGCGGCGGCCGGGTCGCAGGGCAGGCCCTCGCACCGCCTGTCCGTCGCCGAGGACGGACCCGTGGCGCTCGCCGCGCAGGTACACGCCGACGGCTTCCGGGCGGCCCTGGTGGGGCTCGGCGGCCGGATCGTCGCCACCGCGCCCGGCTGCGAGACCGTCGACGCCGACCCGGCGAAGGTGCTGGCCTCCGTCGTCACCGCCGGGGCCGAGCTGCTGCGTGAGACCGGACGGCGGTGCGTGGGCGCGGGGCTGGCCGTGCCGTCCGCCGTCGCCGAACCCGACGGGCTCGCCCTCAACCCCCTGCACCTGGCCTGGCCCCCGGGCGCGCCCGTGCGGGAGATCTTCGCCGAGCAGGTGCGCGCGGCCGGTCTCGAGGGACCCGCGTTCGCCGCGAACGACGTCAACCTCGCCGCGCTCGCCGAGCACCGGCACGGTGCCGGACGCGGCTCCCACGACCTGCTGTGCGTGGCCACCGGGCACCGGGGCGTCGGCGGTGCCCTCGTCCTCGACGGCCGTCTGCACCGCGGCAGTTCGGGTCTCGCCCTGGAGGTCGGCCACCTGACCGTGCACCCCGAGGGCCGCCCCTGCCACTGCGGCAGCCGCGGCTGCCTCGACGTGGAGACCGACCCGCTGGCCTTCCTCACCGAGGCCGGACGCGAACCGGGACCCGAGGTGTCCCTGCTCCAGCAGTCCATCGACCTGATCCGCCACCACTACGACGACCCGGCCGTCCGCACCGCCACCGAGGCCCTCATCGACCGCCTCGGTCTCGGACTGGCGGGGCTGGTCAACATCCTCAACCCGGACCGCATCATCCTCGGCGGCCTGCACCGCACCCTCCTGGACGCCGACCCCGCCCGCCTGCGCGCGGTCGTCGCCGACCGCAGCCTGTGGGGCCAGAGCGGCGGCGTGCCCATCCTGGCCTGCACCCTCGACCACAACAGCCTGGTCGGCGCGGCGGAACTGGCCTGGCAGCCGGTCCTGGACGATCCCCTCGGGGCGCTGGCCCGGCAGGGGTGACGCCGTCCGCCGCGCCCGGCTCGCCGCGTCCCGTGACGCAAGCCGTGCATGATCCCGTCACCGAGGGGACTCGGACACCGCGTGCCGCCCGGCGCGGCCCGCCCGCGCCGCCTGCGCGCACCGTCGCCGCCGAGCGGGCCGGCCGTCCGCGGGCAGCACACCCGACCGCACCACCGAGGAAGCCGACACAATGACCGACCAGCTCACCGTGAGCGTCCTGGGCACCGGCATCATGGGCGCGGCGATGGCCCGCAACCTGGCCCGCT
This sequence comes from Streptomyces sp. AHA2, assembly GCF_036857595.1. Taxonomy (NCBI): domain Bacteria; kingdom Bacillati; phylum Actinomycetota; class Actinomycetes; order Kitasatosporales; family Streptomycetaceae; genus Streptomyces; species Streptomyces sp. AHA2. Next base: position 264,375 of record NZ_JAUQWJ010000001.1, read on the forward strand.
CGGGGCACACCGTCCGCGTCTGGAACCGCACCCGGGCCAAGGCCGAGCCGCTCGCCGCCGAGGGCGCCCACGTCGCCGGCACGCCCGCCGAGGCGGTCCGGGACGCCGACGTGGTCCTCACGATGCTCCACGACGGCCCCGCCACCGAGACGACCGTGCGCGAGGCCGCACCGGGCCTGCGCGGCGGCACCGCGTGGGTGCAGTCCACCACCGCGGGCGTCGACGCCGTCGCCGGTCTGGCCGCCCTCGCCCGCGAGCACGGACTGCTCTTCTACGACGCCCCCGTCCTGGGCACCCGCAAGCCGGCCGAGGACGGGCAGCTGACCGTGCTCGCGGCCGGGCCCGCCGAGGGCCGGGACACGGTGACGCCGGTGTTCGACGCCGTCGGCGCCCGCACCGTGTGGACCGGCGAGGACGGGGCGGCCGGCAGTGCCACGCGGCTCAAACTCGTCGCCAACAGCTGGGTCCTGGCCGTGACGGCCGCCGCCGGGGAGAGCCTGGCACTCGCCAAGGTCCTGGACGTCGATCCGCACGCGTTCTTCGACCTCATCGCCGGCGGACCGCTCGACATGGGCTACCTGCGCGCCAAGTCCGGCCTGATCCTGGAGGACCGGCTCACCCCGCCCCAGTTCGCGGTGGGCACCGCCGCCAAGGACGCCCGCCTCATCGCCCGGGCCGGCGCGGACAACGGCGCCCGCCTGGACGTCGCCGAGGCCGCCGCCGCCCGCCTGGAGCGGGCCGCGGCGCAGGGCCACGCCGACGAGGACATGGCCGCCGCCTACTTCGCCAGCTTCGACCACCACTCCCGCTGAGAGACCCAGGAGGTCCCCGCATGTCCAAGCCGCCGCTGCCGCCCGAGGCCGAGGCCCTGCTCGCCCGGCCCAACCCGTGCGTCATGGCCACGCTGCGTTCCGACGGAGCACCGGTGACCACCGCCACCTGGTACGCCTGGAAGGACGGCCGGGCGCTGATCAACCTCGACGCGGGCCGCGTCCGCCTCAAGCACCTGCGCCGCGACCCGCGCGTCACCCTCACCGTCCTCGCCGCGGACGACTGGTACACGCACGTCACGCTCATCGGCCGCGTCACCGAGATCCACGACGACGAGGACCTGGCCGACATCGACCTCCTCGCCCGGCACTACACCGGCGGGCCCTACCCGGACCGCGACCGGCCGCGGGTCAGCGCCTGGGTGGAGGTCGACCGCTGGCACGGCTGGGGCACGATGAAGGACAGCGACCAGCCCGGCGGCTGAGGCGGACGGGCGCGGTGCTCGGCGCCGCAGCACCGCGAACGCCCGGCCCGGATTCTCCGTGAGCACGGACCCGGCCGGTTCCGCACCGACCGCGCGGACGCCGGGACCGCGCCACGGCGCAGCGGACGGGACGTGCGGGGCCGCCGTCCACCGACTCCGGCGTCCGCGCGGCCCCGCACGACCTCCGGACATCCGCCGGCCGGTGGCGTGGTGCTCGTGTGACGGTCCGTCAAAGGCCGCGTGGTGCCGGGGCGTTGCGGCCTGCCGGTGCACGACGGGCCGCCGCCCGAGCGGCCCGTACGGCGTCCACCGCACGACGGTTGCGCCGCCCTGGTCCCGGAACGCGGTCAGCGCGGCGCGTGCCGCGCACCTGCTGTCCGGGCAGCCGCGGGCCGAGGCACCCGTGGTCACGGGCGTCGCGGGGCCGCAGGCAGGTCGCACGCGCCGGCGGCGCACCCGGCAGGGCGCGTCAACCGATGCCCGGCGTACGCCACCCGGCGGCCGTCGTGCGCACGGTGGTCACCGCCCGGTCAACCGGCAACGGCGGACCGGGCGGGAGCATGGTCGGGCAGGAGCCCGTCGGCGGAGTGCCCGACCTCCGCGAACCTGCGCACCGGTTTCTCCTTGACGGTGTGGCGCGCCCGGCGCGACGGTGCCGTCAGGGCGGCGGGGGCGGTCGGCAGGGTGAACCACACGACCTTGCCGGACTCGCCGTCCGGCCGGACGCCCCAGCTCTCGCTCATGGCGGCGACCATGGCGAGTCCTCGCCCGCAGGTCGCCAGCGGCTCGGCGTCGTCGACCACGGGCATCCGCGGGTCGCCGTCGCGCACGGAGACGGTGAGCCGGTCGAGCAGCAGCTCCATCTCGACCGTGCACGTCTTGTCGGGCTGGGCGTGCCGATGGACGTTGGACAGCAGCTCGGTCACGCCGAGCGAGGCCCGGTCGATCAGAGCGTCCAGATGCCAGTAGCGCAACTGCGCAGATACGATTCTGCGGACCTGGCCGATCCGCGACGGCAGGGCTTGGAGCTCCACCGTGCAGTGCCTGCTCGGAATGCTGATCACGGCTGCGACTCCCCGACGTGAGGTCCGGAAGAACACGGAGTTCGGATCCAGCAGGGCGCCTTCGTGACACTCTCGCCCGCTGTCGTGGCCGGCGGGCTGGTTCGCAGCGTTATCGCCGGTAAACCCAGAGTGACGTGAGACCAGAGTGGCGCAAGGGGTGAGGTACCGCAACTCGCGTGCATCTCAGTCGTCACGCCCCGACGCCCGGCGCACGGCTTCGATGAAGCGCCGCGCGGCCGGCGGCCCCGGCTCGCCCGGGGCGGGGTCGTGATCGCCCAGGGTGAGCAGGTACCGGTTGCCGTTGAGATCCGCCGTGGCCCGGTCATCGGGACCGAACCAGGGTTTGGCTGCGCGGACGGCCTGGACCGGGGCGCTGTCGATCTCGCTGCCGTAACTGGTCAGCAACTCGAGCCGGCCGTCGCTGATCCGGACCTGGCCGGCCCGGGTGAGCGAACGCAGCCGCTTGCCGATCCGCACGCCCGTGGCGCTGAACTCCGGCTCCGCCATGCCACCCGCCCCCTTGTGCGTATCGGCGCACCGCCCCCGCTGCACGCGGAGTGCGGTACGGGCTCGTTCGCGATCCAGTGTGCCCGTCCGGGGCCGTGTCCCCGCCTTGCGGCCGCGGCGCCCCTCGGTGCCGAAGGCGCGCCGTGCCCGGGGACCGCTGTCCGGTGACGCGCCTGCGGCGGGTGTCATGCCCGCCGCCGCCCCGCCCGGAGTCCGGCCCCGCGGTGAAGTCTGCCCCTGCCCGGCGTCGAGCACCAGTGCCCGTGAACACCCGGCCGGGGGGCGTTCGCAGCACACCCGCCGATGCGCCCCCGGGTGCGCGCGCCCCCGTGCACCGGCCCTGCCCCAGGGGGCGCTTTGGGGGGCTCAAAGCTGTGTTTATGCAGGTGAGAAGCGTGCGCCGGGTGCTTATGATCGAGGGGTCGGCCGCGCGACGCGTCGACGGCGCGCAGCGTTAGGAGCACCCTCGTGAGCACCCCCCAGCAGACCCGCACCGGCGTCACCCACGACGTCGACCACAGCGACGCCGCCTACCGCGCATGGCTGAAAGAGGCCGTCCGGAGAGTGCAGGCCGACGCCAACCGCTCGGCCGACACGCACCTGCTGCAGTTCCCCCTGCCCGAGCGGTGGGGCATCGACCTGTATCTGAAGGACGAGTCGACCCACCCCACCGGAAGCCTCAAACACCGGCTGGCCCGCTCCCTGTTCCTGTACGGCCTGTGCAACGGCTGGATCCGGCCGGACCGGCCCGTCATCGAGGCCTCCAGCGGCTCGACCGCCGTCTCCGAGGCGTACTTCGCGAAGCTGATCGGCGTCCCGTTCATCGCCGTCATGCCGCGCACGACGAGCGCCGAGAAGATCCGCCTGATCGAATTCCACGCCGGCCGCTGCCACTTCGTGGACGACCCCCGCACGATGTACGAGGAGTCCGCCCGTCTCGCGGCCGAGACCGGCGGTCACTACATGGACCAGTTCACCTACGCCGAGCGTGCCACCGACTGGCGCGGGAACAACAACATCGCCGAGTCGATCTTCCGCCAGCTGCGCCTGGAGCGGTTCCCCGAACCGGCGTGGATCGTCGCCACGGCGGGCACCGGCGGAACGTCGGCGACCCTGGCGCGCTACGTGCACTACATGCAGTACGACACGCGCGTCTGTGTGGCCGACCCGGAGAACTCGTGCTTCTTCGAGGGCTGGACCACCGGCGACCCGGACGTGACCTGCGACTGCGGCTCACGCATCGAGGGCATCGGCCGGCCCCGGATGGAACCGAGCTTCGTGCCCGGCGCGATCGACCGGATGATGAAGGTGCCCGACGCGGCCAGCGTCGCCGCCGTGCGGGCACTGGAGCGGGCCATCGGCCGCAAGGCGGGAGGCTCCACCGGCACGGGTCTGTGGAGCGCGCTGAAGATCGTCGCGGAGATGGTCTCCGAGGGGCGGCAGGGCAGTGTCGTGACCCTGCTGTGCGACCCGGGGGACCGTTATCTCGACAAGTACTACTCCGACACCTGGCTGGCCGCGCAGGGGCTCGACATCGAGCCGTACAGCGCGGCGATCGACTCGCTGCTGGAGACGGGCGTCTGGCCCTGCTGAGCCCGGGCCGGCTCCCGCGCGGTGCGCCGGGTGACCGGCGGAGGGGCGCACACGGGGCGCACGCCCGTCGTACCGGTCCCGTCACCGGTTGCCCGGACGGACGGGAGGTCCCCGGCTGCGGGACGCGTCAGAGGTCCTCGTCCTCGTCGGGCTCGCCGGCCACCACCAGCCGCCGCAGATGCTCCGTGACCACCCCGCGCGCCTCGTCCGGGAGTCCGGCGTCCGTCACCAGGGTGTCGATCTGCTCCAGCGCGGCGAACGAACTCAGGCCCACCTTGCCCCACTTGGTGTGGTCCGCCACCACCACCACACGCCGGGCCGACTGCACGAGCCGCCGGTTCGTCTCCGCCTCCGCGAGGTTCGGCGTCGACAGCCCGGCCTCCACCGATATGCCGTGCACGCCCAGGAACAGCAGGTCGAAGTGGAGCGCCGCGATGGCCTGATCGGCCACCGGGCCCACCAGCGAGTCCGAGGGCGTGCGCACGCCGCCGGTCAGCACCACCGTCGCCGCGCCCTGCCGCGGGCCCGAGGAGCGCTGCGCCGCGTGGAAGACGTCGGCGACCCGCACCGAGTTGGTGACCACCGTCAGGTCGGGCACGTCCAGCAGCTGCTGCGCCAGCGCGTACGTCGTCGTACCGCCCGACAGCGCGATCGCCGCCCCCGGCGCGACCAGCTTCGCCGCCGCCCGCGCGATGTCCTCCTTGGCGCTGAGCTCCAGACCCGACTTGGCCTCGAAGCCCGGCTCGTGCGTGCTGGCCTCGACCACCGGGACCGCGCCGCCGTGCACCTTCTCCAGCACGCCCTGGCGGGCGAGCGCGTCGAGGTCGCGGCGGACCGTCATGTCCGACACGCCGAGCTTGCGGGTCAGCTCGTTGACCCGGACACCGCCCCGGCGGCGTACCTCGTCGAGGATCAGGGATCGCCGCTGCTCCGCGAGGAGGTTCTGATTCTCGCTCACGTACGCTCCGGTCCTTTCGCCTCGATGCCGTCCGTCGTGTCCCGCGCATCCCCGCCGACCAGGACATTCCCCCGGACTCCGGTGCACGGACGCCCCATCCTCGCACGGAGGGATCCGGACGGCGCCACCGACCACTGGTCGCGTTCACGTCACCGCGAGCACGTCCTTCCCGTCGGCCACGTCACGGATCGGGAAGATTCCGTGACAGCAGGTGTAGGGAGCCGCACGAGTGGAGATCCTGTGCCCGCACGGACAGAGCCGACGGCGGTCACGGGGGAAGTGCGAATCAGTGGAACGTGCGCAGGAACAGGCCTCGCCCGGCGGACCCGGCGGCTCTCCGGGGCGGGCGGGGGAGACCGCCCTGGAACTGCTGGTCCACGGAGTGGGCGGCACCACGCCGCAGGAGATGCTGAACGACCCGCGGACGGTGCGCGTCACCGGCGACGACACGGCCGCCGTCTTCCGGCGTGCCGACGACGTCGACGCGGAGAACACCCCCGGCCGCCGTGACGAACCGGTGCCCGAGGCGTACGTCTGGTGCAACCTCACGTCCGGCAACGGCATCCGCGCCCTGTGGCTCCTGCTGCTGCCGTTCATGGTCGTCAACCTCGCCCACTGGATGCGCCCCACCGCACGCGGCCGCCGCCGCACCGTCCGCCTGTACGGCCTGCTGGTACGGCTCACCGCCCTCACCTTGACGGTGCTGCTCGTCGCGGCGGCCTGCGAGGTCGCCCTGGACCTCGCGGCATGGCAGTGCGCCGGCACCACCGCGTGCGCCGACCGCCACGGCTGGCTCGGCTTCCTCTCACCCACCGTCTCCGACGGCGGCTGGTGGAGCGCACCCGGCCGCCGGCTCGCCCTGGCCGCCGCCGTCCCCACCGCCCTGACCGTCCTGCTGTGGTACCTGTCCCGGCGCACCTGGAACGACTACGAGTCGCACGCGCCCGCCGCGCGCGAGCCCGAGGAGGAGACCGGGCCGACCGCCCTCGCCCGCCCGGGCTTCTGGTACGGACGCCGGCTGGTCGCCCGGCTGCGCGCCGCGCACACCGCCGCCGGGCTCGTGACGGTCGCCGCCGCCGTCGGCAGCGCCGCCGCCCGCCACGACGGCGAGCCCGGCGGCCCGGCCCTGCTGGCCGTGCTCGGCCTTCTGCTGGAGGCGGCCCTGGTCGCGTGCGCCCTCGCCGTGATCTGGGTGGTTTGCCGACGCGGCCGCAGCGAGAACCGCCTCGACCGGGAACTCGACGAGCGCCACGTACGGCGCCTGCCGCTCGTCGCGCTGGTCCTGCTCGCCCTCACCGTGCTGTACGCCGGCTGGGAGCGCCCCGGGTGGAGGTCGGAGGGCAGGCTGCCCGGTGACACCGCCTTCGGCGCGATCGCCCTGGTCCAGGGTCTGCTCGTGATCTCCCTCGCCGTCGTCGCCCACGTCCTGCACCGCACCGACCCCGACCGCCGCGCCGTGCTGCGGGGCCTGGGCGGACCGGCCGTGGCGATGCTGGCCTGCGCCCTGGGCGGGGTGATGTCCGGGGGCGTGTCCCAGCGCGTGGCCGACTGGCTGGACGGCACCGGCGCGGTGATCGCGGGCCCGCCGGTGCTGCTGACCTGGCAGGCGTCCGTCATCCCGCCCCTGCTGGTGGTGCTGCTGGGGCTGTTCGGCTGGCTGGGCCGGCGAGCCTGGCGCCTGGCCCGCGAGGAACGGGACGCCGTGGCGCGGGACTACCCGGACGAGGCCCAGGACCGCGCCCGCACCCGCCGCATCGCCTACACCCGCGCCATGGCCTCGCTCACCGACCGGGGCCCCCGCGTGGTCGCCGTCGTCTCGGGCGTCACCCTGCTGCTCGGCGCGGGGGCCCTGGTGGGCGCGCTCGCCACCGACGAGACGCCGGGCGAGGCCGCGCGGGGCACCTACCCCGTCGTCCACGGCGCCGCCGAGACCTCCGAGGCCCTCGGCTCCTGGCTCATCGGTCTCGGCTTCATACTGTTCGTCACCTGGGGCCGGCGCGCCTACAAGGACGCCGCGGCCCGCCGCACCATCGGCATCCTGTGGGACGTCGGCACCTTCTGGCCGCGCGCCGCCCACCCGTTCGCCCCGCCCTGCTACGCCGAGCGCGCGGTGCCCGACCTCACCTGGCGCATCGCCACCTGGACCCGGGCCACCGGCGGCCGCCTGGTCATCTCGGGGCACTCGCAAGGCAGCGTGCTCGCCGCCGCGGCGGCCTGGCAGCTGTCCCCGTCCACCCGCAGGAGGGTCGCCCTGCTCACCTACGGCTCACCGCTGGAGCGGCTCTACGGCCGCTGGTTCCCGGCCCACTTCGGGCCCGCGGCGCTCGGGTCCCTGCACCGGGAGGTCGACTGCTGGCGCAATCTGTACCGGCTCACCGACCCCATCGGCGGCCCGGTGCGCCTGTCCGGCGACGGCGGCCCCGACGTCGACCACGCCCCGCTGAGGGACCCCCTGGCCTACGGCCGCACCGCACGGCTGCCGCTGCCCGCCCCGATCCTCGGCCACTCCGACTACCGGGCCGACCCGGCCTTCGCGGAGGAACGCCGCAGGCTGCTGGGGCGGCTCACGCCCGCCGTCCCCCCGCCCCGCGACACCCCGGAGCCGCCGGCCGCCTAGGCAGTCTCGTCCGGATCGTCGGGCGGACGGAGGAAGATACCCGGGACGTGGAGTCCGTCCAGCAACGAAAGCGCTGCCGCAACTGCAGGTGGGGCTCGTCGGACGAGATCCGGCCGGTCCGGTCGTTACGGCGTGGAGAACAGACCGGGGCCCGGAGGCGAGGAGCCGTCGGCGCGGACGCCGTTCGTGACCCGCAGGAACTCCAGCCTCTCCGCGTCGACGGAGCCTGCGGCCACCGTGTACACGACGAGGCGGACGTCGCAGCCCGGGACGGTGAGCACGTCGCAGTCGCACGTCACCTCGCCGACCTGAGGGTGAACGATGGTCTTGCGGGCCGAGACGTGCGGACCGACCGCACCCTCGTCCCACAGCCGGGCGAACTCTGCGCTGGTGGAACGCAGTTCCTCGACAAGCCCGATCAGTCCACTGTCTCGGGGGTAGTTGACGAGAGCCGAACGCAGATCGGCGATGAGGGCCGGGCCCAGGGCGTCGCCGTCCTGGAGCACGGGCCAGGCCGCGAGCCCTGAGGGCCCTGTGGTGAAGACCGCCCGCACCAGGTTCCGCTCGACATGTGTCCGTGCGCCGGGGTCGCCCAGCAGCACTGCCCATGCGGGAGTCCAGGACAGCAAGGTCCAGTCGGCACCGAACACGCCCACGGGGAACTCCCCGAGGCGAGCGAGCATCCGTTGGACCCCTGCCGGCACATGCGTGGAGATCATTCCTTCCTGGGGAGGGAGGAGGCCCGCTAGCCGGTAGGCGTGATCGCGCTCCCTGGGCTGCAGCTGCAGCGCCCTGGCGAGGCTCGCGACGACCTGTGCCGAAGGGCTCGTCGCACGGCCCTGCTCCAGCCGCACCACGTAGTCGACCGACAGTCCCGCCAGCTCGGCCAGCTCCTCGCGCCGCAACCCCACCGCGCGTCGTCCGGGCCGCGAAGGCCGCCCGACGTCGAGAGGGGAGAGCCGGTCCCGCCAGCGGCGCAGTGCCGTGCCCAGAGTCTCGTCCACCCGTCCATTGTCTCCGTCGGACAGCCGTTGAGCCTGGTACTGGCCGTCCTACCGTCGCCCGGGGCACTGGTTGTGCTCTCGTCACGAGCCGAGAGTGAACGCATGACAACAACGTTCATCACCGGAGCCAACAAATCCCTCGGGTATGAGACCGCCCGCCGCTTGATCGAGGCCGGCCACACCGTGCTCATCGGGGCTCGCGATCCGGAGCGCGGCCAGGCGGCCGCCGAGGCACTCGGCGCCCGCTTCGTCCAGATCGACGTGACGGATGACGCGTCGGTGGCTGCGGCCGCCGACGACGTCCAAGCACGCGAGGGCGGCATCGACGTTCTGATCAACAACGCCGGCGTCCCCGGGACCCACAAGCCCGCCGACCAGATCACGGCCGCTGACGCCAGCGAGGTGTTCGACGTCAACGTCGTGGGGATCGTCCGGGTGACGCATGCGTTCCTCCCTCTGCTGCGCACGTCCGCGAACCCGGTCATCGTCAACGTCTCCAGTGGCATGGGTTCGTTCGCGGCCACCCACGACCCCGGGCGCGCGGAGGGCCGTCACACCGCGCCGCTCTACACGGCGTCGAAGGCCGCCGTGACCATGCTGACCACGCAGTACGCGAAGTCCTGGCCGGATGTGAAGGTGAACGCGGCCGACCCGGGCTATACCGCGACCGACTTCAACGGGCACAGCGGCACGCAGACGGTGACCGAGGGGACCGACGCGATCGTCGAACTCGCCACCATCGGGGCAGACGGACCGACCGGGACCTTCCGTGACCGTCACGGCGAGATGCCCTGGTGATGCGCCGCTGACACAGATGCCAGTGCCTGTTTCCTGTCTCTGCGGCCTGCACGCCGAGATCTACGAGTACGCGGCTCCGGGCGGAGTCGTGCAAAGGGGCGTTCCGCCCGCTCCGCCCGCTCCGCCCGCTCCGCCCGGCTCAGGCCGCTCAGGCCGTCAGCGTGCCGCCGTCGACGACCGAGACCGTGCCGGTCACGTAGTCCTGGTCCATGAGGGCCAGGAACGCCTTGGCCGCGTCGTCCGGATCCGCCACGCGGCCGAGGGGCAGAGACGCGGCGAGACCGGCGTACATGCCCTCCCGGTCCGCCTCACTCATACCGGACCACAACGGCGAGCGCACGACACCGGGGGCCACGACGTTCACCCGGACCGGCGCCAGTTCCACCGCGAGGCTGCGTGCGGCGGACAGCACCGCCCCGGAGACCGCCGCCCCCAGCGTCCACCCCGGGCCGCCCTTGAAGGCCGCGGTGCCGCTGACGAGGGTGACGGACCCACCCGGTGCGAGGTGCGGCACGGCGAGACGGACGGCGTCGAGTGCGTGGAAGAGACGGAGTCCGAAGAACTCGCTCGCACGGTCGACCGTGTAGTCGGCCAGGGGAAGGCCGGTGAGGTTCTCACCGGCGGTGTAGGCGAAGTGGTCGAACTGGCCGATCTCGTCGAAGAAAGCCGCGACCGCGTCGCTGGAACCGGCGTCCACAGCCCGTCCGACGACACCGGCCGGGAGCTGTCCGAGAGCGCGCTCGACCGACGCCGCCCGGCTCGAGGCGATGGTCACCGCCGCCCCGGTGTCGGCAGCGCGCCGGGCGACGGCGAGACCGATGCCACTGGTTCCACCAAGGACGACGATGCGGGAAGAAGGAGTGATGCTCATGCCTTCAGGGTCGGGGGGCGGCTGCTTCCGCGTCCAAGACCTCTTCCGTCGTGAGTGATGCCCGCAGGGTATGAGCCAGCGTGATGGCGCGGCTCAGAACCGCCGAGTCGCGTCCCGCCGCCCAGGCCACGCCGACCGTGCCGGACGCCAGCCCCGGCACCGGGCGCACGACGACGTCGGGCCGGGTGTAGAACCGAGCCGTCGAGGCCGGGAGGAACGCCACCCCGGACGAGGCGGCCACCCGTTCGAGCTTGATCTCCACCTCGTGCGGGTGATCGCCTTCGGTCGGCACGGGCAGACCGCGCGCGAGGCGGGCCTCACGCCACTCGGGAGCCGCGTCCGGGGCCTGGAGAAGGTCGTACTCGGCGAGGACGTGCGGACTCAGCTCCTCGGCGGCGGCGAGGGGATGCGAAGCCGACAGGACGGCGACCCGCGCTTCCCGGAACAGCGGCTCGACCCGAAGCCCCCGCCGGGGGACGGGCAGGCGCACCAACCCCAGGTCGACGCGACCGTCGAGGATGGCCTCCACCTGGTCGTGCCAGCCCGTGCGGACGAGTTCGATCCGGATCTCGGGGAACGACTGCCGCAGGCCCTGCACGATCGGCGTGACCAGGAGGCCCGGCATGAAGCCGATGGCCAGCCGCTCGATGCCCTGGGCGGCCTGACGGGCACGCCGTTCCAGGGCGCCTGCCGACCTCAGTAGCTGGCGCCCGTCCTCCGCGATGAGTCGACCCGCGTCGGTGAGAGCGGTTCCTCGCGTCGAGCGCTCCAACAGGACGGCACCGAGTTCCCGTTCCAGCAGCGCGATCTGCCGGCTGAGCACGGGCTGGGCGATGTGCAGCTCCTCCGCGGCCCGGCTGAAGCTCAGCGTGTCAGCGACAGCCAGGAAGTACCGCAAACGCCGCAGATTGAGCTCTGACATGAGGAAATCCTACGGCGCGAGGAGCGTCAGGGGCGTGACGAGGAACGTGGGGGTGGGCGTAACCAAGATGAGCCGCCAGAGGATGTCCGCGCAGTTCGCGTTGCGGCCCGTCTGACCGAGCAGCTACGTGAGCGCCCACTGTGCACTGAGGGCAGACGCACCGGCCCAGCCGCGCGGGGAGTGGCGTTCCCGGGTCCGTGGGCCTGGACCAGCACGGGTACCAGCGGCGAGACCTGCCGGTCGAGCACGGCACGGCGACACGAGAGTCGACGGCGGCGGGTCCAGGCGCGGCGCGGGCCCGCTCACAGCACCTCGGGCAGGTCCTCGGCGTACAGCAGCGTCAGGACGTCGGTGGTCGGCTCGGCGACCTGGGCGACCCGGCTCGCGTGCCGCTCCACCATCGCCTCGAACGTCTGCCGGGCGGTACGGCCGTTGCCGAACGCCGGGCCCTTCGGCAGATCGGCGAAGTACTTCAGCAGGGCCTGCGCCGCGCCCGGCGCCAGGCGGTACTCGTGCTCCTCCGCCTGCTGCTCCACGATCCGCAGCAGGTCCTCGGGGCCGTAGTCGCTGAAGGTGATGGTCCGTGAGAAGCGCGAGGCGACACCCGGGTTGACCGACAGGAAGCGCTCCATCTCGGCCGTGTAGCCCGCGACGATCACCACGACCGCGTCCCGGTGGTCCTCCATCAGCTTCACCAGCGTGTCGATGGCCTCCTTGCCGAAGTCGCGGCCCGCGTCCTGCGGGGACAGCGCGTACGCCTCGTCGATGAACAGCACCCCGCCGCGGGCCTTCTCGAACGCCTCCTGCGTGCGGATCGCCGTGGAGCCGATGTGCTCGCCGACCAGGTCGACCCGGGACACCTCGACCAGGTGGCCCTTCTCCAGCACACCGAGGGAGGCGAGGATCTCGCCGTACAGCCGGGCCACGGTCGTCTTGCCGGTGCCGGGGGAGCCGGTGAACACCAGGTGGCGCTTGACGGAGGCGGCCTTCAGGCCGGCCTGCTGCCGCCGCCGGCCCACCTCGATCATGTCGGTGAGCGCCCGCACCTCCCGCTTGACGCTCTCCAGGCCCACCAGCGCGTCCAGTTCACCGAGGACGTCCTTGGAGCTGCGGGCGGGCCGCTCGGCCGGTGCCTCTGCAGCGGGGGCGGGGGGCGCCGGTTCGGTGCGCTGCCCGGGGACCGCGCCGAGCAGAGCGGGGGAGTGGGCCGCCGTCTGCACGGCCGTGTCCGCCGCCGCGGGCGTACGCAGTCCCGCGCTCTCGTCGCTCGTGCAGTCCTCGACCACCGGACCCGCCGCGGACGCCGGGTCTGCGCCGCTGTCGGCGAACTCGTACCCGCCCCGCGCGCACCGCTCGGTGCGGCACTTGCGCAGCGTCGTGCGGCTGCCGTCGATCACGTGGAAGCCGTAGCCGCCGCTGCCGGTCACCCGGCAGTGGACGAAGCTGCCCCGGCCCCCGGCCGAGACGTAGACACCGGCCTCCGCCGGGGAGTCGACCGTGCAGCGCTCCACCGCCGGATCGGCCCCCTTGGTGACGATCACGCCCGTCTGGGTGCCCGACAGCGTGCAGTTGCTGAGGGTCCCGCCGCTGCCGTGGTCGCGGAACCAGGCGCCCGTCGCCGCGTCCCGGATACGGCAGTCGTCGAGCTGCGCCGTCGCGCCGTCGCTCACCGACACGGCCGTGTTGCGCACCTGCGACAGGTCGCTGTCCACGACGTCGGCGCGCGAGCCCCGGTCGAGGACGAACAAGGCGTCCGGCACGTCGTGCACCCGGCAGGACTCCAGGACCGCGGTGGCGCCGTCGCTCACCCACACCGCCGGATAGTCGCCCGTACTGTCGAAGATCTCGCACTGGTTGGCGTCGACACGGGTGCCCGGGTCCCACACCGACAGGCCGTTGCGCCCGAACTGCCGCACCGTCGTGCGGGTCAGCGTCAGCACCGAGCGCGAGCGCAGGTCGACCGCGTTCTCCGGGATGTCGTGGATGCGGCAGTCCGCGAGGGTCAGCACCGCGTCCGTGTCGAGGGTGACGCCGTCGGCCGTCGTGCGGTGCACGTCGCAGTCGGTGAGGTGGGCGGTGGCCCGGCCGGTGATCTGCACGCCGCTGCCGCGGACCTCGTAGATCTCGCAGCCCACCGCCTCCAGCGCGGAGTTCTCCCCGGTCGCCGACAGCCCCGGACCCGAGGCGTGGTGCACCCGGCAGCGCTCCAGGCGGGGGTGGGCACCCCCGCGCACCGCCACCCCGGCCTGGCCGGCCGCGACGACCTCGCACTCCTCGAACACCCCGCCCGCGCCGTCGACCACGGCGATGCCGACGCCCGCGGGGTTGTCGACCGCACAGCGGCGCACCGTCGGCCGGGCACTGCCGCGCACCTCGATCCCGGCCGCCGACCGCGTCACGACCCGTACGTCCCGCAGCTCCGGCGTGCCCTCCTCCACCAGCACGGCCGGAGCGGTGGCGTCCTGGCCCTCCACGTGCAGGTCGTGCACCACCGCGGAGGCGCGCACGGTCAGCGGCACGCCGTCCGCGGGGGCGATGCGCACCGAGCCCGGGGAGTTCTCGGGGCCGCGCAGGGTGATCGCGCGCTGCAGGACGAGGTTCTCCCGGTAGGTGCCGGGGGCGACGGTCAGCACGTCCCCGTCGGCCGCTGCCTCCAGGGCCGCGGCGAGCGATGCGTACTCGCCCGTGCGGCGCCGCCACCGCGACGTACCGGTGTGCGTCACCTGGACCGTGCCCTGTGCCATGGTGTAGCCGTGCCCCCACCTCGGTCGTACTGATGGCTCGTTCGCCCTCGGGACGCTACCCCGGTGCCGCCGCGACCGGGTCCGGGGGCCCGGTCGCGCACGCGGTATCGGCACCGGCGCGTCCTTCCTGCTCCCTCGCGCGCGGGTTGTGCCGAACGGATTCGGCCGGACCACCGTAGCGTGCGCGCGGGTGGTGGGTTGACCAGAGCCGGAAGGCCGTCAGCTGCCGGTGCCCGTCCTGCCCCAGTCCGGGCCCGCCCTGTCCCATGCCTGGTCCCAACGGGCGTACCGGCGGCGGACCATGCGCCACAGGACGAGCCGTCTGCCGGCCTCGACGGCGGCGCCCGTCAGCAGCGCCGCACCCACGCCGGCGAGGACGGCGTGCGTCGACGCCGTCGCGGAGTCGAGGGGGCGGGGCACCGGCCGGCCGTGCCGGTCGGTCCATATCGCGAACCGATCGCCCCGTTCCGGGTCATGGAGGCTCGCCAGGACGGTCCCCCGGTGCCCTGTTCCGTCCGGTGCCGTCCAGTCGGCGAGGACGCGCGTGCGCGGGTTCCGGCCCGAGGAGCTCTCAGGATCGGCGTCCGACGGGAAGCGGTCGAGCGCGCGCACCACGGTGGCCGTCGCCGTGTGCCGGGTCTCGTGCTGGGCGCGGACGGAACGCTGCAGGGCCTCCTGGGCGGCGCCGCCGACGAGGCATCCGGCCACGGGCGCGGCCACGAGGATGAGCAGCAGGGCGGCCGACGCGAGCCGGGCTTCGGCCAGATCGGTGGCGCGGCACAGAGGGTTGCGCCGCCAGCGCCACAGTCCGCTGATCGCTCGCACGGCCCGCGCCCCCTTCCCCCGGCGTGACGATTCCCGTGGTGGGCGTCCCCGCCCGGTCCCGCGAAGCAAGGGGCCCTCCGTCACCTCGCGCGGGGCCCTCTCAAGAATCTCTCACACAGGCCCGGCGCCCGGGCCTGTGTGACCGGTTCCCGCCCGCCGGCCCGATCCGCGCGCGACCGCTACGCGAGGATCCGGACGGGATCGCCGACGCGCAGGGTGCCCCGGGACAGTGGGACGAGGTTCTGCCCGAAGACGAGCCTGCCGTCGAGGCGGCGGAGCAGGCCGAGGGAGTGCAACGGCTCCCGGCCGCGCTCGCCGCTGCCCTGGTCGGTGGTGGTGACCACGCACCGCCCGCAGGGCTTGGCGACCCGGAACTCCACCTCGCCCACGGCCAGTCGGGACCAGCCGTCCTCCGCCCACGCCGGCGTGCCCGCGACGACGACGTTCGGCCGGAAGCGGTTCATCGGCAGCGGGCCCTCGTGCGCGTGCTCCCCTTGCGCGATCGACGTGTTGAGGGCGTCGAGGGAGGAGGTCGTGGTGAGCAGCAGCGGAAAGCCGTCGGCGAAGGAGACGGTGTCGCCGGGCCGCGCGTACTCCGGCGCGACCGGGCGGCGCGTGGCCGGGTCGTCCATGTGCACCATGCGCGCGCCGACTCCGAGGTAGGAGCTCCACCAGGCGTGCGCGTCGGCGCCCTCGGCCGGGACCGCCTCGACCTTGTCGCGGAAGATCTCCATCGGCACCGTGCCCGCCTCCCGCGGGACGGGCACCGTCAGCGGCTCCATACCGGGCGCGGACAGCCGGACGCCGCCACCGGGCAGCAGTTCGGCGGCGGCGAGGGCCAGGCGTGGCAGCCGGCGTTGCGTGAGGACCTTTCCCCCGTCGTCGACCACGGCCCAGCGCCGGTCGCCGGCCAGCCCCCAGGGCTCCACGGCGGCCTCACCGGGCGCGAGGCCCCGGACCGCCTTGACCGGGTGGACGTGGATCGAGTGCAGGTGAGCGTTCCCCATGGGGCCATCGTGCCAGCAGGCGATGACGGCCCCGGGGGCGGCTCAGTACCCGCGGTACTGCTGGCTCTGGTACGGGTCCTGATAGGGCGCCGGGGCCGGCCGGGCAGCCGCGGGGCGCATCGCCTCGTACCCCGTGGGTGCCGCGGGGCGCGGCTGCTGCGGTCCGGGATAGCCGCGCGGAGCGGTCGCCTGCTGCGGGATGTACGCCGCGGGCGCCTGCTGCAGCGGGGCCGGCTGCTGCGCCTGCGGATAGCCGTAGACGGGCTGGGACGGGGCTGCCGGGAGGGCGGGCAGCGCCGAGGGCAGGGCGGGGAGGTTGCCGCCCGGCATGTCGTACTGAGCGGGGACCCGGATCGGGGCGATCTGCGGGGTGCCCCGCTCGGCGACGAGCTTGTCGTAGATCGGGGTGTCCGGGAAGGAGGCGGAGTAGTAGCCGCCGCCATAGGTGGAGCGGGGGGAGGTCATGGCACATAAGTTAAGCCCACGATGTGCTGGTTGGGGAGACCGATAAGAGGGTTGTTTTGCGTGCTCGCAGTGACCCGGGATCCCCAATGCGAGCGAACTCGGCAAAAAAGGGCGCCGGGTGAGGCGTAGATCGTGTAAAGGCCGAGTTCCAGGCGGGTTACCGACGGTTGACCGGCGGTGTTCTCGCCGGTCGTGCATGGGAGTTCACCGCGCGGAGGAATAGGTTGTGCGGACGGAACTCGACGGACGTCCGGGAAGTGCCCGGAGCGATGATCGGCAATGGGGGCGGACATGAACATGACGAAAGGGTCCAACACTCCGGTGCCCACCGGGGCGCTGCGGGTCGAACTGGGCTGGCGCACCGGTCCGGGCGTGCCCGACGCCGACGCCTCCGGCCTCCTTCTGGTCGGCGGGAAGGTCCGCTCGGACGCGGACTTCGTCTTCTACAACCAGCCCGCGCACTCCTCCGGCGCGATCCGGCACGAGGGCAAGCGCGACGCCGGCGGGCAGGTGACGGACACGCTCCTCGTCGACCTCGCGCGCGTGGAGCCCGCCATCGAGACGATCGTCCTCGCCGCCTCCACGGACGGCGGCGCGTTCGGACAGGTCCCGGGCCTGTACATCGAGGTCCGCGACGCCGGGGCGGGCGCCACCGTCGCCCGCTTCGACAATCCGGGCGCCACCACCGAGACCGCCTTCGTGCTGGGGGAGTTCTACCGCCGCCAGGGCGCCTGGAAGTTCCGCGCCGTCGGACAGGGCTACGACAGCGGCCTCGAGGGACTGGCCACGGACTACGGCATCACGGTGGACGAGCCGCAACAGGCGCCCCCGGCCCCCGCCGTCGCTCCGCCCACCGCCGCGCCGCCGGCGACCGCGCGGCCCGTCACTCCGTCCCCGCCCCCCGCACCCCCGGTGACCGCACCCCCGGCGCCCGAGCCCGTGCGCCTCACCAAGGTGACGCTCACCAAGAGCGCCCCCTCCGTCTCGCTCACTAAGCAGGGCGGCACCTCCGGTGCCCTGCACGTGAATCTCAACTGGGAGGTGCGCAAGCAGTTCTCGGGCTGGAGCAGCAAGTTCGGCCGTCCCACCGCGCTGCACTCCGACCTCGACCTCGACCTGTGCGCCCTGTACGAACTCACCGACGGCAGCAAGGGCGTCGTGCAGGCCCTCGGCAACAGCTTCGGATCGCTGCACCGGCCCCCGTACATCCACCTCGACGGCGACGACCGCACCGGCGCGTCGGCGGCCGGTGAGAACCTCACCGTCAACCTCGACCACAAGCACGCCTTCCGGCGCATCCTCGTCTTCGTCACCATCTACGAGGGCGCCCGCTCCTTCGCCGACCTGCACGCCACCGTCACGCTCCGGCCGCAGCACGGGGCGCCCATCGACTTCTCCCTCGACGAGTGCACGGTCCCCTCGCTCGTGTGCGCGCTGGCCCTCATCACCAACACCGGCGGCGACCTCGTCGTCCGGCGGGAGGCGCGCTACCTGGTGCCCGAGCGGGGCGTGAGCCCGCAGCGGACCGTCGACCACGCCTACGGGTGGGGCATGAACTGGACCCCCGGCAGGAAGTGACACGACCGGAAGGCCGTCAGCCCTCGTCCGGGACGGCCTCCGGGCGCGCGTAGGTGCGGCCCTTCCAGGCCGCACCGCGCCCCCGGTGGTGCTGCACCGCCGAGTCGACCGTCATCAGGAGGTAGAGGCACGCGGTGAACGGCAGCAGCGGAGCGAGCCACCACGGCTGCCGGTAGTAACGGAGCATCGGGACGTACGTCCCCGCCATGATCAGCCAGGCGAGACCGCCCGCGACGGCCGCCGCCGCACCGCCCGCCGCCACACCGGCGGCCAGGGTCACCGGCGGCACGAGGTACACCAGGACCAGCCCGGCGACCGTCCCGGCCAGCACCAGCGGGTTGTGCCGCAGCTGCGCGTAGGCACTGCGCGACACCATCCGCCACAGGTCGTGCAGCCGCGGATAGGGCCGCACACTGTCCACCCGGTCGGCCAGCCCCAGCCAGACCCGGCCACCCGCGCCCTTCACGGCCCGCGCGAGCGCCACGTCGTCGATCACCGCGTGCCGGATGGCGTCCGGGATCCGCGCCCGCGCCGCGGCGTCCGCCCGCAGCAGCACGCAACCACCGGCCGCGGCCGCCGTGCGGGAGCCCCGCCCGCCGATCCGGCGGAAGGGATAGAGCTGAGCGAAGAAGTAGACGAACGCCGGCACCACGAGCCGCTCCCAGGCGCTCTCCACCCGCAGGCGCGCCATCTGCGACACGACGTCGAATCCGCCCGAACCGGCCGCCGCCACCAGCTCGCGCAGACTGTCCGGCCGATGCGCGATGTCGGCGTCCGTGAGCAGCAGGTACTCCGGATCACGCGCGCGTGCCAGGGCGATCCCGTGGCGTACCGCCCACAGCTTGCCGGTCCAGCCCGCGGGCGGCTCACCGGGGGAGGCGACCGTCAGCGGCAGCCCGCCGTGCCGCCGCGCCAGTTCCCGCGCCAGCTCCCCGGTGCCGTCCGTGCTGCCGTCGTCGACCAGGAAGACCTCCGCCCGGCCCGGGTACTCCTGCCCCAGCAGCGACGGCAGCGCGTCCGGCAGCACCGCGGCCTCGTCACGGGCCGGGACCACCACGCACACCGGCGGCCACACGTCGGGCTCCCGCCGCCGCGGCAGGCGCACGTCCGTGCGCCAGAAGAAGCCCTGGCCGAGCAGCAGCCACAACCAGGCGAGCAGTGATCCAGCGGCAGTCCACACAACGGCGCTCACGCGCGCAGTCTCCCCCACGGCACCGGCCGGAAGCCGCTCATCGTCTATCGTGATCGGGTGAAGATCGCGCTCATGGACTCCGGAATCGGTCTGCTGGCGGCCACCGCAGCGGTACGGCGGCTTCGCCCCGACGCCGATCTCGTGCTCTCCCTGGACCCCGACGGCATGCCGTGGGGCCCGAGGACGCCGGAGGACCTGACCGGCCGCGCCCTGGCCGTGGCCGAAGCGGCCGCCGCGCGCCGCCCCGACGCCCTCATCGTCGGCTGCAACACCGCGACGGTGCACGCCCTCACCGCCCTGCGCGCCCGCCTCGAACCGCAGCTGCCGGTCATCGGCACCGTGCCCGCGATCAAGCCGGCCGCGGCCGGTGGCGGCCACCTGGCCATCTGGGCCACCCCGGCCACCACCGGCAGCCCCTACCAGCAGAACCTGATCAGGGACTTCGCCGACGGGGTGCCCGTCACCGAGGTGCCCTGCTGGGGCCTGGCCGAGGCCGTGGAGCGCGCGGACGAGGCGGCGATCGACGCCGCCGTCGCCGCTGCCGCCGCCCTCACGCCCGAGGAGGTGACCACGGTCGTCCTGGGCTGCACCCACTACGAACTGGTCGCCGAGCGCATCCGGGCCGCCGTCCAGCGCCCGGGCCACCCGCCCCTGGTGCTGCACGGCTCCGCCGGCGCCGTGGCCGCCCAGGCCCTGCGCCGGCTCGGCGAGCAGCCCGCGCCGGACGCCGCACCCGACGGCACCCTCACCGTGCTGCTGAGCGGACGCGAGGGCGCGCTGCCCGAGCCGGCCCTGGCGTACGCCGAGGGCCGTCTGCTGCAGGCGGTCACGCCCGCGCGGTGAACGCCGCGGCTGGCGGGCGCCGTTCGTCCGACGCGGGCCGTGGGGGCCACGGCGGGCGTCGGCGCGTCGCGCCGGGCGCGACGCACGGCCGGCGCAGTCACCCTCCGCCACGAGGTACCAGCACAGCGAATCCTGAGTAACCTCGATGGCATGAGGGACCACCCCCACGGCGAGAACGCCACCCATCGGTACCCCGACGTCTGGACCGGTCGTGCGACCAACAGGGCCCAGTGGCTGCTGGCGCTCGCGGGCGCCGCCTGTCTGGCCCTGGGCATCGCGCTGGCGGTGGACTCGGCGTGGAAGTCCGGCATCGCCCCGCTCGTGATGGCCGTCGTCGGGTGCATCGCCGCCGGCCTGCTGGTCCTCTTCGGGACGCTCGCCTTCGTGCACGTGGCCCTCCGGGTGGACGAGGACCACCTCGAGGTCCGCTGCGGCCACATGGGCCTGCCGCGCCGGCGCATCCCCCTGTCCCAGGTCGTCGGTGCCACGTACACCTCGCACGTGACCCCGCGGCACTGGGGAGGCTGGGGCTACCGGTGGCGGCCCGAGAAGGGGACGGCGGTGGTCGTGCGGCGCGGCGAGGGCGTGGTCCTGGAACTGTGGGACGGCCACACGTTCACGGTCACCGTCGACGACGCGGAGGCGGCGGTCCGGGTCATCGAGGAGCGGCTGCGGCCCGGCAGGCCGGGAGCCGCCGCGCACTGAAGCGGGTACGGGCGGGCGCGTCCCTTCGCGCTCCGCGCCGCGTGATCCGGAGGCCGCGGCCGCCCCGCCGTCAGGCGGGTGCGTGACCCGCGTTCCGTGACCGCGACTCCTCCGGGGCCCGGCTCGCCGGGCCGGCCGGCAGGGGGCGCGCCGTGGCCATGCCCGCCAGCAGGCCCGCGCCCACCGAGACGGCGGTGAAACTGAGCGCGTTGCCCACCGCCGCGATCAAGGCGAGTGCCGTCAGGGCCGCGCCCGCCGTGAGTGCCACCGGCGTGGGACGCGGACCGCGCCACAGCGCGTACAGGACCCAGCCGAACGCCGCCGCCAGCAGGACCACGCCGACGATGCCCTGCTCGGCCGCCTGCTGCAGCGCCGCGGAATGCGGTTTGCCGTCGGACAGCAGCGCGTGGGCCGACGTCGCGCTCAGTTCCCCGAAGCGGCCGGGCCCCGCGCCCAGGGCCGGCTCCTCGGCCAGCAGACGCCACGCGTCCTGCCACAGATCCACCCGGTGCGGGGTAAGCCGCTCCTCCACCGCGCTGCCCGATCCGCTCGGCACGGCCCGCGCGGCGATCGACCAGGTCAGTCCGGTCACCAGCGCGACGACCGAGGCCAGGACGGCCAGGGCGGTACCGCGGTGCGGGGTGCGACCGGCGGCCAGCGAGCACAGCAGCACGGCCGTGCAGGTCACGCACCCCGTGGGGGAGCCGAGCAGGGCCGCGAGGACGGCGGTGCCGGCGGCGAGCAGCCGCAGGGCGAACCGCAGGGCCGGGGCGGACGCCCCCCAGGCGGCGCAGCACGCGGCCCCGGCCGACAGCGTCAGCACGGCGGCGGTGGCCCCGGCGTGCCCCAGGGGCGCGCCGATCTGGGGGCCCGGGGCCAGGTGCGGCACGGTCAGCGTGAGCGCGATGCCCGCCAGGGCCGCGGCCACGGGAGCGCCGGCCGGCGCCACGGCTCCGCCGATCCGGCCTGCGGCGTACCCGGCCGCGACCGCCAGTACCGCGAGGAGCACCCCCTCGGGCCGGCCGTCGTGCGCGGCCGCCGTGATCAGGGACCAGCCGGCGCAGGCCCCGAGCACCACCACGCCCGCGGCGTCCGCCGCGCTGCGTCCGTCACCGTCCGCGTCCGGACCCGACGCGGACGTCATCCCACTGGAACCCACCCCGCACGCCCCCCGGCGCCCTAGCCCCTGACCTGTGAGGACCCCGGCCGCACGGGCCGCTGCGGGCCGCACGACCAAGGCTTCGGCACACCGTAACGGCTGGTGAAGGTTTTGGGGATGCGCCGTGACGAAACGAACACGAGCGGCCGTGCGGCCCTCCTTGTGGACGGCGTGGGGGGCGGTGGGGCGCGGGGTCGCCCGACGGCACCCGGCCGTCGCGGACGGTGGCGGCGACGACCGGCACCCTCGGCATCCGCAGCACGGGCCCCTGGCCCAGGGGAGCGTGCCCCGGAGAGCGCCGACGGATCGTGCTGTCGGCCCCGACATCACTCGCCGTACACTCCGGGAGTGACCGTCACCGCAACGTCCGTCGGCGAGTCGGACCGGCTGGAGCCGCGTGTCGCACGCGGTGCCCGGACGTGGAGCCACCGGCTCGCACGTCTCGTCCCGGCCGCCGCAGCCGCCCTCGCCGGCCTGCTCCTCTACGTCAGCTTCCCGCCCCGCACCCTGTGGTGGCTGGCCCTGCCGGCCTTCGCCGTCCTCGGCCGGGTGCTGCACGGCCGGGGCTGGAAGGCCGGGTTCGGGCTGGGGTACCTCTTCGGACTCGGCTTCCTGCTGCCGCTGCTGGTGTGGACCGGGGTGGAGGTCGGGCCGGGGCCGTGGCTCGCCCTGGTGGTCATCGAGGCCCTCTTCGTCGGCGCGGCCGGTGCCGGTGTGGCGGCCGTGTCGAAGCTGCCCGGCGCACCCGTGTGGGCCGCCGCCGTGTGGATCGCCGGTGAGGCGGCACGCGCGCGTGTGCCCTTCGAGGGCTTCCCCTGGGGCAAGGTCGCCTTCGGGCAGGCGGACGGGCCGTTCCTGCCGCTCGCCGCGGTGGGCGGCACCCCCGTGCTCGGCTTCGCGGTCGCGCTGTGCGGCTTCGGCCTGTACGACGTCGTCCGGACGGCCGTCGCCCGGCGGCGGACCGGCGAGACGCGGCGCGCCGCGGCTGCCGTGGGCCTGCTCAGCCTGGCCGTCCCCGTCCTGGGAGCCGTGGCGGCCCGGCCGCTGGTCAGCGACAAGGCCGAGGACGGCAGCGTCACCGTGGCCGTGATCCAGGGCAACGTGCCCCGGGCCGGCCTGGAGTTCAACGCCCAGCGGCGCGCCGTGCTCGACTACCACGCCCGCGAGACGCGGCGCCTGGCCGCCGAGGTCCGGGCCGGGAGGACGGCGCGCCCCGACTTCGTGCTGTGGCCGGAGAACTCCTCCGACATCGACCCCTTCGCCAACGCCGACGCCCGGGCGGTCATCGACTCTGCGGCCAAGGCCGTCGGGGTGCCGATCTCGGTCGGCGGCGTCGTCGAACGCGACGGCAAGCTGTACAACGAGCAGATTCTCTGGGACCCGGCCGAGGGACCCGTCGACACCTACGACAAGCGCCAGATCCAGCCCTTCGGCGAGTACCTGCCGCTGCGCCCGCTCATCGGCGCGATCAACAAGAGCTGGACGGAGATGGTCCGCCAGGACTTCACCCGCGGCACCGAACCGGGCGTGTTCACCCTGCACGGCGCCAAGGTCGGCCTGGTCACCTGCTACGAGGCCGCCTTCGACTGGGCCGTGCGCTCCGAGGTCACGGACGGCGCGCAGATGATCTCCGTGCCGTCCAACAACGCCACCTTCGACCGCAGCGAGATGACCTACCAGCAGCTCGCCATGTCCCGCGTCCGCGCGGTGGAGCACAGCCGGACCGTGGCCGTGCCGGTGACCAGCGGCGTCAGCGCCTTCATCATGCCGGACGGCACGATCACCCAGAAGACCGGCATGTTCGTGGCCGACTCGCTCGTGCAGAAGGTACCGCTCCGGTCCTCGCAGACCCCGGCCACCCGGCTCGGCGTCCTCCCGGAGATCGCGCTCGTGCTGGTCGCCGCCGGCGGGCTCGGCTGGGCCGCGGTCACCGCTTCGCGCGGGCGACGCGCCGGTGGCGTGTAGCCGTACGCCCGGCGCACACCGCTCCGAACGGGCCGGGGCGCCGGGGGCGGCCGCTTAGGGTCGGAGCATGGCTACTCCCGACTTCATCCGCACCCTTCGCGCCTCGGCCGGTCATCAGCTGCTCTGGCTCCCCGGCGTCACCGCCCTCGTCTTCGACGACGAGGGCAGGGTGCTGCTCAACCGCCGGGCCGACACCCGCAGGTGGTCCGTGCTCGGCGGCATCCCGGACCCGGGCGAGCAGCCGGCGGCCTGCGCCGTGCGGGAGGTGTACGAGGAGACGGGCGTGCACTGCGTCGCCGAACGGGTCGTCGTGGTCCAGGCGCTGCAGCCCGTCACCTACGACAACGGCGACACCTGCCAGTACATGGACATCACCTTCCGCTGCCGAGCCGTCGGGGGTGAGGCCCGGGTCAACGATGACGAGTCGCTGGACGTGGCCTGGTTCGACATCGATGCCCTGCCCGAGCTGAACGAGTCCGATCTGCTGCGGATCAAGCAAGCCATGTCCGACGGTCCCACATGGTTCGACCCCACCTCCGCGGGCTGAAGTATGGGGCCACACCACATGGGGTGAGGCGAGGGCGCTGCCTAGGGTCGGAGGCATGACCGCGCCTCGTGCCCTCATGGCTCCCCACGCCTCCCCGCTCGACCTGGGCGGCCGCACCGCGCTCGTCACCGGCGCCGCCGGCGGCATCGGCCGTGCCTGCGCGCTGCGGCTCGCGGCCGCCGGAGCCAAGGTGAGAGCCGTCGACCGGGACGCCGCGGGCCTGGAACGGCTTGCCGGGCAGGGCCGCGGACTTCCCGGCACGGTCGAACCGCACGTCTTGGACCTCACCGACCTGGACGCCGCCGAACTCGCCGCCGCCGGTACCGACGTCCTGGTCAACAACGCGGGGCTCCAGCTCGTGCGCCCCCTGGAGGACTTCCCGCCGGACGTCTTCCACACGGTGCTGACCGTGATGCTGGAAGCGCCGTTCCGGCTCATCCGCGGTGCCCTGCCCCACATGTACGGCCAGGGCTGGGGCCGCATCGTCAATGTGTCGTCCGTCCATGGGCTGCGCGCCTCCGCCTACAAGTCGGCCTATGTGGCCGCCAAACACGGGCTGGAGGGGCTCTCCAAGACCGCCGCGCTGGAGGGCGCCGCCCATGGAGTCACCTCGAACTGTGTGAACCCCGGCTATGTGCGCACCCCACTGGTCGAGCAGCAGATCGCCGACCAGGCGCGGGCCCACGGCATCCCGGAGGAGCGGGTGCTGGCCGAGGTGCTGCTGCAGGACAGCGCCGTCAAGCGGCTGATCGAGCCGGAGGAGGTCGCCGAGGCCGTGGCGTACCTGTGCGCGCCGCAGGCGTCCTTCGTGACCGGCACCTCGCTCGTCCTCGACGGCGGCTGGACCGCCCACTGACGGCCGGGGCCCGTCGCCCGGGAGTTGTCCACAGGGCTGACGGGACGGTCTGGTCATGGTGAATCCTGTGGGCATGTCCAGCGATCACGTCCAGCCGGCCGAGCGCCCCACGGGGGCGGCCGCACCGCCGTCGTCCCGGGCCCGGGACTCGACGTCACCGGCCCGTGGCGGGGAGCCGATGGCCGGTGACTCGCGGCCCCCGGTCCGCGCGGAGCCGTCGGCGGGCGCTGCGGTGCCGTCCGCCGGGGCCGGGGTGCCGTCCGCCGGGGCCGGGGTGCCGTCCGCCGGGGCCGGGGTGCCGTCGGCGGAGGCTGCCGTGCCGCCCGCCGGGGCCGGAGTGCCGCCGGCGGGGGTTGCCGTGGCGTCCGCCGGGGCCGGGGTGCCGGCCGCAGGCGCCGCGCGGCCGCCGGGCGGTGTCGGAGTGCCGCCGGGCGGTGCCGGCGTGCCCTTGGAGCGGGCGCAGACGTTCCCGGCCGGTGCCGAGACGCCGTTCCTCGAACTGCTGGCGCGGGGCGCCTCCGCCGACGCCTACGAACAGCCCGAGCTGCTCGCGCGCGCCGAAGGCCGGCCCGCGGAGTGGATCGCCGCGCTCGCGCACGCCAAGCCGCTCGCGCTGCG
Organism: Streptomyces sp. AHA2; assembly: GCF_036857595.1. Taxonomy (NCBI): domain Bacteria; kingdom Bacillati; phylum Actinomycetota; class Actinomycetes; order Kitasatosporales; family Streptomycetaceae; genus Streptomyces; species Streptomyces sp. AHA2. The sequence continues at coordinate 290,468 of NZ_JAUQWJ010000001.1, forward strand.
GGTGCGCGCGGAGCTGGAGGGGCGGCGCCGCCGCGAGGCCGAGCTGTCCGCGCTGTTCGAGACCGCCCACGACCTCGCCGGGCTGCGCGACCTGGACGCCGTGCTGCAGGCGATCGTGCAGCGCGCCCGGTCGCTGCTGGGCACGGACGTCGCCTACCTCAGCCTGAACGACCCGGAGCGCGGCGACACGTACATGCGGGTCACCGAGGGCTCGGTCGCGGCCCGCTTCCAGCAGTTGCGGCTCGGCATGGGGGAGGGCCTCGGCGGCCTGGTCGCCCAGACCGCGCGCCCCTACGTCACCGACGACTACTTCAAGGACGACCGTTTCCAGCACACGCTCACCATTGACGCGGGCGTGCGGGACGAGGGGCTCGTGGCCATCCTCGGCGTGCCGCTGAGCCTCGGGCACCACGTCATCGGCGTGCTGTTCGCGGCGGACCGGCGCGCCCGGGTCTTCGAGCGGGAGCAGATCGCCCTGCTCGGCTCCTTCGCCGCGCTGGCCGCGGCCGCCATCGACACCGCCAACCTGCTCGCCGAGACCCGGTCCGCCCTCGCCGGTCTGGAGCGGGCCAACGAGATCATCCGGGACCGCAGCGGCGTCATCGAACGCGCCTCCGACGTGCACGACCGGCTCGCCGAGCTGGTCCTGCGGGGCGGCGGGGTGCACGACGTGGCCGCCGCTGTCTCCGAGATCCTGGACGGCACGGTCGAGTTCACCGAGGCCGCCGCCGCACCGGCTCGGCCTGTGGAGGCCTCTCGCGCGGAGGGCCACGCGGTGCGGCACGAGGACGACTGGATCGCCGCCGTGGCCGCCGGCGGGGAGCTGCTCGGCGCGCTCGTCCTGCACGGCCAGCCGGGGCTCGACCCCGTGGACCAGCGCACCCTGGAGCGGGCCGCCATGGTCACCTCCCTGCTGCTCCTGGCCCGCAGATCCGCCGCCGACGCCGAACAACGCGTCCGCGGCGAGCTGCTGGACGACCTGCTGGACGCGCGCGACCGGGATCCGCGCCTGCTGCGGGAGCGCGCGGCCCGGCTCGACGCCGACCTCGACGCCGTGCACGTGGTGCTGGCCGCGCGGCTGGAGGACGCCGCTGCCGAGGTCCCGGGCGACGCCGAACAGGAGGCGGACGCCCGCAGACGTCTGGCCGCCGCCGCCTCCCACCTCGCCGCCACCCGTCACGGCCTGGCCGCCGCACGCGACGGCGGCACGGTCCTGCTGTTGCCCCTCGGCCCCGGGGACACCGCCACCGCCGTGGCCCGCCGGGCCGCCCGGCACCTCGGCACGGCGGTCCACGCCCCGGTCACCGTCGGCGCCTCCGCGCCCGCCGCCGAGCTCGCCGCCCGTCCCGACGCCGTGGCCGCGGCCTACGCGGAGGCCGGGCGCTGCCTCGACGCCCTGCGTCTGCTCGGCCGCCGCGGTGACGGTGCCGCCGCCGAGGACTTCGGCTTCCTCGGGTTGCTCCTGGCCGGAGACCGGGACGTCCCGGGCTTCGTCGACCGGACGATCGGCCAGGTCGTCGACTACGACCGGCGGCGCGGGACCGAGCTGCTGCGCACCCTCGACGCGTACTTCGCCAGCGGCATGAGCCCCGCCCGCACCAAGGACGCCCTGCACGTCCACGTGAACACCGTCGCCCAGCGCCTGGAACGCGTCGGCCGCCTCCTCGGCGCCGACTGGCAGAGCCCGGCGCGTGCCCTGGAGATCCAGCTCGCCCTGCGCCTGCACCGGTTGTCGGCACCCGAACGGCCGTGACGCCCCCGCACGCCGGGAGCGTGCGGGGGCGTCACGGCCCTGGGGTTCCTCAGGCGGTACGGGCGTCCTCCGTCGCGGCCTTCGCCGGGACGGAGGTGGCGCCGGTGTCAGGGGCGGCGACGTCCGCCAGGTCCCGCCGGTGGGTCTCCTTGGCCGCCGCCACCGCGACGACCGTCAGGAGCGCGGAGGCGATGACGTACAGGGCGATCGGTGTGGAGCTGCCGTAGTCGGACAGCAGCGCGGTGGCGATCAGCGGCGCGGGCGCGCCCGCCGCGACCGAGGCGAACTGGGCACCGATGGACGCGCCGGAGTACCGCATCCGGGTCGCGAACATCTCGGAGAAGAAGGCGGCCTGGGGCGCGTACATCGCACCGTGCAGCACCAGGCCGACGGTGACGGCCAGGAGCAGACTGCCGAAGCCGCCGGTGTCGATCAGGGCGAAGAACGGGAACATCCACAGCCCGACCCCGACCGCGCCGACGAGATACACCGGGCGGCGGCCGATCCGGTCGGAGAGAGCGCCCCACGCGGGGATGACGGCGAAGTGCACGGCGGAGGCGATCAGCACGGCGTTGAGGGCCGTCTGCTTGGACACGCCGGCCGAGGTGGTGGCGTAGACGAGGATGAAGGCGGTGATCACGTAGTAGCTGATGTTCTCCGCCATGCGGGCGCCCATAGCGACCAGGACGTCACGCCAGTGGTGGCGCAACACGGCGACCAGGGGTGCCTTCTCCGCCTCCGTCGGCACGGCGGCCGCCTTGCGGGCCTCCGCCTGTGCCAGTGCCTCCTTGAAGACGGGTGATTCGTCGACGGACAGGCGAATCCACATACCGACGATCACCAGCAGGCCGGAGAGCAGGAACGGGATGCGCCAGCCCCAGCTGCCGAACGCGGCGTCGGACAGCACGGCGGTGAGCAGCGACAGCACGCCGGTGGCGAGCAACTGGCCGGCCGGGGCGCCGGTCTGCGGCCACGAGGCCCAAAAGCCCCGCCGCCGCGCGTCGCCGTGCTCCGACACGAGCAGCACGGCCCCGCCCCATTCACCGCCCAGTGCGAATCCCTGCACCAGCCGGAGCACGGTGAGCAGGACGGGGGCGGCGCTGCCGATGGTGGCGTGTGTCGGCAGCAGCCCGATCGCGAAGGTCGCCCCGCCCATCAGCAGCAGGCTGAGCACGAGCAGCTTCTTGCGCCCGAGCCGGTCGCCGTAGTGCCCGAACACCAGCGCGCCCAGCGGCCGGGCCGCGAAGCCCACGGCGTAGGTGAGGAACGACAGCAGCGTGCCCACCAGCGGATCGGAGTCCGGGAAGAACAGCTTGTTGAACACGAGCGCGGCGGCGGAGCCGTAGAGGAAGAAGTCGTACCACTCGATGGTGGTGCCGATCAGGCTGGCGGCGACGATGCGCTTGAGGTTGGACGGGGCGGGGGGAGCTGTCGCGGGCGACGACATCGGCACCACTTCCTGGCGTTCTGCGGGGACGGTTGTGTGTCGCCATACCGTAGGAACGGCCAGGTCAGGGGCGTATGTGGTGGGACACCATAGTTAGACACCGGGGTGTAGAGCCGGACCACCCTTGAGGGTCGGCACGGCGCCCGGTGGCGTCGCCGAGGGCAGTCGACGCTCCGCCGACTGCTAAGCGGCCGGCCGTTCCGCGGTACCGCCGCGCAGGGCCTGGTACACCGACCACACCACCGCCACCAGCGGTACGGCCACCACCGCGCCGATCACTCCCGCCGCGACCGCGCCGCCGACGACGGCCAGGGCGACCACGACCGGGTGCAGCCGGACCGCCCAGCTCATCACCAGGGGGTGCAGCAGGTGCCCCTCGATCTGGCCGATGACCACGATCAGCGCGACGACCACCAGGGCGATCAGCGGGCCCTTGGAGGCGAGGGCCACCACCGCCGCCACGGCCAGGGCGATCGGCGAGCCGATCAGCGGGATGAACGCGGCGGCGAACTCCAGCAGCGCCAGGGGCACGGCCAGCGGCACGCCCAGGGCGAACAGGGCGACACCGACGAGGACCGCGTTGGTCGCCGCGACCAGCAGGATGCCGTGCGTGTAACCGGTGAACGTCCGCCAGGCCGCCCCGGCCCCGACCGACCAGCGCGGCCGCGCCCGCTCGGGCAGCTGCTCGCACAGCCACTGCCACTGCCGTTCGCCGGAGTAGGTGAAGAACACCGAGCAGAACAGGGCGAGCGCGAGCACGGTCAGCACCTCCACCAGCCGGCCGGCGCCGGTGAGTGCCGTGCTGATGAGGGTGGTGCGGTGCTCCGACAGCAGCTTGCCGACACGTGACTGGAGGTCGTCGAACATGTGGGCCGGAAGGTGGAACGGTGCCTGCTCCAGCTGCCGCTCGATCCGGTCGACGCCCGCCACGAACTCGCGCTCCAGCCCGCTGCGCTGTTCCGCCACCGTTTCGCCCACCAGCGCCAGCGCCCCGAGGACGAGGACGATGCCGCCGACCAGGACGATGGCGACGGCTGCCGGCCGGGGCATGTGACGGGCGAGGAGACCGGCCGCCGGACGCAGCACCGCCGTGATGACGAGCCCCAGGAAGACCGCGACGGCGATCCGGTGGAACTGGCCGAGCACGGAGAAGGCGACCCGGACGACGATGCCGACCGCGATGAGGCGCCAGGCGTAGGCCGCGGCGGTCCGCAGCACTCGCGGCACGCGCTCCTGCGCGTCGTTCGGGGGAGGCAGCGGCGAGGCGGGCGGATCGGGAGGCGTGGACACCACATGCCCGTACCACCCCGCGCCCTCCCGACCGCGGACCCGGGCGGTAATTCCCCCGAAGGCCGGTAGCCGGCCCCGCCTACCGACGTTCATGAACATGAACATCTCTCAGGTGGGTGTACAGGCCGCCCCCGGTCGTGCGACGCTCGGTCAACTCCGTTCCCACGCCCCACAGTTGGAGGGATCCACATGCGTGTCTCCCGTCGTGCCGTGCTGTCCGCTGCGGCCGGTGCCGCGGCACTGTCCGCCGCCCCGCCGGCCGCGGCGGCCCCGGGTCCCCGCGACGCCGCCGCCGCGGCCCCGGCCCCGGCCGCCGGCAGGGTGCTCGCACCGACCCTGCGCCGGCTCCGTGAGGCCGCCGACTACGCCGTCGAGAAACTGCGCGTCGTCGCCCCGAAGGTCACCGCCTTCCCCGTCGGCACCAGGTTCGAGAAGTGGGTCCACTCGCCGGACGGCGACTGGGTCGGCGGCTTCTGGCCGGGCACGCTCTGGATGGCCTGGCTGCACAGCGGCGACGACACCTTCCGCACCCTGGCCCAGGACTCGGCGCGCAGGCTCGCCCCGCGCCAGTACGACACCGGCACGCACGACCTCGGTTTCCTGTTCTACCCCTCCTGGGTCACCGCCTGGCGGCTGACGGGCGACGAGGCGTGGCGGACGGGCGCCCTGCGCGCCGCCGACTCGCTGACCCGGCGGTACAACCCCCGCGGCCGCTTCATCAGGGCCTGGGGCGCGCTCGACAGCCCCGGCAACGCCGGCCGCGTCATCATCGACACGATGATGAACCTGGACCTGCTGGCCTTCGCGAGCGGCCAGACCGGCGACGGGAAGTACCTGGACATCGCCGTCGAGCACGCGAGAACCACCCGGCGGTACTTCCCGCGGCCGGACGGTTCGACCCCGCACGTGTACGACTTCGACCCCGGCACCGGCGCCCCGATCGGGCCGGACACGGTCCAGGGCTACAGCCCGTCGTCCTGCTGGTCGCGCGGGCAGGCGTGGGGGCTGTACGGGTTCACCACCATGTACCGCAGGACCGGCGAGCGGGACTTCCTCACCACCGCGCGCAGCCTCGCCGACTTCGCGATCGGGGCGCTCACCCCGGACCACGTCCCGGTGTGGGACTACCGTGCGCCGCAGCAGCCGCACGACGTCAAGGACGCGTCCGCCGGAGCCGTCATGGCGTGCGGGCTCCTCGACCTCGCCGCCGTGACCGGTCAGGGGGCCTACCGCGACGTGGCGCTGCGGCTGCTCACCGCCCTGTCGGAGACGTGCCTGACGCGGAACTCGGCCCGGGCGGAGGCGGTGGTCGCCCGCTGCACCCGCAACCGCCCGGCCGAGGACGGCGTCGAGATCTCCCTGCCGTACGCCGACTACTACCTGCTCGAAGGCATCCTGCGGGTGCTGCGGCCGCGGGACGTCGGCCGGGCGATCGACCTCTCCACGGTCTGACCGGTTCCCGTGCGGCCGCACGGCCGCGGCGGGACCGGCCGGACCGCCCTTCCCGCTCAGTCAGCGATCGAGTCGAGCTGTTCCGCCGCCGGGCGCAACGCCCACAGGTCACCGCCCGGCGGCTCCTCCAGCGACGCGACGGCCCGGCGCGCCCGCGGGTCCCCGGCGTCGGCGGCCGCGTGCACGACATCGGTGGCCGCGAAGCGGTGGAACTCCAGCTCCGGGTGCGGCCAGTCGGCGGCCCCCGTCGCGGCGGGCAGCAGATAGCCCACCGCCTTGAACAGGCTCCGGCCCTCCGGACCCCGGTACGCCCACAGGTCCACACCGACCCGGCGGCCGATCGCGGCCAGCCTGGTGTGCGCGACCAGCGTGAACGTCGAGTAGTGCCAGCTTCTGGTCCGGGCCAGTTCCTGGGGCTGGCCGCCGTCGGGCGCGATCTGGGCGGCGACGCGCTTGCCCCGGGCGTCGAGCACCGTGCGCCGGGCCAGGGCCTCGTCACCGGTGGCGTGGGCCAGCCCGGCGAGCAGCATGTCGTAGAAGGTGCCGTGGTTGTTGGTGGCGGCCGCCTCCTGTCTGCCGAAGTCGCCGTCGCGCAGCCAGCCGAGGAAGTCGGTGTTCCAGCGGCTCATGGCGCTGCGGTCCTGCCGGGTCCAGCCCGGGGCACCGGTCTCCAGCAGGGCCAGCGCGTCGAGCACGCTGGTGTAGGACTGGGAGAAGTCGATGATGCCGATGGCACGGCCGTCGTACTTGCACGGGATGAACTGCGCGTGGTCGAGGTTCGGGTTCATCCGGGTCGACGGGTCGACGAACCAGGTGCGCAGCACCTGCCCGGCCTTGAGGGCGTAGCGGCGCTCACCGGTGTAGTACCAGGCCAGGGACAGGTCGTAGGCGGAGTCGAAGGTCTTCTCCAGGTCCTGGCGGTCCGTGCCGGTGTCGACCTCGGGGTTGCGCCGGCCGTCGCGCTGCACGTACGGACAGCCCCAGGGGTTGCCCGCGGTGGGTGTCGTGGTGGGCCACCAGTACGGGGCCTGGCTGAGGTAGTCGTGGACGTCGCCGCCCGGGGCGGGGCGCGGCTTGTCGACGACGGTCCAGGGGCCCTGGCCCAGCCACTTGTCGGCGCGTGCCCGCAACGCCCTCACCGCCTGACGGAGCCGGGGATCGCCGTGCCGGAGGCGGGATCTCGTGTGTTCGAGGCGGGTGCCGTCCAGGACCGTCGTGCGGGGGACGCGTTCGGTGTGTGCCGCGTCCGGCCGGGCCGAGGCGGCGGGGACGGCGCCCGTGAGGATCGCCGCCAGTGCCAGCGCGAGGACCCCCGCGCGTCTTGGTGCGCCCATCGCATGCACTCCTTGTCTGTCCATGAGTATGAACAACGTTCACGACTGTGACGGCGTGAGCATGGCACGGCGGTCCCGGTGCCGGGAAGAGGGGTGCAGGGGATCGGTGGCCGCCGGGCCCGCCTGTCACAAACCGGCGCCCCGTCCTGTCTCCGTGGTGAGTCAGCACTTCGGCGCGCCGCCCAGAGGGAGGCGGGAGTCCGCCGCCGGAGTGGGCCGGGTGCCCGGCTACGGCTAACGCGAGACCAAGGTCGCCCAGGAGAACGCCGTGCGCGACAGCGGCGTGCCCTACAGCCTGGTCCGTGCCGCGCAGTTCTTCGAGTTCGTGGCGCCGGTGATGGACATGTCCACGCAGGGCACCGAGGTACGGCTGCCGTCCACGCGGCTGCGGCCCAGCGCCTCCGCCGACGTCGCCGCGGCCGTCGCCGAGGCGGCGCAGGGCGAACCGTCCCACGGCGTCCGCGACATCGCCGGCCCCGAGGTGTACGGCCTCGACCGGCTCGGTGAACTGACCCTGGCGGTGAAGCCGGACGGCCGCACCGTCGTGACGGACGAGGAGGCCGGCCCGTTCGCGGGCATGCCGGACGTGCTCACCGGTGACGACGACGCGCACCTCGCGGGCACCCGCTACGAGGAGTGGCTGAAGCGGAACTGGCCGGCGCCCTACGGGCGGCGGCCCTCCTGCCTCAGACAGTACGGTCCCGGCGGTCCGCTCACCCGGTGGGGCTCAGTCCGCGTAGCGGGGTGTCCACTGGGCCCGGGCGATCGCCTCGCGCAGCGCGTCCTCGGTCGCCCGCGGGGCCACCCCGTCCTCGACGGCGGCGAGGGCCGCGGCCAGCGCGATCTCGCGGGCGGAGTCCCGCATGCCGGCCAGGGGCGGCAGCAGCGGCACGGGGCCGTTGGACCCGTCCGCCGCCCGCACGGCGCACTCGGCGACGGCCCGGGCCGCCGCCACCAGCATCCGGTCGGTGACCCGGGTGGCCCGGCTCGCGGTGACCGCCAGACCCATGGCCGGGAAGACGTACACGTTGTTCGACTGGGCCACCGGCACCCGGTGCCCGTCCACGGTCAGGGGCGGGAACGGCGAACCGGTGGCGATCAGCGCCCGCCCGTCCGTCCAGCGGGTCAGGTCGGCGGGTTCGGCCTCGGAGTGCGAGGTGGGGTTGGACAGCGGGAAGATCACGGGCCGCTCGCAGCCGGCCGCCATGCCGCGCACGATCTCCTCGCTGAACGCGCCGTGCGCCGTGGACAGCCCGATCAGCGCCGTGGGTCCGACGCGGCGCACCACTTCGGCGAGGGAGGTACCGTCCCAGCCGGCCACCTCGCCGTCGTCACGCGCGAACACCCGCTGCTGAGGGGTCAGTTCGGGCCGGGACCGGACGAGCAGGCCGTCGACGTCGAGGATCCAGAACCGCGCCGTGGCCTCCTGCTGCGACAGACCCTCGTCGGTCATCGCCGTACGGATCATGTCGGCGACGCCGATCGCGGCCGATCCCGCGCCCAGGATCACCACGCGCTGCTCGGCCAGTGGCGTACCGGCCACGTCGGCGGCGGTGGACAGGGCGCCGAGGGTGACCGCCGCGGTGCCCTGGATGTCGTCGTTGAAGGTGAGCAACCGGTCCCGGTAGCGCTCCAGGATCGGGTGCGCGTGGGCCGTGGCGAAGTCCTCCCACTGCAGCAGCGTCCCCGGCAGCTCCGCCTCCACCGCCGACACGAACGCCTCGATCATCTCGTCGTACTCGGCGCCGGTCAGCCGGCGGGCGCGCCGGCCCAGGTAACGCGGGTTGTCCAGCAGGTCCTCGTTGTCCGTGCCGACGTCCAGCAGGACCGGCAGTGTGCGCGCGGGGTGGATGCCACCGATCGCCGTGTAGAGGCTGAGCTTGCCGATCGGGATGCCCATGCCGCCGACACCCTGGTCGCCCAGACCGAGGATGCGCTGCCCGTCGGTGACCACGACGACGTCGACGTCGTGGCCGTGGTGGGGGCGGTTGCGCAGGATGTCCCGGAAGCGGTGCCGGTCCTCCCAGGTGAGGAACAGCCCGCGCGGGCGCCGGTAGATCTCGCTGAACCGCCGGCAGGCCTCGCCCACCGTCGGGGTGTAGACGACCGGCAGCAGCTCCTCCAGGTGCTCGGTGACCAGGCGGTAGAACAGCACCTCGTTGGTGTCCTGCAACTGCCGCAGGTAGATGTGCCGGTTGAGGGGCTTGTCGTAGCCGTGGAACGCCTCGTAGGCCCGGGCGACCTGCTCGTCCAGGCTCTCCACGGCGGGCGGCAGCAGGCCGTCCAGCCCGAGGGCCTCGCGCTCGCGGCGGGTGAAGGCGGTGCCCTTGTTGACCAGCGGGTCGGCCAGTGTGGTGACGGCGGGGCTGGTGGTCGGGCGGGGGAGGTTCTTCGGCTGGTCCATGCCGGACGCCTTCCCGCGCCGGCCCGCCTTCGTGCGGTGACGTGTGCCATCCGGATGAACGGGCACGCCGGCGAACTCGTCCCGCGCGCACCGATGAGTTCCGGCGGACCGGGCCGTCCACCCCTGCGCATGGCTCACCGAGCCCCGACCCCCGGCAGGAGACAGTGACATGACGGTGACGACCTCTCAGACCCCGTCCGCGCGGAGTCGTTCCGCGAGCGACCCCGGCCGTCCGGCCGCCCGTCCCGTGTGGCTCGCCGGACTCCTGGCGACGCTCGCGGGAGCCGTCGTGACCGAGGTGTTCGCGCTGGCCGCCCGCGCCGCCGGCGTCCCCATGGAGGCGGCGAGCCCGGGCGCGAAGGAGGCGGCCCCGATCCCGGTCGGCGGCTTCTTCGGCGGAGTGGTGTTCTGGTCGGTCGCGGGCGTCGTCCTCGCGGTCGCACTCGCCCGCTGGGCCCGGCGGCCCGCCCGTACGTTCACGGTGGCCACCGTCGCGCTCACCGTCCTGTCCCTCGCCGGACCGGCCGTCGCGCCCCACACGGCCGTGTCCACCCAGGTGGTTCTGGCCGTGTCCCATCTGCTGGCCGCCGCGGTGATCATCCCGCCGCTGGCCCGGCGGCTGTCCCGCGTGTGCCGGTGACGGCCCGGCCCCTGCCCGCACCGGCCCGTCGTCTGCGCCGACGGGCCGTCGGCCGTGCCCGCGCCGGCCGGGCCGCGTCACGCGGCCGCGCCCGCCAGAGGCCGGGCCGAACCGGCCGGGACCTTGCGCACGAAGGCGGAGCGCAGCGCGTGGTAGGGAGCCTGCGGGTCGAAGAAGACGGCCCGCATGCGGGCCAGTTCGGCCCGCCGGTACTCGGCCAGGGGCCGCTGGAGCTCGTCCGCGTGACGCGCCGTGGCCTTCGCGGTGATCCGGCGGGCGATGCCGCCGTCGGCCGCCACCTCGGCGGCCAGCCGCTCCACCTCCGCGCCGAACTCCCCGGCCGTCACCGGCACCAGTCGGTCGACCAGGCCCATCCGCTCGGCCGACACCGCGCTCACCGGCAGCGCCTCGCTCGTCAGCCGCTGCGCCGTCTCGGTCCCCACCCGGCGCGGCAGGGAGTACGTCCAGTACTCCGCGCCGTACAGGCCCACGGTCCGGTAGTGCGGGTTCAGGACACCGCCCGTGCGGCACCAGACCTCGTCGGCGGCCAGCGCCAGCATCAGCCCACCGGCCGCCGCGTTGCCCCCGAGAGCCGCGACCACCAGCCGGTCGGTGGTGCGCAGCACGGCTTCGACCAGGTCGTTCAGGGCGGTCAGGTTGGCCCAGGACTCGCCCGCCGGGTCGCCCGCCGCCTCGATGACGTTCAGGTGGATGCCGTTGGAGAAGAAGTCCCGGGCGCCGCCGAGCACCAGCACGGAGGTGGGACGGGTCAGCGCGTACCGGTAGGCGGCGAGCAGCCTGCGGCAGTGGACGGTGCTCATCGCCCCGCCCGGGAAGGAGAAGGACAGGAAGCCCACGTCGCCCTGCTGGCGGTAGCGGATGTCCGTCCAGGTCGTGCGGTCCGCGGGCAGTTCCAGCCGGGCGGCGATCTCCGGCAGCCAGTACGGCCGGTCGTTCGCGCCGGGCATGCCCGGGCCGCTGTCGGGCGGCACGGGGAAGCCGGCGAGCACCGAGGCCGCGGGGCGGCGGAACGGCGCCGGATCGCCGGAGCTCTTGCGGGGGCGCAGTTCCGGGATCCACACGGCGCCGTCCCGGGTCGCCCGGCACAGGGCGCCGGCCCGGGTCGCCAGCAGCTCCCCGGGCCGCCCGCGCAGCCGGTCCTCGGGGTGCCCGCCGTGCAGGAACACCTCGCGCCCGCACAGTTCGTCCAGGACGCCCGGCTGCGAGTCGGCGGCCCGCAGGGCGCGCAGGACCGTTTCGGTGTCGTCGTTCTCCCAGTCCAGGCGCCGCTGCTCCTGGCGGAGGACGTCCCGCCGGACCACCTGGATCCCCGGGTCGCTCTGGGGCCGCGGCTTGAACGCGCCGTCGGCGTAGCGCCGTACGGCCTGCAGGACGGCCGCCGCGGCGGCGTCGGACAGCTCGTTGCGGTACACGTCGCTCTTGGCGGTCGGCGGCACGGTGAACGAACCGTCGGCCCAGATGTCGCCCGCGTCCATCGCGGCCCCGGCCTGGAGCACCGTCACGCCCCATTCGCGGACGCCCTCGGCGACGGCGTGGTCCAGCGACGAGGGCCCGCGGTCGCCGGGCGGTCCGGGGTGGACGACCAGGCAGGTGTGCTCCTGCCAGATGTCCTCCGGCAGGGCGGACGTCAGCATCGGGGCGACGATCAGCTCCGGGCGGAACTCGTGCACGGCGGCCCGGACCGCGTCGGCGCCGTGCGAGGCGAGGACGACGTCCAGACGGTGGCCCTGGTCCGACAGTTCGGCGTACACACGCTGGGACAGGCTGTTGAACGCGCTGGCGACGAGCAAGATGTCCATGACATGGCATGGTGGCCGGTCAGGGGAGGGCCGAGAAGGACCCTTGCGGCGTTTCGCGCCTTTGTTCCGTCTCCGCCCGCTCGGGCACCGCTTGCGTGCGTATCGGTGTCCACCTTCCGCGCGCTCGTCCTGGTCGCCGCCGGCCGCTCCCGACCGCCGGGTCCGTCGCTCCCGCACCTGCCCTCGGGCAGCCCGCCCGCCTGCTCCCTGCGCTACCTGCTGCCCGCGCAGGTTGCGCAGGCGCTCCGCGGGCCTACTCCTCGCGCAGGTCCCTGACCCGCTTGAGCTTGCCGACGGACCGCTCCAGGGTCTCCGGCTCCACGATCGTCACGTCGACCGTGACGCCCACGCCGTCCTTGACGTCCTTGGCGATCGCCCGCGCCGCCGCCTCGCGCGACGCCGGCGGTGTGCCGGGCCGGCTCTCGACCCGGACGGCCATGTGGTCCATGCGGCCGCGGCGGGTCAGCTGGATCTGGAAGTGCGGCGCGACACCGGGGGTGCGCAGCACGATCTCCTCGATCTGGCTCGGGAAGACGTTCACCCCGCGCAGGATGATCATGTCGTCGCAGCGCCCGGTGATCTTCTGGATGCGGCGGAAGGCGGGCCGTGCCGTGCCGGGCAGCAGCCGGGTCAGATCGCGGGTGCGGTAGCGGACGACCGGCAGGGCCTCCTTGGTCAGCGAGGTGAAGACCAGCTCGCCCTCCTCGCCCTCGGGCAGCACCTCGCCGGTGACCGGGTCGACCACCTCCGGGTAGAAGTGGTCCTCCCACACGTGCAGGCCGTCCTTGGTCTCCACGCACTCCTGGGCGACGCCCGGGCCGATCACCTCGGACAGCCCGTAGATGTCCACGGCGTGGATGTCCGTCCGCTCCTCGATCTCCCGGCGCATCTCCTCCGTCCACGGCTCCGCGCCGAAGATGCCGACGCGCAGACTGCCGGCCCGCGGATCGAGGCCCTGCCGCTCGAACTCGTCCAGCAGGGTGAGCATGTAGGACGGGGTGACCATGATGATCTCGGGCCGGAAGTCCTGGATGATCTGCACCTGACGGGCGGTCATGCCGCCGGAGGCCGGGATCACCAGGCAGCCGGCGCGCTCCGCGCCGTAGTGGGCGCCGAGACCGCCGGTGAACAGCCCGTAGCCGTAGGAGATGTGCACCTTGTGCCCCGGGCGGCCGCCGGCAGCGCGGATCGACCGGGCCACCAGGTCCGACCACATCGACAGGTCGTTCTCGGTGTAGCCGACCACCGTGGGGCGGCCGGTGGTGCCGCTGGAGGCGTGCACGCGCCGCACCCGGTCCATGGGGACGGCGAACATGCCGAACGGGTAGGTGTCCCGCAGGTCGGCCTTGGTGGTGAAGGGGAAGCGGGCCAGGTCCTCCAGCGAGCGGCAGTCCTCGGGACGCACCCCCGCCGCGTCGAACTTCTCGCGGTACGTCTCGACGTTGTCGTACGCGTGCCGCAGGCTCCGGCGCAGCCGCTCCAGCTGGAGCGCGCGCAGCTCCTCACGGGTGAGGCGTTCCGCCTCGTCCAGCAGGGCCCGGGGGAGGGGTTCGCCGCGTCGCGGGCCGGCCGCGGCCGGGGCGTCCGGCGTGGTCTGCGTCTGACTGGTCATGCCGCCTCCTCAGGACCTCGTGCTGCGGATGCTGCGGCTGCGGCCCCGGAACTCGGCCACCACCTCGTCGTCCCTCAGGACCGTCACGTCGTACAGGCCGCTGCGGCCGTACCGGGTGCGTTCCTCCGCCCTCGCCACCAGGACGTCGCCCTCGTGCGCCGGGGCGACGAACGAGATGTCCGCCCCCGCCGCGACGGTCACCGGGCCGTGGCTGTTGCAGGCGCAGGCGAACGCCGTGTCGGCGAGCAGGAAGACGTACCCGCCGTGCGCGATGCCGTGGCCGTTCACCATCGACCCGGTCACGGTCATGCGCAGCACCGCGGTGCCCACGCCCTGTTCCAGCACGTCGATCCCCAGGCCCCGGGAGGCCCGGTCCGCGGCGAACATGGCCTCCGCGGGCGTCGTCGCGTCAGCGCTTCCGGTCACTTCTCGCACCACCTTGTAGCCCGACCGACCATTCGGTTAGCTTGGCGCTGCCAAGTAACCAAGCCGCCACGACGCCTGTCAAGGGCCAGGGTCTTACCAAGGGGCGCCACCTTGGCTAGCATGGACCGAACGAATGGTCGGTTGGGAAGTGGGACGGATGGACACGACACACTCCAGCCCCGCGGGGGCGGACGGCGCCGAGCCGGTTCTCCAGCAGCACTTCGAGGCGACGATCGCGCGGGACCAGCGCATCGAGCCGCGCGACTGGATGCCCGAGGGCTACCGGAAGACACTGGTCCGCCAGATCGCGCAGCACGCGCACTCCGAGATCATCGGCATGCAGCCCGAGGGCGAGTGGATCACCCGGGCGCCGTCGCTGCGCCGCAAGGCCATCCTGTTCGCCAAGGTCCAGGACGAGGCCGGGCACGGGCTGTACCTGTACTCGGCGGCGGAGACGCTGGGCGCCGACCGCGCCGATCTGACCGAGCGGCTCATCGAAGGCCGCCAGAAATACTCCTCGATCTTCAACTACCCGACGCTGAGCTTCGCCGACGTCGGCGTGATCGGCTGGTTCGTGGACGGCGCGGCGATCTGCAACCAGGTGCCGCTGTGCCGCTCGTCGTACGGGCCGTACGCGCGCGCCATGGTGCGGATCTGCAAGGAGGAGTCGTTCCACCAGCGGCAGGGCTACGAGCTGCTCATGACGATGATGCGCGGCACCGCCGAGCAGCGCGAGATGGTCCAGGACGCGGTGAACCGCTGGTGGTGGCCGTCGCTGATGATGTTCGGCCCGCCCGACGACGCCTCGCCCAACTCGGCCCGGTCCATGGCCTGGAAGATCAAGCGGCACAGCAACGACGAACTGCGCCAGCGCTTCGTCGACATGACCGTCCCGCAGGCCGAGAAGCTCGGCGTGACGCTCCCGGACCCGGAGCTGCGCTGGAACGAGGAGCGCGGACACCACGACTTCGGCACGCCCGACTGGGACGAGCTGATGCGGGTCATCAAGGGTGACGGACCGTGCAACGAGCAGCGCGTGACCCGGCGCCGCACGGCCCACGAGGAGGGCGCCTGGGTGCGTGAGGCGGCCACCGCCCACGCCGCGAAGCAGGCGTCCCGGACGCGGAAGGGAGCGGTGGCATGACCGCCGGCAAGCAGGACTGGCCGCTGTACGAGGTGTTCGTGCGCGGCAAGCGCGGCCTGAACCACGTCCACGTGGGCTCGCTGCACGCGGCCGACGACCGCATGGCCCTCACCCACGCCCGCGACCTCTACACCCGCCGCAACGAGGGCGTGTCCCTCTGGGTCGTGCGCTCGGAGCACATCGCCGCCTCCACGCGCGACGAGAAGGACCCCTTCTTCGAGCCCAGCGCCGACAAGGTCTACCGCCACCCGACCTTCTACGACATCCCCGACGACGTCCCGCACATCTGAAGGAGAGGGCATGAGCGACGACCACGTCTACCTGACCCTCGCCGAGGGACACGAGGACGACACCCGCTGGGCCTACGGCACCGGCTTCGAGGACCCCCTGCACGGCGTCGACACCACCGTCCCCGACGGCGTCGACCCCGCCGAACTGGCGGACCTCTGCGTCACGTCGGCCGACGACGCCCTGGTCACGGCCCAGCGGCTCGCCGAGTGGACCACCCGCGCCCCCGAGCTGGAGGAGGAGGTGGCCCTCGCCAACATCGGCCTGGACCTGCTCGGCCAGGCCCGCCTGCTCTACTCCCGCGCGGGCCAGGTCGACGGCACCGGCCGCGACGAGGACGCCTTCGCCTACTTCCGCGACGCCGGCGACTTCCGCAACGTACGCCTGGCCGAACTGCCCAACGGGGACTTCGCGTTCTCCATCGTGCGGCTGCTGGTGTTCTCCAGCTGGCGCCTCGCGCACTTCGAGCGGCTCACCGGCCACCGCGACCCGGTGCTCGCGGCGATCGCCGCCAAGGGCGTGAAGGAACTGGCCTACCACCGGCAGTACGCAGCGGAGTGGGCCGTGCGTCTCGGCGACGGCACCGAGGAGTCGCACCGGCGGATGCGCAAGGCGCAGGAACAGGTGGCGCCCTACCTGGGCGAGTTGTTCACGGCGTACGACGTGCGCGACGAGGTCGTCACCGTCCTGCGCCAGGTCACCGAGGCGGCCGGACTGCCGATGCCGGTCTACCGGCCGCTGCCCGGCTCGGGCCGCGCCGGCGAGCACACCGAGCATCTGGCGCCGCTGCTGGCCGAGTTGCAGAGCGTGGCCCGGGCGCACCCGGAGGCGACATGGTGACCACGCTGCTCGACGCCCGGCGGGCACGGCGGATCGCCGAGCGCGTGCCCGACCCGGAGCTGCCCATGCTCACGCTGGCCGACCTCGGCGTGCTGCGCGAGGTGTCGCTCACCGAGGACGGCACGGTCGTCGCGAGCCTGACCCCCACCTACTCGGGCTGCCCGGCCATGGCGGAGATGCGTGCCGGGGTGGCCGCCCGGCTGCGCGACGCCGGGTACGCGCGCGTGCAGATCCGTACCGTCCTGGACCCGCCGTGGACCAGTGACTGGATCACGGACGAGGGCCGCCGCAAGCTCGCCGAGCACGGCATCGCCCCGCCCGGTGCCGCCCCCGTGCGCGCCGCCGGTCCGGTGCCGCTGGTGCTGTCGCCGACCCGCCGCTCGGTGCCCTGCCCCCGCTGCGGCAGCGCCGACACCGAGGAGACCTCCCGCTTCGCCGCCACCTCGTGCAAGGCCCTGTGGCGCTGTCTCGCCTGCCGCGAGCCGTTCGAGTACCTCAAGGAGATCTGATGGAGGACCTGATGGAGCCGGCCCCCGCCCCGGCGGCACGCGCGCGTGCCCGCCGACGCCCGGTCTTCCACGCCCTGCGGGTCGCCGCCGTGCAGCCGCTGTGCGAGGACGCGGCAGCCGTCAGCTTCGACATCCCGGCCGGGCTGGCCGAGGAGTTCGCGTTCGCGCCCGGCCAGTCGCTCACCCTGCGGCGGGAGATCGACGGCCGTGACGAACGCCGCTCCTACTCCATCTGCTCGCCCGCCGGCACGGCGCCGCGCATCGGTGTCCGGGTCGTCCCCGGCGGCCTGTTCTCCGCCTGGCTGGTGCACGAGGTGCGCCCCGGCGACCTGGTCGAGGTGATGGCGCCCACCGGCGCCTTCACCCCGGACCTCACCGTCCCCGGCCACCACGTCCTGATCGCCGCCGGTTCCGGCATCACGCCCATGGTCTCCATCGCCGAATCGGTCCTGGCCGCCGACTCCCGCTCGCGCGTCACCCTCCTCTACGGCAACCGCCGCACCGGCACGGTGATGTTCGCCGACGAACTGGCCGACCTGAAGGACCTCTACCCGACGCGCTTCCAGCTGGCCCACGTCCTGTCCCGCGAGCCCCGCGAGGCCGAGGTGCTCTCCGGGCGCCTGGACGCCGAACGGCTTTCCGCTCTCGTCGGCGCGCTGGTCGACGCCGAGTCCGCCGACCACTGGTGGCTGTGCGGCCCGCACGGCATGGTCCGCTCCGCCCAGCGGGTGCTGACCGGTCTCGGCGTCCCCGCCGACCGCGTCCACCAGGAGCTGTTCTACGCCGGCGACGAACCCGTTCGCGAGGTGCGCCACACCGAGGCGGGTCCCTCCGGCCCGGTCAGCCAGGTCACCATCACCCTGGACGGCCGCTCCACCACATCCGCCCTGCCCCGCGAACGCACCATCCTGGAAGGCGCCCAGCAGACCCGGCCCGATCTGCCCTTCGCCTGCAAGGGCGGCGTCTGCGGCACCTGCCGGGCGCAGGTGACCGACGGCAAGGCGGACATGCGCCGCAACTTCGCCCTGGAGCCCGCCGAGGTCGACGCGGGCTACGTCCTCACCTGCCAGTCGTTCCCGGTCTCGGACGAGCTGACGGTGGACTTCGACACCTGAGCCGTGCGCGCGGCGGCGGTCTCCACCGGAAGGCCGGCGACCGCCGCCGACGGCTCATGAAGGTATGAATGAGTCTTCATGTGTTCCTGTAAGGTGAGGGAGCCACGCGCCCCCGCCCGAAGGACCCCTCATGACCTCCACCCTCACGCCGCGGCCGGCCGAGCGGGCCGAGCCCGCACGCGCCGGGAGCGGACCCCGGCGGCGCACCCGTCTCCTCGCGCTGCCCGAAGCCCGCTGGGCCGCGGCGGCCACCGTCTGCTTCCTGCTCGCGCTGCCCCTGCAGCTGACCGGCACGCCCGCCTGGGCCTGGGGGCCGCTGTACGCGCTGGCGTACGTCACCGGCGGCTGGGAGCCGGGCTGGGAAGGGCTCAAGGCGCTGAAGGAGCGCACCCTGGACGTCGACCTGCTGATGGTCGTCGCCGCCCTGGGCGCGGCCTCCATCGGGCAGGTCATGGACGGCGCCCTCCTCATCGTCATCTTCGCCACCTCCGGCGCCCTGGAGGCGCTGGCCACGGCCCGGACCGCGGACTCCGTCCGCGGACTGCTCGACCTGGCCCCCGCCACCGCGACCCGGATCGCCCCCGACGGCGCCGAAGACACCGTGCCCGTGGCGGAGCTGTCGGTCGGCGACACCGTCCTCGTCCGTCCGGGCGAGCGCGTCGGAGCCGACGGCACGGTCCTCGACGGGGCCGGCGAGGTGGACCAGGCCACTATCACCGGTGAACCGCTGCCCGTGGCGAAGGGCCGGGGGGACGAGGTGTTCGCCGGCACCCTCAACGGCACGGGCGCCCTGCGGATCCGGGTCGAGCGCGACGCGTCCGACTCGGTCATCGCCCGGATCGTCCGCATGGTGCAGGAGGCGTCCGAGACCAAGGCGCCCACGCAACTGTTCATCGAGAAAGTCGAACAGCGCTACTCGCTGGGCATGGTGGCCGCCACCCTGGCCGTCTTCCTGGTGCCCCTGGCCTTCGGCGAGCAGCTCACCGACGCGCTGCTGCGCGCCATGACGTTCATGATCGTGGCGTCTCCGTGCGCGGTCGTCCTGGCCACCATGCCGCCCCTGCTGTCCGCCATCGCCAACGCCGGACGGCACGGCGTGCTGGTGAAGTCCGCCGTGGTCATGGAGCGGCTCGGACAGGTGGACGCGGTCGCGCTCGACAAGACCGGCACGCTCACCGAGGGCAGTCCGCGCGTCACCGAGATCCGCGCACTGCCCGGATCCGGTCTCGGCGAGGGGGAGCTGCTCGCCCTGGCCGCGGCCGCCGAGCAGCCCAGTGAGCACCCGCTGGCCCGGGCGGTCGTCGCGGCCGCCCGCGACCGCGGCCTGGACGTGCCCGGCGCCCGCGACTTCACCTCCGCGCCCGGCATCGGAGTGACCGCCGTCGTCGACGGCCGTACGGTCGCCGTCGGCGCGCCCGCGCGCCTGGCGGACACGGCGGCCGCGACGGCCGCGGAACTGGAGGAGTCCGGCCGTACCGCCGTACTGGTCGTCGTCGACGGCGTTCCCGCCGGGCTGCTCGGCATCGCCGACCGGCTGCGCCCCGACGCCGCCGGCACGGTCGCCTCCCTCACCGCGCTCACCGGTACCGCGCCGATGCTGCTCACCGGCGACAACGCCCGGGCCGCCGCGCGGGTCGCCGCGGAGTCCGGCATCGGCGACGTGCGCGCGGGGTTGCTGCCGCAGGACAAACTGACCGCCGTCCGGGAACTGGAGCGGGCCGGACGCCGCGTGCTGGTCGTCGGGGACGGCGTCAACGACGCACCGGCCCTGGCCGCCGCCCACACGGGGGTCGCCATGGGCCGGGCCGGATCCGACCTGGCCCTCGAGACCGCCGACGCCGTGATCGTGCGCGACGAACTCGCCGCCGTCCCCGCCGTCGTCGCCCTGTCCCGCCGCGCACGCCGGCTGGTCGTGCAGAACCTCGTCATCGCCGGGGTGTTCATCGCGGGGCTCGTCGTCTGGGACCTCGCCGGTGACCTGCCGCTGCCGCTGGGCGTCGCCGGCCACGAGGGATCCACGGTCCTGGTCGGCCTCAACGGCCTGCGGCTGCTCAGGGAATCCGCCTGGCGCCGCGCCGCGGCCGGAGGGCGGGAGTAGGGGCGGCGGCTGCGGGCTTGGGCTCGCGCCACCTGTGCCCGGCCTTCGCGAGCAGCCGCCGGCGGGGCCCCCGAACTCTCGAGATCCGTAAGGATTGCCCCGGAACCCTTCGGGTACGCGAGCAGGAACGCGCCCGGGGCGGATCATGTCCCGGGCGGGACGCACGACCGCCGCTACCAGGGAATCTGCCATGGAGACACCTGCAAACGACCCCACGCCCACGCCCGCCCAGCGGGCTCTGGACGTCCTCGCCGAGAACACGGAGGACGCGGCGGCTCTGGACGCGCTCGCCAACAGCGACGTGCTCATCCCCGTGCCCGACGACGCGACCGACGGCGACGCCGCCAACCCCTCGGCGGTGGCACTGCCCGTGCTGGAACAGCCGGGCGGCGAGCCCGTGGTGCCCGTGTTCACCTCCGAGATGGAGATGGCCGGGCTGCTGCCGTTCGTGTCCCGCTACCGTCTGGTGCCGCTCGGCGCCCTGGCCGCACAATGGCCGGCCGACGACCTGTCGCTCACCATCGACGGCAGTTCGGAGCACCGCCTGACGCTCACCTCGGAGGGAGTGCGCACCCTGCTGGCACGCCCGTAGGGCGGCCGGTCCGTCCGGGCCCGGGCACTACTCGCCCAGGGTCCGGGCCAGTGCG
This sequence comes from Streptomyces sp. AHA2, assembly GCF_036857595.1. Classification (NCBI taxonomy): domain Bacteria; kingdom Bacillati; phylum Actinomycetota; class Actinomycetes; order Kitasatosporales; family Streptomycetaceae; genus Streptomyces; species Streptomyces sp. AHA2. Next base: position 311,287 of record NZ_JAUQWJ010000001.1, read on the forward strand.
GCCCGCTGCAGCGGCAGCACCTCGGCGTGCAGGGCACGCCCCTTGTCCGTCAGGGACACCCACACCCCGCGCCGGTCCTCCATGCACACGGACCGCGTCACCAGCCCGTCCTTCTCCAGCCGGGCGATCAGCCGGGACAGCGCGCTCTGGCTGAGATGGACCCGGCCCACCAGGTTCTGCACCCGGCACTGCTCGCCCTCCTCGGGCGTCGCGGCCGCGAGCATGTCCAGCACCTCGAAGTCGGACGCGCCGAGTCCGTGCGGATGCAGCGCCCGGTCGATCTCGCACATCGTGCGCGCGTGCGCCGACAGGATGTCCCGCCACCGTTCCTCGAGCCGCACACCGGTCGTTGTCGCTGCCATGGATGCACGGTAACACCGGTCGGCCCGTTCCATGAGTGTGCATGCAGTGCTCGCGCACGGCCCGGAGACGGCCCGGAGGCCGGGCACCTGGAGCGGTCCCGGCCGGCCCGCGCCCAGGGCCGCGGCTTCCCGGGGTCGCGCACCACCCCGATCCCCGCGACGAGCCCGGCGTCGCGACGTCCGGGCCGAGCGGGCCGGTCCCGGTGCGGCGCCGGCAGTCCCCCGACGCGGCGCCGCCGGTCCGGACCCGGCAGGGCCCGGCAGGTGTAGCCGCGGGCACGCCTGATCACGAACTCCGCACCCCGCCACGGCGGTTCGGTATCGGTCAACGATGGCGAGTGCCGGACACGGCCGTTGCCGCTGCGAGACAGTGGGAGGGCGCGGCGAGGACGTAGCCGCGAGGCAGGGGCACGACATGCTGAGGACTCCCACGGACGAGACACGGCTGCGCATCCTGGCCTGGCTCAAGGAGCCCGGACCCGCCGCCGGCGGGGTCACCGCGGAGGCCGTCGCCGAGCGGTTCTCGCTGGCACCGCCGGTCGCCGTCACCCACCTGCGGCTGCTGGAGGCCACGGGCCTGCTGCGCTCGGTACGGGCCGCCGGCGTCGTGCGCTACCACCGCGACGACATGCGGATCGCCGAGGTGGCGCGGATGTTCGAGAAGGGCTGGTGAGGCTCCTGCGGGCGGCCCGCCCTCGACGTGACCCGGTTGCGCGGACGGGGTTAACCTGAACGCGGCCGCGGGCGTCCGCCCCGGCGCGGCGGTGGGGCCCGCCGTACCCGAACCGCGGCATCGACGCCGCCAACGGTCCCTACTTGCGACGGCACGCGCCCGCACACCCAGGGCCCCGGCGAGTAGGAGACGCACACCGTGACAGCCCCGCAGAAGCCCCTGAGCCGCCGGGCCCCCTCCGGCCGCCCGTCCCCTCGGCTCGCCCGGACGCCCGCGGTCGTCGGGGCCGTGGCGCTGGGCGGGGCGGCGGGCGCCGCCGCCCGGTACGCGGCGTCCCTGGCCCGGCCCTCGCCGCCGGGAGCCTTCCCCTGGACGACGCTCTGGGTGAACGTCGCGGGCTGCGCCGTGATCGGGGTCTTCATGGTGCTGGTCACCGAGATCCGGACGGCCCACCCGCTCGTGCGCCCCTTCTTCGGCACCGGCGTCCTCGGCGGCTTCACCACCTTCTCGACCTATGCCGTGGACGTCCAGAAGCTGTTCGACGGCGGCCGGGCGGCGAGCGGACTCGCCTACCTCGCGGCGACCCCGCTCGCCGCCCTCGCGGCGGTGTGGCTCGCCGCGGCGGCGACCCGCTCGGCTGCGAAGGCGGCGACCCGCTCCGCCCGCCCCGACGGGGAGGCGGCCACGACGGCATCGCAGGCCCCTCCACCAGGGCTCGTCGCCCCCGGCGAGTGCGAGGTGATCCGGCACGACGGAGACGGGGACGGCCGCGGCGCACCGGACGCGAAGGGTGAGAAGTCGTCGTGAACTTGCTGCTGGTCGTCTGCGGCGCGATGGTCGGCGCCCCGCTGCGCTACCTCACCGACCGGGCGGTCCAGGCCCGGCACGACTCCGGCTTCCCCTGGGGCACCTTCACGGTGAACATCACGGGCTGCCTGGTCCTCGGACTGCTCACCGGAGCCGGCGCCCAACTGCAGCTCCTGCTGGGTACCGGCCTGTGCGGGGCGCTGACGACGTACTCGACGTTCTCCTACGAGACGCTGCGCCTGGCGGAGACCGGGGCGCGGCTGCAGGCGGCGCTCAACGTGGCCGCGAGTGTGTCGGCCGGTGTGGCCGCGGCCTTCGCGGGGGCGGCGCTGGTGCGTCCGTGAGGCGCCTTGCCATGATCCGTTCTCACCCGGGTGCGGTAGGACGGGCTCCTCCACCCCCGAGCAGAACCGGATCCCATGAGCGTCATCAGCATCGGTCAGGCCGTCGTCCTCGGAGCCGTCGAAGGGGTGACCGAGTTCCTGCCCGTCTCCTCGACCGGTCACCTGAAGATCGTCGAGGGGCTCATGGGCATCCCCGTGGACGACGACGCCGTGGTCGGCTTCTCGGCCGTCGTCCAGGTCGGCGCCATCGCCGCCGTGCTCGTGTACTTCGCCGAGGACATCGTGCGGATCGCCGCCGCCTGGGGGAGGGGTCTGCGCGACCCCGAGCAGCGGTACCACCACGACTACAGGTTCGCCTGGTGGGTCGTCTTCGCGACCCTCCCGGTCGTCGCCGTCGGGCTCGCCGCCGAGCCGCTCCTCAAGGGGCCGCTCGCCTCGCTGTGGGTCGTGGCCGGCTCGCTGATCGCGGGCAGCGGCGTGATGTGGGCGGCGGACCGGGCGGGCCGCCACAAGCGCGGCGAGGACGACACCGGCCTCAGGGACGCCATGCTCGTCGGCGGCTCGCAGATCCTCGCCCTGCTCTTCCCCGGCTTCTCCCGCTCCGGCGCCACGATGTCCACGGCGCTGCTCCTCGACCTGGACCGGGTCGCCGCCACGCGGCTCTCCTTCTTCCTCGGCATCCCGGCCCTGACCGGTGCCGGCCTGTACGAGCTGAAGGACGCCCTGGGCACGGGTGTGGGCGCGGCCCCCCTCGCCGTGGGCACGGCCGTGTCGTTCGCCGTGGCGTACGCGTCCATCGCCTGGCTGCTGAAGTTCGTCGCCAAGCACTCCTTCAACGCCTTCGTGGTCTACCGGATCGTCGTGGGCGTGCTGCTGTTCGGCCTGCTCGGGACGGGTGTGCTGAGCAGCTGAGCGCCGGCCGCCGCGCGCCGACCGCGGCACCGGGGCGAGGAGCACCCGGGTGACCGCGGGGCAGCGCGGGCCGGCTCTTGACAGCGCGAGCCGTCGGCCCGGAGTATCTCTCCCGTGAACCTGTCAGACAGCCGGACAGCCGGACAGCCCGTGCGGCGCGTCAGCGCCATGGAAGCGGTGCTGGCACACCTTCGGGGTGCCATCGAACGGGGCGAGTACGCCATCGGCGACAAGCTGCCCTCCGAGGCCGAGCTGTGCCGCACCCTCGAGGTCTCCCGGCCCGTGCTGCGCGAGGCGCTCCGGGCCCTGCAGACCATGGGCCTGACCGTCTCCCGCACCGGCAAGGGCACCTTCGTCGTCGCCAGCGCCGTCGAGGACCCGACCTTCGGCGACTACTCGGCCAGCGACCTGATGGAGGTGCGCCGCCACGTGGAGATCCCCGTCGCCGGCTACGCGGCCCTGCGCCGCACCCCCGAGAACCTGGACCACCTGGCCCATCTGATGGACCGGATGGAGCGGGAGACGGACACCACCGCCTGGGTCGCGATGGACACGCTGTTCCACCTCGCCGTCGCCGAGGCGGCGCAGAACCCGGTCTTCCGGCGGGTCATCGAGGAGATCCGGGACGCGCTGGCCCGCCAGTCGGCCTTCCTCAACGAACTGGGCGGCCGCCGCGAGCAGTCCAACCGCGAGCACCGCGCGATCGTCGAGGCGCTGACCGACGGCAGCGAGGACGACGCGGTCGCGGCCATGGCCCACCACCTCGACCGCGTCGAGACGACCCTCACCGACATCGTGCGCCCACCGCGCACGCAGGACGCCCCCACGGAAGGCGGAGCCGAGCGTTGAGCGAGCAGTCCCTGCACGACGAGGTGCAGAAACGTTCCAGCCATGTCGACGCCGGTGACGCCGGGTACAGCAAGTCCCTGAAGTCCCGGCACGTCAACATGATCGCCATCGGCGGCGCCATCGGCACGGGCCTCTTCCTCGGCGCCGGCGGCCGCCTCGCCGACGCCGGCCCCTCCCTCTTCATCGCCTACGCGGTCTGCGGACTGTTCGCCTTCCTCGTCGTGCGCGCTCTCGGCGAACTCGTGCTGTACCGGCCCTCCTCCGGCGCGTTCGTCTCCTACGCCCGCGAGTTCCTGGGGGAGAAGGGCGCCTACACCGCGGGCTGGATGTACTTCCTGAACTGGGCGACCACCGGCATCGCCGACATCACCGCCGTCGCCACGTACACCCACTACTGGGGCATGTTCTCCGACATCCCGCAGTGGGTGATCGCCCTGGTCGCGCTCGCCGTGGTGCTCACCGTGAACCTGATCTCCGTGAGGATCTTCGGCGAGCTGGAGTTCTGGTTCGCGATCGTCAAGGTGGGCGCCCTCGTCGTCTTCATGTGCATCGGCATCTTCCTGCTGGTCACCCAGCACCCCGTCGACGGCCACAGCCCGGGCCCGTCCCTGATCGGCGACCACGGCGGGCTCTTCCCGCACGGCCTGCTGCCCATGCTGCTGATCATCCAGGGCGTCGTGTTCGCCTACGCCTCCGTCGAGCTGGTCGGCGTCGCGGCCGGCGAGACCGAGAACCCCGAGAAGATCATGCCGAAGGCGATCAACTCGATCATGTGGCGCGTCGCCCTGTTCTACGTCGGCTCCGTCGTCCTGCTGTCGATGCTGCTGCCCTGGAACAGGTACACCGCCGGGGAGAGCCCCTTCGTCACGGTGCTGTCCAACATCGGGGTCCCGGCGGCCGGCGGCGTGATGAACCTGGTCGTCCTCACCGCCGCCATGTCCTCCCTCAACTCCGGCCTGTACTCCACCGGACGCATCCTGCGCTCCATGGCCATGGCCGGGTCCGCGCCGAAGTTCACCTCCGTGATGAGCCGCAGCCAGGTCCCCTACGGGGGCATCCTGCTCACCAGCGGCGTCTGCGTGCTCGGCGTCGGCCTCAACTTCGTCGTGCCCGCCGAGGCGTTCGAGATCGTGCTGAACTTCGCCGCCCTCGGCATCCTCGCCACCTGGGGCATGATCATGATCTGTCACCTCGTCTTCTGGCGGAAGACCCGCGAGGGCGAGCTGACCCGCCCGGGCTACCGGCTCCCGGGATCCCCCTGGACCGAGATCGTGACGCTGGCCTTCCTCGCCTCCGTCCTGGTCCTCATGTACGCCGACGGCGGCGCCGGACGCACCACCGTGCTGTGCCTGCCGCTGATCGCCGGGGCCCTGGTCGCCGGATGGTTCGCCGTCCGCGGCCGTATCGCCCGCACGTCCACCACCGGATCCGGCACGTGACCGGCGTGCCGTTCCACGAGAAGCAGGCAGTGATGTTCAGCAGTTCCCCCGCGGACGCACCCCTTGTCCGCGAACCCGCCCACGCCCCCGTCGCCCACGTCGTACGCGACGGGATCGTCGAAGGCGTCCACCACGGCTCCGTCGTCGTCCTCGACCCCGGCGGGAAGGCCACGCTCCGGATCGGAGACACGGAGGCCGCCTTCTACCCTCGCTCCGCGATCAAGCCCGTCCAGGCCGTCGCCATGGTGCGGGCCGGACTCCCGCTGGAAGGCGAGCTGCTGTCGCTGGCCGCGGCCAGCCACTCCGGCGAGGAACGCCACCTCGCCGGCGCCCGGCGCATCCTCGAACTCGCCGGACTCACCGAGGACCACCTGCGCAACGTCCCCGACATGCCCTTCGACCCGGCCGTCCGGGACGCCTGGGTGCGCGCGGGCCGGCTGCCCTCACGGCTCGCGCAGAACTGCTCCGGCAAGCACGCCGCCATGCTCTACACCTGCGCCCTCAACGGCTGGCCGCTGGAGACCTACCTCGACCCGGCCCACCCCCTCCAGCAGGCAGTCGCCGAGATCGTCGAGGACCTCACCGGGCAGCGCGTCGCCCGGGTGAGCGTCGACGGCTGCGGCGCGCCCCTGTTCGCCGTCTCCCTGCACGGACTGGCCCGGGCCACCGCCCGGATCGTCACGGCCGCCCCGGGCACGCCCGAGGCCCGCGTCGCCGACGCCATGCGCGAGCACGCCGAGATGGCCTCCGGCTCCGGCCGGGACGTCGCCGCACTGATGCGGGCCGTACCGGGGCTGTTGTCCAAGGACGGTTTCGAGGGCGTCCAGGTCGCCGCTCTGCCCGACGGGCGGGCCCTCGCCGTGAAGATCGCCGACGGGGCGAACCGGGCGCGTGTGCCGGTGACCGCCGCCGCATTGACCCGGGCGGGCGTCGACCCCGAGCTGCTCAAGGGGTTCGAGGGGGAGCCGCTGCTCGGGGGCGGGCGGGAGGTCGGGCGCGTGCGGCCCGTCCCCCTGCTCGAGTCTCCTGCCGGTGCCGCCCGCGCCTGAGCACCTGCCGGCCCCTCCGCCTGGCAGCCGCGCCGCAGCCGCGCGCGCAGTTCCCCGCGCCCCTGACGGGGCGCGCGTCCACCCCCGTTCCTCAGACAAGGGATCCCTCACCCTCATGACCGCCGCCACCCGCTCCGAGCACGACCTGCTCGGCGACCGTGACGTTCCCGCCGACGCCTACTGGGGCGTGCACACCCTGCGGGCCACGGAGAACTTCCCCATCACGGGCACCCCCATCTCCGCCTACCCGCACCTGGTCGACGCGCTGGCCGCGGTGAAGGAGGCCGCCGCCCTCGCCAACGAGGAACTCGGCCTGCTGGAGCCCCGCAAGGCCGCCGCGATCGTCGAGGCGTGCCGGGAGATCCGCGACGGCAAGCTGCACGACCAGTTCGTCGTCGACGTCATCCAGGGCGGCGCCGGCACCTCGACCAACATGAACGCCAACGAGGTCGTGGCCAACCGGGCGCTGGAGCTGCTCGGCCACGCCAAGGGCGACTACCGCCACCTGCACCCCAACGAGGACGTCAACCTCGGCCAGTCCACCAACGACGTCTACCCGACCGCCGTGAAGATCGCCACGGTCTTCGCGGTGCGCGGGCTGCTCGACGCGATGGCGGTCCTGCAGGACACGTTCGCGGCCAAGGCGGCCGAGTTCCGCGACGTGCTGAAGATGGGCCGCACCCAGTTGCAGGACGCGGTCCCCATGACGCTGGGTCAGGAGTTCTCGGCGTACGCCGTCATGCTGGACGAGGACCGGGCCCGGCTCGCCGAGGCCGTCGAGCTGATCCACGAGATCAACCTGGGCGCCACCGCCATCGGCACCGGCCTCAACGCCCCCGCCGGATACGCCGAGTCGGCCCGCCGCCACCTCTCCGCCCTCACCGGCCTGCCCCTGGTCACGGCGGCCAACCTGGTCGAGGCGACACAGGACTGCGGCGCGTTCGTCCAGATGTCCGGGGTGCTCAAGCGCATCGCGGTGAAGCTCTCCAAGAGCTGCAACGACCTGCGGCTGCTGTCCTCCGGGCCGCGCGCCGGACTGGGGGAGATCAACCTGCCGCCGGTGCAGGCCGGTTCCTCGATCATGCCGGGCAAGGTCAACCCGGTGATCCCGGAGGTGGTCAACCAGGTCGCCTTCGAGGTGATCGGCAACGACGTCGCCATCACCATGGCCGCCGAGGCCGGGCAGCTCCAGCTCAACGCGTTCGAGCCGATCATCCTGCACTCCCTGTCGGAGTCCGTCACGCACCTGCGCAACGCCTGCCTGACCCTCGCCGAGCGGTGCGTGGCCGGCATCACCGCCAACACCGAGGCGCTGCGCGCGAGTGTGGAGAACTCCATCGGCCTGGTCACCGCCCTCAACCCGCACATCGGCTACACGGCGGCCACCGGCATCGCCAAGGAGGCGCTCGCCACCGGCCGGGGCGTGGCCGAACTCGTTCTGGAGAAGGGCCTGTTGCCGGCCGACCGGCTCGCGGACCTGCTCCGCCCCGAGGTGCTGGCCGGCAGTGGCCCGGCGCCGGCCTGACCGGCGGACGCGCGAGCGGACCGGCCGGGAGGGACAATGACGATCATGACGTCGCCGACCACCTTCCAGCCGGTCCTGGAGCGCATCGCCGAGGAGATCGAGCGGACGCCCGGCCGCGGCCGGCCCGCGGACTACATCCCGGCGCTCGCCGCCTGCGACCCGCGGCGTTTCGGCATGGCCGTGGCCGAGCCGGACGGAACGGTGTACGGCGTGGGGGACTGGCGCGAGCCGTTCTCCGCGCAGTCGATCACCAAGCTCTTCACCCTCGCCCTGGACCTGGCCCGCGAGGGCGACGCCCTGTGGGAGCACGTGGGCCGCGAGCCGTCCGGCAACCCGTTCAACTCGCTGGTGCAGCTGGAGTACGAGAACGGCATCCCGCGCAACCCCTTCATCAACGCGGGCGCGCTGGTCGTCACCGACCGGCTGCACACCCGCACCGGTGACGCCTCGGGGGAACTGCTGGCGTTCCTGCGGGCGGAGAGCGGCAACCCGGACCTGACCTTCGACCGCGCCGTCGAGGCCTCCGAGTCCGCCCACGGCGACCGCAACGCGGCCCTCGGCCACTTCATGGCGTCCTACGGCAACGTCGACAACCCGGTGCCCACGCTCCTGGAGCAGTACTTCCGCCAGTGCTCGATCGCGGCGTCCTGCGCCGATCTGGCCCTGGCCGCGGGCTTCCTCGCCCGGCACGGCATCCGCGCCGACGGCACCCGACTGCTGACCCGCAGCCAGGCCAAGCAGATCAACGCGATCATGCTGACCTGCGGGACGTACGACGCGGCCGGTGACTTCGCCTACCGGGTGGGCCTGCCCGGCAAGAGCGGCGTGGGTGGCGGCATCGTCGCGGTGGTCCCGGGCCGCTGCACCCTGTGCGTGTGGAGCCCGGGCCTGGACGAGCGGGGCAACTCGGTCGCCGGGGTGGCGGCCCTGGACCGCTTCACGACCCTGACCGGCCTGTCGGTGTTCTGAACCTCCTCCGGCCGGGGTCCCTCCCGCCGGGTGCTCGCGCTGCCCTCGTGGTGCCTGCGGGCCGGCCGAGGGGCCGCCGGGCCGGGGACGGGCGCCTCCCGCCGCCTCCCCGGCCCGCAACCGTGGTCGCCGGCCGGTCAGTTCCGGCTCTTCCTGCGGACGGGGATGCGCAGCACCAGCACGACGACCGCGGCTCCCGTCCCGGCCGCCCCCGCGATGAGGACCGCCGAGGTCCAGGCGGAGCCCGGCTCCTGCGACACGGCGGCGACCACGGCGGGCGCTGTCGTGGCGGCCCGCGCCGCGGGCCGCGGGGCGCCGAGCGAGCCGACGGCCTCCACCCGCCCCGCCGAGCGGAAACCCCAGTCCAGCAGGGTGCGGGCTTCCTCGTAGACGGCCGAGCTGCCACCCTCCTGCGGGTTCATCACCGTCACGACCAGCGTGCGGCCGTCCCGGCGCGCCGCCGCCACCAGGGTGTTGCCGGCCTTGCTGGTATAGCCGTTCTTGATGCCGATCATCCCTCGGTAGGGCTCCACACCGTGGGCGCCGCTCAGCAGCCGGTTGGTGTTGCGGATCGCGTAGGACCCGCCGGCCCCCGGGAACCGGGCCTCCACCGTGGCGCAGTAGCGGGCGAAGTCGGGGTTGCGCAGCCCCGTCCGGCCGAAGAGCGCCAGATCGTACGCGGACGACACCTGGCCCGGGGCGTCGTAACCGTCGGGGGACACCACGCGGGTGTCGAAGGCGCCGAGCGAGCGTGCCTTGGCCTGCATCCGCTGCGCCGTGGCCTGCCAGCCGCCGTTGAGCTCGGCCAGGACGTGCACGGCGTCGTTGCCCGAGTTCAGGAAGACACCGCGCCACAGGTCGTCGACCCGGTACGTGCGCCCCTCGGCGACCCCGACCAGGCTGCTGCCGGCGCCGATGCCCCGCAGCTCCTCCGCGCGGACGGTGTGCCGGACGCCCGCCGGGAGCGAGGGCAGCACCGTGAGGGCGAACAGCGTCTTGAGCGTGCTGGCCGGGGGAAGCCTGCGGTGCGCGTTGTGGGCCGCGAGCACCTCACCGGTCCGGGCGTCGGCCACCAGCCAGGACAGCGCCGAGACCTTCGGCAGGTGGGGCACCCCGGCGCGCGGGCGCACCTGGACACCGGGCCGGTGCAGCAGCGACGGGAGCGGGGCGGCGGCCTTCGGCCCGGCCGGTGGGGCCGTCGGTTGCGCCCGTCCGGTGTCGGCAGCCGCGGCGGGCATCAGGACCATCAGGCCCGCCGCACACAGCGCGCCCGCCGATACGGCCAGCCTCAAGGAGAATCCGATGATCATACGAATCAACGTAGAAACGAACCGGCGCTCCGGGGCGGCCGACGGGGCCGTACGCCCCGTGCCGGCACCCGGATGGAGGCAGCCGGACGGAGGCGACCCGCCAAAAGGAGACCCGTTGCACGGCTGCCGGCGTCACACGGGCAGGGTGGGCCGGATGGGCCGCAGCAAGGCGGCGTTGTCCGGCGTCTCGCGCATCCGCTCCAGAAGGGTCTCCAGGCCGTTTCGCCCGTCACGGTCGCCCAGCACCCGGCGCAGACCCCGCACGGCCGCCAACTCTTCGGGTCCCAGCAGGAGTTCCTCGCGCCGGGTGCCCGAGAGGGTGATGTCGACGGCCGGGAAGAGGCGGTGGGAGGCCGGGTCCCGGCTCAGGCGGAGCTCCATGTTCCCGGTGCTCTCGAGTTCCTCGAAGTAGAAGTCGTCGGCCCGTGAGCCGGTTGCCACCAGCGCGGTGGCCAGGACCGTGAGGGAGCCGCCCTCCTCGGCGGCCCGCGCAGCGCCGAAGAAACGCTTCGGCCCGGTCAGCGCCGAGGCGTCGACTCCGCCGCTGAGGGTGCGGCCACCGGAGGCGGCCGCGTTGTTGTACGCCCTGCACAGCCGGGTCAGCGAGTCGAGCAGCACGACCACGTCCTCGCCGGCCTCGACGCGCCGCTCGGCGCGCTCGATCACCAGCTCCGCGAGCGCGATGTGCTGCCGGGGGCTCCGGTCGAACGTCGAGGCGTAGACCTCGCCCCGTACGGCGCGCCGCATGTCGGTGACCTCCTCGGGCCGCTCGTCGAGCAGCAGCACCATCAGCCGGCACTCGGGGTGGTTGCCGGTGACCGCCGCGGCGACTTGCTGCAGGAGCACCGTCTTGCCGGTCTTCGGCGGGGCCACGAGCAGTCCGCGCCGGCCTCTGCCGACCGGTGCGATCAGGTCGACGACCCGCCCGGCGAGGCCGGCGGCCGGGTGCTCCGAGCGCAACCGCCGGCGAGGCCGGCGGCCGGGTGCTCCGAGGGCAACCGCCGGTGGGGGTGGAGGGGCGTGAGGTCCCGGAAGTGGCGGCGGTCCCGCACGTGTGCCGGTGCGCGGCCGTCGATCCGTACGACGTCGCCTAGGCCCCGGCGGTCGCCGGGGGGACCCTCGACGAAGTCGCCCCTGCGCAGGCCGTACCGGCGGATCAGGGCGGGGGAGACGGCGGGGTCGGCCGGGGCGGGCAGGCAGTCGGGGCCGCGCAGGTGCCCCTTCCCGCCGGAGTCGACGTCGAGGACGCCGGCAACGGTCCGGTTCCCGGGGCGCGGCCGGACGGCCGTGGTGTCGAGTGTGGTCGTCATCGTGGGGTGTCCTTTCACGGACGGACGTCATGAGACATGCGCGAGAGGGGGAGAGGGCCGCGAGGACAGGACGTGGAGCGCCCTCGAGGCGGCGACAGACACAGCACCCGGGCGCATCGGCGCACCTACGGCAGTGCTGCGAAGGAAGGGAGGAGGATGTGAGAACCGCACCGGCGCCCACGAAGAGGGGCGTGCACGAGTGCTGTTCGCAGGCTGCCACCCGGCGGGGCGCCGGGGAGGGGCCGTGGCTCAGCGGACGGCGGACAGCCCGTACAGCAGGGGAATCCGCGGCGCGGGCAGCCGCCACCAGCCGGACTCCGTCCGGACCATCTGCGGCCAGCGCGGCCAGGGCAGTTCCTCGGTCTCGCGCAGCCGCCGCACGGTCAGTCCCGCTGTCGCCAACGCGGTGACGACCTCGCCCGTTCCGTGCATCCACTCGTAGCTGTCGGTGGCGCCCCGGACCGGTGGGCCGTCCGTGTAGGTGTGGGTGGCGTCACGGTGCACGGGCCCGCCGCCCAGGCAGTCGTGGCGCAGCAGCAGCTCCGGGCCCTCGCCGGGCCCGGGTTCGGGACCGAGGGCGTTGAGCAGGGGATGGAACTCGACCACGTACAACAGGCCGCCCGGCCGCAGCAGCCGGGTCACGGTCCGCGCCCACCGCTCCAGGTCGGGCAGGTAGCACAGGGCGCCCTTGCCGGTGTACACCACGTCGAACTGCCGCCCGTCCAGGGCGCCCACGGCGTCGTACACGTTCGCCCGCAGGTACCGCACGTCCGCGCCGGCCCGCTCGGCGATGCCGGTCGCGGCCGCGACGGACGCCTCCGAGAAGTCAAGTCCCACGGTCCGGGCCCCGCGCCGGGCGAAGGCCAGGGTCTCCGTGCCCAGATGGCACTGGAGGTGCAGCACGTCCCGCCCGGCCACGTCACCGAGGTCCTCCCACTCGAACGGGGCGAACCAGCGCTCGGGGTCGAGGTCCTGGTCGAGGCCGTAGAAGCGGCTGGCGAGATGGACGGGTGTGCGGGCGTCCCAGTTCGCCTGGTTGGCCCGCATCAGCCGGTCGTGCTCGGCGGACGTCATGAGGACATCCAACCGCGAACGGGCCGTGCCCGGCGGCCGGACGCGCTGACTCGGCGTACGCGCCCGCTCGTTCACACGGAGCGGGCCCGGGCGTCCTCCGCGATGCGGTCGAACTGCGCGCCCATGGCGGCGGCGAGCGCCTGGGCACCCGACAACGGGCGCACCATCACGGTGAACTCGTCGATGAGACCGTGCTCGTCGACGTGGATGAAGTCGCAGCCCTGGATCTGCCGGTCACCCACCCGCGCGGTGAAGACCAGGGCGTGGTCCCGGCCGTGCTCGTCATTGATCTCCCGCACGTAGCGGAAGTCCTCGAAGACGCCGGAGACCGCGCGCAGGATCGCGGCCGTGATCGCCTTCCCGGCGTAGGGCTTGAACACGACCGGGCTGGTGAACACGACGTCCGGCGCCAGCAGCGCCTCGGCGGCGTCGAGGTCGAGGGCTTCGATCGCCTCACGGAATGCACGCATCTCAAGCCGCCTTGGTCAATTAGTTGATTAGGTGCGTAATAGAGTAGTCAACCCTTGGTACGGTGTCCACATGTCCCTCAAGTACGCCGTCCTGGCCGCCCTGCTGGAGGGCGAGGCGTCCGGTTACGAGCTGTCCAAGCTGTTCGACGTGTCCCTGGCGAACTTCTGGGCCGCCACACCCCAGCAGCTCTACCGGGAACTGGAGCGGCTCGCCCGGGACGGCCTGATCGAGGCACGGGTCGTGCGCCAGGATCGGCGGCCGGACAAGAGGATGTTCACCCTCACCGAGGAAGGCCGCCGGGACCTGCGGGCCTTCTCCGCCACGCCGCCGAGACGGCCCACCGCCATCCGCGACGAACTCCTCATCAAGATCCAGGCCATGGACGACGGCGTGGACCCCGGGGCGACCCGCGCCCTGGTCGAGGAGCGACGGGAGTGGGCCCGCGGCAAGCTGGCCCGCTACCAGCGCGTGCGCGAACGCCTCCTGGCCGGCCGCACCGAGGAGGAGTACCTGCGCGAGGCCGACCGCATCGGCCCCTACCTCACCCTCATGGGAGGCATCTCCTTCGAGGAGGACAACCTCCGCTGGTGCGACCGCGTACTGACCGCCCTGCGGCAGCGCGCTCTCCCGGGCTGAGCCGATGTTCGGCCCCGAAGGTCCCACCCCGCGCGAACTCGCCGTCCAGGCGCTGTCGTCCGTGGAGCGCGGCTACGACCTGCTCGCGCCGAAGTTCGACCACACCCCCTTCCGGACGCCCGACGCGATCCTCGACGCCGTGGCCGCCGCCCTGCGGCGCACCGGGCCCTACGGCACCGGGCTCGACCTGTGCTGCGGCACCGGGGCGGGCGTCGGCGTACTGGCCGAGGTGTGCCGGGAACGCGTCACCGGCGTCGACTTCAGCGCGGGCATGCTGACCGTCGCGCGCGCCCGCACCGGCCCCGCGGGCCCACCGGTGTCCTGGGTCCGCGCCGACGCCCGCGCCCTGCCCTTCGCGGCCGCCTTCGACCTGGTCGTGAGCTTCGGTGCCTTCGGGCACTTCCTGCCGCGCGAACTGCCCGGCCTGTTCACCCAGGTGCGGTCCGTGCTGAGGCCGGGCGGCAGCTTCGCGTTCCCGGTCCTCGCCCCGCCCCGCCCGGGCTCCCTCGGTTACTGGACGCTGCTCGGCTTCGACACGGTGATGCGCGTGCGCAACGCGCTGTGGCGTCCCCCCTTCGTCATGTACTACCGCGCCTTCCGCCTCGGCGACGTGCGCCGCGAACTGAGGCGCGCGGGTTTCGCGGTGGAACTGCGGGCGCTGCCCGGGCTCGGGCGACGACCGGACGGCAGCCCGGGGGCGCGCCTGGTCGTGGCCCGCGCCCCGGGACCGGTCAGCCGCGCAGGAAGTTCAGCAGATCGTCGTTGAAGGCCTTCTCGTAGTCGCCCACCAGGCCGTGCGGGGCGCCCGGGTAGACCTTCAGGGTCGCGTTCTCGACCAGCTTGGCCGTGCGGTGCGCGGCGGCGCCGATCGGCACGATCTGGTCGTCGTCGCCGTGCGCCACGAGCGTCGGGACGTCGATCCGCGCCAGGTCCTCGGTGAAGTCGGTCTCCGAGAACTGCGCGACGCAGTCGTAGGCGCCCTTCAGTCCCACCTGCATGCTCCACAGCCAGAACTGCCGGCGCATGCCCTCCGACACGGCCGCACCGGGCCGGTTGAAGCCGTAGAAGCTCTCGCTCAGGTCCCAGTAGAACTGCGACCGGTCGGACTCCACGCCCGCGCGGATGCCGTCGAAGACGTCCTTCGGCGTGCCCTCCGGGTTGTCCTCCGTGCGCAGCATCAGCGGCGGCACCGCGCCCAGCAGCACGACCTTGGAGACCCGCTCAGTGCCGTGCCGCCCGATGTAGCGGGTCACCTCGCCGCCGCCCGTCGAGTGACCCACCAGGACCGCTTCGCGCAGGTCCAGCGCCTCGATCAGTTCGGCCAGGTCGTCGGCGTACCGGTCCATGTGGTTGCCCTGCCACGGCTGGCCCGAGCGGCCGTGCCCGCGGCGGTCGTGCGCCACCGCGCGGAAGCCGTGCTCGGCGACGAGCCGCGCCTGCCCGTCCCAGGCGTCGGCGTTCAGCGGCCAGCCGTGGCTGAACACCACGGGCCGGCCCGTGCCCCAGTCCTTGTAGTAGATCTCGGTTCCGTCGGAGGTGGTGAACGTGCTCATCGGTGAGGATTCCTCTCGGTGGGGGGCCGGCAACGGGAGCGCGCCGGGCCGGTCGGAGAGCCGTTCCCTCCAGAGTCGCGTCGATCCGGAAATCGTGCGCGCCGTCCGGGAGGCGGGCCGGGGAAGCAGGGACGCCGTCCGGGGGGTGGCCGGGCGGCACGGAGCGCGACCGTCCCCGCCTGCGCGGCGATCACAGGGCGCCGTAGAGGGCTTCGACCAGAGCCCTCTTCCGCGGGTCGTCCACGATGTGCGGCCCCATACGGTTCATCACGTACCCGAGGGCGACTCCGGCCTCCGGATCGGCGAGGCCGCACGAGCCGCCGTAGCCGTCATGGCCGAAGGCCCGCGGGTTGGGCCCGTAGGAGCCCTCCGGGCCGCTCAGCCACAGCCCCAGCCCGGCCTCCGTCTCGCCGCCCAGCCCGGCGCCCAGGACCAGGTCGAGGCACCGGCCCTGCCCCTCCCGCACCCGCTCGGCCGCCTCCGGCGACAGCAGGCGCAGGCCCCGGTGGGCACCCCGCCCCGCGAGGACGGCGTACAGGTCGGCGACCGCACGCGCGGTGCCGTGCCCGTTCGCCGCGGGGATCTCGGCGGCCCGCCAGCCGGGCGAGTTGGCCCCGGCGGCCGACACCGGCGGATTCGCCAGCGCGGCGATCACCACGGGCGCGGGCTGCGCGGAGGCGGTCGCCCGCTCACCGCCCGGTGCCACGGGCGGCTGAACCAGTTCCGCCACCCGCCCGAAGTCCTCGTCCGCCACGCCGATGCGGAAGTCGGCGCCCAGCGGTCCGCTCACCTCCCGCTCCAGGAACACCCCGGGCGACAGCCCCGACACGCGCCGCACGACCTCGCCGACCAGATGCCCGTAGGTCAGCGCGTGATAGCCGGACCGGGTACCCGGCTCCCACCAGGGCTCGGTCGCCGCGAGCCGCTGCGTGGTCAGCTCCCAGTCGCACAGCTGCTCCAGCGAGTGCGGCTCGCGCAGTCCGGCCAGCCCGGCGCGGTGGGACAGCAGGTGCCGTACCAAGACCTTGTCCTTGCCCGCCGCGGCGAACTCGGGCCAGTACGCGGCCACCGGCGCGTCCAGGTCCAGCAGACCGCGGTCGGCGAGGACGTGGGCGCACAGGGCCACCGGTCCCTTGGTCGTGGACCACACGTTCACCAGCGTGTCCCGCTCCCACGGCCGGGTGTGCGCCGCGTCGGCCCAGCCGCCCCACAGATCCACCACCGTCCGGCCCTCCAGGACCACGGCCACGGCGGCGCCCAGCTCCTGCCGCTCGCGGAAGTTCTCCTCGAACGCCCGGCGCACCGCGGCGAACCGCGGCTCGCAGTGGCCGTGCACCGTCGTCCCGCCCCCGGGGCGCTCGTACCCGGACATGAACCCCACCCCTCCACCGGCCCGTCGTCGGACCCGGGCCGGTCCGCCGTGGCCCGGGCCCGATGAACGTACCGACCGGTCGGACCGGGAGGGAAGGGGGAGAGCGGGAAACGGCCCGATCAGATGTACGAGCGCATCCAGCGCAGCTTGGCCGCCTCCTGGAAGGAACCGCCGCCCTCGTGGTCGTTGAAGTCGTAGACCTCGATCGTCCTGTCCTCGTGGGCCCAGGCGTTGAAGGCCGCGAAGACGGTCGAGGGCGGGCAGGTCTGGTCCTCCAGCGCGGCCGAGAAGAGCGCCGGGGCCCGGCCGCGGGAGGCGAAGTGGACGCCGTCGAAGTAGGACAGCGTGCGCAGCACCTGCCCGCTGCGGCCGCGGTGCGTCTGGAGGAAGAGCCCGATCTCCCGGTACGGGTGACGGTCCGTCAGCGTGACCGCGCGCGGGAAGTCGCACAGGAACGGCACGTCCGGCGCGATGCCCGCCAGGTCCGGCACCAGGCCGCCGACCGCGATCGTGATGCCGCCGCCCTGGCTGGATCCGACGGCCACCGTGCGCGCCGGGTCGGTCAGCGGATGCGAACGGGCCGCCTCCACGGCACGCACCGCGTCCGTGAACACCCGGCGGTAGTAGTAGTTCTCGGGTGCGTCGACACCGCGCGTCATGAACCCGGGGTAGGAGGGTCCACCGCCCACCGGATCGGCCGTGCCGCCGCCCCCGCCCCAGCCGCTGCCCTGGCCGCGGGTGTCCATCACGAAGTGCGCCCGGCCCGTGGACGCCCACAGCAGGTGCTCGTGCGGCAGGCCGCGGCCGCCGCCGTAGCCGATGAACTCCACCACCAGGGGCAGCGGTTCGTCCGCCCCGGCGGGCAACGTCAGCCAGCCCTTGACCGGATGGCCGCCGAAGCCCGCGTACGTCACGTCGAAGACCCGCACGGTGGACAGGCCGGTGTCGACCGGTTCGAAGCGGGCGTCCAGGTCGTGGCCGCGCGCCTCCTGGAGGGTCGTGGACCAGAACGCGTCGAAGTCCTCGGGCTCGACGGACGCGCTCCGGTAGGTGCGCAGTTCATCGGCAGGAAGGTCGAACAGGGCCATGCAGGACCACCTAGGGTGAGAACGGCTGCCGGAGCGGTGCGGAAGATCACACTACGGGGGCGGCCGGAGGGGTGGCCAGGTGCTCCTGCGCCGGTGGAGCCGTCACACGGTGCGGTGTGTCCACTGCGGCTCGGTCCGGGCCCACGCCCGGTCCCACTCGGCCAGTCTGCGGCGCAGGGCGACGCGGCGTACGGCGAAATGGCCGAGCAGCACCAGCAGCACCGCGCCGCCCGCGGCACCCGTGCCCATGGTGAGGGTGTGCTGCCACACGGTGGTGCCGTCCAGCGGCGGGCCCACCGGATGCCCCCGGGAATCGAGCCAGACGTCCACGGCCTCGCCCGGATCCGTGCCCGCGGGGACCCGGACGCTCGCGGTGCGGACGCCCCCGCCGTCCTGCGCCCATCGCACGGTCGACCGGTACGCGTGCTGACCGCCTGCCTGTGCCGACGGCAGGGAACCGCCGCTCCTCTCCACGACCTCCGCGCGGACCCGATGCCGGTCGGCGTGCTGCTCCACCGACAGCGACTTCGCCTCGCCGTACGCCCACCGCGCGGTCGCCGCCCCGGCCAGGGGAGCGCCCACGAGGATCAGGAAGGCGACCGCCAGCACCGTCCACGCCTCGACGACGTCGCACCGGCGGAGCAGCGCACTGTGGCGCCGGCGCAGGCCGGGCATCCGGGTTCGCATGTCGCCCTCCTCGCCGTCACCCGCGGGCGTCAGGGCCGGGACCGGCAGGCCGGGGTCAGCCCTGGAAGTGGGTGCCCGGGGGGTCCGCGGCGAAACGCGCCCGCACGGGACCGACTTGAAGCGCCGCACGGAGCCGGCTGGGAAGCGCCGCACGGAGCCGGCTGGGAAGCGCCGCGCGGAGCCGACTCGGCAGGCACAGCACGAGGCCGAGTCGGGGCACCGCAGGGGTCGCGACGTCAGGGGTCGGGCGGCAGGAGCCGGAACGGCAGCGGCCGGGTCGGCGGGGGCGGGCGGGGAGGGCGCGAAGACCGTCCCCGCTCGCCCTCAGCCGAACCGCTCGATCCGGATGCGCTCCACGGGCTGTCCCGCGGCCACGAGCAGCCGGGAGGCGTGCTCGGCGAACGAGTTGGAGCCGCACACATAGGCTTCCCAGCCACCAGGAGGCTGCTCGGCCAGGAGCGGCGCCACATGTGCGGCCGCCATACGGCCCACCGCCACACCTTCCGGCGCGCTCCGGGTGAACACCACGGTGGTCTCCGCGCCCAACTCCCCTGCGTAGATCAGATCTTCGGGACTGCGCACGGACACGACCATGCGCAGCGGCAGGGCCAGGTTCCGCGCTCGGTGATGCCGCACCATCGACATCAGCGGTACGACTCCGGAACCGGCACCGATCAGCAGCGCTGGCCGGTCGCCCGGCCAGGCGAAGAACCCGCTCACGGGCCCCCGCAGCTCGACCCGGTCGCCGGGGCGGGCGACCCGGTGGAACCATCCCGAGACCTCGCCGTCCTCGATGTGGTCGAGGGTCAGCTCCACATGGCCGGAATCGTCCGGCGCCGACGCGATCGAGTAGTGGCGCTGCGCCACATAGCCGTCCGCGGCCGTGAGCCGCACCATCAGGTGCTGGCCCGGCAGATGCCCCGGCCAGCCCGGCACGGCGAACCGGAACGTGGCGGCACGCGGGGTCTCGCGGCGGATCTCCGTCAGGGTGGCGGTCCGCCACTCCGAGGCGGCCTGCTCGTTCACGGCGATCCGCCCGGGCACGGCGAACCGCGTGGGCGGCACGAAGGTCTCAGTCACCGGAGTACCTCTGCTCCTCCCAGGGGTTGCCGCGCTCGTGGTAGCCGTTCGACTCCCAGAACCCCGGCTCGTCGTGGTCGAGGACGCGCAGGCCGGCGATCCACTTCGCGCTCTTCCAGAAGTACAGGTGCGGCACCACCAGCCGGGCCGGGCCGCCGTGCTCTGCAGCGAGCGGCCGGCCGTCGTACTCCCAGACGATCCAGGCGCGCCCGCCGGTCAGGTCGGCGAGCGGGAGGTTCGTGGTGTAGCCGGTGTGCGCGTAGGCGACGGCATGGGTGGCGGATCCATGGGGCCGTACCACTTCGAGGAAGGCGTCCAGGGACACGCCGGAGAACCGCACCCCGAACTTCGACCAGCCGGTCACGCAGTGGATGTCGCCCTCGTAGCCCGAGGCCGGCAGCCGGTGCGCCTCCTCCCAGTCCCAGGTGCGGGGCTCCTCGACCAGCCCGTCGACGCGGAAGGTCCAGTCGGCGGGTGCCAGCTCGGGAGTGACCTCGGCGGACAGGACCGGCCAGTCGTCGCGGGCGTCGTACTGCCCGGGCGGCAGGGCGGGACCGGCGCCGCGCGGGCGGCCGGTGAAGCCTCGGGTGATGTGCATGCGGTGGTGCCTCCGGACCGGTCCGCGGTGCCCCGCCGGGCCGGCGTGCTCGGTGATTGCCTGCCCAACCGTACGTGGTCCGCAGCCCGCCGTGCCGCGCGGCCGTCCGCGGGCCACGGGCCTGTGCGGTGGACGACCGTGGATCACGGGCGGCGGCCGTGTGGAACAGGTGGCCATGTGGGCGCGACCAGCCCCGCCGTCCGGGCACAGGGCCTCGCTCCCGGCCCGCCGAGTCCCCGCCCCCGCCGGGGCCGGTCCGGTAAGGTTGCCGTCCGGCCGGGAACGGACCCGGCCGCCGGAAAGCCGAGGAGGTGAGACCCATTACCGCTGTGTCAGCTCGGGTGCTCTCCTTCCGACCTCGCGCGGATCGCCGGCCGTAGGCGACCGCTGAGCGCCCTTCGGCTCTCGAAAGGCTCCTGGCTTCCATGTCGTCGTCGGCGTCCCCTGCGTCCTCCCCACCCCCCGCGTCCTCCGCGTCCTGCGGCTCCTCCGCGTCCGCCGCGTCCGGCGGCTCACCCGCGTTGCCGGACTCCTCCTCGCGCCCGTCCTCCCACGCGTCCCTGGTCGCCGTCCTGCGCACCGCGGGCTGCGTCTTCGCCGAGGACGAGGCCGAGCTGATCCTCGCCACCGCCCGTACCCCGGCCGAGGCCGCCGCCATGGCCGGGCGCCGCGCCGCGGGGCTGCCCCTCGAGCTGGTCGTCGGCTGGGCCGCGTTCCGCGGACTGCGGATCGCCGTCGCGCCGGGCGTCTTCGTGCCGCGCCGCCGCACCGAGTTCCTCGTCGAGCAGGCGCTGCGGCAGGCACCCGCCGCGCGGGTCGTCGTCGACCTGTGCTGCGGCTCGGGCGCGGTCGCCGCCGCGCTGGCCGCCGGACTGGGCCCCGGCCGAAGGGAACTGCACGCCGCGGACGTGGACCCGGCCGCCGTGCGCTGCGCCCGCGGCAACATCGGCCCCCTCGGCGGACACGTCCACCAGGGCGACCTGTTCGAGGCCCTGCCCGGCGGGCTGCGCGGCCGGGTCGGCATCCTCGCGGCCAACGTGCCCTACGTGCCGAGCGGTGAGATCGGGCTGCTGCCGCAGGAGGCCCGTGACCACGAGCCCAGGGTCGCCCTCGACGGCGGCGGCGACGGCCTGGACGTCCTGCGCCGGGTCGCGGCCGGGGCACCGGACTGGCTCGCCCCGGGCGGTTGCGTCCTCGTGGAGACGAGCCGCGACCAGGCCCCGGACGCCGTCGCGGCCTTCGGCAGCCACGGCCTGGCGGCCCGGCTGGCCGTCTCGCAGGAGCTGTACGCGCACGTGGTGATCGGCGTCAGGCCCTGACCTCCGGGCCGGCCGGGGCTCCGGCGCTCCCGCCCGGGGCCGTTGCCCGGGCGACGAGCAGGGCGACGTCGTCGAAGTTGTCCGGCTCGTGCAGAGTGCGCAGCAGCAGCTCGCAGACTTCCTCCAGCGGGCGGTCGGGGCCCTCCAGCAGGGACAGCAGCGTGCCCAGCCGGTCGTCGAGCGGATCGCGGCGGGTCTCGACGAGACCGTCGGTGTAGAACACCAGCCGGTCGCCCGGGTCGAGGTCCACGGTCGTGGTGGCGAAGGCCACCCCGCCCACGCCCAGCGGGACGCCGGTCGGCAGGTCGAGCAGCTCCGGGGAGCGGCCGGCCCGGACGCGCACCGGTGGCAGGTGCCCGGCGTTGGCGATGCGGCACTGGCGCAGATGCGGGTCGTGGACGGCGTACACGCAGGTGGCGATGGACTGCTCCAGGCCGGCGGTGATGCGGTCGAGGTGCTCCAGCAGCACGTGCGGTTCGAGGCCGAGGGAGGCGAGGGTGTTGGTGGCGGTGCGCAGCCGCCCCATCGCGGCCGCCGCGGGAATGCCGCTGCCCATCACGTCGCCCACCACGAGGGCCGTCTTGCCGCCCTCCAGCTCGATCACGTCGAACCAGTCGCCGCCGACCTCGCTGGTGGCCCCGGCCGGCTGGTAGCGGGAGGCGACCTCCAGGCCGCCGGTCACGGGCGGGTGACTGGGCAGCAGGCTGCGCTGGAGGGTGAGTGCCGTCTCGCGGGCGCTCTGGTACCAGCGCGCGTTGTCGATCTGCACGGCGGCCCGTGCGGCCAGCTCCCGCGCCAGCAGCAGGTCGTCCTCGCTGAACGGCAGCGGGTTGCGCGTGCGCTTGAGGTCGAGGGCGCCCAGCACCTCGCCGCGCGCGATCAGCGGCACCGCCAGGTACGAGTGCACGCCCGCCCGGCGCAGCAGGTCGGCCGCCTCGGGCGACCGCGCGATGCGCACCAGGTCCTCGTCCTTGACCTCCGGCAGCATCACGGGTTCGCCCGTGCGCACACACTCGGTGACCAGGCGGTCGGAGGCGTACCGGGCCACCTGCCCGGGGGTGTCGGCCGCCTCCAGCGCCTCGGCGGAGTCGTACCCCCGCACCGCCAGCGCGCGGATCACCGCGGACTCGGCGGGACCGAGACTGGTCCGCCGGCCCTGCACCACCGCGTCCAGCAGGTCGACGGCCGCGATGTCGGCGAGCTCGGGAACCGCCACCTCGGCGAGTTCGCTGGCCGTGCGCTCCAGGTCCAGCGTGGTACCGATCCGGCCGGAGGCGTCGGCGATCAGGGCCAGCCGCCGCCGCGCGGCCTCCGCCTCGATGCCCGCCTGGTACTGCTCGGTGACGTCGACGATCGAG
The DNA here is from genome assembly GCF_036857595.1 of Streptomyces sp. AHA2. NCBI lineage: Bacteria > Bacillati > Actinomycetota > Actinomycetes > Kitasatosporales > Streptomycetaceae > Streptomyces > Streptomyces sp. AHA2. The sequence goes on from NZ_JAUQWJ010000001.1 coordinate 334,072, forward strand.
ACGGCCACGCCCAGCACGGTCCCGAAGGCGTTCTCCAGCCGGTACAGCGAGATCGACCAGGCGTGGTCCCGGTGCGGGTCCGCGGGAGTGCGGCCGATCGTGGACTGGTCGACGACCGGCCGGCCGGTCTCCAGCACCCGGCGCGCCGCACTCTCCAGGGCGTCGACGTCCATCCCCGGCACCACCTCGCGGGCGGTGCGGCCCAGGTGTTCCTCGGCGGGGACGCCGTTGATCTCCTCCAGCGCCGGGTTGACCGACACGTACCGCAGGCCGGTGTCGAGCACGGCCAGCCCGGTCGGGGACTGGGCGATCATCCGGGTGGACAGGGCCACCTCCCGCTCCAGCCGGTGCACGGTGCTCTGATCGGCGCACAGTCCCAGCGCGTACACGTCGCCCTGGTCGTCCAGCAGCCGCATGTTGCGGAACTCCACCACCCGTGTGGTGCCGTCCTTGCGGCGGACGGGGAAGGCCCCGGCCCAGCTCTGGCCGGTGCCCATGACGTCGGCGAACAGCTTCACCACGAGGTCGAGGTGCTTCTCGTGGACCATGATCCGGGCGGCGTACTGCCCGAGCGCCTCCCCGGCGTCGTAGCCGAACAGTTCCTCAGCCTGCGGGCTCCACAGCACGATGCGGCCCTCGGAGTCGAGCACGATGGAGGCCACCCGCAGGACGTCGAGCAGTCCGCTGGGCCGTGCCGAGCCGCCTGGTCGTCCGTCGCCCTCGGGAGCCCCGGCTGCACTCATCCCACGCCCCGTTCGCCGTTCCCCGGCGCACGCCGTCGTGCGCCGACACCCCATGTTGTACCGCGTGCGGCCGCTTCCGGGCCGCTCCTTGCGTCACCTTCCACCATCTCCCACCGCGCGCGGAACCGCCGTGCGGACGGCACGGGCGCCGCCGGTAGTGCTCATCGGCCGGTGGTGCTTTGCTGGGGGAGGGGCGGACCGGCTGCGTGGCCGTGGAAGGAGTCGTCACGATGGACCATGAGCGACCGCACCCCCACTCCGTCTCGGTGGAGATCAGCGGGTGCAGCAAGCACGACGCCCGGACCGTGTTCGACGCGCTGTGCTCCTGTTACGAGTCCGACCGGTGCGCCGACGACGTGCCCGAGGAACTGCACGAGACCCGGCCGACCGTCTGGCTGGGCACCTTCGACGTGGCCGACGAGCACGGGCGGGCCACCCCCGTGGCGCTGTCGTCCTCCGTCGAGGCCGATCTGCACGGCGGCTACTGGGCGATCGAGCGGCTGCGCACGACCCTGGACTCGCTGTTCGACGTGCACGACCTGAGCACCGCCTCCGGTGACCAGGAGAAGGAACTGCACGTGCGCCTGCAGAGCAGGTGAGCCCTGTGCCGTGAGCCGGCCGTCGCGTCCCCGGGCGCGGCGGCCGGCCACATGTGTGCCCGAGTGCGGCGGCGGCCGCACGTGCGCGCGGTGATGGGGGCCGGGCACCCGTGGTGGCCCGGAACCGCTGGTCACGGCCCGGTTGTGCCCTCCGTCACCCCTTGTGCAACTAGTTGCACAAACCTGCGGTAGTGCTCTACAACTACTGGCACGACACCGCGCACGGAGGGCCCGATGAGCCGTTACCCGCACCTGCTGAGCCCCCTCGACCTGGGCTTCACCACCCTGCCCAACCGGGTCCTGATGGGCTCGATGCACGTAGGTCTGGAGGAGGCCGAGGGCGGGTTCGCGCGCATGGCCGCCTTCTACGCCGCCCGGGCCCGTGGGGGAGTGGGCCTGATCGTCACCGGCGGCATCGCACCCAACGACGAGGGACGGCCCTACGAGGGCGGCGCCAGGCTCACCACCGAGGAGGAGGCCGAGCAGCACCGGGTCGTCACGGACGCCGTGCACCGCGAGGGCGGGCGGATCGCCCTGCAGATCCTGCACTTCGGCCGCTACGCCTACCACAGGGACCTGGTCGCCCCCAGTCCCCTCCAGGCACCCATCAGCCCCTTCCCGCCGCGCGAGCTCACCGACGCCGACGTCGAGCGGACCGTCGACGACTACGCCCGCACCGCCCGCCTCGCCCGGCAGGCCGGCTACGACGGCGTCGAGATCATGGGCTCCGAGGGCTACCTCATCAACGAGTTCATCGCCCGGCAGACCAACCGGCGCACCGACCGCTGGGGCGGCTCGTACGAGAACCGCATGCGCTTCCCGCTGGAGATCGTGCGCCGGGTGCGCGAGGCGGTCGGCGAGGACTTCATCGTCATCTACCGCCTCTCCATGCTCGACCTCGTGCCGGGCGGCTCCACGCTCGACGAGGTGATCACCCTGGCCAAGGCCGTCGAGACCGCCGGGGCGACCATCATCAACACCGGCATCGGCTGGCACGAGGCCCGCATCCCCACCATCGCGACCTCCGTGCCGCGCGGTGCCTACACCTGGGTGACCAAGCGGCTCATGGGCGAGGTGTCCGTGCCGCTCGTCACCACCAACCGCATCAACACCCCCGAGCTGGCCGAGGAGTTGCTCGCCGACGGCGTGGCCGACATGGTGTCGATGGCCCGTCCGATGCTCGCCGATCCCGACTTCGTCACCAAGGCCGAGGCCGGCCGCCCGGAGGCCATCAACACCTGCATCGGCTGCAACCAGGCCTGCCTCGACCACACCTTCAGCGGCCTGATCACCTCCTGCCTGGTCAACCCGCGCGCCTGTCACGAGACCGAGCTCGTGCTCTCCCCGACCCGGCTGCGCAAGCGCGTCGCGGTCGTCGGCGCGGGCCCGGCCGGACTGGCCTGCGCGGTCTCGGCCGCCGAGCGCGGGCACGAGGTGACGCTGTTCGACGCGGCGGGCGAGATCGGCGGGCAGCTCAACGTCGCCCGCAAGGTGCCCGGGAAGCAGGAGTTCGACGAGACACTGCGCTACTTCCGCACCCAGCTCGACTGGCACGGCGTCGACGTGCGGCTGAACACCCTCGTCACGAGCGCGGACGTCGACGGTTACGACGAGGTCGTCGTCGCCACCGGCGTCACCCCGCGCACCCCCGAGATCCCGGGTGTGGACCACCCGAGCGTCCTCGGCTACCTCGACGTCCTGCGCGACGGCGCACCCGTCGGCGACCGGGTCGCGGTCCTCGGTGCGGGCGGCATCGGCTTCGACGTCGCCGAATACCTCACCGACAGCGGCGACAAGGCCCACGAGGACCCGCGGACGTACTTCCGGCAGTGGGGCGTCGACCTCGACTACCGCGGCCCCGGCGGCCTCGCCGCCCCCGAGCGGCCCGCACCGCCGCGCGCCGTCCACCTGCTGCAGCGCAAGACCTCCAAGGTGGGCGCCGGCCTCGGCAAGACCACCGGCTGGATCCACCGCACCGAACTCAAGCACCGCGGCGTCACCATGGTCCCCGGCGTGCGCTACGACCGGATCGACGACGCCGGACTGCACATCACGGTCGGCGAGGAGAGCACGGTACTGGAGGTCGACACCATCGTGCTGTGCACCGGCCAGGAGCCGCGCCGCGCCCTGTACGAGGAACTGATCGCGGCCGGGCGCAGCGCGCACCTGATCGGCGGCGCCGACGTGGCCGCCGAGCTGGACGCCAAGCGTGCCATCAAGCAGGGCACCGAGCTGGCGGCCGCCCTGTAGGGCGCGACCGCGTCCCTAGGATGAGGCCATGTCACTCCCGCACGCGATCCTCACCGCCCTGCTCGAGAAGCCGTCGTCCGGGCTGGAGCTGACGCGCCGCTTCGACCGGTCGATCGGCTACTTCTGGTCGGCGACGCACCAGCAGATCTACCGCGAGCTGGGGAAGCTGGAGTCCGACGGCCTCATCCGGGCCCTGCCCTCCGAGCAGCCGGCCCGCGGGCAGAAGAAGAGCTACGAGGTCCTGCCCGCGGGCCGCGCCGAACTGGCCCGGTGGACCGCCGCCCCCCAGGATCCCAAGCCGCAGCGCGACACCCTGCTGCTGCGGCTCAGGGCGGCCGCCGTCGTCGGCACGGCCGGGCTCGAGGCCGATCTGCGGCGCCATCTGGAGCTGCACGAGAAGCAGCTTGCGGAGTACCGGGAGATCGAGGAGCGGGACTTCCCGCCCGGCCGGGACGCCACCGAGGACCGGCTGCGGCACCTGGTGCTGCGGGCGGGCATCGACCTGGAGACGTTCTGGACCCAGTGGCTGCGGCGGGCCCTGGCCGACTTTCCCGGACTGCCGGACGGCGCACCGGCCGAGCGCTCCGCCCGGACATGACCGCGGCCCGCCCGACCGGAGCGCTTCGGAAGGGCGGGCCGCCGTACGCACCGGTCAGAGCCGGTGCGGCTTGTTGCGCCGGCGAAGGTACAGCGCCGTACCGAGCACACCGGTGCCGACCAGCGCGCCGCCCGCCACCAGTGTGACGGTGCCGTAGTCCGTCGCGGAGCCGCCCAGGCCGCCCATGACGCCGCGCGACGGCGAGGCCGAGGGGGACGCCGACCGCGAGGGCGAGGGCGCCGTGGACACCACGACGGACTGCGTGCCTGCCGTGGTGCCGTCGGAGCAGACCACGATCACCGTGTACGTGCCCGGCGATACGGCGGACCAGGCGGCGGACTGGCCGGTGGACGTCCCCGACAGGGTCACCTGACGTCCCTGGGCGAAGCTGCCCTGGCTGCTGGTCAGCAGCGAGGCGGTGCCCCAGCTGCCGTTGATCTGGGTGCAGGTGGTGGTCGTGACCGACACGGTCGTCCCCGTGGTGCGCACGGAGACGCCCGGGTCGGCGAAGGCGGGCGCCGCGGCCGGGAAGAGAGGCAGCGCGGCGGCGGCTGCCACGGTCAGGCCGGAGCGGAGAACTGACGATGAGTTGCTCATGTGGACTGCCCTCCGGCGGCACGGTTGGCGGTACATCCCTTTGCGCCGCCGAGGGTCGGGGAACGCCCGTGCTGCCTCGGGTGCCAGCCAAGACGCCCCGCACCCGGGCCGCACGCCGGGCGCCTCCGTGCAGGTGACGGTGTGCCGCCGACGGGTGACACGGAGCCGGGTCAGCGCCCCGCGCCGGTGACCACCGTCCGCTCCGCCGAGAAGCCGCCCCAGGTACCGTCCGGCAGCATCGCCCGGACGCGTACCCGGTGGCGGACACCGGACTCACGCCCCACGTAGAAGCTGTACTCCGCCCGGTCCCGCGGGGCCCGGCCCCCGTACACCAGGGAGGTGGCGGGCCTGCCGTCGAGCTGGATCTGGTACTCCGTGATCTCACCGTCGACCCGCGGCGGAACCCAGCTGAGATCGAGGTAGTGGGCACCGTCCGCCCGGTGGCTCGACGCCCGGAAGGCGGTGGGCGCCGTACCCCGGCCGTCGTCCCCGCCCGGGGTGGTGATCCGTACGGCGGCACTGGCGGGGGAGACGTTCCCGGCCGCGTCCCTGGCCCGGACGGTGAACACATAGGCCCTGCCGGGCCGCAGCCCCGTGACCACCGCGGCCGTCTGGTTCCCGCCCACACCGTGGATCTTGGTTCCGCTCTGATGGATGTCGTACGAGACCACCTTCCGGTCGTCCTTGGACGCGGACCAGCTCAACTGCACCGCCCGGCTCCCCGCCGGCCGGCCCCGGGGTGCCGCGGGGCGGCTCGGGGCCGAGCGGTCGTCGGCGACGGCCGCAGGCGTCCGCGCCCGCACGGCACGGCTGCTCGGGCCCAGACGTCCCTCGGCGTCCCTCGCCCGCACGGTGAAGACGTACGACGTGGAAGGCCGGAGTCTGGTGACATCCACCATGTGCTTCGAACCGGGCACTTCCTGGACCTTTGTGGTGCCGCGATACACCTCGTAGCGCTCGGCCCGGGCGGTCGTGTTCCACATGACGTGCACGCTGGTCGCGGTGCCCGCCTCCGCGGTGACGCCCGTCGGCGCGCCGGGCGGGGAGCCGCCGTCCTCCCGGCCGGTACCGGCCCAGCCGCACGAGGTGAGCAGGGCCAGGGCCGCGCAGAGGGCGAGCCGTCGCGGGGAAACGGGGAGAACGGAGGGGACTCGCACGTCGCTGCCTCCCGGGGCGGCACTCGGGAATGGTCCGGACCAATAGTGGCGCCGATGACGCGATCACATCAAGAGGGCGGTGCCGGGTGGCGGCCGGGCCTCCCTGCTTCTACGGTCGCCGGACACCGGTGCCGGAGGTCCCGCGAGGACCTTTATGCTGAAGGCCACGCGCTCGAACGCACGCCCCAGGGCCGCGAGTTCGAGCCTGTCGCGCGGACCGCTGTCGTCGCAGATCCCGCGCCGGCGCGGGCGGCCGGGAGGGCCGGGGCGTATCGCGCGCCCGGGCTCCCGGCCCCCGCCGTGGGTCACGGACGCGTGCACCGTCCGGACCCCCAGCGGTGGCCCGGCCGCGAGCCCGGGGACAGATTGGGCTGAGTGCCCGTCAGGTCCCCGAGGAGAGGCTCACCCATCGTGCGTGTCCAGTCCCTCACACTGGCCGCGGCCAGTGTCGCCCTGCTCGCCCCGACGGCAGCGCCCGCCGATCCGCCCCCGCACCGTGCCCGGCCGGTGGTGTGGCGTGAGGGCACCGTCCGCGCCGCAGACCTGCTCGGCGCGGTGCGCGAGTGCGACCAGATCTCCAAGGGCCGGTACCGCAGCGACAACGGCAGACCGGCGGACATCCCGGTCTGCGCGACCCGCGACGCCGTGCACTGGAAGGCCGACATGGACATCGACTGCGACGGCCGCCCCGGCCCGCGCTGCAACCGGCGCACCGACCCCTACTTCGCCGCCAGTACGGCGTACGCGCAGTCGGACGGCCGCCCGCTGAGCGCCGAGCGCCTCCCGTTCATCGTCGTACCGGCGCCGAGCCGCATCTGGGACTACCGCGCCCACGGGATCGGCGGCGGTACGGTCGTGGCCGTCGTGTACCGCGACCGGGTGCAGTACGCGGTCGTCGGCGACACGGGCCCGCAGAACATCATCGGCGAGGCGTCCTACGCGACCGCCGAGGCGCTCGGCATCCGCCCCGACCCGCACGGCGGGGGCGTGGCGTCGGGCGTGACCTACATCGTGTTCAAGAACACGAAGGTGTCTCCCATCGAGGACCACGCGGCGGCCGTGAGAGCGGGGGAGCGAGCGGCACTCCGGCTGGTCGGCGCGGCGCCCGGCGCGGGCACGCCGACCGGCTGACCCGCCGTCACCGCCTGCGGCCGGGCCGGACACCGAGCCTGCGGCCCGTCCTCCGCGCCGTTCCTGCAGCCGTACTGTGCGCCGGTCCTGCGGCCGTCTTCCGCATCGGTCCTGCGGTCGTCTTCCGCAACGGACCTATGGTCGGGGTCCGCGGCGGGCTCGGGGTCGTCTTCCGCGCCGGGCTTGCGGTCGTCCTGTGCGCCGGGCTCGGGGTCGTCTTCCGCCGGGCTTGGGGTCGTCTTCCGCAACGGTCCTGCGGTCGTCTTCCGCAACGGACCTATGGTCGGGGTCCGCGGCGGGCTCGGGGTCGTCTGCCGCGCCGGGCTTGCGGTCGTCTGCGGCATCGGACTGGCGGTTGTCTGCCGCTCCGGGCTTGCGGTCGTCTTCCGCGCCGGTCCTGCGGTGGGGATCCGCGCCGGTCCTGCGGTCGTCTGCCGCATCGGCCCCGCGGTCGTCTTCCGGCAACGGACCTGCGGTCCGGATCCGCGCCGGTCCTGCGCTCGTCCGCCGCGCCGGGCCCGCGGTCGTCTCCCGCAACGGCCCTGCGACCGCCTCCCGCACCAGAGCTGCGGGTCGGACTCCGCGTCGGGCCCGCGGTCGGGCTCCGCCCCGGGCGTGCGGCGGCCCGGCCGCGGCCGTGCTCCCGAGCGGGAGACAGCCCTGTGTTACACCTTCCGGTAGGAGTACGCCTCCGCGGCGGCCGCTTCCACCGCCGCCAGGTCCGCGCCGGTCGCCGCCGTGACGACCGCGGCCACGGCTCCCTCCACGAACGGCGCGTCCACCAGGCGCGTGCCCTCGGGGAGTTCGTCGCCCTCGGCGAGCAGCGCCTTCACGGTGAGCACCGCGCTGCCCAGGTCGGTGAGCACGGCCACCCCCGCGCCCCGGTCGACCGACGCGGCCGCCGCGGCGATCAGTTCGGCGCTCGTGCCGAGCCCACCGCCCTCCGTGCCGCCCGCCGGAGCGACGGGCACCGCCGGGCCGCCGCCCGCGAGCCCCTTGGCCAGCGCGGCGACCGAGGCGGCCACCTCCGCGCTGTGCGACACCAGCACGATCCCCACCAGCCGCTCGTCACTCACCGTCGGCCTCCGCCAGTCCCGCGATCAGCAGCGCGGCGGAGGTGGCCCCAGGGTCCTGGTGCCCGATGCTGCGCTCGCCCACATAACTCGCCCGGCCCTTGCGCGCCTGCAGGGGCGTCGTCGCCACCGCGCCCTCCTCCGCGGCGGTCCGGGCCGCCGCGAACGACTCACCGAGCGCGTCCACCGCCGGGACGAGGGCGTCGATCATGGTCTTGTCGCCCGGGGCGGCACCCCCGAGCGTCATGACGGCGTCCACCCCGGCCCGCAGGGCCTGGACCAGTTGTTCCACGCTGACCTCGGGGGCGTCTCCCAAGGCCTTCCCGGTGCGGCGCAGCAGCGTCCCGTACAGCGGCCCCGAGGCGCCGCCGACCGTGGAGATGAGCCGGCGGCCCGCCAGGACAAGGACCGCGCCGGGCGTGTCCGGGGACTCCTCCTGCAGCGCGGCGCTCACGGCGGCGAAGCCACGCTGGAGGTTGCTGCCGTGGTCGGCGTCCCCAATGGGGGAGTCGAGGGCGGTGAGCCGCTCCGCCTCACGGTCGACGGACGCGGCGGTCGCCGTCATCCAACGGCGGAAGAAATCGGCGTCGAGCACTGGCTCTCCTTGCCTGGTAGGTGTGGTGGTCCGCTGCCCCGCTGTCACATGCCCCAGCGCAGCCCCGGCGTCTTCACCGGCGCGTCCCACAGCCGCAGCAAGTCCTCGTCGGCCTGGCACAGGGTGAGCGAGGCGCCCGCCATGTCCAGGGACGTCACGTAGTTGCCCACCAGGACCCGGGCCACCGGCACCCCGCGCTCGGCCAGCACCCGCTGCACCTCGGCGTTGAAGCCGTACAGCTCCAGCAGCGGCGTCGCGCCCATGCCGTTGACCAGCACCAGTACCGGATTGCGGGGCCGGAGGTCCTCCACCACCGCCTCGACGGCGGCCTCGGCGATCTCGCCGGACGTCATCATCGCCCGCCGCTCCCGGCCGGGCTCGCCGTGGATGCCGATGCCCAACTCCAGCTCGCCCGGCGGCAGGTCGAACGTGGGGCTGCCCTTGGCAGGGGTGCTGCACGCGCTCAGGGCGACACCGAAACTGCGGGAGTTCTCGTTCACCTGCCGGGCGATCGCCTCGACCCGCTCCAGCGGCATCCCCTCGTCCGCGGCGGCTCCCGCGATCTTCTCCACGAACAGGGTCGCGCCCGTGCCGCGCCGGCCGGCGGTGTAGAGACTGTCGGTCACCGCCACGTCATCGTTGACCAGCACCTTCGCGACCTGAATGCCCTCGTCCTCGGCCATCTCGGCGGCCATGTCGAAGTTGAGCACGTCACCGGTGTAGTTCTTCACGACGAAGAGCACGCCGGCCCCGCTGTCCACGGCGGCGGCCGCACGCAGCATCTGGTCCGGCACCGGCGAGGTGAACACCTCGCCCGGACAGGCGGCGGACAGCATGCCGGGGCCGACAAAACCGCCGTGCAGCGGCTCGTGCCCCGAGCCCCCGCCCGACACCAGTGCCACCTTCCCGGCGACAGGGGCGTCCCGCCGCACGATCACCCGGTTCTCCACGTCCACGGTCAGCTCCGGGTGCGCAGCCGCCATACCGCGCAGCGCGTCCGCGACGACGGTCTCCGGGACGTTGATCAGCATCTTCACGGGAACCTCCTGGTGAGACCGGTGAACATGTCTCCGGCCAACATTTTCGCAGTTCAACATAGGGCGGGCCAGTTCTCGACCTTCCTCGTGCCCGGGAGCTCGGGCCGCACGCCGAGGCGGTCGGCACGCAGGCGCACCGGTTTCGTCGACGGGTCATCAGCTCCTTGCCGGACTCGGTGCGGTCGGCCGCGACACTGCCGCGGGCAAGTATCGACCGTACGGCGGCGACGGTCACGTGCGCGGCCGGTCCATCGAGGACTTGAGTACCGCAACTCATGTGCACCGCATGGCCGGCCGGCAGCATCCGCCGTATGACGAACGGCAGAGGAGCGACGACGGCGCTGCACCTTCTCCTGGTCTGAGCGGTGGCGGTGGCCGCGGTGCCGGCCCTCGGCTTCGCGCTGCTCGCGGCGCTCTGGGGCGGTGGGAGCGGGGCCGTGGCCGTGGTGCTCGCGGTGGGTGCGCCGGCGGCCGTGGGCCTGCTGGCCGTGGTGGGGGTCCCCGCGCGGTCCGTGGTCCCGCTGTGCGGTACCGCCCGGGGCCGCCTCGGCTGGGCGGCCGCGGTCTTCCTCCTCGGCACGTCCGGTGTCGCGGCGGGGCTGCTCGCGTACCGGGCCGGCGTGGACCTGGGCGGCGCGGGCAGCCGGGTCGCGTTGACAGGGGTCCCGTACGCCGTGGCCGCCGCGCTGTTCGTACCTGGCCGGTGGGTCCGGCGGGGGGCCGTGACCGCGCTCGCGGCCGGGGTGGCCTACGGGGGTTTCGCCGGCCCGGCGCAGGCCCGGCAGCGGCGGCACGAGGCGGAGATCGCCCGCTACCGGGAGTACGCGCAGGTGCAGTACCTGGGCGCCGCACCGCCCGGGATGACCGTGGCCCGTGTCCGGGTCGGCGCGGCGTTCGGTGTCGAGTACCGCGGTGTCCGGCCCGACGAGTTCTCGCTGGCCTCGCTCACCGTGCGCTCGCCGTCGGCTCCGCGGGCGCGGTGCCCCGAGCCGCCGGACGAGGACCTGGCCTGCACCGTGGACGCCCGGGGCGGCATCCGCACGGTCCGTCGGATTCCCGGCGGCACGGCGGAGATCACCCTGATCCGCAGGTACCGCGGCATGGAGGCCGAGGTCTCCAGCCAGACCCTCGACGAGCCCGGCCTGCGCCGTCTCCTGGACACACTGCGCCCGCTGCCGGACGCGGAACTGGAGCGGCTGATGCGGGAGGACCGCATCGACAGCGGCTTCTGACCACCACCGGCCCGGGGGCGGCCCCAACCCGAGCACCACGCCACCCCCGAACCGCTGCCCCGGCTCCTCGCTGACGTCCGCGTCCGGACACAGGACCTCCGCCTGGACGAGCCGGGCCTCCTCGGGCACCACCAGCCGGCTGACTGAGTCCGCACGGCCCTCGCCGAGCACCGCCCAGTTCGTCATGGCCGGCACGGGCCCCGGGGCGGCCGGTCAGCGGTGCTGTACGGCCTGCTGCAGCAGGCGCTGCAGGGTTCGCTGCTCCTCCTGCGTCAGGCCGGCCAGAGGGGAGTCCGCCGTCAGCAGTTCCAGCAGCCGCTCCCGCAGTGCCGTGCCCTGGGGTGTCAGGACGAGCTGCTTGGCGCGTCGGTCGGCGGGATGCGGCCGGCGCTCGATCAGGGCCTGCTTCTCGAGCTTGTCGACGATGAAGGTGGCGTTGGAGGGTTCGCAGCTCAGGCGGTCGGCCAGCTCTCGCATGGTCATCGGCCCGGTCAGCTCGCGCAGAGCGGTCGCCTGAGGCGCCGTCAGGCCGAGCTTTCCCGCGCGCTGCCGGACGTGTTCCGCGATCCGGTGAGCCATGCCGTTCACCAGGCCGCACAACTCGCGCTCGGCCGTGGCCCGGGCGTCCGCATCCCTCATGCGCACCAGTCTAGCGAATACATGCAGTCTTGATAATGCAAGCTTGAATGGTTCTAGCTTGATGCTTATGGTGGACTGCGGCCGCCGGACGGCGGCCCTACGATTCGGCTCTTTCCCGAGAGGTGCACAGTGAACGACGCGAAGCCGATCACCGGTGAGCGACTGCGCCGGCCCGCGATCATCAGATCGGTGACGCTCGGGGCGACGAAGGTGAGTTACGTCCCCGACGGCGCCGTCCAGCTCGTACCGCGCCGCTGGCTACCGGACACCGACGACGAGGTGTGGTCCGCCCACCCCGAGTACCTGGACGACACCGGGCACCTCGTGGCAGGGATCGGCGGCCTGTTGGTGGAGCGTGACGGCCGTGCGTTGCTCATCGACGCCGGATTCGGGCCCCAGGCGGTGCCCGCCGTACCCGGCAACCCTCACGGCGCCATCCACGGCGGCGCGCTGCTGGACAGCCTCGCCGCGCTCGGCAGGGCCCCCGAGGACATCGAGGCCGTTGCCTTCACGCATCTGCACATCGATCACATCGGATGGGCCCGGCAGCCCGTACCGGGTGGGACCGAGTCCGCCTTCAGCAGGGCCGGCCATCTCGTGAGCGAGTCCGAATGGGCCCGGCGCCACCTGCTCCACGCCCACGGAACGGACGAGAGGATGCTCGCGGCCCTCGCGCCCCGGGTCCGGACCGTGGCCGACGGCCAGGAGATCTTCCCGGGGGTCCGGGCCCGGCTGATGCCCGGCCACACCCCGGGTCACCTCGCCTACGTCATCGAGTCGGGCGGACGGCGGCTCATCGCGTTCGGTGACGCCCTGCACTCCCCGATCCAGGTGACCCACCCGGAGTGGTCGGCGGCTTCGGACCACGACCCCGCGCAGTCCGCCGGCTTCCGGCACCGGCTGGTGACCGAGCTGCGCGCGCCCGGCACGATCGGGTTCGGTATCCACTTCGCCGACGTGGTGTTCGGCACCGTTCAGCAGGACGGCGGCCGCACGGTCTGGCACCCACTCGACGACTGACGCTCCCGGGCCGGGCGGGCGCACGCGTCGCGCGGCCCTCCCGCCCCATGACGGGGCCGGCCGACGGACTCACCTTACGGTGGGCCCCGTCGACCCCCGCGCGACCCGCATCCGTCGGCAAGGGCCCTGACCGGACCATCGGGAGAGCCCTCACCGGCGGCCCCGGTCCGCAGCGCGGACATGAACCGGCACCGACCGTGCCAGCCGGGATGAAGCACGCGGCACCGGGTACCCGCCGCCGCATGATCAGGCGCGCACTGTGGCAAGGGCTGGTCGCCGGTACCGCCGGCGGCGTCGTGATGACCCTCGGCGAGAAGGTGGAGCAGGCGGTGACCGGCCGTCCCGACTCCCACGTACCCGCCCGGGTCCTGCAGAGACTCACCGGCATGCGGGAACGTCCCGGCACCCAGCCGCTGCCCGTCAACTGGGCCATGCACTTCGGCCAGGCCGCGGTGCTCGGCGTGCTGCGTTCGGTCATGGCCCAGGCCGGGCTGCGCGGCCCGGTCGCCTCGGCCAAGTTCACGGTCGTCCGCCTCACCAACGACCAGATCCTCGAGAACGCCACCGGCGTCGGCGCCCCGCCCCAGACCTGGCCCCGTAAGGAACTCGTCGTGGACGTCCTGCACAAGGCCGTCTACGCCTTCGTCACCGGTGCCGTCGCCGACGCCCTCGCCGCTCGCAACGGACCCGGCCCGGGACAGCGTCACGCGGCCCTGCGCCGGGGCCGCCGGGCCGATGTCGGGCCCCTGCCCCGCAAGGACGCCTACACCCGGTGAAAAGCCGGATCCGGACGCACCTACGGGAGCGGGCCGCCTCGACGCATGTCGAGGCGGCCCGCTCCCGGTCGGTCCCGGCGGTTGCGGCCGTCAGCCGGTGAGGTCGCAGACCACGGCGCTCACCGACGCGGCACAGGCCAGGACGGCACAGGCCCCGGCCGCGTGCCGCCGGAGCAGAGCGCGCCGGAGTTCGGCGTAACGGGCCTCGTACTCCTCGCGCAGTTCCGCCGCCCGCTGGACCGTGCCGCGCAGGAGGCGGCGGCTGACGTCGAGCCGCTGCCGCACGAAGTGGTCGGTGAGTTCCTCGGCCTCGGCCGTCGTCAGCCACGGCAACTGCGCGCACAGTTCGTCCGCCTCGCGCCGCGCCTGGTCACGATGGCTCTGGGCGAGGAGGTACCCCTCGGCCTCCTCGGCCAGGCCGCTCCCCGTCGCGCCGGCCGGCGCCCCGTGCCCGGCGCGTCTCACGGCCGGTCGCCCTTGTGGCCCTCGGCCTCCACGACATCACGCCGTCCGGTGTTCTCCGCCTGGTCCAGCATGGCCACGTCAGGGTGGTGCAGGTCGAAGGCGGGGGACTCGGAGCGGATCTTCGGCAGGGTGACGAAGTTGTGGCGGGGCGGCGGGCAGGAGGTCGCCCACTCCAGGGAACGGCCGTAGCCCCAGGGGTCGTCGACCTCGACCTTCTCGCCCTTCTGGGCCGTCCTCCACACGTTGTAGAGGAAGGGGAAGGTCGACATGCCGAGCAGGAAGGCGCCGATCGAGGAGACGGTGTTCAGGGCGGTGAAGCCGTCGGCGGCGAGGTAGTCGGCGTACCGGCGGGGCATGCCCTCGGCGCCGAGCCAGTGCTGCACCAGGAACGTCATGTGGAAGCCGATGAACAGCGTCCAGAAGTGCACCTTCTCCAGGCGCTCGTTGAGCATCGTGCCGGTCATCTTCGGCCACCAGAAGCTGAAGCCGCCGAACATGGCGAACACGATCGTGCCGAACAGCACGTAGTGGAAGTGGGCGATCACGAAGTACGAGTCGGTGACGTGCCAGTCCAGCGGCGGCGAGCCGAGGATGACGCCGGTCAGTCCGCCGAAGAGGAAGGTCACCAGGAAGCCCGCCGCCCAGAGCATGGGCGGCTCGAAGGACAAGGACCCCTTCCACATGGTGCCGATCCAGTTGAAGAACTTCACACCCGTCGGTACCGCGATCAAGTACGTCATGAAGGCGAAGAACGGCAGCAGCACCGCGCCGGTGGCGAACATGTGGTGCGCCCACACCGTCACCGAGAGGCCCGCGATGGCGATGGTGGCGCCGACCAGCCCCGTGTAGCCGAAGATCGGCTTGCGGGCGAAGACGGGGATGATCTCCGTGATCACGCCGAAGAACGGCAGGGCGAGGATGTACACCTCGGGATGGCCGAAGAACCAGAACAGGTGCTGCCAGAGGATCGCTCCGCCGTTCTCCGGGTTGAAGATCTGCGCCCCGAAACGGCGGTCGGCCTCCAAGGCGAACAGCGCGGCGGCCAGCACCGGGAACGCCAGCAGCACCAGCACCGAGGTGAGCAGCACGTTCCAGGTGAAGATCGGCATGCGGAACATGGTCATGCCGGGGGCGCGCATGCAGATGATGGTGGTGATGAAGTTGACCGCACCGAGGATCGTGCCGAAGCCCGACAGCGCCAGCCCCATGACCCACAGGTCACCGCCGAGGTAGGCGGTGCGCTCGCCGCCGCTGAGCGGGGTGTAGGCCGTCCAGCCGAAGTCGGCCGCGCCCTGCGGGGTCAGGAAACTGCTCATCACGATCAGCCCGCCGAAGGCGAACAGCCAGTACGAGAGCATGTTCAGCCGTGGGAAGGCGACGTCCGGGGAACCGATCTGCAACGGCATGATCGCGTTGGCGAACCCGGCGAACGTCGGCGTCGCGAACAGCAGCAGCATGATCGTGCCGTGCATCGTGAACGACTGGTTGTACTGCTCGTTGGACAGGATCTGCAGACCCGGCCGCGCCAGTTCGGCCCGGATCGCCATCGCCAGTGCTCCTCCGACCAGGAAGAACAGGAACGAGGTGATCAGGTACAGATGTCCGATCTTCTTGTGGTCGGTGGTCGTCAGCCAGGAGACGATCACTTTCCCTCTGCCGCGGCGCTCCACCGCGGGTACTGGCGCAACCGGTTCAGTGTGTGTCGCCATCAGTCCTCTATCGGCAGCAACAATGCATGACGGGTGACGGGTCATCCGACCCGAGGAACCTAGTCGTTCTCCTTCATCGCCATTGCCCGACATAGTTCTTTCTTGGGCTGAATGGCGGAATGTTCCATTCGATGGGGCGGTGGGGTCAACGCCGTTTGCGCAGGGCCGCGAAGACCACCGCGGAGACCACGAGCCCGGCCAGTCCCGCCAGCACCTTCCTGAGCACGGCCGCGGGCAGGTTCAGTCCCAGCGCGTCGCGGGTCCGGTCGTACAGGCTGAGCGGCACGCCCAGGACCGTGTTGCCCGGCGGGCGCCGCGGGATGACCGGGTGGGGGTGCGTGGGCGCGGTCCGGCGCATCGTCTCCCAGGCGGTGCCGAGCCTGCGCAGCCGGTCGGTGTCCACGGCCTCCTGCAGCCGGGGCAGCAGGAGGCCCTCCTCGTCCTGGATGTCCTGCCGGATCAGCGCGAAGGCGCGCTCCACCTTCTCCTCGCGCTCCGGGGTGCCGGGCTCCAGGCGTTCGATGTCGGCCACCAGATCGTTGATCTCCTGGTGCTCCTCCTCGACGCGGGAGGTCAGCTCCTCGCCGTCCGGCACGGAGCGCCGCACGGCGGGCCACAGGACGGTCTCCTCGGCGAAGGCATGGCTGAAGACGAGCTGGACCAGGTCCTTGAGGACCTTCTCGCGGTCCTCACCGGCCGGCAGGGACCGGTACCGGTCCATCAGGCGGTCCATCTCCGCGTGGTCGCGGCGCTGCCGCGCCAGCACGCTGGACTCACCGCCCAGTTCCTCGACCGACTGATCCTCGATGGTCCTGGGCACGGGCCGCTCCCTTCGACGGGCCGGCGCTACACCGGCGTCACCCCCGGCGGTCGCCGGATGCCGCGCGCGAGTACCCCGATCCCCCGGCCTACACCTCGCGGAGGGGCCTTTCCCGGGGGCAAGCTGGTGCCAGCTTCCCGGACGTGGTTTGCCGCGAGCGGGCCGCGGCACTCGGTGACCCGCGAGAGCGGGCCTCGCCGCGCACCGAGCGCAGGCCGGGCGTACGGTGCCCGGCCCGCCGGGCGGGTGGAACAGAGGGTGGTCGATGACGACGATCGGCGTGGAAGAGGAGTACCTGCTGCTCGACCCGGTCACGGGTCTGCCGGTGCCCCAGGCGGACAAGGTGCGCGCCGCGGCCGGCGTGGGCCGTCTGGTGGCCGACCAGGAGGTGCAGTACGAGCTGCTCCAGGCACAGGTCGAGGTGGCCACACCGGTCTGCACCACCCTGGAGGAGGTCGGAGGCCATCTGCTGCGGCTGCGCCACGCCGTGGGCGGAGCGGCCGAGGAGCACGGTTGCCGGATCGGGGTGTGCGGCACACCCCCCGTGCGGCACGGCCGCCCCATCGCCGTCACCGACCAGGCCCGCTACCGCGCGATGGTCCTGCAGGCGCCGCAGCTGGTCGCCGAGCAGCTGGTCAACGGCACGCACGTGCACGTGGGCGTGCCGGACCGGGAGGCGGGCGTGCAGGTCCTCAACCGGATCCGCCTCTGGCTGCCGACGCTGACGGCGATGGCGGCGAACTCCCCGCTGTGGGACGGCCACGACACCGGCTTCGCCAGCTGGCGCACGGTGATCTTCAGCCGGTGGCCGGTCAGCGGGATGCCCCCGTCGTTTCGCGACGTCGAGGACTACGACCGGCGTGTGGAGCGGCTGCTGGAGGCCGGCCTGATCTCCGACATCGGCCAGCTGTACTGGCAGGCCCGCCTCTCCTCGCGTTACCCGACCATCGAGATCCGCTGCCCGGACGTCCAGCTGCGCGCCGACGAGGCCGTGATGCTCGCGGCGATCATCCGGGCCCTGGTGGAGACGGCCCTGGCGGAGGCGAACGCGGGCGTCCCCGCCCCCGACTGTGCCCAGGAGCTGCTCCAGGGCGCCATGTGGCACGCCGCCCGGCACGGACTGGGCGACACCCTGGTCGATCCCGGCGGCACCCTGCAGCGCGCGGGCGACGTGCTGTACCAGCTCCTGCGGCACGTGAGCCGCGCCCTCGACGCCTCGGGCGACGCCCGCCAGGTCACCTCCCTGGTCCACCGGCTCCTGCAGGACGGCACCGGGGCCGACCGGCAGCGCGCGGCCCTCGCGCAGGGCGGTCTGCGGGCCGTCACCGACCTCGTCAGCGCCCAGAGCACGATGCCGTGACGCCGGCGATCCCCTCCTCAGGCGGCCGCGGCGTACGCGGCGGCGACGGCGGTGTCCGTACGGGCGTGGACGACCAGGCGCGTGCCGGCCGGGTCGGCCTCCGCCTCCAGCGCCCGGCGGGTGGGGGCGCTGTGCGTGGCCACCGACATCAGCACGCCCAGGCGGCTGCACAGGCGGTGCACCCGCAGGAGCACGCCGACCGCGGCCCGCGTGGCCGGCTCCCCGAGGACGACGACCAGGGGAGCCGGGCGGTACGCCTCCACGAGGCCGGTGATCCGGGTGAGCAGTTCGGCCCGCCCGCCGACACCGGGGTCGCGGTGGACGGTGACGACGAGGACTCCGCGATCGAGGGAGTGGGACAGCAACACGGCCTCCGTTTCCACGTGCGGCGCGGGGTGGTTCACCGTCGAAGTACCCGCGGGCGGGACTCCGACGCTTCCGCACCGGTGAGCCGCGGCCCGGTGGGTATCCGTCCCGTGCGCGGCGGGGGCCGACACCAGCGGTGCGGCCGGTGACCGGAGGAGGCGGGACCGTGAGGGAACACAGCGGGGAGGGCGGCCGGCGGATGCTCGCCGATCTGCTGGCCGCGAGCCACCTCATGCCGGTCGAGCTGCTGCCGGACAAGGCGACCGAGTGCGCACGCGCGGCCTCCTTCAGCCGGGTGCTGATCTACCTGGCCGACCTCCAGCGCCGGACCCTGCGCCTGCTCCCCGGTGCCGGGGCGGACGGCGGCGACGCCGAGCACGAGCTGCCCGTCGAGGGCACGGTCGCCGGACGCGCCTTCCAGTACAGCGGCGTCCTGCCCGCCTCGCCCCCGGGCGGCGACGTCTTCGAGTGGTGGGTACCGCTGCTGGACGGGACGGAGCGCATCGGGCTGCTCCGGGTGAGCGCCGAGCGCGACGACGCCGCCGTCCACGAGGACATGGAGGCGCTGGCGGGCCTCGTCGCACTGATCGTCGTGAGCAAGCGGGGCACCAGCGACGCGCTGGCCCGGCTCGGGCGCAGCCGGCCCATGAGCGTGGCCGCGGAGATGCAGTGGAACCTGATGCCGCCGCGCACCTACGCGGACGGCAGGGTCGCGATCGCCGCCGCACTGGAACCGGCCTACGACATCAGCGGCGACGTCTTCGAGTACGCCGTCGACGGGCCCCTGGTCCATCTGACGATCTTCGACGCGATGGGCCACGACACCGCCGCCGGACTGTCCGGCACCCTGGCGCTGGGCGCCTGCCGCAACGCCAGGCGCCAGGGCGCCTGCCTGGCCGACAAGGCCGACGCGGTGGAAGCCGCCCTGCTGGAGCAGTACGACCACCGGCGCTACGTCACCGGGATCCTGGCCACGCTCGACACCCGCACCGGCGTCCTGCGATGGGTGAACCGGGGCCACCATCCGCCGATCATCATCCGTGACAGCCGCTGGTCCACCCATCTGCGCTGCCCCCCGGCCCACCCCATGGGCACCGGACTGGGCCTGCGCACCACCGTGTGCGAGGAGCACCTGCAGCCGGGCGACCGCATCGTCCTCTACACCGACGGCATCACCGAGGCCCGCAGCTCCGGCGGCCGGGAGTTCGGCCTGGCGCGCTTCACCGACTTCCTGATCCGCCACCACGCCGACGGCCTGCCCGTCCCCGAGACACTGCGCCGGCTGGTCCAGGCCGTGCTGGCGTACCACGACGGCCGGCTGGAGGACGACGCCACCGTCCTGCTGTGCGAATGGATCGGACCGCACCTGGAGCCGGTCGGCACGGCGGCGGCTCTGACGGGCCTGTCGTCGGAGGGGCCGGCGGACGGTGAGGGACCGGTCGGCGGCGAGAGGCGGGCGGACGCTGAGAGGCCGGCGGGCGCTGACGGCGCGGGCCCCGTGCACTGAGCACCCACTTGGCACCCGGCCGGTGGCCGGATCCCCCGGGGGCCGAAAGACTGCCACGGACGCATCCGTGCTCGTCGGCCCCCGAGGCCAGGCTTCAGGACGGCCGGCGGGCGAGTCCCCCCACAGGAGACGGCCCGTGACTTTCAATCCGCTGGAACAGCGGGGCATCCCGCTCGACCGCCAGCTGCGCAACTGGCGCGAGCTGAACGTGCAGCCGATCGACCCCGACCGCTGCGACCCGTACACGCGCTGCCGGATCATCACCATGAACGGCATCGAGGTGGAGGCCATCCTCTTCAGCCACCAGCTCGCCCGCAACACCGTCGACCCGGAGGTCAAGCGGCAGCTCGCCCGGACCCGCTACATCGAGGCGCAGCAGCAGAAGGCCGTCAACTGGCTGCTCCCCGGGGTGTCGTCGGTCCTGGAGACGACCATCGCCTACGAGCAGGTCGCCGTCGACCTGACGGCGTGGGTGGCGCGCATGGAGCCCGACCCGTATCTGACACAGGCGTACCAGTTCGGCGTGCTGGAGGACTTCGACCACCTGTACCGGTACGCCAACCTCTACGAGATGATCGAGCACCGCAAGGCGGAGACGATCGTCGACGGGCTGACCGAGGTCATGCCGGGCCGGCCCACGAAGTACCACCACCGCAACCCGGTCGACAACGTCCGCGACCCGTACGACCGCTCCACCACCAACCCGCTGTCGAAGCTGCACGCGCTGACGATCATGTCGGCGGAGCAGCAGACCATGAACTTCTACATGAACACCGGCCCCACCTACATGGAGCCGATCGCCCGCCAGCTCTACCAGGAGATCGGGCTGATCGAGGAGGAGCACGTCACCCACTACGAGTCGCTCGTCGACCCCGGTGAGACGTGGTGGGAGCAGCTGGTCAACCACGAGTACAACGAGTGCTACCTGTACTACTCGTTCATGGAGCAGGAGAGCGATCCCAAGGTCAAGGCGATCTGGGAGCTGCACCTGAACATGGAGCTGGAGCACCTGCACACCGCCTGCGACCTGATGCGCCGCCACGACGGCCGCGAGCCGCAGGAGGTCCTCGCCCCCGAGCTGCCCAACGTGCTCACCTTCGAGCCGAACAAGCAGTACCTGCGGGAACTGCTGGAGACCCAGATGGACCTGACCACCCTGGGCGCGGGCTACGTGCGCGAGGCGCACGAGCGGTTCGAGAAGATGCAGGAGCAGATCCACGGCGGCGAGGAGCCGCCCAGCGAGCGCGTGATGGCCGAGCACGACGCGATGTTCGGACGCGAGTACCGCGTGCAGTCCGAGGGCGAGCACCCCGACCCCGCGATGCGCGAGAAGTGAGGCGGACGGCCATGTCCGAACTGCACACACCCCAGGCCGGTGACGACCGCGCCGAGGACACCGACGTCGTCGCGCTCCTGATGCGCCAGCACGGCGACATCCGCAACCTCTTCGACGAGGTCGAGCAGAGCGAGGGCGAGGAGCGCCGCGAAGCCTTCCGCAGGCTGGTGCGGCTGCTCGCCGTGCACGAGACCGCCGAGGAGGAGGTCGTCCACCCGTTCGCCCGGCGGTCCCTCGCGGGCGGGGAGCAGGTCGTGGAGGACCGGCTCGCCGAGGAGCGCGCGGCCAAGGAGACCCTCGCGGCCCTGGACGACATGGACACCGACGATCCGGAGTTCATGCCCCGGCTGCGTGCGCTGCGGACGGACGTGCAGGAGCACGCCCGGGCGGAGGAGCGCTACGAGTTCACGCACATCCGCCGCAGCACCGACGCCTCCGGCCTCGCCACCATGGCCAAGGCCGTGAAGGCCGCCGAGGCCATGGCGCCCACCCGGCCCCACCCGGGCGTCGAGTCCGGTGCGGCCAACGTGGCCCTGGGTCCCGTCGCCGCCCTCATGGACCGGACGAAGGACACGGTCCGCAAGGCCATGGGCAAGGACTGACGCGGGGACGCGCGCTCGTGACGGCCCGGCACCCGTACCGACGGGGTGCCGGGCCGCCTCCGCGCCCACGACCCGGACGAGGGCGCCCACGACCCGGACGAAGGCGGATGCGGTCACGTTCTGACCTCGTCGCCTGTCAGGGTGGCCGTGAAGCCGCCCGGTGAGTGGACGACGGGCCGGCGCACGACGCGAAAGCCGAGGACCCTGGATGACCGTTCTGGACGCACGAGCGCTCAACCGCGCCACCCTCGCACGCCAGTTGCTCCTGGACCGCGCCGACCTGCCCGTGCTCGACGCCGTCGCCCACCTGGGCGGGCTCCAGGCGCAGGAACCACAGGAGCCGTTCACCGGGCTCTGGTCGCGGCTGCGGGCGTTCGACCCGGACGGCCTGTCCGGGCTGCTCACCGGGCGGCGGGTGGTGCGCACCCACCTGATGCGGCGCACCGTCCACCTGGTCACCGCCGCCGACGCCCTGGCCTGGCGGGGCCGCCACGACGCCATGCTCCGTCAGCGCGTGCTGGGGGTCTACCGCCGCGAGCTGGACGGTGTGGATCTCGCCGAGCTCGCGGCGGAGGGCGAGAAGATCATGTCCGACGGCGAACCGCGCACGATGCCCGAACTGGGCCGGGCCGTCGCCGGCCGCTGGCCGCAGGCCGGTCCGCGGCCCCTGGGCGAGATGCTGGTCGCCGGTCTCCTGCCGACCGTGCAGCTTCCCCCGCGCGGCCTGTGGCGGGCCAAGGGCGGCGCACGCTACGCCCTGATGTCCGCCTGGCTGGGACACGGGACGGACCCGCCGGCCGCGGACGGCTCCGACCCCGTCGGGCAGGCACTCGTGCGCAGGTACCTCGCCGCCTACGGCCCCGCCGCCTCCGCCGACCTGCGCGCCTGGTGCGGCCTGGCCGGACTGCCGCGCGCGGTGAGCGCCCTGCGCGGGGAACTGGTCTCCTTCCGCGACGAGCGCGGCCGGGAACTCCTCGACCTGCCCGGCGCGCCGCGCCCGGACCCCGGCACCCCGGCCCCGGTGCGGTTCCTGCCCGCCTTCGACAACGCCGTTCTCGGCTACGACGACCGCGGCCGCATCATCGACGACGCCCACCGCGGCCTGTCGGTCGCCGGGGCCCGCCTGGTGCTGGTCGACGGCCGGGTCGCCGCGACCTGGACCGTCGAGGCGGACACCGTCCAGGTCACCCCGCTGCGCGGCCTCTCCCGGGCCGAGCGCGACGCCGTGACGGAGGAGGGGCACGCCCTGGCCGGCTTCCTCCGCGCCGACCCCGACGCCCCCGGCGGCTCCGGCGACGGGCGCGGGCGGGTGCGGATCGCCGCGTCCCCGCCCCGGCACCGCCGCGCACACCGCTGATACGTAAGCGGTCCGGCGGGTACCCAGGGCTGCGCCGCGGACGCGATCCACCGCCGTCCGCACGGAACAGCGAGGAGCCGGCATGGGACGGAAGGGGTCGGGGACACGGCAGGACCGGGCCGCGAGCCTGCGGGAGACCGCGGCCGGCGTGTTCGGCTGGGACACCCTCCTGCCCGAGCAGCTCACCGCCATGGAATGGGTGCTCGACGGGGAGGACACCCTCGTCGTCATGCCGACCGGGTCCGGCAAGTCCGCCGTGTACCAGGTCCCCGCCGTCCTGCTGTCCGGGCCGGTCGTGGTCGTCTCGCCCCTGCTGGCCCTGCAGCGGGACCAGATCGCCGGGCTGCCGGAGGGCGAGCGCGCCCCCGGCGCCGTGGCGGTCAACTCCGACCTGGGCGCGACCGCGACGCAGGAGGCCTGGGAGGCGGTGGAACGGGGCGACGCCCGGCTGGTGTACCTGTCACCGGAACAGCTGGCCAAGGACGACGTGCTGGAACGGCTGGCCGCGCTGGATCCGGCCCTGTTCGTCGTCGACGAGGCGCAGTGCGTGTCGTCCTGGGGCCACGACTTCCGCCCCGACTACCTGCGCCTGGAGCAGGCCGTGCGCCGCGTCGGCCGACCGCCCGTCCTGGCCCTGACCGCCACCGCCGCCTCACCGGTGCGCAAGGAGATCGCCGAACGTCTCGGCATGCGCCGCCCGCGCCTGATGGTCACCGGCTTCGACCGGCCCAACATCAGACTGGAGGTGCGCCGCTTCCTGGACGACGAGGAGCGGCGCCGGGCCGTCGTCGAACGCGCCGCCGCGGAACCCAAGCCGGGCATCGTCTACGCCGGCACCCGCAAGGACAGCGAGCACTACGCCCGCGAGCTCGCCTCCCTGGGACTGACCACGGAGGCCTACCACGCCGGCCTGCGCGCGGCCGAGCGCGAGCGCATCCACGACGCGTTCCTCTCCGGCGAGGCCGACGTGGTGGTGGCGACCTCGGCGTTCGGCATGGGCATCGACAAGGAGGACGTACGGTTCGTCCTGCACGCGTCGCTGCCGGGCTCGCTGGACGCCTACTACCAGGAGATCGGCCGCTGCGGCAGGGACGGGGAGCCGGCCCTGGCCGTCCTGCACTACCGGTCCGAGGACACCGGCATGCAGACCTACTTCGCGGGACGCAGCCCCGGTCGCGAGACCCTGTCGGACGTCGCCCAGGCCGTGCACGAGCACGGCGACGACCCCGCCGGCCTGGACGAACTGCGCGAGGAGACGGGCCTGTCCAGGAACCGGGTGACCGCCGCGGTGAACCTCCTGCAGGAGGCCGAGGCGGTCGACACGGGCGAGGACGGCGAGGTCCGCCCGGCCGACGGGGTGTCCCCCGAGGAGGCGGCGGAGGAGGCGGCGCGCACGGCGCAGGCCCACCGCCGCACGGACCGCACCCGGGTCGAGATGGCCCGGGCGTACGCCGAGACCACCGGCTGCCGGCGGTCCTTCCTGCTCGGCTACTTCGGGGAGGAGCTCGCGGCGCCCTGCGGCAACTGCGACCTCTGCGACGAGGACCGGGACGGCCGGCAGGCCGGCGAGCGGCCCGCGCACCCGGCCGCGGCCGCCTACCCCGTCGGCACCGAGGTCCGGCACGAGCAGTGGGGCGACGGCACGGTGCTCAGCGAGGACCAGGACCGCATCACCGTGTTCTTCGCCCAGGCCGGCTACCGCACGCTGGCCCTGGAGGCGGTGGCCGCCCAGGACGGTCTGCTGGCGGTGCTGCGGAAGCCCGGAGAGGACCGCTGGTCGGGCTGAGGGGCCCCGGCAGGGCCCTCCGGCGGTGCCGGGAGCACACTGGAAGGGTGCTGCCGGTGCTCACGAGGGGGTGTCGGCGATGGAAGCGTCCGGGCGCACGCACGTGCGGTGGTGGCGGTGGCGACGCAACCCGCTGCGACGGCGCGTCGACGTCGTCGAGGCCTGGGTCGTGCCGGTCGGCTGGGTGCTGGCCCTGCTGGGCGGGCTGTTCGCGGGGCTGACGGCGTCCGAGGCCGTCGACCTGGCCGTCGAACGGCAACGGGCACAGAGCCACGAGGTGCGGGCCGTTCTCGTCCGGGACGCGCCGGGCCCGGCCGCGGCCCGTGCGGCGGGCGACCACCGGGTGTGGGGCACGGTGCGCTGGACCGCGCCGGACGGGTCCCACCACCGGGAGGAGGCCCGCGTGCCGCCGCGGGCCGCCGCCGGCTCCACGGTCGCCGTCTGGGTGAACCGGGAGGGCGACCTCACCGGCCCGCCGGTGTCCGGCGGCGAGGCGTGGCTCCACAGCGCGATGGGCGGGGTGCTGGCGGGGTCCTTCGCGGGCGGCACGGTCATCGGCACGCTGTGGCTGACCCGTCTGGCCCTGGACCGGCGGCGGCTGGCGATGTGGGACGCGGAGTGGGAGCGCGTCGACACGCGCCGGGGCTGGAAGACGGGCTGAACGGGCCGGACGCCCGCGGGAGTTGCTGCTGCGGGGATCAGGCCCGTCCGACCGCGTCCCGGCCCTCGATCGTCTCGTGGTCCCCGGAAGGAGCGGGCGCGGCCCGCCCGGAGCGCCGCCCGCGGCCCCGGCGGTCGGTCAGACGGGTGGCCAGGGGTTCGGTCCAGCGGGCGGTCAGCGGGCCGAGCAGGACCAGGATCAGGACGTAGGCCGTGGCGAGGGGGCCGAGGGACGGTTCGATGCCCGAGGTGACGGCGAGACCGGCGATGACGATGGAGAACTCGCCGCGGGCGACGAGCGTGCCGCCGGCGCGCCAGCGGCCCTTGCGCCCGACCCCGGCGCGGCGCGCGGCCCAGTACCCGGTGGCGATCTTCGTCGCGGTCGTGACGGCCGCCAGGGCGAGCGCGGGCAGCAGCACCGGCGGGATGCTGGCCGGGTCGGTGTGCAGGCCGAAGAAGACGAAGAACACCGCGGCGAACAGGTCCCGCAGCGGCGCGAGCAGGCTCGTCGCCCCCTCGGCCACCTCGCCGGACAGCGCGATGCCCACCAGGAAGGCGCCCACCGCGGCCGACACCTGCAGCTGCTGGGCCACCCCGGAGACCACCAGCGTCACCCCCAGGACGACCAGCAGCAGCTTCTCGGGGTCGTCGCTGGAGACGAAGCGGGAGACGTGGCGGCCGAAGCGCACCGCCAGGACGAGTACCAGGGACGCGACTCCCAGGGCGATGGCGAGGGTGGCACCGCCCGCGGCCAGCCCCACCCCGGCCAGCAGGGCCGTCACGATGGGCAGGTAGACCGCCATGGAGAGGTCCTCCAGGACGAGGATGCTCAAGATGGCCGGCGTCTCGCGGTTGCCGAGCCGGCCCAGATCGCCGAGGACCTTGGCGATGACACCGGAGGACGACACCCAGGTGACGCCGGCCAGGACGACGGCGGCCACCGGGCCCCAGCCCAGCAGCAGGGCCAGCGCCGCCCCCGGCAGGGCGTTGAGGACCGCGTCGGCGAGCCCGGCCGGATAGTGGGTGCGCAGGTTGGTGACGAGGTCGGCCGCCGTGTACTCCAGGCCCAGCATGAGCAGCAGCAGGATGACGCCGATCTCGGCGCCGACGGCCACGAAGTCCTCGCTGGCGCCCAGCGGCAGCAGACCGCCCTTGCCGAAGGCCAGTCCGGCCAGCAGATACAGCGGAATGGGTGAGAAGCGGAAGCGCCCGGCGATCCGGCCGAGCAGTCCGAGCCCGAGGATGAGGCACCCGAACTCGATCAGGAAGACCGCGGAGTCGTGCACGGCGGGTCACTCCCGCCCGAGGATCGCGGCGGCCGCCTCCACACCCTCGCGGGTGCCGATGACGATGAGGGTGTCGCCGCCGGCCAGCCGGAAGTCGGGGGCGGGGGAGGGGATGGCGTCCGCCCGGCGCAGCACCGCCACCACGGACGCGCCGGTGTCGGTGCGGATCCGGGACTCGCCCAGCAGCCGTCCGTTCCAGTGCGAGGAGCCGGGCAGTTCTATGCGCTCGGCGACGAGTCCGAGGTCGGTGGTGGAGAGCAGGTTCGGTGTGTGGTGCGACGGCATCAGCGCGTCGATGAGGGCGGCCGCCTCGTCGGCGGTCAGCCGCACGGACAGGTCGCAGGCGTCCGGGTCGTCCCTCCGGTAGGCGCTGATGGTGCGGTGGCCGTCGCGGTGGGCGACCACCGACAGCCGGCGGTCCTCCCGGGTCGTCAGGTCGTAGCGGACGCCTATGCCGGGCAACGGCGTACTGCTGAGGCGCGGCGCGCTCATGGCTGTCCCCTTCGGGTCGGCGTGCGCGTCCCGGTCGGCTCGCGGCCGGGGGCCTCGCCCGGGTGAACGCCGGATCCGGCCGGTGAGGTCATCCTAAGCGGCGCCGCCGGACCGCACCCGTCCTGCGCGTGCTATCGGGGTGCGTCCGGGACGGGAGTGCCGGACGGCAGGGGAGTGGCCGTGGAGAGCTCCGCGCCCTGCACCTGCTCCACGGTGCCCTCCTCCCGCCGGCTGTCCTGGCCCGCGCCGGTGGAGAGCTGCGACCAGGCCCCGAGGGCCAGCGCGACGGCGGCCGCGGTCGCCGCGAAGCGTCCGGCGCGCCGCACCCGGGCGCGGTGGTCCAGATCCCGCCAGGCCACGCGGACCCGCGGCTCGTCCGGCTGCCACAGTTCGCCCACGGTCTGCGGCGGTTCGGGCCGGCGGCCCCGCGCCCGCTCCCGCGCGGAGGGCTCCCTCGGCGCGGTGGCCCGTATGGCCGACTCGCTGTCGCCCAGAAAACTCAGCCACACCTCGTCGGTGAGCGCGGGGAGGCCGTCCGGCTCGCCGGACGTCCCCCGCCCACCCGTCCCTTCCGTGGTCACGTCGCGTCATCCCCTCTGCGCCGGCCCGGTCGTGGCGCGGCGCGTGATCAGTATGCCGCCGGGCCGGGCAGTTGCGCCCGTCCGTGCGCCCGCTGCCGCACCGGGGTCACGGCACACCCGCTGCTTCGGTGACAGCCGGGCCGGCGCCGCCTCCGGCCGCGAGCGTTCCGCGACGGCGGACGGCATGTCGCCGGGGTCGGCCCGGTCGGGCAGTTGGTCCACCGGACGCTCACCCCACCGGCGCCGCCGGGCGGAACGGGCCGCGAGGCGCACCAGCACCGCGCGCACACAGGCCTCCGGAGTCTGCTCGGTGACCTTCGGCCGGGCGAACCGGACCTGCTCCACCCTCACCGTCCTGCGTCTCAGTGGCCCCCTGCACGTGTGGAAAGACGCTGGACCCCCGGGCGCGCCGCACCCTGAACCGGTGATCCACGTCTCCGGCCCGGCACCCTCCCGGCAGCCCGCCGGGAGGGTGCCGGGCATGCGAAAGGGCCCACGCGGCAAGGCGCGGGCCCTTCATGACGCTCCCGCCCCGCCCCGGGGCGCAGGAGGGTGCGACGCGGCTCAGCGGGCTCCCGGGCCTCCGCTGCCGAATCCGCCGCTGCTGCCCTCGTTCCAGCGCGGGCGTTCCTGCGAGCCGCTCGTCCGGTCGCTCTGCCGGCCGTTCGTCTTCAGTTCGTGCGGCGTCAGGCGCTCGTCGCTGCGCGGCATCTCGTCCGGCTCCCGGCGCTCCTGCGTCTCCCGGACCGGGCCGCCCTCGGGCATGCGCGGCTGCTCCTCCGGACGCGGTGTGGGCAGTTCCCTGCGCTTGTTGCGAAAGCCGAGGACGAAGGCCCCCAGCAGCAGGGCCACGACCACCACACCCGCCACAGCCAGCCCGACGCCGAGGGCGCCACGCCCCGCGGCCATCTCCATCCATGCGCTATTCATGTCACGCGGGTACCCCTGCTTCGCGCCGTGAACCAGGCTCACCCGGCCCCGCGGTACCGGGTTTGCCGGCGCCCGGCGGGGCTACCCGCGCTGCGTGACTTCGACGACATCCCAGCAGGAGCTGTTCCGGTTCCTGGAGGACCGGTTCGCCTGCGCCCAGGCGTGCACCGAATGTGCGCGGGCCTGCGCGCTGCGCGCGAGCCTCGTGGATCCCGACGGCACCGAGAACCAGGAACTCGTACGGCGCAAGGGCATCATGTGCGCGGAGGTCTGCGACGCGACCTGCCGCGTGCTGTCCGAGCAGAACCAGGTGGACGAGAACACCATCCGGGTCCAGGTGGAGTGGTGCCGGACCGTCTGCCTGGAGGCCGCCCACGTCTTCGACCGCCAGCCGGGCGCCGAGGACTCGGCGGCGGCGTGCCGCGCCTGCGCACGCGCCTGCACGGAGTTCCTCGCCACCCTCGACTGACCGCGCGCGGGGCCGGCGCCCGGGCCGTACCGGCGTGCCCGTGTCCGGAAGGCACCCCCCACCCGTACGAGAGCAGACCCGCGCACAGTGGCCGTGCCGTCGTGGAGCCCGGGCCGATGTGAGGCGCGCGACCGGCGCGGCCCGGGGCGCCGGGCCCGCGTCCGGAGGATCGACGGCATCCGGTGCGCCACCCTCGCAGGTCCCGGACGCGGCTCAGCGGCGCACACGTCGTGCGGGCCATGGCGGGACTCGGCCCGTACGCCCGCCCCGCCCCGTACACACCCGGACGGCGGGCCGCCATACTGGAGGGGCCAGGGGGCGGGCGAACGGCTACCGGGGGGAGCGTCGCGCGACATGGGGGAGAGCAGACTCATCCAGGGCCGGTACCGGCAGCTGGAGCTGATCGGACGCGGCGGCATGGGGGAGGTGTGGCGGGCGCGGGACGAGTCGCTCGGCCGGCACGTCGCCGTGAAGTGCCTGAAGCCGCTGGGCGCGAACCACGACCACGCCTTCACCCGCGTCGTGCGTGAGCGGTTCCGGCGCGAGGCCCGGGTGGCCGCGGCGCTGCAGCACCGGGGCATCACCGTGGTGCACGACTTCGGGGAGTCCGAGGGCGTCCTGTACCTGGTCATGGAGCTGCTGACCGGGCGCAACCTCAGCGAGCTGCTGGCCGGCCACCGGCGCCACCCGCTGCCGGTCGACGACATCGTGGAGATCGCCGAGCAGGTCGCCGCCGCTCTGGCCTACTGCCACGAACAGGCCATCGTGCACCGCGACCTGAAGCCCGCCAACATCGTGCGGCTCGACGACGGCACGGTGAAGATCTGCGACTTCGGCATCGCCCGCCTCGGCCACGACATCGGCTTCACGTCCCGGCTGACCGGCACCGGCATCGCCATGGGCACCCCGCACTACATGTCACCGGAGCAGATCGGCGGCACCGAGGTCGACCAGCGCAGCGACCTCTACTCGTTCGGGTGCGTCCTGTACGAACTCGCCACCGGAGTCCCGCCGTTCGACCTGGACGACGCCTGGTCGATCCTCGTCGGCCACCGCGACACCCCGCCCCGCCCGCCCCGCGAACTCCGGCCCGGGCTGCCGGTGTTCCTGGAGCGGGTGATCCTCGACCTCCTGGCCAAGGACCCCGAGGACAGACCGGGCGACGCCCGGGAACTGGCCTGGCGGATCACCGCCCACCGCGCCGCCCCGGCCCACGTGTCCGTCGCCGCCGCGCCCTTCCCGGCTTCCGGCGCGCCGGCGCCGACCGGCCGGATGCCGTCCTGGACCCACGGCATGACCAGCGGGCACAGGGCGGCCGGTGCCGTGCCGCGCACCCCTCGTCCCGACCCGGCGGCCGGGCTGTCCGGCGAGTGGATCGCCCGCCCCGCCACCGGCCCCGGCGCCCCGGTCCCCGACGAGCGGCCACCCGCTCCCCGGAAGCCCTGACCGGCCTGACCGGCCTGACCGGCCGGTGCCTGGGCCGGCCGGACCACCCCGACACTCTCGCCGCCCGGAGCGGCGAGGCGCACTGCCCGGAGCGACTGGGCCGTGCAGACGGGGCGGTGGCCCCGTACCGCAGGGTGGCGGCCCTGCGGGACCAGCGGACGCCGGCCGGTCGCTGACCGGTCCGGCGGCCGTCTGGAACACGACGATCACCCCGTGTTACGAAGAACCATGACCGCACCCGAGGGACCCCGCGCACACCGGACGTACGACGCCGTCATCGTCGGCGGCGGCCACAACGGCCTGGTGGCCGCCGCCTACCTGGCCCGGGCGGGCCGCTCCGTGCTGGTTCTCGAACGGCTGGACCACACGGGCGGGGCGGCGGTGTCCACCCGGCCCTTCGCCGGTGTCGACGCCCGGCTCTCCCGCTACTCGTACCTGGTCAGCCTGCTGCCCGGGAAGATCGTCCGCGATCTGGGTCTGGACTTCCGGGTCCGCACCCGCACCGTCTCCTCGTACACACCGGCCGTGCGCGACGGCAGGCCCACCGGCCTCCTGGTCGGCGGCGGCGAACGGCGCACCCGGGAGTCCTTCGCCCGGCTCACCGGCTCCGACCGCGAGTACCGGGCCTGGCGGGAGTTCTACGGCATGACCGGCCGCGCGGCGCAGCGGATCTTCCCGACCCTGACCGAGCCGCTGCCCACCCGCGAGGAACTGCGCCGCCTCCTCGACGACGACCGGACCTGGCGGACGCTGTTCGAGGAGCCCCTCGGCACGGCCGTCGAGGAGTACTTCGCCGACGACCTGGTGCGCGGCGTGGTCCTCACCGACGCCCTCATCGGCACCTTCGCCGACGCCCACGACCCCTCCCTCAAGCAGAACCGCTGCTTCCTGTACCACGTGATCGGCGGCGGCACCGGCGACTGGGACGTGCCCGTCGGCGGCATGGGCGCGCTCACCGACGCCCTCGCCCACGCGGCCCGCGCCGCCGGCGCCGTCCTCGCCACCGGCCACGAGGCGCTGAGCATCGCCACCGACGGCCGCACGGCCGAGGTCGCCTACCGCACGGCCGACGGCGAGGGCGTCGCCGCCGCCCGGCACGTCCTGGTCAACGCCTCCCCGCAGGCGCTCGCGGAACTGACCGGCGACACGCCCCCGGCGCCGGCGGAGGGCGCCCAGTTCAAGGTCAACATGCTCCTGGAACGCCTGCCGCGGCTGCGCGACACCGCCGTCGACCCGCGCGAGGCGTTCGCCGGCACCTTCCACATCGCTGAGGGCTACGAGCAACTGGCCGCCGCGCACGCCCGGGCGGCCGCCGGTGAGCTGCCCGCCGCACCGCCCTCCGAGATCTACTGCCACTCGCTCACCGACCCGACCATCCTCGGCCCCGGGCTCGCCGAGCGCGGCTGCCACACGCTCACCCTGTTCGGCCTGCACACCCCGGCCCGGCTGTTCGCCCGGGACAACGACGCCGTGCGCGCCGAACTGCTGGAGTCGACCCTGGCCCAGTTCGACGCCCACCTCGCCGAACCCCTCGCGGACTGCCTGGCCGCCGACGCCGACGGCAGGCCCTGCATCGAGGCCCGGACGCCGCTCGACCTGGAACGGGACCTGGGCCTGCCCGGCGGGAACATCTTCCACCGCGAGCTGAGCTGGCCATTCGCCCAGGAGGGCACGGGACGCTGGGGCGTGGAGACCCGGCACGCCAACGTCCTGCTGTGCGGGGCGGGCGCGGTGCGCGGCGGCGGAGTCAGCGGTGTGCCGGGGCACAACGCCGCGATGGCGGTTCTCGAAAAGGAGACGGGGTGAATCACACCGCCGTCCCGGGGCACTCCGACAAAGCTAGATGAAACGGACTGTCCGGCCGTCTCGGACGGTCGCACCACCCCACGGGAGGCCCCTCATGGCCGAGCTCAGCCCGACCGACCTGCAGAAGGCCCTCAAGGGCATGGACTACCCCACGGACAAGCAGCACCTGGTGGAACGCGCCCGCAGCAACAACGCCGACGACAAGGTCGTCAGCACCCTCGACGGCCTGAAGGAGGACCGCTTCGACGGTCCCAACGAGGTGCAGAAGGCCGTCTTCAACCAGTGACGCGACGGCCGCGTCAGTCGGCCGACGGTGCCCAGCCCACCGCTTCGAGGCGTGCCGCGTCCGCCGGACGCGCCTCGTCGAACAGGGCGCCGTCGGCCGACCCCACCCGCAGTCCGTCCACGTAGCAGCCACGCCCCACGGAGAGCCGGTCCGTCGTGTACCGCCAGCGCAGGATGAGGCCGCGGGCGGCGGGCAGGTCGGCGATCGTGCGGTGCCAGACCCGGCCCGACCAGCCCGTGACCGCGCCCGAGGAGTGTGTGCGGGGCTCCTCGCCCCGGCGGGACGTGGTGAAGGGCACCGGCTGCCAGCCGCTGCCGCCGTCGGCGGAGGCCTCCAGGATCAGGGTGTCGGCCGCGGGCTCCGTGTCCCACCACAGTGCGCAGCGCAGCAGCGCCCGGCCGCCTGAGGTGTCGAGGGCGGGCAGGGTGAGCGTCGCCGTGGTGGAGAGCGCCGTACCCGAGAACCAGGCCGTGCGGCCCCGCACGGGGCGGACCGGTACCGCCCGGGCCAGGTTGTTCGCGGCGGCCACCCGCGGAGCGGACCCGGAACGCCAACTGCGCACCGGGTGGACGGAGTTGCCGAGCACCACGAGGAACGAGTCCGTCGTCGGGTCGAGGACCAGCGAGGTGCCGGTGAAACCCGTGTGCCCGGCCGTGCGGGGTGTGGCCATCGCGCCCATGTACCAGTGCTGGTACAGCTCGAAGCCCAGACCGTGCTCGTCGCCGGGGAAGGCGGTGTTGAAGTCGGTGAACATCAGCTCCACCGACTCCGGTGCCAGGATCCGGCCGCGCCCGTACACACCGCCGTTGAGCAGGGTCCGGCCGAGCACCGCGAGGTCCCACGCGTCGGAGAACACGCCCGCGTGACCCGCGACCCCGCCCAGCGCGTAGGCGTTCTCGTCGTGCACCTCGCCCCACACCAGGCCCCGTTCCAGCCCGGACCACGGCTTGCGGGCGTCCTCGGTGGCCGCGATCCGCGGCCGCCAGGAGGCGGGCGGGTTGTAGCGAGTGCGGCGCAGCCCGAGCGGGGCGGTGATCTCCTCGCGCAGCAGGGTGTCCAGGGAGCGGCCCGTGATCCGCTCCAGCACCAGTTGCAGCGAGATGAGGTTGAGGTCCGAGTAGAGGTACACCGTGCCCGGTGCGGAGACGGGCGTCTCCTTCCAGATGAGCTCGAGCCTCTCCTCGTGGGTCGGCGCGCCGTACAGCGGGATCCACGCGCGCAAGCCCGAGGTGTGCGTCAGCAGCTGCCGGACGGTGACGTCCTGCTTGCCCGCCCGCCCGAACTCCGGCAGATACGAGGCGACCTTCGCCTCCAGTCCCAGCGCGCCCCGCTCGATCTGCTGCACGGCCAGGATCGAGGTGAACAGCTTCGACACCGACGCCAGGTCGAAGACGGTGTCCTCGGCCATGGGGATCTGCTCGCCGGGCTCGAACTCCACGCCGGTGTCGGTCTTCTCGTCGTAGGCCCGGTAGCGAACCGCCATCCCGATGGGCCGGTGCAGGGCGACCGTGCCGCCGCGGCCGGCGAGCAGGACGGCACCGGCGTACCAGGGGTGGACGGGGGAGGGGCCGAGGAACGCCTCGGCGTCGGTGACGAGCCGGCGCAGGTGGGAGGCGAGCAGCCCGGCGCGTGCGGCCGAACCGTGCCGCAGGGTGGGACGCCGGTCCCGCGCCGCGGGATCGGCCGCAGCCGGCCCGGCGGGCAGCGGGGCGAGGGCGAGGGCCCCGCCCAGGGCCAGCCCCGCCCGGGCCAGTTGACGCCGGGTGGGTCCGCCGCTTGCCGCCTCGTGGGTCACCGCGCATCCCTTCGCCACAACCGTCTCGGGTGTCCCCGGAAGTATGTCCGCCGCACGCACCCGCGAACCGGACGCGTGGAAGGCACTGCCAGCCGGTGCACGCCTTGATGACGGGACGTCAGGTCCCGTCGGGGCAGCGGGGGTGGCGCTCGGGCCGAGCGCCACCCCCGCACCGCGCGGTCAGCGGCGTTCGCGCACCCGCACCACCCTCAGCTCCGGCGACGACAGGATGTCCTCCTCGCAGAAGCGCGACGTCACCCACCTCTCACCGGAGAACAGCCGTGTCTGGTCGGCATGGTGGGGCGAGGCCGGGTCGGAGGACTGGGAGTACGTCAGCAGCGTGCGCGCCACCGGGCAGGGCGTACGGTCCCACCCCACGGCCTGCAGGTGGCTGCTCCCGAACGGGACGTCCGCGTAGCCGCCG
The DNA here is from genome assembly GCF_036857595.1 of Streptomyces sp. AHA2. Taxonomy (NCBI): domain Bacteria; kingdom Bacillati; phylum Actinomycetota; class Actinomycetes; order Kitasatosporales; family Streptomycetaceae; genus Streptomyces; species Streptomyces sp. AHA2. The sequence goes on from NZ_JAUQWJ010000001.1 coordinate 369,002, forward strand.
CGGGCGGGGTCCCACGTCGGCTCGATGACGTTCCACACCCCGAGCCTGCCCGCGCCGCCGGGCACCGGCAGACGCTCGCCGTCACGCACGACGAACTGGTGGGCACCGAGCGGCGCGTCCAGCGCGATGCCCGCGGCGCGCAGTTCGGCCACGGCGTCGGCGAGGGCCGTGGTGAAACCGGCGGCACCGGTGTTCAGGGCGCGCGGCGTGCGGACCGGGTCCGCCGGCGAGTACGGCACCTTCCACCGCCGCTCCTGCGGCACCGCCTGCTCCAGCTTCCGCCAGAACCGGTCGAAGAGCAGGGCTCCGCGGCTTCCGGTGTCCATCGTGCGGTCCCACCCCTTCAGCACCCGGCACGCCCGCGTCACGTCGACGGCCGCGCCGTCGCTGCCCGTCGCCGTACCGCCGGGCAGCGCGGCACAGGCGCGGGCCGTGTCCGCGGCCGCGAGGTCACCCGCGGGCACCCGGTTGGCGAACTGCTGCCGCTGCAGGTCGCGTACGGTCAGGCCGCCCTTCCCGGCCATCGCCGCCACGTCCTCGATCGCGCCGCGCGTGCGCAGCCCGGGCTGTGCGCCGACCGTGCCGAAGATCCGCTCGTAGCCGGTGATCGGCCGGTCGGCGTTGGTGAGCCAGGGCGTGTCGTTGGAGTTCTCCACGTACGGCGCGTCCCTCAGCGTCGGCATCCGCGCCGGGCCGAAGATGCCCGGCACGACCGCGTCGGGGTCACGGCCGAGTGCGCAGTCGCCGCGTGAACCGTCGAGAATCGCGACCCCGGACGCCGGGTACGTCGTGCGGCCGAGCTCCGTGGAGCAGCGCTCGGCCAGCTCGTCGGTGACACGGGGGAGTACCTGGGACTGGGTGTAGAGGGAGTGCCCCGCCCGGTCGGCGGCGATCGTGTTCACCCAGGGGATGCCCTGGTGCCGCCGTAGGGACGCGAGGACGTCCCGGGTGCTGCGGGCCTTGCCGAAGCCGAGGGAGGTGTCGGCGAAGCGCAGGTTGGCGGCGTTCGGGTCGTACAGCGCGTACGCCGTCCGGTCGGTCCACGGCAGCGGGACCTGACCGCTGAGGGAGGTGACGACGGGGCCGTAGCGGGTCCACCACTGGGTGCGGGTCACCGGCGCGCCGTCCTTCACGGTCACGGTGACCGTCCGCTTCCGCATGCGCTCCGGCTCGCCGTCCACGAGGTGGACCGTGGGGTCGTCCGGATCGAGCGTCAGCCGGCGGAAGGCGGCCGGGACGCCCGTGGAGACGGTGTGGCTCCACGCCACATGGGCGTTGAACCCGATGGAGATCGCCGGGAGGCCGAGCAGTGAGCCGCCGGAGACGTTCAGCTCGCCCGGGATCGTCTGCTGCGACTGCCAGAACCGGCGACCGCCCTGCCACGGGTAGTGCGGGTTGCCCAGCAGCAGTCCGCGTCCGCTCGCGGTCGTGGTGCCGTGGAAGGCGACCGCGTTGGACCCCATGTCCCCCTGGCCCCACAGTCGGCCGGCCGCCTTCACCACGGCTCCGGCGTCCGGTGCGCCCGCGGACCGCGTTCCGGGTGCCGCCGCGGGCCGGGCCGGCGGGCGCGCCGAGGTGATGCTGTCGACGAAGCGTCCCTCGCCCGAGATCGAGGCGAGGGCGAGGCCGCGGGCCGCCACGTCCAGCTCGGTGACCGGCCGTACCCAGGGGGCGCCCGCGCAGGCGGGATCGGAGATCGTCCGCTGCTCCAGCCAGGCGTTGTACCCGGCCGCCCACCCGCGCATCATGGCCCGCATCTCGCGGCTCGGACCCACCGGCGCACGCCCGGCCAGCAGCCGCTCCACGGTGCGGCTCTCGCGCACCCCGCGGAAGTACAGGTCACTGGCGAGGTTCGTCCGGGCCGCGGAGAGGTCGCCGCCGGGAGCCGCCCCGGCACCGAAGTACCGCGACCGCTCGCCGCGCAGGGTCACGAAGCCGTCGGCGAGGGTGCACACCTCGTCGGCGGCCTGCGCCCAGCCCGTACCGAAGCCCAGACCGGCGTGGTCGCCGGCGAGGATGTGCGGAATGCCGTACTCGGTGTAGCGGACGACGGCCGACAGGCCGTCGCGGGAAGGGTGCTGCTCCGCTTGCCGCGGTTGCGGGGAGGCGGCCGCGGGTAACGCGGACGCGGCCGTGAACAGGGCCGTCGCCCCGAGAACGAGCCGTCTCAGCCGGCTGCGCATCGTGCCCTCCAACGTCGTCGGGTGAAAGGAGCGTCGAACGTGCGAAGTGATGCGAACGGTCAGCGGTACCACCACAGCGGACGCGGGAGGCGGTGCCCGGGTTGAGCGGACCGCGGTGCTCCCGGCTCGCGGCCCGCGCGTCCTTGACCCACTCCCGGGCCGAACCGAGGATCGTCGTCATGACGACGCCCGCGACGATCCCGCCCGGACACGGCAGCACGGTCGACGGAGTCCTGCGGCGCAGCGCCCGGTGCACTCCGGCCCGTGTCGCCGTGGAGTACGGCGAGCGCACCTGGACCTACGAGGAGCTGGACACCGCCGTCTCCCGGGCGGCGAGCGTCCTGCTGGGCCTGGGGGTGTCACCGGGCGACCGGGTCGCCGCCTACGGCCACAACTCCGACGCCTATCTGATCGCCTTCCTGGCCTGCGCCCGCGCCGGCCTGGTGCACGTGCCGGCCAACCAGAACCTGACCGGTGACGACCTGGCCTACATCGTCGGCCAGTCGGGCAGCTCCCTGGTCCTCACCGACCCGGACCTGGCCGCCCGGCTCCCCGGCGGCGTACGCACACTGCCCCTGCGCGACACCGACGGCTCGCTGCTCGACCGGCTGGAGGGGACGCCCGCGTACGACGGTCCCGAGCCGCGCAGCGAGGACCTCGTGCAGTTGCTGTACACGTCCGGCACGACGGCCCTGCCCAAGGGCGCGATGATGACGCACCGGGCCCTGGTGCACGAGTACCTGAGCGCGATCACCGCGCTCGACCTCGCTGCGGGCGACCGCCCCGCGCACGCGCTGCCGCTGTACCACTCGGCCCAGATGCACGTCTTCCTGCTGCCGTACCTGGCCGTCGGCGCGACGAACATCGTCCTCGACGCCCCCGACGGAGACCGGCTGTTCGACCTGATCGAGACGGGCCGGGTGGACAGCCTGTTCGCCCCGCCCACCGTCTGGATCGCCCTGTCCCACCGCCCCGACTTCGCCACGCGTGACATGAGCGGCCTGCGCAAGGCCTACTACGGCGCCTCGATCATGCCGGTGCCGGTTCTCGAACGGTTGCGGGAGCGCCTGCCGGGCCTGGCCTTCTACAACTGCTTCGGGCAGAGCGAGATCGGCCCGCTGGCCACCGTCCTCGCACCCGACGAGCACAGGGGCCGCATGGACTCCTGCGGCCGGCCCGTGCTGTTCGTCGACGCCCGGGTGGTCGACGAGGATGGCGTCGACGTGCCCGACGGCACCCCCGGCGAGATCGTCTACCGTTCCCCCCAACTGTGCGAGGGCTACTGGGACAAGCCCGAGGAGACCGCCGAGGCCTTCCGCGACGGCTGGTTCCGCTCCGGCGACCTCGCCGTGCGCGACGCCCACGGCTACTTCACGATCGTCGACCGCGTGAAGGACGTCATCAACTCCGGCGGTGTCGTCATCGCCTCACGCCAGGTCGAGGACGCGCTCTACACGCATCCGCAGGTCGCCGAGGCCGCGGTCGTGGGCCTGCCCGACGAACGGTGGATCGAGGCCGTCACGGCCGTCGTCGTCCCGCACGGGGAGGTCACCGAGGCCGAACTCATCGACCACGTCCGCGAGCGGCTCACCCCCTTCAAGGCACCGAAGCGGGTGGTGTTCGTGGACGAACTCCCCCGCAACGCCAGCGGAAAGATCCTCAAACGCCGGCTCAGGGACGACCTCGGGAACCGGTAGACCGGCCGGAGAACCCGCTTGTGCCGGGCCGGGCCCGGCACGAGGATCGACCGCATGCCGATCCTCGACGCCCCGGACGGAACCCGACTCGCCTTCCACCGGCTCGGCGCGGGGGAGCCGCTGATCGTGCTGCCCGGCGGCCCCATGCGGGCCTCCGCCTACCTCGGGAACCTCGGCGGACTGGACGCCCACCGCCGACTGGTGCTGCTGGACCTGCGCGGCACCGGGGACTCCGAGGAGCCGGCGGACCCGGCGACGTACCGCTGCGACCGGCTCGTGGACGACGTCGAGGCGCTCCGGCTCCACCTGGGCCTGGAGCGGATGGACCTGCTCGCGCACTCGGCGGGCGGAAGCCTCGCCATGCTCTACGCGGCCCGGTATCCGCAGCGGATCGCGCGGCTGGCCCTGGTCACCGCCACTCCCTGGGCGCTGGGGTGGCCCGCCACGGCCGAGGACCGGCGTACGGCGGCCCTGCGAAGGGCCGCGGAACCCTGGTTCGCGGACGCGTTCCCGGCGTTCGAGGCCTGGCTCGACGGTTCGGGCGACTTCGACCCGGTGTTCGTGCCGTTCTTCCACGGACGCTGGGACGACACGGCCCGCGCCCACGCCGGCCGTGAGGAGGCCGAGACCAACGACGACGCGGCCGACGCCTACGGCGGTGACGGCGCCTACGACCCGGAGGCGACGCGCGGCGCACTGGCCCGCCTGACCGCCCCCGTGCTCGTCCTGGCCGGTGGGGCCGACGGCGGACCGGCCCCGGCCCTGGCCCGCCGCACCGCCGGCGTCTTCCCGCACGCCGAGTGCGTGGTGCAGCCGGGCGCGGGGCACTACCCGTGGCTCGACGACCCGGAGTGGTTCACGCGTCGTGTGTCCGCCTTCTTCTCCTGACCGCGCGGCACCCGGTCCGGGCCGCCGGCCGTACGGCGCGCTCAGGGCTGCGGGCCGTACGCCGTCATGAAGCGGTCGCGGAACTCGTCCATGCCCCAAAGAGGTGCGTCCCGCGCCGGCTTGAGGCCGTCCGTCCAGCCCCAGTCGGCCACGCGCTCCAGGACCCCGCTGTCCTTGGCGACGATGCTGACGGGCACGTCCCGGCGGGTGTCCCCGGCGAGGACGGTCGGCACCGGCTGGTGATCGCCGAGGAAGACCAGGACCGTGTCCTCGTCGCCGTAGCGCTGCACCCACTCGATCAGGCTGCGGATCGAGTACTCGACGGCCTTGCGGTACTCGGCGCGCACCTTCTCCGGGTCCTGCCAGACCTCCTTCGGGTCGGTGCCCTCCTTCTTGATCCGGTGGAACACTGAGCCGTCGCCGAGGTCCTCCCAGTCGATCATGCGGGCGACGGGGGACCACGGGTTGTGGCTGGACGCCAGGATGATCTCCGCCATGATCGGCTCGCGGTCCTCCTTCCCGTGCTCCAGGCGCTGGAAGGCCTCCATGCTGAACTGGTCGGGCACCGGCGTCCAGCTGAAGTAGGGACCGTGGTAGCCGAGGTGCTCGGAGTCGTAGATGTGATCGAGGCCGAAGAACTTCCCCTCCGGCCAGGCCCGGCGCACGCCCGGCACGATGCCGACGGTCCGCCAGGCGCCGGTGCGGCCGAAGTACTTGGTCAGCGTCATGCGGTCGCTGGTGGTGAGAGTGCGGTAGCGCTGCTGGTTCTTGATCCACAGCCCGGACAGGAACGTCGAGTGGGCGAGCCAGCTGCCCGCGCCCGTCACCGGCGAGCGCAACCAGCCGCTGCGCGAGGCGAACCCGGCGGACTTCAGCCCGGCCGTGCTCTCCTCGAGCACGGCGTCGGTTTGCGCGGCCATCGCCGGATCGTCGATCGCCACCCGGCCGTAACTCTCGATGAAGGTGAACAGGACGTCCTTGCCCCGCAGACCCGTCAGCAACCGGTCCGGCGGGGTCTTCGCGAAGGCGTCCACGGCGGCCTGCTTCCGGAACACCCGCGCGTCCCGCAGTCCCGCCCGGACCTGCTCGACGCGGTTGCCGACGAACTCCGCGTTGCCCTTCGTGGCGACCGGCACGGTGCCGATCTGCAGGCCCAGGGTCATGCAGGTGATCCACGCCGTGCCCAGGACGAGCACCGTCCGCCCGGCGGCCCGCCGGTGCCGGACCATCAGGTTCGACAGCCGCACCACGGCCAGTGCCGTCAGCACCAGCAGCACCACGAACAGCACGACGACGCCGGTGACGGCCAGGACCTGACCGGTGCGGCCGAACGACTCCCGCAGGAAGTCCGTCGCGTCGTCGAGCAGGATCCAGTCCAGGACCAGGTCGAACGGCCGGGCCAGGATCTGGTGAAAGCCCATGTCCACGACCTTCAGGACGGTCAGCAGCCCCAGCAGCACCCCCGTCACGACGGCCGTGATCCTCCGGGGCCTCGGCGGCAGTGCGAGCAGCAGTCCCGCCAGCAGTACGCCCTCGGCGGGGATCCGGACGAACGAGGCGAACTCCACCCGCTCGATCCGGTTGGGCAGGAGCAACGCGAACAGCACGAGCACACCGGCCAGCACGGTGACCGCGAGCGAGACCCCGTGCGCGGCCCGGGGGTGACGCCGCCGCCAGCCGAACCAGCCGGGCCGTGAGCCGTCCACAGGGGGCTGCGGCTCCGCCGTACCGCCGCTCCCGTCCGATTCCGCGGCGTCGCCCCGCGGGGCCGGGGCCTTGACCTGGGCCGGTGCGGCACCGGCGGCGTCGCCGTCGGGTTCGGTACCGCTCTCGGCCGGGTCAGGCTGGTGGCGGGAGCGAGTGAAAGGCGGCACCCGGTGGTCCTTCCGTGCGGTCGTGCTCAGGCATGGCGAACAGAGCCCTCGCGAGGGCCTGCCACCACCAGTACGTCCGGACGTCACCCCGAGTTCAATCGCCACCGCCGAAAGGTCCCCCTCACGTGCCCTGTCGGCGGTGGGACCCGATCGCTAGGCTGACCGCGGACGACGAAATGGGGAGGAGCACGGACGTGCCCGAGACCACCACCCAGCAGCGCCCGTTCACGGGCTGGGACAAGCCGGACCTGGACCTCAGCAACGCGCAGTGGCAGTCCAGCAGCCGCGGCCGGGGGGATGTGCAGATCGCCTTCGTCGAAGGCTTCATCGCCATGCGCAACAGCGCCCGGCCCGAGAGCCCCTCCCTGATCTTCACGCCCGACGAGTGGGGCGCGTTCGTCTCGGGAGCCCGGGAGGGCGAGTTCGACCTCACCTGACCGGCTCCGAACCGCACCAGGGCGGCACCACCGGCCCGGACGGGCGGACGGGGCCTGGTACGGATCTGCCCACCGGGTGACGGGGCGGCCGATCCGGGGGTGTCGGCGCCGCGATCGCGGACACGAGTCCCGGGACATCCTCCCGGAGCCGCCCTGTGCGTCAGGCTGGCACCGGGAGGAGACGGTCGTATCCCGGAGGTGAGGACCCCATGAGCACCCTGCCGGTCGTCGCAGCGGTCGACGGTTCGGACGACAGCCTGCGCGCCCTCGACTGGGCCGTCGACGCCGCACGCCGGCGCGCGGCACCCCTGCGCGTGGCCCATGTCCGCCAGTACGCGCACTGGGCACAGCCCGACGTGCTCACCGCCGGGCCGGCGGACCCCCAGGACGACCCGGTCCTCGACCGGGTCCGCGCCCACCTGGAGGGACGCCCCGACCTGCCCGACACGCAGTACTCCGGACTGGAGGGCGCGATCGGCGTGGTCCTGCCCGAACTGGGCGCCGGGGCGCAACTGCTGGTGCTCGGCTCCCGGGGCCGCGGCGGCTTCGCCAGTCTGCTGCTCGGTTCCACCAGCATGGCCGCCGCCCGCGACGCCGAGTGCCCGGTCGTCGTGGTGCCCCGGCCCGGGCGCGAGGTCCCCGGCGACGCGGCGCCCGGTCCCGGCTCGCGGGTGGTCGTCGGCCTCAAGGTGGACGGTCCCGACGAGGCCACCCTGGAGTTCGCCTTCGAGGAGGCCGCCCGGCGCGGCGCCCGCCTCCGCGCCGTCGCCGCCTACCCGTGGCCGGCGCAGCCCTGGATGATGCCCGGCGAGCTGCCCCCGCCGGTCGTCGACCGGAACGTCATCGAGGACGAGGCCCGGGTCCTCGCCGACGGCTTCCTCGCCCCGTACCGCGAGCGGCACCCCGATGTCGAGGCCGAGACGGTCGCCGCTGCCGGTGACGCGGCCGGGCACCTCGTCCACGCCTCCGCGGACGCCGACCTCGTCGTCGTGGGCCGGCACCGGCGGCGCCTGATGGCACCGGCCCGCATGATGGGCTCGGTCACCCAGGCCGTCCTGCTGCACGCGGCGAGCCCGGTCGCGGTGGTGCCGCCGGCCTCCGGCGAGGACTGAGCGGCCGGCCCGTCCGCCGCCGGCCCGTCCGCCGCCCGCCCGGCGCTCCACGGGCCCGGGCACGTACCATGGGCGACATGTCGTTCCTCCGCCGCCGCAGCGCCACGCCCGCCGGGCCCGACTTCGACGTACTGGCCATGGACCCGGGCGACTGGCCCGGCAACCTCGGTGCGGGACTGCTCCCCGCGCCCGACGGCACCTGCCAGGGCGTCTTCCTGCGCTACGACCTGTTCGGCGGCCGCGGCCCCGCGATGATCATCGGCAACCTGCCCGAGGGATCGCCGGCCCGCGAGGTCCCCGAGGGCGAGGTCCCCTTCGAGGTGGCCCAGCTGCTGCTGGCGCTGGAGAACGACGAGGAGGTCACGGTCGTCGACACCGAGGACGTTCCGGTGATGCAGGGCGACAACCTCCTGATCGTCCGGCGCGTGAAGCTCTCCGAGAGCCGGATCTCCTGCGTCCAGTTCGACCGCAGCGACAACGTCCTGGTGACCATCGCCGCCTGGGACCGTCCCATCACGGACGACCTGTACGCGCTGCTCAAGCCGCTGCCGGCAGAGCTGTTCCAGCAGGGCTGAGCACGCCCCGCACACACGAGAGGGCCGCTGCGCGCCGACCGGCGCACAGCGGCCCTTCCGTCCCCGTCAGCGAGTACCGACCGCCGCGCGCACGGCCCGCCGGGCCAGCTGGCAGTCGTCGTGCAGCCGCCGCAGCAGCAGCCTCTGCTCCTCGCCGGACGGCGCGGCACCCTGGTGGGCCGTACCCGGGGCCGCCGGGGACGCCTCGTGCAGGGAACGCTGCACGGCCGTCTCACAGGTGCGGATCTCGCGGGTCAGCACGAGCATCAGGTTCACCAGGAAGGCGTCCCTGGACGCCGGGCCCGCCGACTGCGCGATCTGGCTGATCTGACGACGGGCGACCGGTGCGTCCCCGAGCACCGACCACAGGGTCGCCAGGTCGTACCCCGGCAGGTACCAGCCCGCGTGCTCCCAGTCCACCAGCACTGGACCGGCCGGTGACAGGAGGAGGTTCGACAGCAGCGCGTCGCCGTGGCAGAACTGGCCCATGCCCTGCCGCCCCGCGGCCTGCGCGATGCCGTGCAGCAGTTTCTGCAGATCGCCCAGGTCGCGGTCGGTGAGCAGGCCCAGCTCGTGGTACCGCGCGATGCGGGCCGCGTAGTCCAGCGGGGCGTCGAAGGTGCCCGCCGGCGGCCGCCAGGCGTTCAGCCGGCAGATCGCGCCGAGAGCCGCTCTGATGTCCGCACGCGGCGGCGCCTCGGCCGGGTGCCGCTGGAGGGCCGCCACCCGCCCGGGCATCCGCTCGATCACCAGGGTGCAGTTGTCCGGGTCCGCCGCGATCAGCCTGGGCGCCCGCACCGGAGGGCGGTGCCGGACGAACGAGCGGTACGCCGCTATCTCGTGGCGGATCCGCTCGGACCAGGCGGGGGAGTGGTCCAGTAAACACTTGGCGACGGCGGAGCTGCGACCGGTCGTACCGACCAGGAGCACGGACCGGCCGCTGCGGCGCAGCACCTGCACCGGACTGAACTCCGGGCAGATGCGGTGCACCGACGCGATGGCCGTGCGCAGCTGCGCGCCCTGGGGGCCGGACAAGTCGAGTCTCCCGCTGAGCGGTTGGGTGCCGAGGACCGCGCCGCGCCGGGTTCTGCCCGCGCCGAGCACGGGGTTCGCCGGCCGCGCGGGGGCGAGGTAGGGGCCGTTGTCCGCGGGACGCGGGTGCAGCGACCGGGGCGGTGCGGACACGGAGGACGATGCTGCGTACATGGGCGGAACAGATCCCTTCGTGTGCCTGCGACGACAGCGCACCACCCGGCCCGGAGCCCGGGATCACCCTGGGGAATGCCCCTGCGGCGACCGGGTCGGGGTGGCGCGTTCCTACCTGACACCGGATGGCCCCTGGCACACCATCTGGCGCACCCTGGCGAACCCTGGCGAATAGTCGCCCGGCAACTCCGGCCGGGCTACTGTCAACTCAGCCGAGAACCTGGGGGCTTGACGTGAGCGGACAACCCAACACCCGGCTCGCGGACCTGTTCGGCCTGGCCGGCTGGTCCAAGGGCGAACTCGCGAGGCTGGTCAACCGGCAGGCGGCGGCCATGGGCCACCCCCAGCTGGCGACCGACACCTCCCGGGTGCGGCGGTGGATCGACACGGGAGAGATCCCGCGCGATCCGGTGCCGCGGGTGCTGGCGGCTCTGTTCACCGAGCGTCTCGGCCGTGTCGTGACCATCGAGGACCTCGGTCTGGTCAGGCACGGGCGTACGGGGAAACGGCAGGGCGGCGGGAGCACGGAGTCTCCCGACGGTGTGCCGTGGGCGCCCGAGCGAACCGCCGCGGTCCTCACCGAATTCACGGGAATGGACCTCATGCTCAACCGACGCGGCTTGGTGGGCGCGGGCGCCGCGCTCGCCGCGGGATCCGCACTCAGCAGCGCCATGTACGACTGGTTGCACACCGACCCTGCCCTGACGGCCGACGCCCCCCGCCTCGACCACTCCCTGCACGCCGACCCCGCTGGGTTCGACCGCTACGAGGCCGCCCCCATCGGGTCGCAGGAGATCGAGGAACTGGAGCGCTCCGTCGAGGTGTTCCGCGCCTGGGACGCCGCCCGTGGCGGCGGGCTCCAGCGCAAGGCCGTGGTGGGCCAGCTCAACGAGGTGGGCGGCATGCTCGCCTACCGCCATCCGCCCCACCTCCAGCGGCGCCTGTGGGGCGTCGCCGCCAACCTCGCCGTCCTCGCCGGCTGGATGTCCCACGACGTCGGCCTGGAGCCCACGGCGCAGAAGTACTTCGTCATCGCCGCGCACGCGGCCCGGGAGGGCGGGGACCGGCCCCGTGCGGGCGAGGCGCTCTCCCGCGCGGCCCGCCAGATGGTGCACCTGGGCAAGCCGGACGACGCCCTGGACCTGATGAAGCTCGCCGCCTCCGGCTCGGGCGACGAGGTGCTGCCCCGCACCCGGGCGATGCTCTACACCGTCGAGGCCTGGGCGCAGGCCGCCATGGGCAAGGGCCAGGCCATGCGCCGCACCCTGGGCCGTGCGGAGGATCTGTTCGTCTCCGACAAGGCCGACGTGCCGCCGCCGGACTGGATGCAGACCTTCAAGGAGGAGGACCTGTACGGCATGCAGGCCCTGGCCTACCGCACGCTGGCCGAGTTCGAGCCGGGAGCGGCCGTGCACGCCCAGCACTACGCGGAGAAGGCGCTCGCCCTGCGGGTCGACGGGCGTCAGCGGTCGAAGATCTTCGACTACCTGTCGATGGCCTCCGCCTGCTTCATCGCGGACGACCCCGAGCAGGCCGACCGCTACGCCCGGCTGGCGCTGGTGTCGATGGGATCCAACTCCTCGCACCGCACCTGGGACAGGCTGCGCGAGATGTACCGGCTCACGGCTCAGTATTCGGGGTCGCCGAAGATCCAGGAACTGCGGGAGGAGATCAAGCTGGCCCTGCCGAAGACCAAGGGCAAGGGGGCCGCCGGCCGCGCATCGGCCTGACCGTCCGTCAACTCCGCGACTCAGCGGTGATTTTCACCGCGAGCAGACAGGCGTTGTCCTCCCGCTCGTGCGTGCCGAACTCCTCGACGACCGTGCGCACGCAGTCCTCCGCGGTGCGGTCACCGCCCAGGCGTGGCGCCAAGCCGAGGAGGAGGTTCGCGGCAGCCCTCCCGGTGTGCCCGGGCACCAGCCCGTCGGTGTACAGGAGCAGCAGGTCGCCTGCCTCCAGGGCCTCCTCGGCCTGCCCGTAGACCGGTCCGGAGGTGGCGCCGAGCAGGACGCCGTCCGGTGCGTCCAGCACCCGCCCCGTCCCGCCGCGGAACAGCAGCGGGGCGGGGTGCCCGGCCTGCGCCCACACCAGGGTGCGCGTCCCGGGCCGGTAGCGGCAGCACACGGCGCTGCCGAGGGCGGGTTGCACGGTGGCGTCCAGTAACTGGTCGAGCCAGGCCATCACCTGCGCGGGCCCGGCCCCGGCCATGGCCATGCCCCGGACGGCGCCGAGCAGCATGGTCATGTGGGACGTGACGCCGACGCCCTGACCGGTGAGGTCGCCGACGCTCAGCAGCGTCTCTCCGCCGGCCAGTTCGAGCGCGTCGCACCAGTCGCCGCCGATCGGTGTGTGCGTGGACGCCGGCAGGCGGCGGGCGGCGAGGTCGAGCGCGCCGGGGACCCGGTGCGGGAGCCGCAGGGAGCCGCGCCACGGCTGCAGCACGGCCTCCTGCAGCTCGGCCGCGAGCCGGTGCTCGCCGCGCGCGGCCTCCCGCCGGCGGTGCAGCGAGTCACGGGTCTCGCTCACCGCCCGCTGACTGCGGCGCAGTTCACTGACGTCGCGCAGCACGGCCCACATCGAGGCGGTGCTGCCGTCGGTGGCGAGCACCGGTTCGCCCATCATGTGCACGGTGCGGACGTCCCCGTCCCGGCGGGAGATGCGGAACTCGCCGTCGATGGGGCGGGCGTCGACCAGGCAGTCGGTGACCATCGCCGTCAGTCTCGGCCGGTCCTCCTCGAGCACGATCGACGGCAGTTCGTCGAGGGTGAGCGGGGCGGCGGCCGGGTCGCGGCCCAGGATCCGGTACAGCTCCCCGGACCAACTGGCCTCGTCCGTCTGCAGGTTCCACTCGGCGCTGCCGACCCGGCTGAGCAGCGAGCCCCGGGGCGCGGGCTCGCTGACCGCCGCCGTGGGCAGCGGGCCGTCGCGCAGCTGGGCCAGGTGCTCGTCGAGGTCGTCGAGCTGGTGCAGGGCCAGGTCGTACAGCGCGCGCTGCCAGCGGCCCCGGGGGTGGTCCGCCTCGCCACCCGCCGCGTCCCGGCGCACCGCGTCCACGTCGCCCTTGAGCCGCCGCGCTTGCGATATGAGCGCGTCGACCGGGCCGCGTCCGGGCGGCTGGGCGGCGGGGCGGTCCGCGGAGAGGTGGGACGGCATGACGCACTCCGATGCGGGGACGGGACGGCCAAGGCGGACGGAGGGACCGTTACGACTGTTGCACAGCCCGCGACGGCCTGTAAGGGATTTGGCACCACACGATACGGTGGTGCTTCCGGCATATGCCACAGTCTCACCGGGTTACTCGAAGGTAGCTGTCGCGAGGGCGTCCGGTGGGCTCAAGTCCTAGGTTACACACGCTTCTTGACGGTCCGTCGGCCAGTCGTCGAGGGGTGCTGCACATGTTCGACGGGCCTGCGTTCGAAGGTTCGAGGCCTGCCGCCCCGCCGTCTCATTCCGCGTCGTGGTCGGAACCGCAGGAACTGCCGTCCGGCGGCAGGGTGCCGTAGAGCAGGAAGGCGTCGACCTTGCGCTGCACGCACGTGGAGGAGCCGTAACCGGTGTGGCCCTCGCCCCGGTTGTCCAGCACCACGGCCGACGAGCCGAGCCGCTTGGCCGTCTCCGTCGTCCACCGGTACGGCGTGGCCGGGTCGCCCCGGGTGCCGACGAGCAGCATCCGCGGGCCGTCGACGTCCTTCACCTTCTCGCGGATGTAGTCGGTGCCCTTGGGGCGGCCGTAGCACATCAGCACCTGGGTCAGCCGGTACCGGCCGAAGACGGGGGAGGCCTCCTCGTAGCGGGTGCGCAGCCGGTCGAGGTCGCGGGTCACCTGGGCGGCGGCGGGGCGGTCCGGGTCGTCGGCGCAGTTGACCGCCATCAGCGCCGCCGGGAGGTTGTCCATGGGGACGTCCTCCGGGTCGGTGAGTCCGGTGTGCCCGGCCCGCCGCGGCGGGAGGGCGAACCCGCCGGACAGGAAGGCCTCCAGGCCCCGGGTGTCGCCGTCCTCCAGCAGTTGCGACAGGGCCCGCTGCAGCGAGGGCCACAGCTCGCGGCTGTACAGGCCCTGCCCGAGGGCGCCGGCGAAGTCCTGCCCGGAGAACGCCTCGCCGAAGTCCGTCGGCACCGGGTCCCTGTCCAGCGCCTTCACCACGCGCACGACCCGCTCCCGGGCCTCCCGTGGGTTGCGGCCGAAGGGGCAGGCGATGTCCTCCGTGCACCAGGTGAGGAAGTTCTCCAGGGCGGTCTGCTGTCCCTGTGCGCTCACCAGGCCCTGCTCGGCCAGCGGCTCGGTCAGGGTGTCGACGCCGTCCAGCACGATCCTGCCGACCTTGCCGGGGAACTCCGCCGCGTACACGGCACCGAGCCGGCTGCCGTAGGAGAAGCCGAGGTAGTTCAGCTTGCCGTCGCCGAGGGCGTCGCGCATGACGTCGAGGTCGCGGGCGGCGTTCACGGTGCCGATGTGGGGCAGGACCGGGCCGGAGTGCTCGGCGCACTCGGCCGCCGCCGCGCGCAGTTCCTCCAGCACGGCACCGGCGTCGGCCCCGTCGGCGGCCCCGTCCGCCGCCGCCAGCGCGTCGGGGGCGTTTCCGCAGCTGACCGGTGAGGAGCGGCCGACGCCGCGGGGATCGAAGGAGACCACGTCGTAGCGGTCCGTCAGGCCCATGAAGTCCTTGCCGCCCATGCCCAGTTGCGCCACGCCCTGACCGCCCGGGCCGCCGAAGTTCAGCAGCACCGAGCCGCGCGCGTCACCCGTGGCCCGGTAGCGGGCGACGGCGAGGTCGAGGGTCCCCTCGCCGGGGTGGGCGTAGTCGAGCGGGACGGTGACCTTGCCGCACTCGAGGTCCTCGGGCATCTCCATGCCCTCGCACCTGGACCAGGTGACCTCCTGGTCGTAGAAGCGCGCCAGGCCGGGCGACGGCTCGTCGACGGCCGGCAGTGCGGTGCCCAGCAGGGCGAGCCCGGCCGCCGCGGTGACCGCGCAGCGCGGTACCGGGGGGCGCGTGGACAGCTTCGCCAGCATGGATGCCTCCAGGGACGCGGGACGCTTCGCAGCGGACCGGGGAACGGCGCCCTCGCCCACGATAAGCGCACCCCGGAACCCGCGCCTCCGCACGAGTGGGCCCATGGCGTCCCGCATTCGGCGCAGCGGCGGCCGGCAGCCGGCCACCGGCCGCCCCGGGCCCGTGTCCGGCGCCCACGGACCCCCGCATACGAAGCGCTTTACCGCTAGTTCGACAACCCGGCCGCTCGATGGGGTGAAAGGCCGATGAGCCATAACTCGCACCGGGTGGCGGGCGTTCTACCCGGTGCGGGTGAGTGCCCGCGACGACGATGTCTGGAAGGCAGGCAGCCTATGAAACGGGTTACCCGGAACGGCATGATCGCCGTCGCCGCCGCGTCGGGCGCGATGGCCATGACCGTGCCCGCGTACGCAGGCGCCGGGGCGGACGGCTCCGCAGCCGGATCGCCCGGGGTGGTCTCCGGCAACACCGTCCAGCTCCCGGTGCACGTCCCGGTGAACGCGTGCGGCAACACCGTGAACGTGGTGGGGCTGCTCAACCCGGCCGCGGGCAACACCTGCGCCAACGCGGACGGCGGGCCCCACGGCCCGCAGGGCGCGTCCGCCGAGAGTGTCGCGAAGGACTCCCCGGGCGTGATCTCCGGCAACGGCGTGCAGCTGCCCGTCGACCTGCCGGTCAACGTCACGGGCAACTCCGTGAACGTGGTCGGCGTCGGCAATCCCGCCACCGGCAACACGTCCTCGAACACCCCGGACGACCCGCCCGCCCGGCCCGACCGTCCTCGGCAGCAGCAGCCGCCGGCGGCCGAGCCGGAACCGGAGCCCGAGCCGCCCACCCGGCCGCGGACGCTCCCCGCGCCCGCTCCGGTCCCGCACGCCGTCCCCCACGCCAGGGCAGCCCTGGCCCACACCGGCACGGACCACACCCTCCAGGCCCTCGCGGCGAGCGCGGCACTGGTGGCCGGCGGGGTGGTGCTGCGCCGGCGCTTCCGCCCCGGTTCGCAGCTCTGAACCCTGCCGGCGGGCACCGGCCCCTGCTGGGCGGGCACCGGCCCCTGCCGGGCGAGGGTCGGCCCCTGCCGGTCGGGGGCCGGCTCCCGGCTCACACGCCTTTCCGCTCGGCGAACTCGCCGACGTCCTCCGTGACACCCTCGGCTTCACCCCGGCCCTGCATCCCGGGCGGCCACCGCCCGCCGGACCGGCCCGTGGCTCACTCGCGCCCGCGATGCAGGCGGACGTGCAGCGCCCGCACCTCCTGAGCCAGTTCCGGCACCGGTCCGTCGACGATCACGCCGGGTGCGACGTCATGGACGGGGAGTGTCCGCACCGGCGGCGCCGGGACGTCCAACTCCTCCAGCCACGAGGCGAGTTGTACGGACGAGGCGACGTAGACGATCCGGCCCAGGCCGACCCAGGCATGAGCGGCCGCGCACATGGGGCAGTGCTCCCCGGACGTGTAGACGGTGGCCGCGGCCCGTTCCGCGGGGGTCATGTGCTGCGCCGACCAGCGCGCCAGCGCGAACTCCGGGTGCCGGGTGCGGTCGCCGTCCGCCACCCGGTTGCGGTCCTCCGCCAGCACCGTGCCGTCCCCGCCGGCCAGCACCGAACCGAAGGGCTCGTCCCCGGCCTGAAGCGCCTCGGCCGCGAGCTCCACGCAGCGGCGCAGGTACGGCAGTTCCGTGTCCTTCACGACCATGGGCAGCCCTCTTCGCGTGCGGATGTGATCGACGAGACCCTACGGCGCGGACACAGCGGGACGGAAACGACGGCGCGGCGCGCTGCGGGCAGGGCAGGGGGCGGCGCGGCACGGGAAAAGACGTTGCGCCCCGGCCCGGCCGCTGCTGGAGTACGGCCATGGATCACCAGCACCGGGTCGCGCTGCTCGCCGAGTTCGACCGCGACGTGCGGGAAGGGGCCCGGCCGGAGGGCCCCGGCGCCCACGTGGAACGCTCGGGCGACGTCGTCCGCCATGTCGGCGGTGCCGTCGGCTGGAACGGCGTCGTGTGGTCCGCCCTCGACGAGGCCGGGGCCGATGCGGCCGTCGCCGGGCAGATCGAGCGCTTCCGCGGCCTCGGCGCCGACTTCGAATGGAAGCTGTACGGGCACGACGGCCCCGCCGACCTGAGCCGGCGGCTGCGTGCGGCCGGGTTCGAGCCCGGACCGGCGGAGACGCTGATGGTCGGCGAGAGCGACGGTCCCGCCTCCGTCGCAGAACCGCCCCACGGCGTCCGTGTCGTGCAGGTCACCGACGCTGCGGGCGTGGACCTCGTGGCGGGCGTCCACGAAAAGGCGTTCGGCTCGGACGGCTCCTGGCTGCGCCACCGGTTGCTCGCCCGGCTCACCGCCGATCCCGGCGGCGTCGTCGCTCTCGTGGCGATGGCGGGTGACGAGGCGGTGAGCGCCGCCCGCCTGGAGTTCGCGCCCGGCACGGGCTTCGCCGGGCTGTGGGGCGGCGGCACGGTCGAGGGCTGGCGCGGCCGGGGCGTCTACCGGGCCCTGGTGGCTCATCGCGCCCGGATCGCCGCGGCTCGCGGCTGCCGTCACCTCCAGGTCGACGCCTCCGACCGGAGCCGGCCGATCCTGGCACGCCTGGGGTTCGTCCCGCTGACCACGACGACGCCGTACCGGTACACGGTGCGCCGTTGACCCTCTCCCTCCCGCGCAGCTACGGCCTCGGCGAGGCCTTCGCCGCCGTGCCGGCGCACACCAGGCCCAGGACCACGGCCGGCGCGCCGATGACGATGTTGTTCCACACGACACCGGCGTCCGGACCGCTGCCGACGATCCACGGCGAGACGATCATCCAGACCCCGAGGGCGCACATGGCCCAGCTCAGGCCGTACATGCGCTCGGGAGCGCGGGTGAACCCGAGCGCCAGCAGCCCGATGGCGATCCCCATGATCAGATTGCGGGTCGCGACGGACGGCTGGCTCGCCGTGTAGTTGACGATCCACGGCGACGCGGCGCAGTACAGACCGAGCAGAAGACTCGGCGACCGCGTCTGGTGAGACGTGCGGTAGCTCCACGTAAGCACCGTTTTGCCCTTATCCGCCCTTTATGTGTAGAGGTCGTGGGTTGCGCGAAGTTCGAACGCGCGTACATGTGCGGGCGGATCGGGGGCAACCGGATGTGTACGACAGCGACCGATCGACGCGGCCCCGGTGGGCGGCGCAGAACTGGGGAGGGCAGTGGACGTGACTGCGGCCATCAGTGCGAAGGTGTTGGAACGGTTCCCGGCGGGATCCCCCCGTGGTTCGTGGCCGGCGGAGGAGTGCGCGGCACGCCGCCGCGCCGAGGGCGAGGCCGCCACGGTCGTGATGGACCTGGAGTCGGACGCCTTCCTCGTGGTCGTCCCGGACGAGGACTGACGCGACGGACCCGCCGGACGACGACCGTCGCCCGGCGGGTCCGTCGGGATCTGCCGGGCCCCAGCCGGACGCCAGAGAACCGAGATGCGTCCGGCGTGCGTCGGCCGTCTGGCCCTGGACCAGCAGAAACATTCCCTCACGGGCCAGGCGCTGCGCCCGGCCTCGTCGGCGGGGACCGGTGGTGTTGACCGGCTTGACCCACAGGCGCCGGCCCTTGGGACGCAGCTCCTTGGGGAGCTTGTTGCCGTGACGGGCTGATCGGCCAGCGCGTAGGCCTCCCGCCGCACCTCGTCGAGCCGGACGCGCAGCGACCGGGCCGGCGCCCCGCCCTTCGGGCTCCGCTCCACCAGGTCGAGGGCCGCGTCCGTCACCCCGAACACGGCGGGACCGGCGTTGGCGGCCCGCGGCAGGTCGGCCCCGGCGAACTCGGCCTGCGGCACGCGCCGGACCACGGACGTCTCCGGCACCCACAGGGCGTCCAGGCCAAGGGACACCGTACGGGCGGCGGAAAGGGCGGCGAGCCGCATCGGCGCGGAGGGTGCCAGGCCCGGTTGTTCCCGGGCGTCGGCGAAGGCGAACACGACCTCCGCCGAGTCCGTGACCCCGGGCGGCAGCATCACGTGGTTCAGGCCTCACCCGGTGTACCAGGGGACCCTGCCGTCGAAGCGCCGGCCGCCCCGCTCAGGGGTGGCCCGGACCGGCACCCGGGGGAAGGCGCGCACGTGGGCGTACGCGATGCCGGCCATCAGCTCGCCGCTCGCCAGCGGACGCAGCAGCCTCTCCCGGGCCGGCCCGTCGTGTCCGGCGAGCAGCTTCACGGGCGTGTGGTGCTGGTCTGCACGAACCGGGTGGAGCAGCACGCCCCGGCCGGGATCCCCACGGTGCGGCGCGCCACGGCGACGTGCGCGTCCGCCCCGCCGTACTCCGCCGGGGTGCCCGCCCCCAGCAGGCCCGCCCTCCCGATCGACTCGAGATGACTCGCGGGCACACCCTCCTGGTCGACCCGCTCCGCCTGCGGGGCCGGCAGATCGCGAGCCAGCCGCTGCGCGGCGGTGACGAGGGGGTGGGTCGTGGTGGTCATGGAAGGATTCCGGCGCCCGTGCCCGCGAAGCGCCGGACCGGGGGCGTGCCGTGCGTGCGGCAGGCGCGGAGCTGGCCGGGAGAGCTGCGGCCGAACCGTCGGCGCGCAGCTGGTCTGTACCTGACTGGTCTACACCCTTGACTGGTACAGACCAACGCGGTTGAGTGTGCCTCCACAGCCCCCCACCACGGCCGCCCCCACGCCGTGTCCGGTCCGCCGGTGCGTGCGGTGCGGGCCGCTGCGTCCTGCCCCACCGGGGTGCGGCCGTGCCGCACAAAGGAGTTGATCCCGT
The DNA here is from genome assembly GCF_036857595.1 of Streptomyces sp. AHA2. Classification (NCBI taxonomy): domain Bacteria; kingdom Bacillati; phylum Actinomycetota; class Actinomycetes; order Kitasatosporales; family Streptomycetaceae; genus Streptomyces; species Streptomyces sp. AHA2. The sequence continues at coordinate 388,729 of NZ_JAUQWJ010000001.1, forward strand.
GTCGAGACGCCGTGTCTCCGCCGTCCTGGCCGCCCTCGCCCTCGCCGGCACCGCCCCGGTGCTGCTCCCGGCCACGAACGCCGCCGCCGCCTCGTGCTCCAGCTACCCCAACTGGGTGGCCGGCAAGGCGTACAACGCCGGTGACATCGTCCGCTACACCGACGGCAAGGCGTACATCGCCGAGCACGCCAACCCGGGCTACGACCCGGTCATCAGCACCTGGTACTGGGAGCCGTACGCCTGTGACGGCGGGACCGGCACGCCCGACGCGCGCTTCGTCGTGACGGAGGCGCAGTTCAACCAGATGTTCCCCAACCGGAATTCGTTCTACAGCTACAGCGGCCTGACCGCGGCGCTGAGCGCCTACCCCGGCTTCGCCAACACCGGAAGCGACACGGTGAAGAAGCAGGAGGCCGCCGCCTTCCTCGCCAACGTCAGCCACGAGACCGGCGGTCTGGTGCACGTGGTGGAGCAGAACACCGCCAACTACCCGCACTACTGCGACTGGAGCCGGCCGTACGGCTGCCCGGCGGGGCAGGCCGCCTACTACGGGCGCGGCCCGATCCAGCTGAGCTGGAACTTCAACTACAAGGCGGCGGGCGACGCGCTCGGCATCGACCTCCTCAACAACCCCTGGCTGGTGCAGAACGACTCGGCCGTCGCCTGGAAGACGGCCCTGTGGTACTGGAACACCCAGACCGGTCCCGGCAGCATGACGCCGCACAACGCCATGGTGAACGGGTCCGGTTTCGGCCAGACGATCCGCAGCATCAACGGCTCCCTGGAGTGCGACGGCAAGAACCCGGCGCAGGTCCAGAGCCGCGTGAACAACTATCAGCGCTTCACGCAGATCCTCGGGACGACCCCCGGCGGCAACCTCTACTGCTGACGCCGGGCCCCAGGGCGTGGTGTCATGCGGGGTGTCATGCTCCTGACCAGTCCGTCGGACGAAGGGCATCCCGCATGCGCCCACGCACCCCCCACCTCCTGCTGGCCACGACCGCGGCGCTCGCGACCGCGGTCGTGGCCCCGCAGTCCGCTGCCGCCGCCGTGCCCGCCCCGGGCACCTATTACGTCCAGAGCGCCACGACCGGGCTCAACGCCGCCGACACCGGCGGGGCCGTCGAGCAGCACAGACCCCGCGGCAACGAGGACCGCCAGCAGTGGCGGCTGAAGCCGGACGGATCCTCGTACCTCCTGGAGAACACCGACGCGCCGGGCAGCTGCCTGGGCCGCAGCGGCGACCTGGCCGCCACCGTCGCCTGCGCGAGCGGGGACGCCGCCTGGGAGATCACGCCGTCCGGCGCCGACCGGTACAACCTCAAGGCGCCCGGCACCGCGCGCCACCTCACCGTCGCCCCCAGGCCCGCGGGGTCCACCTACCCCGCCCGCCTCGCCCTGGGCGGCACGGGCGACCTCGCCGACTGGTACCTGACGCCCGTCGACCCCGTCACCTCGCCCATGCCGCCGCAGGACCGGCGCACCCTGGACCAGGTCACGTTCCTCACCACGCACAACGCCTACGCCAACGGGGTCGACGGCGGCTTCGCCCCACCCTTCGTCAACCTGGTGCCCAACCAGACCCGGGGCATCGAACGGCAGCTGGCCGACGGGGTACGCGGCTTCATGCTGGACATCCACCAGACCCGCGACGGTGCCATTCTCTGCCACAACAGCTGCACCCTCGTCAGCAGGCCCGTCGCCCTGTGGGTCGACCTCCAGCGCATGGTCGACTTCCTCGCCGCCCACCCCGACCAGTTCGTGACCGTCTTCCTCGAGGACCGCGTCGACCCGGCCGTGCTGCGCGCCGAACTCGCCCGCGTCAAGGGCCTGCCGGACGTGCTGTACCGGCCCGACCTCACCGGCGTCCGGCAGAACGGCTGGCCCACCATGGCCCGACTGACCGCGGCCAACGACCGGTTGCTCATCTTCACCGACCGCACCCGCTCGTCCGACCAGGCGGGCGGTCTGTTCCGGGACAGCTTCGGCGTGATGTACCAGCAGGAGTGGACCGTGGAGAACCACTGGTCCATGGGCCCGGGCGCCGGCTCCTCCGACTGGTCCTGCTACAGCCGCTGGTACGGCGCCGACACGAACATCCCGCTGACCCGCACGGAGCCCGCGTTCCGCCCGCTGTTCGTGATGAACCACTTCCGCGACGTCCCGCTCACCGGCACCGCGGCGACGGACAACGGCAAACTCGCCGACCGAGCCCAGCGGTTCTGCCGCCCGGCGGCCCGCAAGAAGCCCAACTTCCTCGCCGTGGACCACTACGACCGCGGCAACCCCGCCGCGGCCGTCGACACCCTCAACACGTACACGTACCCGTAACCGGCCCTACGAGAGGGGCCCTCGTCCACGGGCCCCTCCGACGGCGTCGGGCGACGATCAGCGGCCGGGACAGCAGGTGCGGCGGCATCACCTCGCCCGTGCGGACCACCGGGTCGAGGAGCGGCCGGGCACCGAGCACCAGGTGCTCGTCGGCGGTGTGCTCCCGGTCGGAGTGCGAGAAGCCGCCGGTGGAGGGCACGAACAGCATGGCGGCCGGGATCCGTGCCGAGATCACCGAGGCGTCGTGTCTACGACAACAGGGGTGCGCACCTGTCGGTGCGCCCGCGGCACATCTCCTCCACCCCGCCGAGGGCGCGCTCGTCGAAGACCGCTGCGGGCTTGGCGCTGGTGCGCTCGATCCGTGCGGTGCACTCCTCCTCGGCGGCCACCAGGACCAGGAAGTCGGTCAGGGCCCGCTCGACGGCGTCCAGCGCCTCCTCCCTCCCCGCCCGGACCTCCAGCTCCACCGGGCGGCCCCGGGACCATGTTGTCGGCGGCCGGGTCGAGGACGATGACGCCGGCGTTGCCGACGGAAGCCGGGCCGGCCTCCTGGCAGATGCACCTCAGCTCGGCCGCGACGCGGGACGCCACGCGGCCGGGGTCCTGCCGCATCTCGAACGGCGTGGTCCCGGCGTGACCGGCCTGTCCCCGGACGGTGACGCCGTAGCGGCCCACACCGGCGATGCCGGTCACCGGCGCGAGGCCGAGGCCGGCCCGTTCCATACGGGGACCCTGCTCGACGTGCAGCTCGATGTACGCGAACAGGTCCTCGGCGTGCGGGTCCCGGGTGAGCGCGGTGCAGCCGGTGAGCCCTCCCTCGCTGCCCTCCCTCACCCCCTCCGCCGAGGTGTCCGGCGGCGGGGACGGTGTCGGAGTGGGGGCCGATCAGCAGCCACGGCCCGGAAGCCGCCGAACGGCGGGCGAACACGTGGCGCGGACCGGCGCCGTCGTCACGCGCTCGGTGGCGGGGCCGGCCCGCTGCGACGGCGCGGCCCGTCGCGGCCGGACGAACCCGCAAGGGGCCCGACCACGCCCGCCGGCGCGGTCAGGTGGCCTCCGCCTCCGTGACCTCGTCGGTCCGGCCGTCCGCCCGCGCCCCCGCCGCGGGCTCCGTCAGGAACTCCAGGACGTTGGTGAGGTGGAGCATGCGCTCCAGGAACTCCGGCCGGTGGTCGAGGTGGAGGACCGCCCGGGCCGCGCTGGTGTGACGGTGCACCATCAGCAGGGCCGACAGGCCGGAGGAGTCGATCCACGTCAGGCCGCCGAAGTCCAGGCGTACCTCGCGCAGCCCCGCCTCCTCGGACAGGAGGGGGACGACGGCGTCCAGGAGGTCGCCGCAGGTGTCGTAGTCGAGTTCGCCCACCACGCGCACGGTGAGCGTGCTCGCGGCGCGGTGGGTGAGGACGGTGAACGGAACGGGAGGCAGGTTCGTCATGCGGGAGTCTCGGAGCCGGGGACGGGACGGGCGGGGCGGTCGGCGAGCACGGCGGTGCCGTCGCGGATCAGGGCGAGGGCCCGGGGGAAGTCGTGCAGTCGCCCGGCGAGGACGTCCAGACCGGCGATCAGCGACCGGGCGGGCACGTTCCGGGCCTCGAGGATGCCGGCGGTCCAGCTCAGGAACGACGTGAACAGCTCGGCGTCGTCCACGTACAGCGCGGTCGCGAGGAACTGCACGATGTGGGCGACGTCCTCGGCCGTGCGCTCGCGCTGCTCGTCCGTGTAGGACCGCATCGCCGGAAAACGGTCCTCCAGCCCGGCCAGGGTGCCCCGGACCAGCCGGGTCCGGGTCTGCGCGACCATCGTGTACTCCTGGTCGGCCAGGTGCGGGAGGTCGTCGACCGCCTGGCGCAGCGCCGCGGGCCGGGGCCGGGCGAGTCCGGCGGCCAGGGCGTCGGCGGCACCGCGCGCGTCGGCCGCCCACTCGTCCGCGCCCAGCGCCCGCGCGTAGCGCCCCTTCGGGCCGAAGGCGAGGCCGCCCGCCATGACGGGGACGCCGACGGCCTGGCAGGCGGTGATCGCGCCGTGCGCGGCCGGCAGGTGCGTGGGGATCGAACTGGACAGCAGCACCGCATCGGGGTTGGTCCGGTGCAGATGCGCGATGAGATGCGGGGTCGGCGTCTGGGCTCCGAGGTAGTCGACCTGCCAGCCGCGCAGGCGCAGTGTCTCGGCGACGAGGCGGGCCGGGAAGGCGTGCCACTCCCCGTCGATGCAGGCGACCGTCACGCGGCCCCGGTGCGCCGGGCGTCTCACCGCGTCCCGGCCGCGGTGGGCCAAGGCGGCCACCGCACGTTCGTTGATGGCGGTGGCGGCGTGCTCCTGGGCGACGGTGATGCGGTCGGCGGCCCACTCGGCGCCGACCTTCTCCTGCACCGGTGCGATCACGTCCAGCAGCAGGGTCTCCTCGTCCAGCCCGTCGGCCAGGGCACCGGACAGCACGTCGACGGCGCCGTACTCGTCACCTTCGGCCACGGCCCGCCACAACCGTTTCTGCAGTGTCACGGACATCGCGGGAGCGTTCACCCGTCCTTCCCGTCACCTCGGCGGCCGTTGACGATCGACAGACCACCGGTCCTGGGGACACCGACCGCGACGACGGCCATGTCGTCGTGCCGTCCGCGCCCGACCCACTCGGCGGCCAGCATCTGCACACGCTCCACGACGGCCTCAGCCGGGAGCCCGGCGCACTCGCCCAGGGCCCGCTTCAGCCGGGCCTCGCCGAACAGTTCGTCGCCCAGCGGCCCGCCGCGCGCCTCGGTGATGCCGTCGGTGTACAGCAGACAGGTGTCCCCCTGCTCCAGCACCGTCTCGACCGTGTGCGCGGCCACCGTCGGCAAGGCGCCGATCAGCGTGCCCCGCGAGGTCACCTCCTCCACACGGCCGCCGGCGCGCACGATGAGCGGGGGGAGATGGCCGGCGCTGGTCAGCCGGAGCTGCGCCCGGCCCGCACGGCGGCGCACCGAGGCGAGGACCATCGTGGCGAAGCGGGTGTGCCGGGAGCTGAGCAGCGCCCCGTTGAGCAGGTCCAGTACCCGCTGGTGATCACCGGCCAGGGGGAGCAGGGCGTGCAGGGTGTTGCGGATCTTGCCGGTCAGGACGGCGGCGTCCAGTCCCTTGCCCGCCACGTCGCCCAGCACGACCAGGGTCTCCTGCGAGGGATCGGCGCCCGGGTGGACGTCGTAGAAGTCCCCGCCGACCCGCTCGTGGTCCTTGGCGGCCCGGTAGCTGCCCGCGTACTGCACGCCGTGCACCCGCTGCAGTGTGGGCGGCAGCAGTTCGTGCATCAGCGTCGCGGTGATGGTGGCCTGCTCGGTGTACAGACGCGCCGCCGACAGCGCGGCACCGGCCCGGGCGGCGAACAGCCGGGCGAAGACCTCCTCGCCCTCCGTGAACGCCTGCTCGGTGCTGGAACGCAGCAGGATCAGGGCACCGGCGGGCACGCCGTGTCCGGGCAGGGGAGTGACTATCACCGAGCCGACCGGGCCGGTGAAGGCGTCGGGGATCACCCAGTCGGGAAGGACCGACGGGTCGATCCACCGGGCGGGCACGGGCGGGAAGCCCTGCAGAGCCTCGGGAAGACCGGGCACGCTGTGCGTGTCGATCTGCCGCGTCACCTGCACGACGGGCCCGCCCTGCGGCGCGTACGTCAGCGGGTGCCGGCGGCCCTGTGCGGGGGCGACGAGCACGGCGGCCTCCGCGAGATGTTCCGCGGCCATCGACGCGGCCACCTCCATGCAGCGGGGCACGTTCAGGGTCGACAGCAGCGTCGAGGAGACCTCGGAGAGGATCTCCGAGCGGGCCTGCGCGTTGCGCGCGGCCTGTTCCGCCAGATGGCGGTCGGTGTCGTCGACCAGCCACCACACCACGTCCCCGTCGACGGCGGCGGTCGGGTGGGCCTGGACGATGCGGTCCTTGACCGGGCCGCTCGTCGGGGCGGCGCCGGGGGCGAGGGGTCCGCCGGTAAGGCGCCGGTGGGCGTCGGAAAGCCAGGAGGGCGCCGCCTCGTGCAGCCCGTCACCGCTCGCCGCGTCGGGCAGGAGGAGCCGCGCGGCATCGTTCAACTGCACGACGGTGCCGTGCCGGTCGACGACCAGCACGGGGTAGGGGGCGTCACCCCACGCGCTGCCGACCCTGGTGTCGGCGCTGCGTGAGCGGGCGGAGGAACTGGGGGAAGCGGTCACAAGCGGAGGCACGCATCCTGCGCACCCCACCACCTTCCTGTACTGGAAAACATGCAGACCGCAACCGTCCCGCATCCACGTCGGCAGTGCAACCCACCCAGAAGAGCGCCATATATGCGCCGGATCTCCCTCACATTGCGACGGGGGCGTGATCGTGGAGGTGACCCGGTGGATCACGGGCCGTCACGCCCGCTCGGGAGGCGCCGGGCGTCCCGGTGGCCGGAGCGTGCGCGAGGTGGCCGGCACGGGGTGCGTCCGGCGGTCGGCGCGGCGCGCGTCCGGCGGTGGGCACGGCGTGCGTCCGGCGGTCGGCGCGGCGTGCGTCCGGCGGTGGGCACGGCGTGCGTCCGGCGGTCGGCACGGCGCGCGTCCGGCAGTTGGCACGGCGCGCGTTTTACGTATAACCTCTCCGGTCAACCCCGTGCTCCGAGAGGTCCCGATGCGCCGTATCGCCCTGGTCACCCTCGTCGTCGACGACTACGACGAGGCGATCCGCTTCTACACGGACGCCCTCGGCTTCCGGCTCGCCGAGGACGAGGCCCGGCCGGACGGATCCCGGTGGGTCGTCGTCGAACCCGGTGACCCGGGAGCGGGAACCGGGCTGCTGCTGGCCCGGCCCAAGGGGGAGGCCCAGGCCGCCCGGGTCGGGGACCAGACCGGAGGGCGGGTCGGCTTCTTCCTGCACACCGACGACTTCGCCCGCGACCACGCCCGGATGTCCGCCGCCGGCGTGGTCTTCCTGGAGGAGCCCCGGCGCGAGCCGTACGGGACGGTCGCCGTCTTCCAGGACCTGTACGGCAACCGCTGGGACCTGCTCCAGCCCGCCGCCTGAACGCCCCCTCTTCACTTGAATTCACTCGAACCGCCCGAACAAGGAAAGTCCCGCCATGACTGCTACGCGCGTAGACGCCGATGTGATCCGCCGTCTCCCCAAGGCCGTGCTGCACGACCACCTCGACGGCGGCCTGCGCCCGGCCACCGTCGTGGAACTCGCGGACGCCGTCGGCCACACGCTGCCCACCACGGACCCCGACGAGCTCGCCGCCTGGTACTACGAGGCGGCCAACTCCGGCGACCTGGTGCGCTACATAGCCACGTTCGAGCACACGCTCGCCGTGATGCAGACCCGTGAGGGCCTGCTGCGCACCGCCGAGGAGTACGTCCTCGACCTCGCCGCCGACGGCGTCGTCTACGGCGAGGTGCGCTACGCGCCGGAGCTGAACACCCGGGGCGGGCTGACCATGGCCGAGGTGGTGGAGACCGTCCAGGAGGGCCTGGCCGCCGGTATGGCCAAGGCCGCCGCCGCGGGCACGCCCGTGCGGGTGGGCACCCTGCTGTGCGGGATGCGCATGTTCGACCGGGTGCGCGAGGCCGCCGATCTGGCGGTGGCGTTCCGTGACGCGGGTGTCGTCGGCTTCGACATCGCCGGCGCCGAGGACGGCTTCCCGCCCGCCGACCACCTCGCGGCCTTCGAGCACCTGCGCCGCGAGAGCGTGCCCTTCACCATCCACGCCGGCGAGGCGCACGGCCTGCCCAGCATCCACCAGGCCCTGCAGGTGTGCGGCGCCCAGCGCATCGGGCACGGCGTGCGGATCACCGACGACATCCCCGACCTCGCGTCCGGCAAGCTCGGCCGCCTCGCGAGCTGGGTGCGCGACCGGCGCATCGCCCTGGAGATGTGCCCCACCTCCAACCTGCAGACCGGTGCCGCCACGTCGATCGCCGAGCACCCGATCACCGCCCTGAAGGACCTCGGCTTCCGCGTCACCCTGAACACCGACAACCGGCTGGTGTCGGGCACGACGATGACCCGCGAGATGTCCCTGCTGGTCGAGGAGGCGGGCTGGACGGTCGAGGACCTGCGCACGGTCACCGTCAACGCCGTCAAGAGCGCCTTCCTGCCGTTCGACGAGCGCACCGCCCTGATCCGCGACGTCGTGCTCCCCGGCTACGACGCCGCGCTCTGAAGCAGTCCCCGCACGTACGCCGCCTGCCCGACGTGCTGGAGGTCGTCGGACAGGACGCTGACCAGCCGGACGCCCAGGGTGACCGGCGGGTCCCACCGCTCGTCGACGACGCGCTCCAGGTCCTTGGCGGTCAGGCCGCGCAGGGCCTGCACGCTCTGCTCGTGGACGGCGTCGTAGTACCCGGTCAGCAGCTCGCCCGAGTCGACCTTCACCTCGGCGACCTGGGCGGCGCTGTGGCCGTAACCGGTGTCGTGACGGGGCAGGCGCAGCCCGAAGCGCTCGTCCCACCCCTGGGACAGCCACACCTGCTCCAGACCGAAGGCGTCGGCGACGTGGTCGTCCTGGACGCGGGTGAGGTGCCAGACGAGCCAGGCGACGGAGTTGGCGCCCGGGGCGGGCCGGGCGGCCAGCTCCTCGGGCCCGAGTCCGTCGAGCGCGGCGTGGACCTCTTCCCGGATGCGGCTGTAGCCCTCGACGAGGATGTCCTTGGCATGCATACGTCCACCTTCGCGCATCGCCGGGGATCACGCGCCGGGAATCCGGCTCCCGTGGAGCCCCGGCGGCGCCCGCCCGGGCAGGTGGATCCGCGCCACCGCCTCCCCGGTGCGGCCCTGCGCCGCGAGGGTGAGGGGTCCGACACGCCACGGTCGGACCGTGCCCGCACGCGAGCGTGAAACCGTTGCCCTCGTGCCGCCGATCCGGACGGCACGTGACGTCAGGAGGCCGCGGCGCGGGACGGCTCGGGTCAGGAGGGGCGGACGCCCTCCTGGGGTGGTGTCGGACGACCTGTCTCGAGCAGGGCCATCAGGGCCCGGGCCGCCGGGCTGGTCGCCTGGGCCGGCGGCAGGAGGGCGACCGTCTCGTAGCCGGCGTCCCCGAAGCCCGTCACCGGCAGCGCGGTCAGCGAGGCGCGCTTGTGCCGGAAGTGACGCGGCACGACGGCGATGCCCAGGTCCTCGTCCACGAGGTCCAGCAGGCTGTGCACGTCGTTGACCTCCAGGGCGACGCTGCGCCGGACGCCCGCGGCGGCGAACGCCGCGTCCGTGGTGCGCCGGGGCCCCCAGTCCGGGTGGAAGTCGACGAACACCTCGCCGCCCAGGTCCTCCGGCGACACGACGGCCCCCGCCGTCGCGAGCCGGTGGCTCGGATGGCACAGCACGGTCATCGGCTCGCTCGACAGCGGCACGGCCCGAAGCTGGTCGGTCTCCTCCCGGGCGGTGCGCACGGCGAACGCCAGATCCAGCCGCCCGGCCGCGACCTCCTCCGCGAGCGCGCCCGACCCGGCCTGCCGCAGGCAGATCTCCACGTCCGGGTGTCGCCGCCGGAAGCCCGCCAGGAGCCCCGCCACGTTCACTCCGGCGACGCACTGCTCCGTGCCCAGGGCGAGCATCCCGCGCAGCACGCCCTGCACCGCCGCGACCGCCTCGTGCGCCGAGCGCACCTGAGCCAGGATCCGCTCCGCCTCGCCGAGCAGCGCCCGCCCGGCCGGGGTCAGGGTCACCCTGCGGGTCGTCCGCACGAACAGCGGCGTCTGCAGCTCCCGCTCCAGGGCCCGGATGGACGCCGACAGGCCCGACTGGGACACCAGGAGGCGTTCCGCCGCCCGGGTGAAGTGCTGGTCCTCGGCGACCGCGACGAAGTGCTGCAGGTGGCGCAGTTCCATGACTGAGAAGCGTAACCGCTGAATTCCATCGGATTCTTCTGTTGGACGCATGGGCGCAGGTCACGCCAGAGTGGACCCCGGTTCCCCCCGACCGAGCCAACCCCCTGGAGTCGCGTTGTACACCGCACATCCCGACCGCTACGCGGACATGCCCTACCGGCGCACCGGACGCAGCGGCCTGAAGCTCCCCGCGCTCTCGCTCGGCCTGTGGCACAACTTCGGCCCGGACCGCCCCGCCGAGACCCAGCGCGCCATCCTGCGCCGCGCCTTCGACCTCGGCATCACCCACTTCGACCTCGCCAACAACTACGGCCCGCCGCCCGGTGCCGCCGAGTCCGCGCTGGGCGGGTTCCTCAGGTCGGACTTCGGGCGCTACCGCGACGAGCTGGTGATCTCGACGAAGGCCGGCTACCTGATGTGGCCCGGCCCGTACGGCGAGTGGGGTTCGCGCAAGTACGTGCTGTCCTCGCTGGACCAGAGCCTGCAGCGGATGGGCCTGGACTACGTCGACATCTTCTACTCGCACCGCCCGGACCCCGACACCCCGCTCGAGGAGACGATGGGTGCGCTGCACTCGGCCGTGCAGCAGGGCAAGGCGCTGTACGTCGGAGTCTCCAACTACTCGGCGGAGCAGACCCGCGAGGCCGCCCGCATCCTGGGTGAGCTGGGCACGCCGCTGCTGATCCACCAGCCGCGCTACTCCATGCTCGACCGCCGCCCCGAGGACGAAGGGCTGCTGGACGCCCTCGACGAGCTGCAGACCGGGTCGATCGTCTACTCCCCGCTGGAGCAGGGTCTGCTCACCGGCCGCTACCTCGAGGGCATCCCGGAGGGCTCGCGGGCGGCGAGCGACAGCCCGTTCCTGAACTCCGACGCGGTCACGGAGGAGCTGGTCGCACGCCTGCGGGAGCTGAACGGCATCGCCGAGTCCCGTGGCCAGACCCTGGCCCAGATGGCGCTGGCCTGGGTGCTGCGCGGCGGCCGGGTGACCTCGGCGCTGGTCGGGGCGAGCAGCCCACAGCAGCTCCAGGACAGCGTCGGCGCCATCGCCAACCTGGACTTCGACGCGGACGAGCTGGCCCGCATCGACGCGATCGTCAAGCAGTAGGGGTCACGGTGTGCCCGGGGGCGGCCTCCCGCCTCCGGGCACACGCGCGTCCGCCGCGCCGCGCCGCGCCACGCCACGCCGCGCCGCGCGGGCACCCGCCGGGCGCCGGCCGGGACGTACCGCGCCGGCCGAGGCAGGCCGCACCCGCCGAGGCGTACCGCGCCGGCCGAGATACCCGCCGACGTGCGCCGGCGTCAGCCGAGGCGCTCCTCCAGGCGTACGGTCACCGTGTCGCCCTCCTGTTTGCCGACGGCCCTGCGGACGTCCGCCTTGACGGGGAGTTCGTGGGTGCCGTCGCCCAGGGCCATGAAGGAGCTGCGGAACGGGTGTCCGTCGATCGTGCCGCGGACCTTGACCAGGCCCCTGGTGCCGAAGAACGCGACGGACCGGGGCCGGACCAGGTACGTCCAGCCGCCTTCGGCGGGGCTCTTTCGCAGGACGGCGGTGAACTCGGCGTCCAGGGCTGTGGTGGCGGCCATCGGATCCTCCGGTGTGCGGCGGCCTTCTTCCCTCGTGCACACCGCGGTACGCGCGGGAACTCATCGCCCGGCAGCCCTCGATCCGGTCCAGGAAGCCGAGTACGGGCCGGGGAACTGCCGGCGGACCGCGGCGATCAGTCCGGCGATCGCTCGTGATCGGCAGCCGGAATCTCCCGGCGGTAACCGGCACGCACCACCCCGCCCGCCGCCCTCGCAGGGTCGATCACCGCCCGGGTCATGCCTTCCGGAACCGTCTCGCCGGATTTCGGCCAACTCGGGCGGTGAATATGCCAGGGAAGTGGCCAAAAAGTCATGGTGACAGTGTTTCAGCAGTGAACATACTGACACGCGAGAGCGCTTTCACGTCGAGCGACCGCGCCCTCACGCACAGCACGCGAGCCGCACGACACGAGGCCCGGCCGACGGGCGGGGCGACGGGGGAGGGTCACGTGCACGACGAGTTCCTGTGCCACGTCACCGCGTACGGGGTGTGCGACGGACGCCGCATCGGGGTGCCCCTGGGCACCTACCGGGCGCCCACCCTCGCCCTCGCCCTGTGGTGGCTGCGCGACCGGGCCTCCTGGATCGCGCAGCGCCTGGACCCCCGGCCCGAGGCCGAGCACTTACCCCCGGGTGCGCTCGTGCCGGTCGCCGACTCCGTGCCCGACGTGCCCATGCTGCTGCGCGCGTGGTGCGCCGATCCCGCCCAGCAGGAGCGGGTCGCCGAGGAGCTGGCGGCCGGACGGCTGGTGCGCATCGCCACCAGCGACGACACCACCGAGTACGAACTGCTCGCCGAGTCCGTGGACGCCTTGCGGATGCAGCGTGCCGCACCCCTGCTGGGCGTGCCCGTGGCCTGACCCTCCACCCCCGCCCGCCCAGGCGCATACCAGGCCGGATCGGTAGAATCTGACCATGGCGCAGCCATCGGTGGCACCGGAACTCGTCCTGAAGACGGAGACGGGCTCCACCGTGCTGATCCCGGGCCGCGACTACCACCTGGGGCGCGACCCACTGAGCGACATCGTCCTCGCCGACGACCGGGTCTCCTGGCACCACGCGGTGCTCCGGCCCGAGGACGGTCACTGGACCATCGAGGACGAGAACAGCACCAACGGCACCTGGGCCGACGGCGGCCGCGTCCACGCCCGGGACGTCGGACCCGGCAGCGTCATCCGCTTCGGCGACCCGGCCGACGGACCGCGCGTCGTGCTGACCGGCCGTCCCGCACCGGCATCCGAACGCCCCTCGGCGGTCTCCATGCCGGCCATGACCGGCACCTACCGGGCGCCCACCACCGTGCGGCCCCTGCCCTCCCGCACCGTCCGCATCGGCCGCGCCGGGGACAACGACCTCGTCATCGACGACCTCGTGGTCTCCCGCCGCCACGCCGAACTGCGCGCCCTGCCCGACGGCACCTACGAGATCACCGACCTCGGCAGCCACAACGGCACCTACCTCAACGGCAGCCCCGTCACGACGGCACCGGTCGGCCAGGGCGACATCGTCGGCATCGGCCACTCGGCCTTCTGCCTCGTCGGCGACGAACTGCAGGAGTACGTCGACACCGGCGAGGTCTCCCTCGACGTGCAGGACCTCGCCGTCACCGTCGACCGCGGCCGCAAGACGCTGCTGGACCACGTGTCGTTCCCGGTCGGCGAGAAGTGCCTGCTCGCCGTCGTCGGGCCGAGCGGCGCGGGCAAGTCCACCCTGCTGAACGCCCTCACCGGCCAGCGGCCCGCCGGCCACGGCACCGTGCTCTACGACGGCCGCGACCTCTACCGCGACTACGCCGAACTGCGCCAGCGCATCGGCCTCGTCCCGCAGGACGACATCCTGCACGCGCAGCTGACGGTCCGTAAGGCCCTGTCCTACGCGGCGGAGCTGCGCTTCCCGCAGGACACCGCCAAGGCCGAGCGGCGCGCCCGGGTCGACGAGGTGATCCGCGAACTGGGCCTGCAGGAACGCGCCGACCAGCCCGTGCACAGCCTCTCCGGCGGCCAGCGCAAGCGCGTCAGCGTGGCCCTGGAGCTGCTGACGAAGCCGTCGCTGCTCTTCCTCGACGAGCCGACCTCCGGCCTCGATCCCGGCATGGACCGCTCGGTGATGCACATGCTGCGCGGCCTCGCCGACGACGGCCGCACCGTCATCGTCGTCACCCACAGCGTGCTCAGCCTCGACGTGTGCGACCGGCTCCTGGTGCTCGCGCCCGGCGGGAAGATCGCCTACTACGGGCCGCCCGAGGACGCCCTGGCGTTCTTCGGCTTCGAGCACTGGCCGGAGGCCTTCGAGCACTTCGAGCGGGACAGGGAACGGGACTGGGCGGGGGAGTACCTGGCGTCCCCGTGGCACCGCCGGTACGTCGCGGACGCCTCCGCGCAGCCACGGCAGGACCGGTCCGGGCCGGTGGTCATCGCCCCGCCGCCCCGGCCGCGCAGCCGCGGCGCCCAACTCGGCACCCTCGTACGCCGGTACGCGTCGGCGCTCGCGGCCGACCGCACCTTCCTCATCATCATGATCGCCCTGCCGTTCGTGATGGGCGCCATGGCACGGGCCCTGGCCGGCGGCAGACTGACCCTCGACACGGCGATGAACGCCCTGCTCATCCTCTGCGTCGGCGCGGTCCTCACCGGGGCCGCCAACGCCGTGCGCGAACTGGTCAAGGAACGGGTGATCTACCAGCGGGAACGGGCGGTCGGCCTGTCCAGATCGGCGTACCTGATGTCCAAGGTCGTCGTCCTGGGCGTCATCACCGTGCTGCAGGCGGTGGTGCTGACCCTGGTCGCCCTGCTCGGTGTGGACGTCAACGCGCCCGGCGGCGAGGGGGTGCTCATGCCGCCCCTGGTGGAGATCACCGTCGCCGTCGCCCTGCTGGCCTTCACGGCGATGATGCTCGGCCTGCTCGTGTCCGCGCTGGTGCGCAAGGAAGAGGTGACGATGCCGCTGCTCGTGCTCATCGCCATCGTCCAGGTCGTCTTCTGCGGAGCCCTGCTGAAGCTGGCCGGCACCCCGGGCCTGGAGCAGCTGGGCTGGCTCGTGCCGGCGCGCTGGGCCCTGGCGGCGATGGCCGGGACGGTGGGACTGGCCCGCATCGTGCCCGGCGACCTGACCGAGGACCCGCTGTTCGAGCACGCGGCCGGCACCTGGCTGCTGGACGTCGCCATGCTCGTCGTGCTGTCGGTGTTCTTCGGGTTCCTGGTGTCCCGGCTGCTGCGCCGCCACGAACCCGCCGTGATGCGGAAGTAGGCACCGCCCGTGACCACCCCCGGATTCCGGCCCACGCACGTCGTCCCGCAGCACGGGATGCCGGCCTGGGAGGCCCCCGATCCGTCCCGGCCCACCGTGGACCTCGACCCCCTGCTGCCGGTGCAGCTGCTGGAGCGGCAGGGCGACTGGGGGCACGTGCTGTGCTTCAACGGCTGGTCGGCCTGGGTCGACGGGCGCCGCCTGGTGGCCGTGCCGCAGGACCCGCCCACCACCGATGGGCCGCTGACCCGCACCGCCGACCCGCGCCCGCTGCTGGGCCGGGCGCAGCAGGCCCTGGCCCGCTACCGCTCGGCGGTCGAGGACCTCGCGAACGGGCTCGACCTGGAGTCCTTCCGCACGCGCACCCGCGGCACCCGCATCGGCGTGGTCGTGGACGGCGAATCCGTCTGGTTGTACGACTCCGCGCACGGACGCTGGGTGTACGCCGACGGCACCCGCCTGACCACCTACGCCACGGACGACACACCCCGGGCCGACCGCCCGGCGCCCGTGGACGGCCCCGAGCCGTCCCGGCCGCACGCGGCCTCCGCCCACCCGCCGACCAGAGTCGTCGCCGAGACGCCCGCGGCGGCGCAGGACCCCCCTCGGGCCGCCACGGCACCGCCGCCGGCCGGCGCACCGCCGCCGCAGGAACCGACCCGGGTCGTCTCGCCGGGGGCGACGGCGGCGAGCCCCCCCGAACCCACACGCGTCGCCGGCCCCGAGGAGTTCCGGAAGTCCGAACAGCCCGGGCAGCCCGGGGAGGCCGACCAGGCGAAGCAGGCGCCGCCGCCGGCCGCGGCGCCGCCCACCCGGGCGGTCCGGCACCCGCCCACCCGCGTCGTCCCGCCCGAGGGTGACGGGCGGTGAACCGCGAGACCGGCCTCTTCTCGGGACGGCCCTCCGAACTGCTCGGACAGCAGATCGCCGGGTACCGGATCGAGCAGGAGATCGGCCGCGGCGGCATGGCCGTCGTCTACCGGGCCCGCGACCTGCGCCTGGAACGCACCGTCGCCCTGAAGCTGCTGGCACCGGAACTGGCCCGCAACGACACCTTCCGCCGCCGGTTCACGCACGAGTCCCGGGCCGCCGCAGCGATCGACCACCCGCACATCGTCCCGGTCTTCGAGGCCGGCGAGACCGACGGAGTGCTCTACATCGCCATGCGGTACGTCGCCGGCAGCGATCTGCGTCACCTCCTCGACCGTGAGGGCCCGCTGCCGCCGGCCACCGCCGTCCGCGTCGCCGCCCAGGTCGCCTCCGCGCTGGACGCCGCGCACGAGCACGGCCTGGTGCACCGGGACGTCAAACCGGGCAACATCCTGGTCTCCCCGGGCACCGACAGCGATCACCCCGAGCACGTCTACCTCACCGACTTCGGCCTGACGAAGAAGTCGCTGTCCCTGACCGGGTTCACCACGGTCGGCCAGTTCGTCGGCACCCTCGACTACGTCGCCCCCGAGCAGATCTCCGGCAAGCCGGTGGACGCCCGCTGCGACGTGTACGGCTTCGCCTGCGTGGTCTACGAGATCCTGACCGGCCACCCGCCCTTCCAGCGCGACGACGACATGGCCTTGCTCTGGGCCCACCAGTACGACGAGCCGCCGCCGCTCACCGCGGCCCGGCCGGACATCGCAGCAGAGGCCGACCCCGTACTGGCCAAGGCCCTCGCCAAGAGCCCGGACGACCGCTACCCGTCCTGCCTGGCCTTCGTGACCGCGCTGCGCGCCGCCACGACCGGCGCGGCCGCGGGGGCCGTCCGGACGTCGACGCGAGCGGAGCGGCAGGTGCCGGGAGCGGGGCAGGAGCTGCCCGAACCGCCGCCGCGCTGGGCCGAGCCGGTGTTCGTGGAGCGCACGCGCGGGCCGTGACGCGGAAGGGCCGGGCCTCGGCGCGGTCCGGCCCCGACCCGCCCGGGCGGATCGGCCCGGGGGTGCCGCCCGGCCGTCGATGCGGCTCACCCGCCCATCCGGCCCGGCCCTCCCTCCCGCCCGGCTCCGTCCCGGTCAGCTCTCGTTCTCGGGACGTACCTCGCCCCGCCGCCGCACGCGCCGCGCCAGCAGCGCCCCGGCGAACCCGGTCACCAGTCCCCACGGCACGGCCAGACCGATCGCCCCCCACAGCTTCGGCCTCAGGAACAACCGGCCCGACAGGCCGCCGCCGAGGTCGCCGATGCCGAGGACCGACAGGCCGAAGTGCGCGGAGATCCGCCCGACGAGGCAGATCATGAACACGGTCAGCACGAGTGCGACGGCCATGTGCACGGCGTGCTGCCAGGCCCGGATCCGGGCCGGTGACCGCGCCGCCATCACGAACGCGGCCGCCAGCAGCAGCACGACGTCGGCGACGAGCAGCCACCACACCCGCCCGTCGTGCTCGGAGAGCGTGCGCAAGTTCAGCTCGGCGACGTCCGGGGTGCGCAGCACCTCGTCCAGCACGTGCGGCATGGGCAGCCCGAACGGTCCCTCCACGCGCCCGTTCCAGGTGGCGCCGAGGCCGATCGTCAGCGCCAGCCACATCAGGTTCGGCATGCCGAGCAGGATCACGGCGAAGGTCTCGGCCGTGTGGCCCCGCGTCGCCGCGACGACCAGCGCGATCACCACACCGGCGAGGACCCAGGCCAGCAGCACCGCCACCGTCGCGTACGCGGCCGGGCGCACCGACGCCTGGAACCGCAGCAGCCCGCCGGGCAGCGGGGCCCCGCGCGCGACCAGCAGGGCCAGAACGAGCACACCGGCCAGCCACACCACGCCGACGAGCACCGACAGCGGGACGTCGGTGGTGAAGCCGACCCTCGGTGAGGTGCCGAACAGGTCCCCCAGATCCCCGAGCACGTCGTCGCCCAGGGAGATGTCGAAGGTGTGGCGGGCGGCGAGCGTCAGGCCGATCAGCGCGAGCAGCCACAGGACGGCCACCCGCCCGGCCCAGCCGGCCAGTTCCGCGGCACCGGCGACGGCGCGGTGCCGCAAGGGCCGCAGGAAACCCCACGCGATGACCAGGGCCCCGGTCAGCGTGACCGACAGGGGGATCACGGTCAGGCCCGCCTGTGTGTCGGCGAGGTCACCGGCGCTGCCGGAAAGCTCCACCGCGCCGCCCACGGCGGTGACCATCGTCGCCGCGACGACCGGCCCGAACGCACCGTCCGGGAGGTCCGCGGCCCCGGCGGCCCACAGACCGAGCGCGGCCACCACCGCCATCGCCAGCAGCCCGGCGAGGACCGTGAGGAGGGCGTGCACCCAGCCATGGCGGGCGGACGCCCGGCCGGCGAAGGGGCCGGCCCGGCCGGAGGGGGAGCGCGAAGTCACGCAGTCACGCTAAGCAGCACCCCGCCCGCACGCCCGCCGGGCAGGTCCGTCCGCGTCGGCTTGCGGGACACGCGGGGCCGGTGCACACAATGAAGGAGAGTGGAGAAAGGCGGCACGCCAGCACAGGCCGGGCCGAGTGCCCCGAGTGCGCGAGGGCCGCAGGCAAGCACGCGGAAGAAGAGATCGTGAGCGTCGATCCGCCGTCGTCCGGCCGTCCCACGGGTCCTCCGTCGGGCCCGCTGTCGGGTCCCTCCCAGCCTCCGCCGGGCGGCGGGCCGCCGTCCGAACCGCCCACCGGGCGCGGCGGCGGGGAACCGCCGGAACCCCGCCGGCCGTGGTGGGGTTCCATACCCCGGGTCGCCATCGTCGCCACGGCCGTCGTGGCCGCCGTGATCCTGGCCGTCGTGCTGTCCCGGCCCGGCGGCGGTGGCACCGAGGCCTCCGACGCCGGCACGAGCACGTCCAGCGGCGAGGTGTTCCTGGAGCCCGCGGCGGACACCGGCCCCGACCCCTTCACCGACTCCACCGCGAACGAGAAGAACTCCGCCTCGCCCGTACCGCCCTCCGGGGCCAGCGAGTCGGCGGCGCAGAACACCCTCCAGGGCGTGGAGGGTGACGAACCCGGCCTCTACGGAGGCACCCGCAACGTCGCCTCCTGCGACGTGGAGAAGCAGATCACCTTCTTCGAGCAGGAGCCGGACAAGGAGAAGGCCTTCGCCTCGGTCGTCCGCAAGGACCCGTCCGAGGTCCCCGCCTATCTGCGCTCGCTCACCCCCGTGCAGCTGCGGATGGACACCCGCGTCACGAACCACGGCTACAACGACGGCGCCCCCACCGGCTACCAGGCCGTGCTGCAGGCCGGCACCGCCGTCCTCGTCGACGAACGCGGCGTGCCGCGGGTGCGCTGCGCGTGCGGCAACCCGCTCGATACGCCGGTTGCCCAGAAGAACGCGAAGACCACCGGCGAGGCGTGGCCGGGTTACGCGGCCTCGCAGGTCGTGGTGGTCAAGCCCGCGCCGAAGCCGGTCGGCGCCTTCGTGATGTGCGAACCCGACGGCGAGTGGTTCGAGCGCCCCAAGGGCGACACGGGCAAGAAGGACCACAAGACCGAGAAGCCGGACGAGCCCACCCCGTCCACGACCGTGACCACACCCCCGTCACCGGGTGAGACGACCTCCGGTGAAGCGTCGACCAGCGAACCGCCGAGTCCGGGCACCGAGACCTCGTCGGAGCCGCCCACCAGCGACGAACCGCCGCCCCCGTCGTCGGGGCAGTCGGAACAGCCGCAGGCACCCGGCAGCGACAGCGGTTCCGGATCCGGCCCGGACAGCGGCGGCGGCACGACGGAGCAGCCCCCCGCGTCCTGACGGAGCAGCCCCCCGCGTCCCAATAGCGACCTGACGGGCCGAGCGGCCCGGGCCGCCGAGGCTTGACGCGGTTCAGCCGGCCCGGACCACCAGGGCG
Source organism: Streptomyces sp. AHA2 (assembly GCF_036857595.1). Lineage (NCBI taxonomy): Bacteria > Bacillati > Actinomycetota > Actinomycetes > Kitasatosporales > Streptomycetaceae > Streptomyces > Streptomyces sp. AHA2. The sequence continues at coordinate 408,470 of NZ_JAUQWJ010000001.1, forward strand.
TAGTCGCCCAGTCCGAGCAGGCGGTCGGCCGGCAGGTCGCCCCGGGCGGTGACCACCGACTCCACCCGGCCCGTCTCCGGCTCGAAAACGACGTCCTGCACCGTGCCGAGCGCGTCGCCCGTGTCGGTGAGGACCCTCAGGCCCTGCAGCTCGTGGTGGGGCGGTGCCGCGGCCGGGGCGGCGGTCGTGCGCACCAGCACGGCGTCCGGGCCGACGGCGTGCAGGGCGCCCCAGGGCAGCACGCTCTCCTTGCGGGAGTGCCTGCCGCCCACCCGGACGTGGGTGACCACGCCGGACGCGGCGTCGACCGTGAGCGACTTCAGGACGCCGATCTCCTCGGCGTCGTCCAGCGTCAGCACGGGCAACCCCCGCGCCTGCGAGAACAGCATCATGACGCCGCCCCCCGGTGCTCCTGCCGGAAGGCGCCGACCCGGGCGGTGAACGCCGGCAGGTCGTCGGCGACGTAACGGGTGGCGTCCGCCGGTATGACCAGGGCCCGGCCGGACACGGCGAGCGTCTCCCCGCGCGGCACGTACACCCGTTGCCTCCTGCGCCGGGAGCCCTGCACCAGGGACTTGTCCGCGGCGATCCGGAAGCCCACCACCCGGCCGCTGGTGCCGCCCTCGACCACCACGTCGAGCACCGTACCGACCTCGGCCCCCTCGTCGGTCAGCACCTTCGCGTGCAGCACCCGGCCCTGCTGCGCCTCGCGCCGCGCCACCACGACGGACGTGTCCTGCAGGGCCTGCGCGTCGCGGACCATGACCGCGTGCGGGCCCAGCGCGTGCACCGCCGACCAGGGCAGGCTCTGCTTCAGCGGGCCCGACAGCAGACCGCGGCCGCTCAGCGTGAAGCCGGTGACGCGGCCGGCCGCGGCGTCGAACACGGTGTCCTTGATCTGGGCCACGGCATCGCCGCCCAGGGTGACCACCGGCAGGGTCGTCAGGCTCCGCGCGGCCAGCAGCTCGTTCATCGCATGCCCTTCCCGCCCGGCCGGCGGCGCACGGCGATGACCGTCCCCGACCGTCTGCCCGCCTGCACGGCGAGCGTCACCACGGCGAGGGCGGCGAGCGCCGCGATCACCACGACAAGCCATGTCCACCAGGCCACCGCGCACCTCCGGCCATCCGGTCCGGCCGCCCCTCGACCGGGCCCTGGTCTCCTCCGGGTGCCCCGTCGAAGGGGGACAATGCCCGGGCCCGCCGGAGGGGCCGGAAAACGTGAGGACTGTGAAGGCCGACTCGGGGTACGAGCACTCTGCAGAGCGTCCGGCCAGTCCGGCTTCCCAGAAAGAAACGTATGATCGACCACCTGGACGGGGCAGTGATACCGACTGGTTTCGACGTGCCCGTGGAACCGCTGCGGCGGGCGGCACACTACTCGGGCGAGCAGGGCTGCATCGCCGAGGCGCGGTCCTTCGCCGCGCTCTTCCTCGAGCAGCTGCGGACCGAGTGGTGCGCGAGCGTCGACGAGCGGGTCGACGGAGCGGTGCTGCTGGTCGTGAGCGAGCTGGTCACCAACGCCGACCGGCACAGCAACGGCCCCTACATCCTGGAACTCACGGGCACCGACAGCGCGGTGACGGTCTCGGTCTACGACAGCAGCTCCGCACTGCCCCGCATCTTCCCCCGCAACCCCGAGCGCATCGGCCGGCACGGACTGGAGATCGTCCACGCGCTCGCGGAGCAGGTCAGCGTCGAGCGGGTGCCGGTGGGCAAACGGGTGCGTGCCGTGCTGCCGCTCACCCGCGCGACCGGCGCGTGAACCGCCGGGCGGACGCGGGCCGTCCGACGGCTCCGGACCCGGCGCGTGGATCACGGAGCCGCGGCGGAGGCCCGGCACAGTACGAACACGGCGATGCACCAGAGCCGCCCGGACACCGGGCGGCTCTCAGTCGGTCGCGGACCCGTCGAGGGCCGAGGGTGGTGCAGCCGCTGGAGTCCGGGGGGAAGCGCGGCCGACCCCGTGCGGGCATGGCCGCCGAAGCCGAGCGGACATGGTCGCGGGTGCCGCCCCACTCCCGCAGGGGGACGGCACCCGCTGGTCCGGCAGGGCGTGTCAGGCGCAGCCCAGCTCGCCCAGCATGCCTTCGCGCAGCCGGGTGATGATCCGCTTGATCAGCCGGGAGACGTGCATCTGGGAGCAGCCCAGCCGCTCGCCGATCTCCGCCTGGGTGGCCTCCTCCACGAACCGCATGTGGATGATCTGCCGGTCGCGCTCGCTGAGCTCCGCCATCAGCGGGGCGAGCGAGTGGAAGTCCTCGACGAGCCGCAGGCCGTCCTCCTCGACGCCGATGAAGTCGGCCAGGACCGCCTCGCCGCCCTCCGGACCGTCCCCGGTGAGCGCGGCGTCCAGCGAGGAGGAGTTGTATCCGTTCGCCGCGATCTGTCCCTCGACGACCTCCTTCTCGGAGATGTTCATCAGGGTGGCCAGCTCGGCGACCGTGGGCTCGCGGTCCAGGCGGCTGGCGAGCTCCTCACGCGCCTTGGCCAGCTCCACGCGCAGTTCCTGCAGCCGCCGCGGCACGTGCACCGCCCACGTCGTGTCCCGGAAGAAGCGCTTGATCTCGCCGACGATGTACGGCAGCGCGAAGGAGGTGAACTCGACCTCGCGCGACAGCTCGAAACGGTCGATCGCCTTGATCAGACCGATCATGCCGGTCTGGACGATGTCCTCCATGTCGTCGCCGCGCCCACGGAACCGGCCCGCCGCGAACCGCACGAGTGACATGTTCATCTCGATGAGGGTGTTGCGCGCGTACTGGTACTCGTGCGTGCCCTCTTCGAGCTCCGTCAGGCGCTGGAAGAACTGGCGGGACAGCGCGCGGGCGTCCCGCGGGGCGACCGACCGCGGGTCCGCGAGACCCGGCAGCGCTCCGTCACCCGTGCCGACCTCGGCGTTCTCTGCGACGACCTCTGCCTTCGACCGGATCACAGCGGTCTCCATTACCTCTCCCGAACGTCGCGGCTGTCCTGTGCATGGGCACTCCCGGGTTGCGGGTACCCGCTCACGCGTGCACCATGCCCACTGATTTTCCGGAATCCTGCTTCCGGTCATTCTCCTCAGGGCGGAACGCCGGAGCCTTCCCCCGGCGTCCCGGATTCCTAGGCTGGGACGGTGAGCAACCGACTGCCGAACGACGCCCGTGTCCTGCCCCTGCGCCCGCCCGGCGGCCGACGCGCGGCCCCCTCGCGCCCAGGGCCGCCGGCCCCCGCCGCGAAGGAGCCGCTCTGGCGGCACCTGGTGGGAGACGTCCTGCGCCGGGAGCGGCTCGCGCAGGAGCGCACGCTGAAGGACGTCGCCGACGCGGCGCGCATCTCCATGCCCTACCTGTCGGAGGTGGAGCGCGGCCGCAAGGAGGCCTCCTCGGAGGTGCTCGCGGCCGCCGCCCAGGCCCTGGGGCTGGGCCTGGGCGACCTGCTGGCCCGGACGCAGGACGAGCTGGTGCGCGTCACCTCCCGGCACGCGGCCGTCGGGCGCCGCGGGGCGCCGGCGACCTCCCACGACGGGATGTGCCTGGCCGCCTGAGCCGTGCCGGCCGGTGCCTCAGGCCATCGCGAGGCGCCGGCTGAGCACCTCGTCGGCCAGCCCGTACGCCACCGCCTCCGGCGCGGTGAACACCTTGTCGCGGTCCATGTCGGCCCGCAGGGTGGACACGTCGTGGTGGGTGTGCCGCGCCAGCACCTCCTCCACCTGGCCGCGGATGCGCACCATCTCCTTGGCCTGCAGCGCCAGATCGGAGACCATGCCGCGCTGCCCGCCCGAGGCCGGCTGCCCGAGCAGCACCCGCGCGTGTTCCAGCACGAACCGCCGGCCCGGGTCGCCGCCCGCGAGCAGCACGGCGGCGGTGGAGGCCGCCTGCCCCACGCAGCACGTCGAGATCGGCGCCCGCACGTAGGACATGGTGTCGTAGATGGCCATCAGCGAGGTGAACGAGCCGCCGGGGGAGTTGATGTACACCGAGATCTCGCTCTCGGGCGCCGACGACTCCAGGTGCAGCAGCTGGGCGATGACGACGTTGGCCACGCCGTCGTCGATCTCGGTCCCCAGGAAGATGATCCGCTCGTTGAGCAGCCGGCTGAAGACGTCGAAGGACCGCTCGCCCTGCGGGGTCCGCTCGATGACGTTCGGGATCGTGTAGCTCCCCATCACTGCAGCCCCATCCTGCGTCGCGTGGTCGCCGGGCGGACGTCGGCGAGGGACTCCACGACCCGGTCCACCATGCCGTACTCCCTGGCTTCCTCGGCCGTGAACCAGCGGTCCCGGTCGCCGTCCCGGGAGATGGTCTCCGGGCTCTGGCCGGTGTGCTCGGCGGTGATCCGCTCGATGGTCCGCTTGGTGAACTCCAGGTTCTCCGCCTGGATCTCGATGTCGGCGGCGGTGCCCCCGATGCCCGCCGAGGGCTGGTGCATCATGATCCGCGCGTGGGGCAGGGCGTAGCGCTTGCCCGGCGTGCCGACGCTCAGCAGGAACTGCCCCATGCTGGCGGCGAAGCCCATCGCCAGGGTGGAGACGTCGTTCGGGACGAGCCGCATCGTGTCGTAGATGGCGAGCCCCGCGTGCACCCCCCCGCCCGGGCTGTTGATGTACAGGCTGATGTCGGTGTGCGGGTCCTCGGCGGACAGGATCAGCAACTGGGCGCAGACCCGGTTGGCGGAGACCTCGTCGACCTGGGTGCCGAGCAGCACGATGCGCTGCGCGAGCAACTGGGCGGCCAGGTGGTCGTCGAAGCGGGTGGGAGGGGTGTCCCCCTCCTCGGCCCGCGGGGCGGGAGTCGCAAGTGGAGTCATCGGTTCTCCTCGTCGTGGCGAGAGCGCCGCGGAGCTGCCGCGGACGTGCCGTCGAGTCCACTGTCGGCCTCCGGCGAGGCCCGCAGGCGGTTTCTCTGCCCTGGGCAGATCCGCTGCCGGCAGATCCGGGCGGGCGCCGGCCGATGAGTTTCGCCGCGCGGACCGGTCGACATGGATGACAGCGACGAACGCCCCCGGGAGGAACCCATGGCATCCGACGGCTTCACCACGTGTCTCTGGTTCGACGGCCGGGCCGAGGAGGCCGCGCACTTCTACGTCTCGGTCTTCAAGAACTCCGGCATCGGCGAGGTGGCCCGCTACCCCGAGGGGGCGCCGCAGCAGGCGGGCACGGTCATGACCGTCGAGTTCACGGCCAACGGCCAGCGGTTCCTCGCCCTCAACGGCGGACCGCAGTTCACCTTCACCGAGGCCGTCTCCTTCATGATCTTCTGTGAGGACCAGGAGGAGATCGACCACTACTGGGCCGAGCTGACCGCCGACGGCGGCGAGCCCGGGCCCTGCGGCTGGCTCAAGGACCGCTTCGGAGTGTCGTGGCAGGTCGTGCCCGACCGGCTCCAGTCGATGATCACGGACCCGGACCCGGCGAGGGCGGCCCGGGTGACCGAGGCGTTCATGGCGATGAGCAAGTTCGACCTCGCCGCGCTGGACAGGGCCTACGCCGGCGAGTGACGCCCCGTCCCGGGGGGCGGGCAGGCTCTCCGCGGGGAGCCCACGGCCCCCGGGCCCGCCCCCTATACCGGCTCGGCCAGGATCTCGCGGATCACATGCCGGGAGTTCTCGGCCACCGGCGGGTTGGTGTCCCAGTAGTACGGCAGCGCCATCACCGCGATCGACAGCGCCCAGCCCCTGCCGCGCGCCCACTCGTCCGCGCCGGCGCCCACCTCCTCGCGGAAGGCTCCCCGGGCCCGGGCGGGCAGCAGACACCAGGCACCGATCAGGTCCACGGCCGGATCGCCCACCCCGACCGTGCCGAAGTCGATCACGGCGCTCAGCCGTCCGCGCCGGACCAGCAGGTTCCCGGCCATCAGGTCGCCGTGCGCCCAGATCGGCGGCCCGCTGTGCCCGGGCGCCCCCAGGGCCTCCTCCCAGCGGGCGGTGACCGCCCCGGTGTCGACCCGGCCCGCGAGCCGTGCGAGCGCCCGGCGCACCTCGGCGTCACGGGCCGCGAGCGGCACGCCCCGGCCGGGAGGGCCGCCCACGGCGTCGACACGGCGCAGGGCCCTGACGTACGCGGCGAGGTCCCCGGCGAGCAGGTCCGGCTCCTCGAGCCGCCCGGGCACGGGGTTGCGGCCCTCCAGCCAGCCGTAGACCGCCCAGGGCCACGGGAAGTCCTCGCCCGGCTCCCCCTCGCCCAGGGGCTCGGGGGAGGCGGCGGGCAGTGCCGGGCCCAGCCGCGGCAGCCAGCGCAGCTCGTGCGTGATGGCGTCGACGGCCCGCGGATGCCGGGGAAGCCGTACGACCTTGTCCGCGCCGAGACGGAACATCGCGTTCTCCGTGCCGGAGGACGAAAGGCGCCTCAGGGGCAGGGAGGCCCACCGGGGGAACCGCCGGGCGATCAGCCGGCCGACGAGCGCGGTGTCGATGTCCCGTTCGTCCTCGTGCATGCGTGTGGCGCCCATGGCGCTCTATTGCAGCGGCCGGGCCGTGCCGTGTCGAACGGTTTCCGTGATCGCCCGGGCGATGCGCAGGATCCCGGGGGAGGGCACCGGGCAGGGCCTCGGCCGGGACGTGGTGGGGGCGAGGCAGAAGTGGAGGGGGTCGTCGGCGCGGTGCAGGGCGGTGCGGCCGCGCCCCGGCTGCGTGCAGTACCCGGGCCGGGCACGCTCCTGTGCCGTGCAGGGCAGGTACCGGGTCCAGGTGTGGCGGGCGCCGGCCGGACTCACCGCCTTCCCGGCGTCGGCGACCAGGTCGCCCGAGGTCCCCGCCCGCTCCTCGTAGAGGGCGTTGACGCGCCGCACGCGGTCGGGGGTGATCGGGTCGGGCCCCTGCGCCACCCACACGATCCTCGGGCGCCTGCCGGCCCCGGCCGCGGCGATCTGCTCGGTGAGCCTGCGCGCGTCGGCGGCGTACCGCGTGAAGTACCGGCTCCGGGACGCGGTGTAGGTGAGGCCGTCCATGCAGGGCGTGTAGCCCCAGGAGTTGCCCCAGAACTGCAGGACCACGACGTCGGGCCGGAGCCTGCGCACCAGGGCGGCGGCCTTGTCCGCGGCCGGGACCAGGGACCGCTCGCCCGTGCCCTCCAGATAGTCGCAGAGGGTGGTGCCGGAGTACGGGGCGCTGGTGTATTCCGCCTTCAGTTCCCGCCGCAGTTCCTGCCCGAGGACCTTCTGGGCCTCCATCGCCAGGGAGTCGCCGAGGTACAGCACCCTGGGCGCCCGGACCGCCGGCGGGCTCGGGGAGGCGGCGGGGGCACGCTGACGGGTGGGGGAGGGGGACGATGCCTGCGGTGCGGCCGGTGCCGGCTCCGCCGGCGCGGACCGCGGGTCCCCGCAGCCCGCGAGCAGTACCCCGGCCAGCACCGCTCCCACGACCCACAGTGTGCGCATACGGCGACTCCCGCCCCCGGCATCCCCGACGGCCGTCAGGCAAGCACAGCCGGGCCGCTGCCGGAAGGCGAACTCCGGACGTCCGGGCACGCCGCCCGGACGCGGACGTCCGGCGCCGCCGTCCGGCGCGCGGGTCCGCCCCGGGGTGACTAGCGTGGGGAAACGGACGCTCCACCCTGCCGGAGGGGGCCGCAGTCATGGCCGTGCAACCTGAGGGAACCCCCTGCTGGGCCGACGCGATGTCCAGCGACCTGGAAGGGGCCGAGAGCTTCTACGGGGAGGTCCTCGGCTGGACCTTCGCCCAGGCGCGCAGCGAGTTCGGCGACCGCACCGAGGCCTACGCCGACGGCCGTGCGGTCGCCGCCGTCGTCCCGCCCGTGCCGGGGCAGGAAGGGCGGTCCCCGTGGTGCCTGTACTTCGCGGCCGAGGACGCCGTCGCCACCGCCGAGCGGATCCGCGCCCACGGCGGCGAGATCCTCACGGGACCCGTGCGGGTCGTCGACCTCGGCAGCATGTGTCTGGCCCGTGACCCGGGCGGGGTCGTCTTCGGTCTCTGGCAGGCCGGGACCCACGAGGGCTTTCAGGCCGTGGCCGAGCCGGGTGCGTACACCTGGGCGGAGATCTTCACCCGCGACCCCGCGACGTCGGACGCGTTCTTCTCCTCCGTCTTCTCCTACCGGCAGCGGCACATGGAGGACGAGGAGGGCGACTTCCGGATCTACGACCTCGGCGAACGGACCGTGCTGGGCCGGATGGAGATGGGGGAGGAGTTCCCGCCCGAGGTCCGGCCCCACATCAACGTGTACTTCGGGGTGGGGGACTGCGACGAGGCGGTGGCGCGGGCGGTGGGGCTCGGCGGGGAGCTGCGCTTCGGCCCGATGACCACGCCGTTCGGCCGGTTCGCGGCGATCGGCGACCCGCAGGGCGCGAGCTTCTCCGTGATCGACACCGGCACGACCGAGGGCGAGATGCCGGAGCTGACCGACGTGTCCTGAGCTCCCCGCCCTCCCGGCGGGACGGTCCGTGCGGCCATGGCATGATCGAGCCCATGCGTGAACGTGTGGTGGCCGCGTGCGACGGCGCCTCGAAGGGGAATCCCGGACCCGCCGGCTGGGCCTGGGTCGTCGCCGACGCGTCCGAGGCGCCGCAGCGGTGGGAGGCCGGGCCGCTCGGCAGGGCCACCAACAACGTCGCCGAACTGACGGCACTCGAACGCCTGCTGGCGGCGACCGACCCGGCCGTGCCGCTGGAGATCCGCATGGACTCCCAGTACGCCATGAAGGCCGTCACCACCTGGCTGCCGGGCTGGAAGCGCAACGGCTGGAAGACGTCCGCCGGCAAGCCGGTCGCCAACCAGGAGCTCGTCGTCCGCATCGACGAGCTCCTCGACGGCCGCTCGGTCGAGTTCCGCTACGTCCCCGCCCACCAGGTCGACGGCGACCGGCTCAACGACTTCGCCGACCGCGCCGCCAGCCAGGCCGCCACCGTCCAGGAACCGGCGGGCAGCGGCCTCGGTTCGCCGGAGCCGCCCCCCTCCCCGGACACCCCGGCCAAGGCGCCGCGCGCCCGGGGCGGTTCGTCCCGCACGGGCAGGACCTCCGCCGCGAAGGGAACCGCCGCGAAGGGCGGCTCCGCGCGCACCATCAAGGCCAAGTTCCCCGGCCGCTGCCAGTGCGGCCGCCCCTACGCGGCAGGCGAGCCGATCGCCAGGAACGACAGCGGCTGGGGCCACCCCCAGTGCCGTGCGGGTGCCGGCGTCTGATCAGACGTCGTAGGTGTAGTGCGGCGTGTGGTCCAGCAGGTCCGCCGGGCTCATGTCGTGCCACGGCCGCATCGTCTCGTTCAGGTCGATCACGTTCGGCGTGCCCGCGGCCGGCAGATACCCGGAACGGGGGTGCCGGCGCTGCCAGTCGGCCCACAGCTTGTCTATGTAGGCGTGGTGCAGCCAGAACACCGGGTCGTTGGGGGAGGCGCCGGTGGCCATGTGCCCGCCGACCCAGACGTGGACCCGGTTGTGCAGATTGACCCCGCGCCACCCCTCCAGGTGGTTGCGGAAGCCGTCCGAGCCGCTGTTCCAGGGCGCCATGTCGTAGGTGGGCATCGCCAGCACGGAGTCGACCTCGGCGCGGGTCGGCAGCTCGCGCACCCCGGCGCCGAGCGCGCGCCGCAGGAACGTACGCCCGTCGACGCGCACGTTGATGGGCCAGTTGCCCCCCGACGCGGAGAACGGCCCGTCCGTCACCCGGCCGTCCCGGTCCCGGCCGGTGCCCCCGAGGAAGTCGGGTGCCCACAGCGAGGCACGCGGCGTGCGGTCGACGGTCCAGTCCCAGTAGGGCAGGGACACCGACGCGTCCACCGACTGCAGGGCCCGCTCGAACTCCAGCAGGAATCTTCGGTGCCAGGGCAGGAACGACGGCGAACGGTGCCCGGTCCGCTCGCCGTTGTCGGTGTCGGACACGATGAACGAGTTGTGTGTCGTGACGAACTCGTCGTACCGGCCGCTGCGCTTCAGCTCGATCAGCGCGGCGAGGAAGCGCCGCTTCTCGTCGGGGGTCAGGGCGGACTGGTTCTTGCGGACTGCCATGTGCGGGTGCTCCAGGTGCCGTGCTGGCGGGTCAGTTGGCGGGTCAGTTGGCGGGGAAGGGCAGCAGCGGTGCGCCCTGCAGTTCGTCCACCGCCGCCCGGGCGGCGGCGCGCGGGGTGGGCACCGGGGCGTAGTGGCTGACGACGCTGATCCAGCTGCCGTCGGCGTTGCGCATCACGTGCAGCTCCACGCCGTCCACGAACACCGCGTAGCCGGCGCCGTGGTGGTGGTGCCCGGACCCGCCGGCCGGTCGGCCCTGTATCCGGCGGCCCTTGTAGACCTCGTCGAAGCTGCCGGGGGCGTCGTGGTGCCCGGCGGCCTGCGCCGGTACGGCGGCCGGCAGGGTCGTCACCGCGGTGGCGAGGGCGGCCGCGGCGGTGAGCGCGCGGCGACGGCTGAGTTCCGGCATACGGACCTCCTGTGATCGGTTCGGCTGCTGACCCCGCATGCCTACCGGGCCGCCCGGGAGCGGGAGAAATCCCCGGGAGCCGGTTGGCTGCGATCCGGGCAATTCCCCTCATGTCATGCAGGATTGAACGAAGATGATCTTGCTCTCGGGGTGTGCGGCCGTACGCACGGAGGGGGAAATTCCGCCCGCGGCGGGTGGCGCGCCTGATGTTTCTCCCCGCGCCCCGTGCGGCCCGTGGCGCGCGTCACGCCGTCAAACTGGCGCGATCCGGCCGCCCCGTCACCGACTCCGCCGACTGCTACTCTGCGTCCGCAATCGACAGCTCTCAGTGATTCCCAGGGGTGTGCGTGAAGGTCGCCTGTGTCGGCGGCGGGCCCGCCGGTCTGTATCTCTCGATCCTGCTCAAGCGGCAGGACCCGTCCCACGACATCACCGTCCACGAACGCGACCCGGAGGGCTCCACCTACGGCTGGGGCGTGACCTACTGGCGCGGACTGCTCGACCGCCTCCACGAGGAGGACCCCGAGTCCGCGCGGGCCCTCGGCCAGGGCTCCGTCCGCTGGCGCGACGGGGTCGCGCACGTCGGAGACCTGACGACCCGGCACCGCGGCGACGAGGGCCACGGCATCGGCCGCCACCGCCTGCTGGAGGTCCTCGCCGCCCGCGCCCGCGCGCTCGGCGTCCGCCTGGAGTACGCGCGCGAGGTCACGGCCGGCGACCTGCCCGGCGACGCCGACCTGGTCGTGGCGGCCGACGGCGTCCACAGCGCCCTGCGCGACCAGCACGCCGCGCACTTCGGCACCCGGCTCACGGCCGGGCGCAACCACTACGTCTGGCTCGGCACCACCAAGGTCTTCGACGCCTTCACCTTCGCCTTCGTCGAGACCGGCCACGGCTGGATCTGGTGCTACGGATACGGGTACGGCCCCGGCCGCAGCACCTGCGTCATCGAGTGCGCGCCCGGGACCTGGACCGGCCTCGGCCTGGACCGGGCGAGCGAGGCCGACGGACGGGCCCTGCTGGAGAAGATCTTCGCCGCCGTCCTGGACGGCCACCCCCTGCTGGGCCGCCCCGGCGGCAGCCCGTGGCAGACCTTCCGCACGCTGACCAACCGCACCTGGCACCACGGCAACCTGGTCCTGCTCGGCGACGCCGCCCACACCACGCACTACTCGATCGGCGCCGGCACCACCCTCGCCCTGGAGGACGCGATCGCCCTGGCCACCGCGCTGCGCGAGCACACCCGCCTGCCCGAGGCCCTCGCCCGTTACGAGACCGAGCGCAAGGCCGCCCTGCTCCCCGTGCAGAGCGCCGCCCGCTACAGCGCCCAGTGGTACGAGAACCTCCCGCGCTACATCCACCTGCCCCCCGAGCGCATGTTCGCCCTGCTGGGTCAGCGCCATTCGCCGCTGCTGCCCCACATCCCGCCGCAGGTCTACTACCGGCTCGACCGGGCCGCCGGACAGCTGGAATCGCTGCGGCGCTTCAAGCGCTGGCTGGGCCCGAAGGTGGCCCGGACCGTGCACGCCCGGACGCTGACCACCCGCGACTGACGTCCCCCGCCCGGACCCGAGGGGGCGGGGGACGAGGGCGACCGGGCCGGAGCCCTCGGTTCCGTGCCCGGCGGGGACAGGTGACAGACTGACGCCCATGGACGAGCGCACATTCGACAGATCGGGCCGGCACGCCTCCGTCATCGGCCTCGGCACATGGCAGCTGGGTGCCGACTGGGGAGACGTCGACGACAAGGAGGCCCTGGCGGTGCTGGAGGCGGCGGCCGAGGCGGGGGTGACCTTCTTCGACACCGCCGACGTGTACGGCGACGGCCGCAGCGAGCAGACCATCGCGGCGTTCCTCAGCGGACGCCCGGACCTGCACGTGATGGTGGCCACCAAGATGGGCCGCCGGGTCGAGCAGATCCCCGAGAACTACGTCCTCGACAACTTCCGCGCCTGGAACGACCGTTCCCGCCGCAACCTCGGCGTCGACCGGATCGACCTCGTGCAGCTGCACTGCCCGCCGACGCCCGTCTACTCCACGGACGAGGTGTTCGACGCCCTCGACACCCTGGTCGAGGAGGAGCGGATCGCCTCGTACGGCGTCAGTGTGGAGACCTGCGCGGAGGCGCTGACCGCCATCGCCCGGCCGAACGTGGCCAGCGTGCAGATCATCCTCAACCCGTTCCGCATGAAGCCCCTGCGCGAGGTGCTGCCGGCCGCGCGTGAGGCGGGCGTCGGCATCATCGCCCGCGTCCCCCTGGCCTCCGGACTGCTCTCGGGCAAGTACACCAAGGAGACCGTCTTCCCGGAGAACGACCACCGCGCCTACAACCGGCACGGCGAGGCCTTCGACGTGGGCGAGACCTTCTCCGGCGTCGACTACACCACCGGGGTCGAGGCCGCCGCCGAGTTCGCCGCGCTCGCACCCGAGGGGTACACCCCGGCCCAGCTGGCCCTGCGCTGGATCATCGAGCAGCCCGGTGTCACCACCGTCATCCCCGGCGCCCGCTCGCCCGAGCAGGCCCGCGCCAACGCGGCCGCGGCCCGGCTGCCGGAGCCGCCCGCGGCGACGCTGGAAGCCATCCGGGACCTGTACGACCGGCGCATCAAGGACCAGGTCGAGCACCGCTGGTAGCCGGGCCCGGGCGCCGGGGTCACGCCCGCCCGGCACCAGCCGCTCGCCGGGCCCGCGTCACGGCATCAGGTGCAGCTCCCTCTCCTGCTCCTGGTCGCCGGAGGCGGCCCCGTCGTCTCGGGCCGTGAAGACCCGGGCGAGCGTCTCGCTCGCCCGGCGCACGGCCTCCGGGCTGCCCTGCACGGTGACGGTGACCGGCGCGGACAGCCGTCCCGCGCCCTCACCGCCGCCGTCGGCGGCACTGCCGTCCGTCTCGCCGGCGAAGGTCGCGGTGTGCACCGTCGCATTGCCGTCGCCCGGGCGTTCGTCGGGGGCCCCGAAGGTGCCCTCCAGGGCCCGGACGACCGTGCGCGCGTCGTCCGCGCCTCCGCCGCTGAGCGTCACGGTGGGCTGCGTACCGGACATGCGTCCACGACCTCCTCGGGATGTGCTGCGTTCGAGCCGTCCGTGTAACCGTCACCCGGTGGTTCAAACCGGCGCGACCGGGGACGACGGCTCGCTACGGGGCACACGGGAGGGAGGGCCATGTCGACCACCGGGAGGAACCTGTGCCGGACACGTCCGAGGGCGCGGCCCCGCGCCGCGGGCGCAACGAGACCGAGGAGGAGCGCGCGGACCGGATGTGGCAGGAGCTCATCCAGGAGGTCCGCGTCGCGCAGATGGGCGTGCAGATCCTGTTCGGCTTCCTGCTCACCGTGGTGTTCACCGACAAGTACGACGATCTGTCCGGCACCGACCAGACGATCTACCTGGTCACGGTCGTCCTCGGCGCCTGCGCCACCGGGGCGCTGATCGGGCCGGTGTCCCTGCACCGCCTGGTCGCCGGGCGGCGCATCAAGGCCCAGGCCGTGCGGGTGGCCTCCCGGCTGACCCTGCTCGGCCTCCTGCTGCTGCTCGCCACGACGACCGCCTCACTGCTGCTGATCCTGCGCGTGGCGACGCACGACGGCTTCGTGCCCTACCTGGTCGCCGGGGTGGTCGGCTGGTACCTGCTGTGCTGGTTCGTCCTGCCCCTGTGGACCCGGCACCGCTACACCGCCCGGTGACGGCGACCGCGCCGCGAGTCGCCGGTCGTGCAGCCGGCCGAGCAGCAGCAGCGAGACGGTCGCGCCGATCAGCGCGCAGAACATGTCCCACTGGGTGTCCCACACGTCGCCCTGCGTCGCGAGGAAGGCGTCGGCCGCGTGCCCCCCGGCCACCGCGGCCGCCCACTCCAGCATCTCGAAGACGGCGCTGAAGGCCAGGCACGCGCACACCGTCAGCGGTGCGAGCCAGCGGCTGCCCCGCAGCGGCGAGGTCCGCACCAGCAGCTCACGCACCAGCACGGCCGGCACGAAGCCCTGCATCAGATGCCCGAACCGGTCGTACGGGTTGCGGTCCAGGCCGAAGGCGTCGCGGACCCAGTCGCCGAGCGGCACCTCGGCGTAGGTGTAGTGGCCGCCGACCACCAGCACCACCGCATGGGCCGCCAGCAGGCAGCACAGCAGGTCGGTGAGCGGGAAGCGCCGCCACACCAGCACCAGCAGCGGCAGGCCGGCGATGACCCACACGGTCTCCAGGAACCAGGTCATGCGGTCGTGCGGGTTCCAGGCGGACAGCGCCAGCACCGCGACGACGCCCAGGGCGAGCGCGGCGGGCAGGGACGGGCGCGGACCGGAACGCACCTCGGACAGGGCGGACATGATGGGCTCCTCTCGTGGCAGCCCATCGTCGCGGCGCGCAGCGCGCGGTGCCATGAGTACGGCTACTCAGCCCGGCACCGGTTGTTCGACTCCTACGGCCCGGCTCCCGTGGCCGGGGCGCCGCGGTTCAGCTTCCCGCGAGGATGTCCGCCAGGAAGTCGTCGACGCGGACCTCCTCGCGGCCCGGCGGAACCAGCTCGTGCGTCTCCCGCAGGAACGCCGCGAACGCCGGGGCCCAGGCGAACACCACCGCGTGGTGACGGCCGCCGTCGGAGCGGACGTCGCCGAGGAACTCCATGCGCAGCTCCTGCCACATGCCCCGGGACTCCGGGCGCATCCGTACGTCGCCCAGCCCCACCGGGCGCCGCAGCGCGTCCGCGAGCATCTCCCGGTCCAGCTGCCACCGGGCCAGAACCCGGCCGTCGTGGCTGAAGACGACGGTGACGGCGAACGGGTCCCCCGCGTCGTAGCTGAGGTGGGCGAGCACGGAGAAACGTTCCGTGTCACCCGACTGCAGCTGCACCACCACGGTCTTGTGGACGAACGAGTTCACGAGAGGGCCTCCGGGAAGAACCGACGTAGAGCCCTCTTGTACCCCCGATTCCGCAGTGATGCTCAGCTCAATGGGTGATTCCCGCGAGCACCGCGCAGCGACTCGATGCATACGGCAACGGCCCGCTGGAGCTCCTCGAGCCGCTGCACCATGTCGTCCTCGTAGAACTCGCCGGCGTCGTCGAAGGTCAGCTCCTCGAAGACCTTGGTCGCCTTCTCCAGGCTGCTGTAGAACCTGGTGCGCCGTTCCTGCACCCGCAGCCCCGGGTCGGCCTCCACGGCCCCGACGACCAGCGACTTCATGGTGCCGTAGGCCTCGGCGGCCCACTCGCCGGCGTCCTCGCCCTCGTCGAGCTCGTCGATGAGCGACAGATGCCGTTCGGCTTCCTGACGCAGGTCGGCGGGCGCCTCCACGGTCTGGCCGGCGGGCGTCCTGATCTGCCCCGACTCGGCGATCTGGCGCACGTAGCCGATCCGGTCGGCCGCCCTGCTCTCCCCGGCGACGGCCTTCTTCAGCTCATCGGTGCGCACCACGTCACGGGCCAGCTCGGACTGCAGCTCCGGGTCCTCGCGGACCCGGTCGAGCAGGGCCTGGCGGGCCGCGCGGGCGGTGGAGGGGTCGGCGAGGATCGCGGCGCGCAGCGCCGTGGGGTTCTCCGCGACCTCCAGCGCCTTCGTGGGCCGGATGCCCTCCGCCTCGGCGGCCTCGGCGATGGCGGTGCCGCGCTCCGAGCCGGCGCTGCTGCGGGAGACGTAGTAGGACGGCCACGCGTCCGCGTCCGGCAGCTGCACCTCCTCACCGGGCGTCAGGACCTCGAAGTGCGGCACCAGTCCGTCGTCGGCCGCCCGGTCCCACGCCTTGTAGTAGCGCATGACCCGCTCCGGGGAGCACCCGGCCAGCTCGGCGAACTCCTTCGCGGACACCTTCGGCGTCTCGTCCGCCGCCTGACCGCCGGGCCGCACGCTGCGCGCCACCTTCAGCCCGAAGGCCCACCCCCCGGTCCGGGCGTATGCGCCGAACTCCCGCGCGTCGCGCGCGACGAGGTCGGACACGGGCTCCGGCGACGCGGGGGACGTCTCGGGCGGGGTGAGGGCTACGGTCACGGACGACTCTCCCGGGTGGGGGGCGGGCTCCTGCGGACGGAAGCCTATCGGCACCCGCGGACGCCGCCGCTCCCCGCTGCCGTCGCCCGCCCGCTGCCGCCGCGGCGGGCATCCGCTTTTCCGCGCACCGCGTCCGGGCGCCGAGAAACGCACCCCGGCCGCCGCGGTCGTGTCCGGGAAGAGACCGACACGGCTGAGCGCGCCTACGAGAAAGAGCCCCCCTGGGCGGAGGGCTCGACTCGTCGAACAGGCCGGCCGTGCGCAACCGGCGCCGGACCTCAGGCGAACGCGTCGCGCAGTGCCGGCAGGAGCGTCTTCTCCGACCAGTCCAGGTACGCCGGCTGCGACTCGCCGCCGATCTGGACCAGGGCGACCTCGGTGAACCCGGCCTCCACGTAGGGGCGGACGGCCTCGACGAAGGCCTCCGGGTCGTCACCGCACGGGATGGCCTCGGCCACGTCGTCCGGGGTGACGAACTGGGTCGCCGCCTCGAAGGAGTCCGGGTGCGGCAGTTCCGCATTCACCTTCCAGCCGCTGCCGAACCAGCGGAACTGCGCGTGGGCGCGCTTGACGGCCGCGTCCCGGTCCGGGTCGTAGCAGACGGGCAACTGGCCCACGCGCGGCTTGCCCTCGCCGCCGTGCCGGTCGAACGCCTCCAGCAGGCCCGCCTTGGGCTCGGTGGCGATCACCAGGTCGCCGAGCCGGCCCGCGAGTTCGCACGACCGCTCGCCGGAGACCGCGATGCCGATGGGCGGCGCCTCGTCCGGCAGGTCCCACAGCCGGGCCGACTCCACGTCGAAGTGCGTCCCGCGGTGGTTGACGTGGCCGCCCTGGAAGAGGGCCCGGATGATCTTCACGGCCTCCTCGAACATCTCGTGCCGCACGTCGACGGAGGGCCAGCCGCCGCCCACGACGTGCTCGTTCAGGTTCTCGCCCGAGCCCAGGCCCAGCCGGAAGCGGCCCTCGGAGAGCAACTGCACCGTCGCCGCCTTCTGCGCCACCACGGCCGGGTGGTAGCGGAACGTCGGGCACGTCACGTACGTCATCAGCGGAATACGCGACGTGGCCTGGGCGGCCGCTCCGAGCACGGCCCACGCGTAGGGCGAGTGGCCCTGCGAGCGCAGCCACGGGAAGTAGTGGTCCGAGGTCACCGAGAAGTCGAAGCCCGCCTCCTCGGCGCGCACCACGTGGTCCACGAGGTCGCGGGGGCCGGCCTGCTCGGTCATCATCGTGTATCCGATTTGCACCATACCCACCGGGTCCCCGGGGAGCGGCTCCGGAAACGGGCGATCACCGGCCGGGGACGCGGGCAGGATGCCCCCATGAGTCCTGTCCCGCTGTCCCCTTCCGACCCCGCGGCCCAGGGCGTCGACGCGTCCGGCGTGCACGCCTTCCTCGACGCGCTCGAGGCCGCTCCCGAGATCGAGCCGCACAGCCTGATGATCGTGCGCCACGGCCGTGTGGTCGCCGCCGGCTGGTGGGCGCCGTACACCCCCGACCGCCCCCAGCTGCTGTACTCGCTCAGCAAGAGCTTCACCGGGACCGCCGCCGCCCTGGCCGAGGCCGAGGGCCTGCTCGACTTCGACGCCCCGGTGCTCTCCTACTTCCCCGAGTTCGAGGCCGACATCACCGATCCGCGCAGCCGGGCCCTGCGCGTGCGGCACGTGGCGTCGATGGCGAGCGGCCACGACCACGAGACCCTCCAGGAGGCGTACGCCCGGGACCCGGTGGAGCCCGTGCGCGGTTTCCTGCTGGTGCCGCCGGACGCCGATCCCGGCACGGTCTTCGCCTACAACCAGCCGGCCACGTACACCCTGGCCGCCATCGTGCAGCGGGTGACCGGGCAGCCGCTCACCGCGTACCTGAGGCCCCGGCTGCTGGATCCGCTCGGCATCGGTGAGGCGGTGTGGCGGCGGGACCGCACCGGCCGCGAGATCGGCTTCAGCGGCCTGCACGCCACCACCGACGCCGTCGCCCGGCTCGGGGAGCTGTACCTGCGCGACGGCGTCTGGGACGGCGAGCGGCTGCTGCCGGAAGGGTGGGCCGCCCGGGCCGCGCATCCGCGGACACCGACCGCCGGAGCCATGGGGACGGCGGACCGCGACGACTGGGACCGGGGTTACGGCTACCAGTTCTGGACCTCCCGCCACGGCTACCGGGGCGACGGCGCCTACGGTCAGTTCTGCCTGGTCCTGCCCGAGCAGGACGCCGTGATCGCCACGACGGCGGCAACCGAGCAGATGCAGCGGTACCTCGACCTCGTCTGGGAGCACCTGCTGCCGTCCTTCGGCCCCGGGCCGCTGTCCGGTCGTGAGGGCGCCGACGCGGAGCTGCGCGAGCGTCTGGCCGGCCTCGCGCTGCCGCCCGCCCCGGGCAGGGCCGCACCGCCCGGCCCGGCCGGTCACCGGGACGCCGCGGAGTACCGCGCGGCCGACGGGACGGGCCCCGTCCGGGCGGCCTCGGTGGCGCGGGACGCGCGGGGCTGGACGCTGTCCCTCACGGGCCGCGACCACGACGACCGGCTCGACCTGCGGATCGGCGAGCCGGGGTGGGCGGTCGCCGGGGGGCCGGTCCCCACGGCGGTCAGCGGCGGCTGGAGCGACACCGGCACGCTCGCGGTGGAGGTGCAGTTCCTGGAGACCCCGCACCGCCTGGCGGTGACCTGCTCCCCGGCGGACGGGACGGTCGTCTCGCGCTGGCGGACACAGCCGCTGCACCCGGGGCCGCTCACGTCCCTGCGCGCCCCGCGCGACTCAGGCTGAACCCGGCCGGAAGGTCCTGAGGAAGGTGCGCAGGGCCTCCTGGTTCTCCCCGTCGCGCCAGTCGGCGTCCGGTGTCGTCCAGCGCAGGGAGAAGCTGCGGCCGCCGCCCAGCAGGAAGCCCCGGCCGAAGGTGTGGAACCGGGTGCCGTCGGCGTACGCCGTCCACTCCATGTCGGCGGCCCGCCGCCCCTGGTACGTGGTCGCGCGGATCTCGCCGATCCTCCGGTAGCGGCCGGACTCCTTCAGGTCCGGTTCGACGTCCTCCCGCCACACCGCCACCGGGTCGGGCCCGACGCGCGCGCTGTAGGTCACGGCCAGGGTGCGTCCGGCGCCGTCGGCGCCGAAGACGATCCGGTACGCCAAGTCGCCCTGCCGGTCGGTGTCGAGCCGCTCGAAGTCCTCGGGCAGCGCGACGGAGAAGCCCTCCGGTGCCCGGTAGCGGTGGAAGCCGGGCGGCAGGGCCGTGGCGGGAGCGGACGGCGGGGGCGGCGCGGCGGACGAGGACGGCGGGCTCGGGGTGGGGGAGGGGGGCCGCGTCGGGGCGGGCGTCCCGCCCGGGGCGGTACCGGCCGCGCCGTCGCCGGGCGACGCGGCCGAGGCCGGCGGCCCGGCGGGCGCGTCGGCGGCGTCGCCGCCCGCGCCGGTGCCGGGCAGCCCCTGCGTGGCGGCCAGCACGGCGACCGTGACGGTGACGACGGCCAGGGCCGTGCCCGCGACCATGGTCCGTCTGCTCCAGGGCGGCCCCCCGGGCCGCACGGCCGCGTACACACCGCGCAGCCGGGGAGCCGGCACGGCCGCCGTCGCCGCGTCGGAGCCGCCGCCGAGCGCGCGGGTCAGCGCCTCGCGGACCACCGGGCGGGTGAGCCGCTCCCGCGAGTCCTTGCGCAGCAGCCCCTGCACGACCTGCGTGAGGGGACCCGCGCGCACCGGTGTGCGCAGCGGCAGCCGGTCCACGGCCCGGAGCGTGGTCTCCGGACGTCCCCGGTCCCGGAAGGGCGGACGTCCCTCGACCATCGTGTACAGCAGCGCCCCCAGCGTCCACAGGTCGGCCGCCGGTCCGATGCGCTGGTCGCGTGCCTGCTCCGGGGAGGCGTACGCGGGGGCCGTCAGGCGGGGGGCGAGGGTCGCGCCGGCCAGTCCGTAGCCGGTGACGACGACCGACTGGTCCTCCCGGACGAACACCTGGCCGGGGCTCAGTTCCCCGTGGGTGATGCCCTCGGTGTGTGCCGCGTCCAGCACGTCGAGCAGTTCCAGCCCGATGCGGGCGGCGCGCACGTAGTTGAAAGTGCCCTGCTCGGCGAGGAGTTCGCCGAGAGGGGTGCCGTCGATCCACTCGTTGACCGTCCACAGGGTGCCGGGTTCCTCGACGGCGTCGACGACCGCGGCGATCCGGCCGGGACACAGCACCGCCATGGTCTCCGAGGTGCGCAGCAGGCGGGCGGCGGCCCGGCGCCCCGTGTCGGGCGTCCCCTGCGGGAGCCCCGTCCGGGTGACCAGACAGGGACGGGAGATCTCCCCGGCGCCGAGGTCCTCGGCGTACCAGCAGATGCGGTTGGTCTCGCGCTGGATGATCTCGAGCAGTCGGTAGCGGCCGGCGACCGGCTGGTGTGTGGAGACGTGCGCCCTGCCCATGGCCATCCCTCGCTGGAAACCCGGCTCTCGCCTTTTCCAGGGGTACGGGAAGCGGGGCCGCCGGTGTTCAATCCGATCGCAACTCCGGCGCTGTTTCCGTCTTCTGTTCACATGGTCGAGCAGGCGTGCGAAATGCGGCCGTCGGGGGCCGCCTCGACGCGGTCCACCTCGGGCGACGGCGGCCCGGCACCGGGGCCGGAATTCCCCGGTGCCGGGCCGCGGATTCGGCGAAACATCTCCGGCCTTGCGGTAACCGCCGGTAAATGCCGGGGCCTTCGTGCCGGATCTCAGCGCAGGCCGAAGCGTTGCGACCAGGCGATCATGTCCTGCGTGGTCGCGTTGCCCCCGCACACCACCAGTCCCAGCCGGGCGTCCTGGCCCACCCGGTCCAGGACCTGCCGCGCGGCGGGCAGCAGACAGCCGGCCGCCGGCTCGGCCCACACCTTGGCGTGGTCGGCCAGATCCAGCGAGCCGCGCACGGCCTCCCGGTCCGGAACCACCAGCACCTCGGTGACCAGGGCGCGGACATGGTCGTACGTCAGCTGCGACACGGCCGGGGCGCTGAGCGTGGAGACGATCGACGACAGGGCGACGGGCAGCGGGCCGCCCGCCCTCAGCGCCTCGGACATCGCCTGCGCGCCCTCGGTCTCCACACCCCACACCCGCACCCCGGGCCTCAGCGCCCGCAACGCGGCGGCCACCCCGGAGATCAGCGCCCCGCCCCCGACGCTGACGAGGACGTCGGTGAGGTCGCCCGCGTCGGCGGCGAACTCCAGGCCCACCGTGCCCTGCCCGGCGAGCACCACCGGGTCGTCGAAGGGGTGGACCAGGGTGAGCCCCTCCTGCTGCAGCCGGGTCATGAGGGCGAAGGCGCCGTCCATGTCGTCGGTCAGCCGCACCGACGCCCCGGCCTCCTCCGCGATCTGCACGGCCCGGGCGGGCGCCGAGCGCGGCATCACCACCGTGGCCTTCACGTGCAGGGCGGCCGCCATGACCGCGAGTGCGATCCCGTGGTTGCCGCCGCTGACCGCGACCACCCCGGCGGCCCGTTCGGCCTCGTCCAGCGACAGCAGTTTCGCGGCGGCACCGCGCGCCTTGAACGAGCCGGTGCGCTGGAGCAGTTCCAGCTTCGCGGTGACCGGGACACCGAGCAGCGCCGACAGCCCCGGGCTGTCCACCGTCGGGGTGTGCACGACGTGCCCGGCGATCCGGTCGGCCGCGGCTTCCAACTCCGGGATGCCGATCACGGCAGCCATCCTTCCGGCGCGGGTTGCGAGAACGCGCCGTGACGCACCCTGACCCGCGAAGGTGCTCCAGGTCAACGGGGTCGGGTGCGCCTGCCGTGCTGCCTCAGAGGTCCCGGCGCACCAGGTGACCGAGCAGGGCCCGCAGGTCGGCTGCCGCCCCGGCCGCCAGCGGCACACCGGCGAGGGACGTCTCCACGGCGGAGACCTGCCGCCGTGCCTCGGCCAGGGCCGCCGTGCGCCCGCCCGCCTCCTCGATGAGCGCCGCGGCCGCTTGGGGCGCCTCGCCCGTTTCCAGCAGGGCGGCGAGGTGCCGGCCCTGCGGTGAGCCGAGCGCGACCAGCACCGGGAACGTCTTCTTCCGCTCACGCAGATCCCCGTGCACGGGCTTGCCGGTGACCTCCGGGTCGCCCCAGATGCCCAGCACGTCGTCGACGATCTGGAAGGCGACACCGAGGTGCCGCCCGGCGCGGTCCAGGGCGGCCGCGGTCGCCGGATCGCCGCCGCCCAGCACGGCACCGAGCGCGGCGGCGCAGCCCAGCAGCGCACCCGTCTTCCGCTCGGCCATCACCCGGTACTCGTGCGGGCGCACCCGGTCCGGACCGGTCCAGGGCCGGCCGGTGAACAGCAGGTCGTCGGCCTGCCCGCACACCAGGTCGCCGAGCGCCGCCGACAGGGCCCGCACGCCCCCGGCGCCGCCCGGCCGCGTGGCCAGCGTGTCCACCGCCAGGGCGAACAGGGCGTCTCCTGCGAGGACGGCCGGTCCCGTGCCGTACGCCTTCCACACGGCCGGGCGGCGTCGCCGGTGCGCGTCGCCGTCCATGATGTCGTCGTGCACCAGCGAGAAGGCGTGCACCAGTTCCACCGCGACCGCCGCGGCCACCCCGTCCCGCCCGTCGGCGCCCGCCGCCTCGGCGCCCAGCACGGCCAGGGCCTGCCGTACGCCCTTGCCGCCGGGGGCGGCGACGGGCGCGCCGCCGACCTCGCACCAGCCGAAGGAGTACGCGGCCATCTCGGCGACCCAGGGATGCATCCGGCCGACGGCCTCGCCGAGAGCGGGACGCACCAGCGCCCGACAGCGACGGAGGATGCCGGGGGCGTCCGCGGGCCGGGCGGGGGGATCGAATCCACGTTCCGGAGCGGTGCCGGGAGCGACCGCGGCCGGACTCGGACCCGGACGCGGGGAACCGGGACCGGCCCACGTCCAGGGCGGGGGGCCCGCCTGGGCCGCCGGACCGGTCGGCATCGGGCCCGGCCCGGCCTCCCGGGCCGGTGAGTCCGGCCCGGCCTGCTCAGCCGAAGGGCCGGTCACCGGCGGGCCCGGCCGGCCCCCCGGGGCTGCGGGGGCGGTCACCGGGGCGCCGGGGGACCGGGTGTCGGGCCGGGCCGGGAGGGTCGTCACCGTGTCGCCTCCGTCGAAGCGGCGTGCGCCGGTATGCCGAGTTCCTCGTGCGCCCGGGCCACCATCGCGCGGGCGTGCTGGAGACCGATGCGCTCCAGCGTGGCCGCCAGATCGGCGAGTTCCGCTGCCGTCCCGGCCCGGTCGCGCCCGAGCCGGGCCAGGGACTTGGCCAGGCCGAGGCGGGCCAGGGCCTGCCCCCGCGGCTCGCTCATCTCGCGGAACCCGGCGAGGGCCCGCTCGTACCAGGCCCGCGCCTGCTCGTAACGCCCGGCCCGGTAGAGGACGTTGCCGCGCATCTTGTGGTTATAGGCCAGCGCGCTCGACAAGCGCATCGCCCGGCAGGTCGTCTCCGCCTCGCTCAGCAGCGCGAGGGCCCGCTCGGTGTCCCCGTCCCGCGCGGACACCACGTCCGCCAGTCCGCGCAGAGCCCAGGCGTGGCCACGCCGGTCCTCGGCGCGTGCCGCGATCTGGGCGGCCTCCGCGAACAGGGCGTACGCGCGATCGTATTCGCCGGTGTTGCGGTGCATCTGCGCGATGCCCTCCAGCGCCCAGACGGTGTGCCGTGCCTCGCCGCGCCGCCTGGCCTCGGCGAGCAGTTGCTCGTGCAGCCGGCCGACGGCCTCGTAGTCGCCCTGGATGCGGCCCGTCTCGGCCAGTCCGGCGAGCGAGTAGCCGCGCACGACGACGTCTTCGCCGCGTTCGCCCAGCTCGGCGGCGAGCTGCAGGAGCCGGCGGGCCAGCGGGAACGCGCCCCGCTGGCGGGCCAGGGTGCCGCCGCTCCACAGGGCCCACGCCATCGCCGCCGCGTCGCCCGCCTGCCGGGCCGCCCGGTAACTGGCCTTCCACGCCCGGTCCGCCTCCTCGACCCGGCCGAGCCGGCGATGGGCCTCGGCCACCGCGAGTCCGGAGCGCGCCGCCTCCCGGGGCTTCCCGGCCCGCTCGGCGGCCTCCAGCTGCTCGGTGCCGGCGGCCAGCACGTCGGTGAGCGAGGAGTTGACGGACAGGGTGGTGAGGGCGCCCTGGTACTCGGGGGCGAATGCCTTGCCGTACATCGATGCCTTTCGGTCCGTATGCACACCGTCTCTACACATTGCGTATACACGGTGCGTATAGAGGGGTGGAAAGCAGCCCTGGCCACCAGGGCCAGGGCATCGTCTGTCGCCGGTCAAGACGTCGGCGGAGCGGACCGGGTTGTCTGTGAGGCGCAGATCACTTCACGCGCGATCAGTGCTGCCCCGCCTTCTGCGGTGTCGCTTCGCTGGGCCGCACGACCACGAACCCCTCGCCCTGCAGCACCAGTTGCACGGCTTCGCCGGAACCGCCGCGCAGCATCGAGCCGATGGACTGCGAGCGGTGCAGGGACGTCTGCAGTCCGTTGGTCCACCCCACCACCGCGTCGGTGTCGACGTACACCGGGTACTGCGGCGACACCGGGATGACCAGCGGGCTGCCCTCACAGACCAGGCCCAGCTTGCCCTGCCCGGTGAAGACGCTGTTGAACAGGCCGCCGCCGGTCATGCCGGCGCCCTTCACGGTGGAGATGCGGTACGACAGTGTGGCGTCGAAGCACAGGACGTTGCGGCCGTTGACCGTGAACTCGTCACCCGGCTCGACATCGACGATGAAGCAGTTCTGCGCCTCGTGCGCGAACCACGCCTCGCCCTGCCCGCGTACCGCCATCAGCGGCAGGCCCTCGCCGGTGACCGCGCGCTTCAGCATGCCGCCCACGCCCTGCCCCTTGCGCTCGAACTGCAGATTGCCGCGATAGGAGATCATCGCGCCCTGACGCGCCAGCATCTCGCCGTTCACCGTGTAGCGCAGGCACTTGGCGTTCTCCACCGTCATGCCCGGCGCCACGGCCGGCCGGACCACGTGCTCACTGGAAAAGAGGTCACCCTTCATCCCGGCATCCTCACCCGGACCCTCCCGCTCCGCCAAGATCGCGGAGATCGGCCCGGAAATGCTGCCCGCCCCCCCGCAGACCTGGGCGGACCAGGTCGGCATCCGCGGGGCCGGCGTGCGCGGCGGTCCCCTCCCCGGCCCGAACCGGCGGCAGGGGGCCCGTCGGGGCCACCCCGCACAGCGTCGGCGGCCGTACCACTACGGTGGCGTACGCCGGGACGACCCGGCAGGTCCGCCTCACTCCCGGCGGCTCGGTGACCTTGCGGGACCTCGCCCCGTGAGCCCGTCCGCACGCACCGGCCCGAGGCCGTCCACGTCCTCGCCGGCGAACCGACCGGCCCGAAGGAGCTCCGACGATGCCCCGCACCGCACGCCCCCGCCGCCCAGGTGCCGCCCTCGCCGCCCTGTCCTGCTGCGTCGCGCTGGGCTGCGGCACGGGCACGGTCCCGGCGGGCGCCCGGCCGACCCAGCCACCCGGCGTGCCGGCCGGGTCCGGCCAGGACGTCGTCACCTGGGCGGCATCCGCCGACCGCGTCGGTGAGGCGGCCCGCGCGGACCGCGGCTACCGGCTGATGGTGCGCACCAGCGTCGGCGGGAGCGGCCTGAGGGTGCGGCTGTCGAACGCCTTCGGCGACCAGCCGGTCACCTTCGGCAGCGTCCGCGCGGGCCTGCGACGGGACGGGGCGGCCCTCGTCCCCGGCAGCAACCGGCCCGTGACCTTCGGCGGCGCGACCGGCGTCACCGTCCCGGCCGGCGGCCTCGTCCTCAGCGACCCGCTGCCCGGGCACGTCCCCGGCGCAAGCGACCTCGCCGTGAGCCTGTACGTCACCCGGGCCGGCGGCACGCTCACCGGGCACGGCATGGCCCTGAAGACCTCGTACATCAGCGACGGCGACCACACCGCCGAGGAGGGCGCGACCCACTGGACACAGCGCACGGGCTCCTGGTTCCACCTCGACGCCGTCACCGTACGGCCCCGCAAGGGCACGGCAGCCGTGGCCGCCCTCGGCGACTCCCTCACCGACGGCCGGCAGTCCACGGCCGAACGTGACCGCCGCTGGCCCGACTACCTGGCCCGCCGGCTGGCGAAGTCCACCTCCGGCACGGTCGAGGGCGTCGCCAACGAGGGCATCTCCGGCAACCGCGTCCTCACCGACGGCCCGGAGCAGAGCGCCCTCGACCGCCTGAGCCGGGACGTGCTGTCGCTGCCGGGCGTGCGCACCGTCTTCCTCTTCCAGGGCGTCAACGACATCAAGGCCGACCCCGCCCCCACGGCGGCCCGGCTGATCGCCGGGTACCGCACCCTCATCGACCGTGCGCACGCGGCCGGCAGGTGCGTGGTCGGCGCCACCATCGCGCCCTTCAAGGGCTGGCCCGAGTGGGACCCCGCGGCGGAGGCGGTACGCCGCGAGGTCAACGCCTTCATCCGCGACGGCGGCGCCTTCGACGCCGTCACCGACTTCGACTGCGTGCTGCGCAGCCCCTCCGACCCGGAGCGGATGCTGCCCGTCTTCGACGGCGGTGACCACATCCACCCCAACGACAAGGGGATGCGGGCGATGGCCGACGCGGTCGATCTCGACAGTCTCGAATGCCGCCCCGGCTGACGCGGCCCCGGGCCGGCGGGAGCGCGGCCCTCACCCCGGCGAGGACGGCTCCGGGGTGATCAGGCCCTCCCGGTAGGCCACCGCCACCGCCTCGCCGCGGCTGGAAGCGCCCAGCTTGGCGAGGATGTTGGAGACGTGCACGCTCGCCGTCTTGCCGCTGATGAACAGTTCCTCGCCGATCTGCCGGTTGCTGCGCCCCCGGGCCAGCAGCCGCAGCACGTCCTGCTCCCGGGCGGTCAGCGCACCGGCCCGGTCGCCCGCTTCCGGAGCGTGCGACAGCCGTCCGCGGCGGACCAGGGCGTCCACCTGCTCGCGCAACGGCACCGCACCGAGCCGGTCCGCACTCTGCCGCACCTCCCTGGCCTGCGCGACCGCCTCCTCGCGTCGCCCGGCCGCGACCAGGGCCTCGGCGTGGCGCAACCGGCACCGCGTCCGCTCGTACACGTCGCCGTAGCCGAACGCCGCCACCGCCCGCGACCAGGCCGCCGGATCGGGCCCGGACGCGGCGCGCAGCCACTCCGCCTCGGCGCGTGCCAGCCAGGCCTGGCCCTCCGGGCCCTGCGGCGCGGCGTCCTCGCCGTGACCGGCGATGTCCCGGGCCAGTTCCACCAGTTCCGTCGCCGTGGCCACCCAGCGGCGCTCCCCGGCCGCGTCACCGGTGAGCCGTGCCTCGGCGGCCGCGTCGGACACCGCGGCCAGTGCCAGGGCGGCCAGCCGGACCGCCGCATCGGGACGGGTGCCCGCCTCGTCGGTCAGGGCCGCCACCGTGGAGCGGGCCCACCGCACGGCCTCCTCCGGGTCCCGGCGCAGCGCCGCGGCGTCGGTCAGCACGATGCCCGCGACCAGGGTGGCCATCCAGTCGAACGGACCCTGAAGCAGGGCGTGCGCCCGGTCGGCGGCCGAGAGATCGCCGCGGGCCAGGGCCACCTGCAGCGCGGGACCGACCGTGTACCCGCCGGCCGCCGGCAGCACCTCGGCGTCGGCGGCGGCCGCTCGCACGCACTCGTCCCAGCGGCCCAGCACCTGTAGCACCACCAGCCGCAGGTACCGCATCTCCAGCGGGTACGGCGACGACAGCAGACCGGCGCGCCGGGCCCGGTCCAGACCCTCCGTCAGCCAGGGCAGGCACTGCGCGAGGTCCCCGTTCTCGTAGCAGCCCATGGCGAGGTTGAACAGGGCCCGCAGCTCCACCGCCGCGTTGCCCGAACGCGCCGCCAGGTCCCGGGCGGCCAGCAGCCGCTCCCGGCCCGGTGCCCCCCGCCGCCCGCCCGGGTCGAACCCGGCCAGGGAGATCAGCAGGTCCGCCTGCGCGTCGGTCACGTGCAGCCGCTCGGCCACCTCCACCGCGCGCCGGGCCACCTTCAGCGCGGTGTCGTTCTCCCCGACGTAGCGGGCGGCCATGACGTGGGTGGCGGCCGCCCACACCCAGGTGCGCGACGGCGGGTCCTGCGGGATCATCGCCAGGGCCTCGCTGCTGTAGGCGAACGCCGCCGTCAGGCTGTCCACGCTGAGCAGGTTGCCGGCGAGGGTGTAACGCACCCGCGCGGCCAGTTCGGAGTCCGCGTCCTGGCCCAGCTCCGCCAGCGCGGACCGGGTGAGCGAGACCGCCCGGTGCAGCTCCCCGGCGTGCGCGGCCGCCGCCGAGGCGCGCAGGGTCAGCGGCACCCGGCCCACGGCCGCGCCGGCCGGCCGCGCCTCGGGCGGCACGGCCGGCCACAGGTCCAGGGCCGTCTCGAGATGCCGCTGCTCCTCGGCCGGCGCCCCCACCCGCTGGGCGTGGTCGGCGGCCTCCAGCGAGGCGGCCAGCGCCTCGGCCAGGTCGTGGCTCTCCCGGTAGTGGTGGGCCCGTTCGGCGGCGCTCCCGGGCCGCCCGCGCCCGGCGAGCAGACGCGCGAACGCCCCGTGCAGCCGGGCCCGTTCCCCGGGCAGCAGATCGGCGTAGACGGCCTCGCGGGCCAAGGCATGCCGGAAGGAGTAGGTGTCGTCGTCCCCGGCGACGAGCAACTGCCGTCCCACCGCCTCCCGCAGGGCGGACTCCAGCTCCGCCTCGGGCAACCCGACCGCCTCCCGCAGCAGGTCGTGCTCGACCCGGCGCCCGGCGACGGCGGCGGTCCGCAGCACCTGCTGCGCGGTGTCGGACAGCTGCTCGAAGCGGATCAGCAGCACGTCGGCGAGCCCGCTCGGCACCCCGCCGGAGCCGGTGTCGGTGGCCGCGAGCAGTTCCTCGGCGTAGAAGGCGTTCCCCTCGGCCCGCTCCACGATCCGCCGGACCGTGGCCTCCGGCAGGGGCCGGCGCTCCAGGGCCCGCACCAGGCGGCTCACGTCCGGGTCGGCCAGCGGGCGCAGCTCCAGCCGTTCCACGGCGGGCAGCCGGACCAGCTCCGCGAGCAACGGCCGCAGCGGGTGCCGGCGGTGCAGGTCGTCGGCCCGGTAGGAGGCGAACACCGCGAGCCGCCGTCCCAGCACACCGCGGCCGAGCAGGAAGCGCAGCAGATCCCGCGACGACTGGTCGGCCCAGTGCAGATCCTCCAGCACGAGCAGCAGCGGGGCGGCGTCGGCCACGTCGGCGAGCAGGGACGCCATCTGCTCGAACAGCCGCAGCCGTCCGTCCACGTCCCGCGCGGAGTCCGTCCCGGCGCCCAGCAGCCGCTCCACGACCGGACGGGCCGCCAGGGCGTCGGAGAACCGCGGGTCGGCGGCGAGCACGCCCAGGACCTCGGTGAACGGCAGGTAGGGCAGACCGACGTCACCGAGGTCCACGCAGTGCCCGGTGACGACGGTCATGCCCGCCTCGGCGGCCCGCTTCCCGGCCTCGTCGAGAACCCGGGTCTTGCCGACACCGGCGTCCCCGGCGAGGAGCACCGCCCGTGCCTCACCGGCGCGGGCACGCTCCAGCACACCGGAAAGGCGCGCGAGTTCGGCGTCCCGCCCGACCACGGGCGCGACCGATGAAGCCTGGGACACACGACCAACTTTCTCTTTGCTGCGGGGTGCGGGGTTGTGGGTCCGTGGAGCGGGGGTGTGCGGCCGTGCCGCGAGACGCGAACGGCCACGGACGGTCCCGGCCGCCGGCGGGTCCCGGCCGGCTAGCCGCGCAGCACCTTCGCCCAGTCCGCCGGGACCCGCCCGGCCGGGCCCGGCGCGGGCTGGTCGTCCGGGTGGCTCACCGGCGCGGCCAGTTCGGGCCCCTCCTCGTACAGCTCGTTCGTCTCGAAGTTCCAGAACCAGGTCTCACCCGGCTCGTAGCTCTGCACGAAGGGGTGCCCGGTCTGCCGGAAGTGGGCCGTGGCGTGCCGGGAGGGGGAGCTGTCGCAACACCCCACGTGCCCGCACTGCGCACACCGCCGCAGGTGGAACCACCACCCCCCGGCCGTGTCGCACTCCGCGCACCCGTCGCCGCTCGGCGGCACGTTCGGGTCGATGCCGTTCGCCTCGCTCATGCCGGCTCCTCCTCCTCCGCCGCTGTCAGCGGCAGCAGCACCTGAAATCGCGTGTCCCCCGGTTCCGACTCCACCTGGATGCTCCCGTGGTGCTTGTCCACCACGATCCGCCAGGAGATGTCGAGTCCCAGTCCGGTCCCCTCACCCACCGGTTTCGTCGTGAAGAACGGGTCGAAGATCCGCTCGCGGTGCTCGGCCGGGATGCCGACGCCGGTGTCCCGGAACTCCACCAGCAGCCGGTCGTTCTCCCGGGCCGTGCGCACGGTCAGCGTCCCGCGCCCGCCCGCGCTGTTCATCGCGGCGACCGCGTTGTCGACGAGGTTCGTCCACACCTGGTTGAGCTCCGCCGGGTAGGCCGGGATCCTCGGCAGGGTCCGGTCGTAGTCCTTGACCACCTGGATGTCCCGCCCGATCTTGCCCGAGAGCATCACCAGGGTGGAGTCGAGGAGTTCGTGCACGTCGGCGCGGCGGAAGGGCGCCCGGTCCAGCTGCGAGTACTGCTTCGCCGCGTCCACCAGGTGGGAGATGCGGGTGGTCGAGTCGCTGATCTCGTCCATCAGCAGCTCGGTCTCGACGGTGTAGCTGAGCCAGCCGACCGCGCTGGGCAGCATGTCCTCGTCCACCGCCGTGACGACCTGCTCCAGCCAGTCCATGTCCAGCCCCGCCTGCACGAACGTGGGCGCGATCCGCCAGCCCTCGGGGATCCCCCGGTCGTCGAGCCAGTCGGTCAGTTCGTCCTCCCGGTCGGCGGCCTCCAGCGGGCTGAGCGTGGGGGCCTTGGCGACGCGTTCGGCGGTCCGCTCCTGGATGTCGATGAGTTTCGCCATCACCTCGGGGGAGTACGAACCCTGGGCGATGACCGCCAGCTTGTGCCGCATCTTGCCGACCCGCTCCCGCAGGGTCGCCGTCGCCCGCACCGCCGCGGCCGCCGGGTTGTTCAGCTCGTGCGTGAGACCGGCGGACAGCGAGCCGAGCGCCAGCAGCCGCTCGCGCTGGCCGATCATCCGCTGGGTGTTCTTCGAGCCGAAGAACAGCCCCTCCAGCAGGTGCACCGCCATCGGGAACCACTCCTGCATGACGCCCGCGAAGGTGTCGGCGGGCAGCACGAAGAACCGGGTCGGCTCCGTGACGCGCATCGAGTTGTTGTAGACCTGCCGCACCCGGTCGCCCAGGTACGCCTGCATGGACCCCGCGTACACCCCGCGCTGGGAGGTCCGGCTGACCTCCACGTCGTCCCCGCCGACCCGCCGGTACAGCACGACCGTGCCTTCGAGCATCACGTAGAAGCAGGTGGCGGGCTCACCCTCGGTGTACACCGGTCCGGGTTCGAACCGCTCCACCCGTCCCTCGGCGCACAGCCGGCCGAGCTGTTCGGGTGTGAGCTTCTCGAACAGGAACAACGCCCCGATCTCCGCGGGGTTGCACGGCAGGCACTCCCCGCTCACGACTGCTCCAGGTACCGGTGGACGAGCATCACGGCCATGGCTCCCTCTCCGACGGCGGACGCGACCCGCTTCGCGGACTCCGAGCGGGCGTCGCCCGCCACGAACACCCCGGGCACGTTGGTCTCCAGGTGGTACGGCGGCCGGTCCAGCTCCCAGCCCTGCGGCGGCCGCCCGTCGGGGGTCAGGTCCGGCCCGGCCAGGATGAACCCGCGCTCGTCGCGCAGCACCGTCCCGTCCAGCCAGTCCGTCAGCGGGGCCGCGCCGATGAACACGAACATCCACTGCGCGTCGACCTGTTCGGACGCACCGCTGTCCACGTCGCGCAGGGTCAGCCGCTCCAGGTGACCGTCGCCGTGCGCCTCCTCGACGACCGTGCGGGTGCGGACCTGGATGTTGGGGGACTCCTCGATCTGCTGGATCAGGTAGTGCGACATGGACGCCGTCAGCGACTCACCGCGCACCAGCAGCGTCACCGACTTGGCGCCGCGCGAGAGGTACATCGCCGCCTGCCCGGCGGAGTTGGCGCCGCCGACGATGTACACGTCCTGGTCCTGGCAGGCGGGCGCCTCCGTCAGAGCCGATCCGTAGTACACGCCGCAGCCCGTCAGGTCCGCGCAGCCCGGTGCCGCCAGCTGGCGGTAGGAGACGCCGGTGGCGAGGATCACGCTGTGCGCGGCGACCGCCGAGCCGTCGGAGAACCGGACGATCCGCGCGGCGCCGCCGGCCTCCAGCGCCGTCACCTCGCGTGCCGTGAGGATCTCGGCGCCGAACTTGGCCGCCTGCCGCCGGGCCCGGTCGGTGAGCTGTGCGCCCGACACACCGTCGGGGAAGCCGAGGTAGTTCTCGATGCGGGAGCTCTGTCCGGCCTGGCCGCCCGTCGCCGACCGCTCGACCAGCACGGTCCGCAGTCCTTCGGAGGCGCCGTAGACCGCGGCGCCGAGGCCGGCCGGGCCGCCGCCGATCACGACGAGGTCGTAGAACTCGGCGGCCGGCGTGGTGGCCAGCCCGACCTTCGCGGCCAGGTCGACGGCCTCCGGCTCCACCAGTGGCGTCCCGTCGGGGGTGACGACCACGGGCAGCCGCAGCCCGTCCTCGCCGGCCGCGGCCAGCAGCCGCCGCCCCTCCGGCTCGTCGGCGGAGTACCAGCGGTAGGGCACCTGGTTGCGTGCGAGGAACTCCCGCACCTGCGAGGAGCGGGCCGACCAGCGGTGCCCCACGACCTTCGTGGCAGGCACCGGCCGGAAGTCGCTGGAGCGCCACGCCCGGAGCAGGTCGTCCAGCACCGGGTACAGCTTCTCCTCGGGCGGGTCCCACGGCTTGAGGAGGTAGTGGTCGAGGTCCACGACGTTGATCGCGTCGATCGCCGCGCTGGTGTCCGCGTACGCCGTCAGCAGCACGCGCCGGGCGCCCGGGTAGACGTCCAGGGCCTGTTCGAGGAACTCAATGCCGTTCATCTGAGGCATCCGGTAGTCGGCGAGGATCACGGCGACCAGGTCGCCGCGCAGCTTCAGCTCCCGCAGCGCCTCCAGCGCGGACTCGCCGGACTCCGCCCGCACGATCCGGTACGTCGCGCCGTAGCGCCGCCTCAGGTCACGGGCCACGGCCCGTGAGACCCCCGGATCGTCGTCCACGGTCATGATGACGGTCCGCGCCGTTTCGGCGGCCTGTGTCATGCGTCCCCCAGCACCGGGCGGTCGACTCACGGCACGGCGACCCGGGGCACCGCGCCGGCCTTCGCCCATCGTATGTTCGATCGCCGCCTTGCGCTCCGATACCGAGATCCGCTCCACGCGGCCACGGCGGGGTGGGGGAGACTGATCGCCATCGTCCGACGCTCACCCCAGGAGGCAGCCGCATGACACGCCCGATCACCGCAGGGCTCGACGGATCGCAGGAGAGCCTGGCCGCCCTCGGCTGGGCGGCCCGCGAGGCGGTACGGCGCGACCGGCCGCTGCACGTGGTGCACGCCTGGCGGGTGGAGGACCGGGAGGCGCTCCCGGCGGCGATCCAGGGTGACGCGGACCGGCAGGCCCGGTGGGTGCGCGGCGCCGTGGACGAGGCGGTCGCGACCGTCACCGAGCGCCATCCCGGCCTGAAGGTCACCACGGACGTCGTCCAGGGCGAGGCCGTCGGCACCCTGGTCGCCGCCGCGTCGGGCGCCGATACGCTGGTGCTCGGCTCGCGCGGGCACGGTCCGATCGTCGGCTTCCTGCTCGGTTCGGTCGGCCAGCAGGTGATCGCCGAGGCCACCCGCCCGGTGGTGCTGGTCCGGGCCGCCGACCGGCCCGCGGGCGAGGCGGCCGGACGCGAGATCGTCGTCGGGCAGCAGGGCGACCCGCAGGACAGCGCCGAGGTGCTGCGCTTCGCTTTCGAGACGGCCGCCGCGCGCGGGGCGACCGTGCGGGTCGTCCGCGCCTGGACGCTGCCGCCGCTGTTCACCTACAGCCCCGGCTCGCTGAAGCTCCTCGACGAGGCCGGTGGGCTGGAGCCGTACGAGAAGAAGGGCCTGGCCGACGCCGTACGGCCCTGGCGGGAGCGGTTCCCCGAGGTGCACGTGGTGGAGCACGTGGAGATGGGCAGCGCCGGCCAGGTGCTGCTGTCGGTGGCCGGGACGGCCCAGCTGATGGTCGTCGGCCGCCGGGCGCGCCGCACTGCCGTCGGCGCGCGGATCGGCTCGGTCGCCCACGGGGTGCTGCACCACGCGGACTGCCCGGTGGCGGTGGTGCCGCACCCCGCGTCGGCGCGGTAGCTCAGTCCCGCGCCGGCTGCAGGGTCCCGCCCGTCCCGGGCAGGACGTTCTCGATGTAGTCCCGGACGGCCGTGTCCAGGCCGATGTCGTGCTGGGCCCGCTCGGACAGGTACCAGCGGTGCTCCAGGAGCTGGTGGTAGATCTCCGCCGGGTCCATGGCACCGCGCAGTTCGGGCGGCACGGCCCGCACGGTCGGCCGGAACACCTCCCGCACCCAGCGGTGGGCGAGCACCTCCGGCCTGGCGGCGAGGGGATCCGCCGGGTCGTAGTCGTCCTGGGTCGCCATCCAGCTCTCCAGGTCGTTCAGCAGCCGCCGGGCCTGGTTCTCCTCGGTGTCCAGCCCGGTCAGGCGCAGCAGCTGGCGCTGGTGGTGGCCCGCGTCGACGACCTTGGGCACGAAGGTGACGGTGTCGCCGTTCGAGGCGTGCTCGATCTGCATCTCCGCGACGTCGAAGCCCAGGTCGTTCAGGCGGCGGATGCGGCGTTCTATGTAGTGGTACTTGCCGGCCGGGTACACCGAGGTGCGGGTCAGCTCGTCCCACAGGCCGCGGTAGCGGGCGCAGATCTCCGTGCCGAACTCGATCGGGTCCACGGACGGGTGCAGCGCCCCGGAGGCCTCCAGGTCCAGCAGCTCCCCGCTGATGTTGACCCGGGCGAGATCGAGGTCGTACTCCCGCTGCCCCTGGCTCAGTTGCGGGTGCAGGTCACCGGTCTCGGCGTCCACGAGGTAGGCCGCGTAGGCACCCGCGTCGCGCCGGAAGAGGGTGTTGGACAGCGAGCAGTCGCCCCAGGCGAACCCGGCCAGGTGCAGCCGCACCAGCAGCACGGCGAGGGCGTCCATCAGCCGGTGCATGGTGGCCGGGCGCATGGTCGTCTCGAACATCGAGCGGTACGGCATCGAGCCGCCCAGGTGCCGGGTGACCAGGACGCTCTCCAGCGGGGCGCCGTCCGCGTCGGTGCGGCCGGTGACCACGGCCAGCGGGTCCACCGCCGGGATGCCGATGCG
The DNA here is from genome assembly GCF_036857595.1 of Streptomyces sp. AHA2. Taxonomy (NCBI): domain Bacteria; kingdom Bacillati; phylum Actinomycetota; class Actinomycetes; order Kitasatosporales; family Streptomycetaceae; genus Streptomyces; species Streptomyces sp. AHA2. Next base: position 443,981 of record NZ_JAUQWJ010000001.1, read on the forward strand.
GTCCAGGTCGCGCAGCAGCTCGTACTCGCGCAGCGCGGGCCGCTCGGCCAGCTCCTTGACGGCGATCACCTCGTCCCCGGCCCGGGAGTAGCGCACCACGTGCCGGGAGATGCCGCGCGGGAGGGGGACGAGGTACTCCTCGGGCCACTCCTCCAGGGGTAGGTCCCACGGCAGTTCCAGCAGGAGCGCGGGGTGCTCCGGGTTGGTCGCGCTGATCTGCAGTGCCATGGGCCGGTCGTCCTCGTCTCGCCGATCGTCGCCTCACTCTAAAGGGCGCGTTCCCGGGCCCGGAGCGCGGCGTCGCGCACCGGACCGCGGTGCACCGGGCCATGCCCGGGCAGCAGCACCTCGGCCTCCAGGACCGCCAGCGCGTCGAGGGAGGCCGCGGCGCGGGAGCGCTCGCGGTGGAACATGTCCGGCAGGAGCTGCGGCCCCTCGGTGCGCGAGGTGGGGTGTCCGGTGACCAGGGCGTCGCCGGAGACGAGCACGCCGGTGCCCGGCAGGTGGTAGGCGCAGTGCCCGTCGGTGTGGCCCGGGGTGTGCACCGGGACGGGCCGTCCGGGCACGTCCAGTGCGCCCGGCCCCGGGAAGGCCAGCGGAGCGGTGACGGGGACGTGGGCGGTGCCGCCCGAGCGCAGCGCGTGCACCGCCCACGGCAGCACGCCCGGCCGCCAGCCGTTGCGCAGCACCGTGCCGACGGACACCTGGTGCAGGAACTCCCGCCGGGCGTGCGGCACTTCGGCTTCGTGCAGGTACACGGGAGTGCCGTGGGCGGCGCTCAGGTGCTCGGCGGCTCCCAGGTGGTCGTTGTGCGCGTGGGTGATCAGCACGGCCGTGACGGCCTCCGGCGCGCTGCCCACCTGCGCGAGGGAGGCGAGGACCTGTTCCCGGTCACCGGGGTAGCCGGTGTCGATCAGCGTGACGGCGTCCCCTTCGGTGAGGATCACCCAGTTCGTGTGCGAACCGTGCACCAGATAGGTGCCGTCCGCGACGTGGTGCACGTCCGCCTGCATGATCGCCTGCCCAGTGTCCGTGTGATCGCTGCTCCCGACGGGGACAGGAAAGCAGACAGCGGCGGGGGCGCGGGCGGCGGGTCCGGTCGACGGGGCCGGGGCGGCCGCCGGCGGGCGTGAGTCAGCGCACGCCGTGCGGGCGGAACTGGATGCTGATGCGCGGCCCCGTCGCCCGGGTGCTCTTGGGGATGGCGTGCTCCCAGGTGCGCTGGCAGGAGCCGCCCATCACCACGAGGTCGCCGTGGCCGAGCGGGCGCCGCACGGTGCCCCCGCCGCCGCCCAGCGGCCGCAGCAGCAGGTCCCGGGGTGCGCCGACGGACAGGATGGCGACCATGGTGTCCTCGCGGGCACCGCGCCCGATGCGGTCGCCGTGCCAGGCGACGCTGTCCCGCCCGTCGCGGTAGTAGCACAGGCCGGCCGTGGTGAAGGGCTCGCGCAGCTCACCGGCGTAGTGCGCGCCGAGCGCGTCGCGGGCCTCGGTCAGCACCGGGTGCGGCAGCGGGTCGTCCACGCCGTAGAAGGAGAGCAGCCGGGGGACCTCGACGACGTGGTCGTACATCGTGCGCCGCTCCGCCCGCCAGGGCACCTGCGCGGCGAGGTGCTCGAACAGCGTGTCCGAGCCGCGGAGCCAGCCGGGCAGCACGTCCAGCCAGGCGCCGGAACCCAGTTCGGTGCGGCGGATCCCGTCGAGCGGACCGAGGCTCAGCTCGTCCGCCTGGTCGAACAGGGAACCCTGGAGGTGGTGCGCGGTCATGGGCCCCAGTGTACGACTATTCGAATGCCTGTTCCATTGATCGCGAAGTGCCCTCCCGGCCCTTCCGATGCGTTCGCGTATCGGATACGTTCCCGTATCGAACGGAGGCGGGCATGGTGAGGACACCGGGGACGACCGGCCGTGTGACCAGGCGCCGGGTCCGTACCCGTGCCAACCTCCTGGACGCGGCGTTCGCCGTCTTCGCGGCCAAGGGCTTCGGGCGCGTCTCGATCGAGGAGGTCTGCGAGGCCGCCGGCTACAGCAGGGGCGCCTTCTACTCCAACTTCTCCAGCCTGGACGAGCTGTTCTTCGCGCTCTACCAGGCGCGGGCCGACCTCATCGCCGAGCAGGTGGCCGGAGCCCTCGCACTCGACGGTCCCGGCCTCGACGTGCCGGCCGCCGTGGACCGCGTGACCGACGTGCTGCTCCTGGACCGTGACTGGCTGCTGGTCAAGACGGACTTCCTGGTGCACGCGGCCCGCGACCCCGAGGTGGCGCGCAGCCTGCTGCTGCACCGCGCCCGGCTGCGGCGGGCCATCGCCGACCGGCTCGCCCGGGCCCGCGGCAGCGCCCCGCTGCCCGCCGTCCTCGGCGGCACCGACGGCGCCGCCCACGCCGTGGTCGCGGCCTACGACGGCGTCACCGTCCAACTGCTGCTGGACCGGGACGCCGGGCACGCCCGGGCCTGGCTGAAGCAACTGCTCACGGCCCTGCTGACCGACGGCAGCGGCACCCCCGACCGCGCGCGGAACTGAAGAAGGGAACGGTCGCCATGGACGCCGATGTCATCGTGGTCGGAGCGGGCCTCGCCGGCCTGGTCGCGGCACACGAACTGACCAGCAGGGGCAGGAAGGTCGCGCTCGTCGACCAGGAGAACGCCGCCAACCTCGGCGGCCAGGCCTTCTGGTCGTTCGGCGGGCTCTTCCTCGTCGGCTCGCCGGAGCAGCGGCGCCTGGGCATCAAGGACTCCTTCGACCTGGCCTGGAGCGACTGGCGGGGCAGCGCCGGCTTCGACCGGCTGGACGACGAGGACTCCTGGGCGGTGCGCTGGGCCCGCGCCTACGTCGAGTTCGCGGCGGGGGAGAAGCGGTCCTGGCTCGACGGTCACGGGATCACGTTCCTGCCCACCGTCGGCTGGGCCGAGCGCGGCGACCTCACGGCACACGGGCACGGCAACAGCGTGCCCCGTTTCCACGTCGCCTGGGGCACCGGCACCGGCGTCGTCGAACCCTTCGTCCGCCACGCCGAGCAGGCCGCCCGGGACGGGCTGCTCGCCTTCCACCACCGGCACCGGGTCGACGCCCTGGTCACCGAGGAGGGTGCGGTGCGCGGCGTGCGCGGCACGGTCCTGGCCGAGGACCGCTCGCCGCGCGGTGTGGCCTCCAGCCGCGAGGCGGTCGGCGAGTTCGAACTGACCGCCCAGGCCGTCGTCGTCACCAGCGGCGGCATCGGCGCGAACCACGACATCGTCCGCCGGTACTGGCCCGAGCGCCTGGGGACCCCGCCGAAGCGCATGGTCACCGGCGTCCCCGCCCACGTCGACGGGCGGATGCTGGACATCAGCGCCGAGGCCGGCGCGCGCCTGGTCAACCGCGACCGCATGTGGCACTACACCGAGGGCCTGCGGAACTGGGACCCGATCTGGCCCGGCCACGGCATCCGCATCCTGCCCGGCCCGTCCTCGATGTGGTTCGACGCCCTCGGCCGCCGGCTGCCCGGCCCGTACCTGCCCGGCTACGACACCCTCGGCACGCTCAAGCACCTGCGCACCACCGAGGACATCGCCGGGTACGACCACTCCTGGTTCATCCTGACGCAGAAGATCATCGAGAAGGAGTTCGCGCTGTCGGGCTCCGAGCAGAACCCCGACATCACCGCCAAGGACCGCGCCGGGTTCCTCAAGGAACGCATCCTCGGCAAGGGCGCACCCGGACCCGTCGACGCGTTCCTGCGCAAGGGCGCCGACTTCGTCACCGCGCCCGGCATCGAGCAGCTCGTGGAGAAGATGAACGCCCTCACCGACGAGCCGCTGCTCGACGCCGAGGCCATCAAGCGCCAGATCGAGGCCCGCGACCTGCAGACAGCCAACCCCTACGCCAAGGACGCCCAGGTGCAGGGCATCCGCAACGCCCGCCGCTACATCGGCGACCGCCTCGGCCGGGTCGCCACGCCGCACCGCATCCTCGACCCCGCGGCGGGCCCGTTGATCGGCGTCAAGCTGCACATCCTCACCCGCAAGACCCTCGGCGGCATCCAGACCGACCTCGACTCCCGCGCCCTGGGGGCCGACGGCAAGCCGGTCGAGGGCCTGTACGCGGCGGGCGAGGTCGCCGGGTTCGGCGGGGGAGGCGTGCACGGCTACAACGCGCTGGAGGGCACCTTCCTGGGCGGCTGCCTCTTCTCCGGCCGCGCGGCCGGACGGGCAGCGGCGAAGGTGACCGCCTGACGGTGGCGCGGAGGCCCTCTCACCTCGCGGGGACCGCCCCCGAGTGCCTCGCCCAGAACCGTGCGGCGGCGGGCGCGGCCGTCAGCTCGCGACGAGGCGGGCGCGGCTCTCAGCCGGTGAGGAGGCGGGCCAGGACCGCGGCGTGGCTCCGGTCCGGCGTCTTCGACGCCGTCAACAGGGTCACGTCGCCCTCGCGGACCAGTTCGCGCACCCTCTCGAGGGCCTCGGCCGCCTCGCCGGCGGCCAGCTCCGCCTCGTACCGCTCGGCGAACTCCTCGTGACCGCCCTCGCCCGCGTGGTACCAGCGCCTCAGCCCGGTCGACGGGGTGAGCGCCTTCGGCCAGACGTCGACCCGCGCCGCGTCCTTCGCCAGCCCGCGCGGCCACAGCCGGTCGACGAGGATCCGGACCCCGTCCTCCGGCTCGGCGGGGTCGTAGACGCGGCGCACACGGACACTCATGGCCGGCTCCTTCCGGCAGGGCGACGGTGCCGTGAGCGTAACCCGGTCCGGCCGCCGGCACCGCCCGGACCGAAACGGCAGATTCCGCGCGCGCCGGGCGGGTACTCCGACCGCCGACAGCGCCGAACGAGGAGGTCACGACATGAGCGCGACGGACGACCTGCCGGTCGTGCGCACACTCGACGAACTCGCCGAACTGGTCGAACAGCACGACGGCCTGTACGTCCGCTGGTCCCGCGGCCCGGAGACCGACCTGCGCAGAGTGTCCAGCAAGGACGATCTGACCGGCGTGCAGATGCCGGGTCTGTCCGCCAACCCGCTCGGCGTGGAGGAGTGGTGGGAGGACCGGCCGGTCCGCCTGTGGGTGGCGCGCCGCCTGTTCGACTACGCCCATCTGCCGCACGAGAAGGGCCCCGGGGTCCAGCCCTGGGTGCTCGCGGGGCGGGAAGCGGCCCGGGGGCCGGACAACGAACCGCTGGTCGTCGAGGCCCGGCCGCTGTGCCGGATCGACCGGAAGGTGATCGACGAGGCGAAGGCGGAGGTGGCCCGGCAGGAGAACCCCTGGGGGACGCTGCGGCGCAGCTGACCCCCAGGGGGAAGGGGCGGGAGTCAGCCGGAGCGGCGGCGGGCGGCGGCGCGCCGCTTCAGCGCGCGGCGTTCGTCCTCGCTGGTCCCGCCCCACACTCCGATGGACTGCCCGCTCTCCAGTGCCCACTGCAGGCACTGCTCCTGCACCGGGCAACGCCGGCACACCCCCTTGGCCTGTTCCGTCTGCAACAGGGCCGGGCCGGAGGTGCCGATCGGGAAGAACAGCTCGGGATCCTCGGTCCGGCAGGAAGCGTGGTGTCGCCAGTTGTCCATCGAAGTCACCTGCATCGCGGTAGAAATGTGCAGTTTCGGATGCTCACTTCTCTTCGGGTCACCTGTCGATGCGCGGTGAAACCGGGGTTTCCGGACGAACCGTCACTGCACGCGCACGCCCCAGGGGGAACCGTAGGCCGTCAGCAGGTCCAGGAACGGGCGCGCGGGGAACGCCTCGGGGCCGAGCACCCCCGTCCCCGACCAGGCGCCCGTGGCGAGGAGTTCGAGCGCGACCACCGGGTTGACGGCGGTCTGCCACACCACGGCCTGGGAGCCGTACTCGGCCATCGACCACTGGTTGTCGACCACGTGGTAGAGGTACACCTCCCGCGGCTCGCCGTCCTTGACGCCCCGCACCCAGGTGCCCGCACAGGTCTTGCCGTGCATCCGCTCGCCGAGTGTCGCGGGATCGGGCAGGCACGCGGCGACCACGTCCCGGGGGGAGACGGCCACCGGGCCGTCCGGCCCGGGCACGGTCACCGGCTCGGTGCGGTCCAGCCCCAGCAGATGGAGCGTCTTCAGCGTCTCGACGAACTCCCGGCCCAGGCCGTACTTGAAGGTCACCCGGCGCGCGTCGACCCAGCGCGGCACGAGCAGCACCTCCTCGTGCTCCACGTTCACGCACTCGACTTCCCCGATGCCCTCGGGGAAGTCGAACACCTCGGGCTCGCTGAAGGGTTCGGTGGTGAACCAGCCCCGGTCGCTCTCGTAGACCACCGGCGGGTTGAGGCACTCCTCGATGGTGGTCCAGATGCTGAAGGACGGGGCGAAGTCGTACCCGTCGACGGTCAGGTTCGCGCCGTCGCGGATGCCGATCTCCTCGATCTCGTCGAAGAGTTCGTCGGCGGCGTACCGGGCGAACACGTCGGACAGGCCCGGCTCCACGCCCATGCCGACCAGGGCCAGCAGGCCCTCCTTCTCCCAGTCGGCCGCCTGCTCGAACTGCTCGTCGCCCAGCTTGACCCCGCACTGGGCGTAGGGGCGCTCGGCGTGCGGGCGGGACAGTGACATCGCCATGTCGAGGTAGGTGGCACCGGCCGCGCGGGCGGCGCGGAAGAGCGGCATCACGAAGCGCGGGTCGGTGGCGTTGAGCAGGACGTCGCAGCGGTGCCGCGCGAGCAGCCGGGAGACGGCCGTCTCGTCGCTCGCGTCCACCTGCTCCGAGGTGAAGCGGGCGTCCCCGCCGAGCGCGGCGACGGCCGTCCGGGCCCGGTCCGGGTCGTAGTCGGCCACCACCATGGCCTCGAAGAACGGCCGCCGGGCCGCGATCCGGGTGATCGCGCCGCCCACACCGCCGGCACCCACGAGCAGTACACGCATGACAGAAACTCCCTATTCGCGAAGAACGTGACGCGCCTTGGGAGAGATACAACGCCGCCCCGTGGCTTAAGGTCAATGTCGTTGGCATAAGGACACCAGGAGGGAGTACCGCCGTGCCCAAGCCCGTGGTGCCCGAGGACAAGCGCCGCCGGCGCAGGCCCACCAAGAGCGGGACCGTGCTGTCCGAGGAGCTGATCGTCGCGACCGCGCTGCGCATGCTGCGCGAGCACGGCAGCGCCGGCCTGACCGCCCGCCGGCTCGGCCTCGCGCTGGACGCCGACCCGAGCACGCTCTACCGGTACTTCCGCGGCATGGACGACCTCACGCTCGCCATCGGCGACGCCCTCATCGGCCGGGCGCTCGACGGCTGGCGGCGCACCGGCCGGTGGCGGGCCGATCTGCGCTCCTTCGGGCTGCGCGTGCACGCCGCGTACGTCGAGCACCCGCAGGCGGCGGTGCTCACCGCGAGCCGGGTCTCCGGCCGGGCCAGCGAGATCGCCGCCGACGAGGCGGTGCTGGACGTCCTGCGCACCGCCGGGTTCCCCCTGGCCGAGGCGGTGCGGGTCTACCACGCCTTCATCGACACCACCCTGGCACTGGCCGCGCTGGACGCCGCCTCCCTCGCGCTGCCCGCCGACTCGCTCCGCTCCGACGAGGAGATGTGGCGCTCGACCTACGCCCGGCTGCCCGCCGCCACGCATCCCCGTATCGCCGAGGCGGCACCCCTGCTCGCGACCCGCATGGTCACCAGCGCCTACCCGACGGCCCTGGAGATGCTGCTGGACAGCGCGCAGGCCCGGCTCGACGCCTGCCGGGAGGCGTGAGATCCGGACGTCTCAGGCGCGCAGGGCTTCGGCGGCGACCGCCGTCACGGCCTGCGCGACCAGGGCGAGCGCGGGGGAGTCGAGCTTCCACTGCTGCCAGTACAGCGGCACGTCCACGGCCCGGTCCGGCGCGATGCCCACGAGCCGGCCGTCCCGCAGCAGGGGTTCCGCCTGGGCTTCGGGCACCAGACCCCAGCCCAGCCCGGCCGCGACCGCCTCGGCGAACCCCTCCGAGGTGGGCACGTACTGCCGCAGCGCACTCGCGCCGCGCCGGCCGGCCGTCAGCCGGCGGACGAAACCGTCCTGGAAGTCGTCCCGCCGGTCGAAGACCACCACCGGCACCTCGGTCAGCGCCTGCGCCAGGGGTGCGCGCAGGCGGCGCGCGGCGAAGTCCGGGGCGGCCACGGGGAGGTAGCGCATGCGCCCGAGGGGGCGCACCGAGCAGCCCGGCACCGCGTCCGGCGACGAGGTCACCGCCGCCATCACGACCCCCTCGCGGAGCAGGGCCGCCGTGTGGTCCTCGTCCTCGCGGCGCAGTTCGAAGCAGAGCCGCGCCTGACGCGGCACCCGCGTGAGCACCGGCAGGAACCAGGTCGCCAGCGAATCGGCGTTCACCGCCACCGACACCCGCGTCGGCTCCCCGCCGCCGCTCAGGCCCAGCTCCGCGTACGCGTCGTGCTCCAGTCGCGCCACCTGGCGGGCCAGCCGGACCAGCACCTCGCCCGACTCCGTCGGCCGCACGGGCTTGGTCCGCAGCAGCAGCACCCGCCCCGTGCGCTGCTCCAGCGCCTTCACCCGCTGACTGACCGCGGACGGCGTCACGTGCAGGGCGGCCGCCGCCGCGTCGAAGGTCCCCTCGTCCACGACCGCGAGGAGGGTGCGCACCTGGTCCAGCGGGAGATCGGTCATCATCACGCGTACTAACGATACGTAAGAATCTTTAGCTGGACCCGCCTCGGCGGCGGTCCGTAGCGTCGACGCCATGACCAGCACCCTCACCGCCGGCGCCGCCGGTTTCGGCACCGGACTGTCCCTCATCGTCGCCATCGGCGCCCAGAACGCCTTCGTGCTGCGCCAGGGGATCCGCCGCCAGGCCGTCCTCGCCGTCGTCGGCATCTGCGCCCTGTCCGACGCCCTGCTCATCGCGCTCGGCGTCGGCGGTGTCGGAGCGGTGGTGGTCGCGTGGCCGGGCGCGCTGCGGGCGGTCGGCTGGATCGGCGGCGCGTTCCTGCTGTGCTACGGCGCCCTCGCCGCCCGGCGGGTGTTCCGGCCCGACGGCGGGGCGCTGCGGGCGGAGGGGGAGGCGGCCGGCTCCGTGCGCCGGGCCGTGCTGACCTGCCTGGCGATGACCTGGCTGAATCCGCACGTCTACCTCGACACCGTCTTCCTCCTCGGCTCCGTCGCCGCCGACCACGGTTCACTGCGCTGGACCTTCGGCCTCGGGGCCGTGCTCGCCAGCCTGTGCTGGTTCACCGCCCTGGGCTTCGGCGCCAGGATGCTCGGCCGGTTCCTGGCCAGGCCCGCCGCCTGGCGGGTGCTGGACGGCCTGGTCGCCGCCACCATGATCGTGCTCGGAGCCGTGCTCATCGCCCGAAGCTGACACCGGCCGCCGCGGGCCCGGCGACCGGTGCGATAGTGATCCCCGGCCGGAAAGATGTACCGAGCATCGAGGAAGCGGCGCGTGGACGCGAGCGAGAACAGGACCGAAGAGCGGGCAGCCCCGCCCGAGACGCCCCGGCGGCGCGGCTGGCGGCGCTGGGCCATGGACACCCGCCCGCTGCGCCGCCCGGCCTACCGCAGGCTGTGGGGCTCCACGATCGTCACGGCCGTCGGCAGCCAGCTCACCGCCGTCGCCGTGCCCAAACAGATCTACGACATCACCGGATCCTCGGCGTGGGTGGGCGCGGCGAGCCTGGCCGGCCTGGTCCCGCTGATCGTGTTCGCGCTGTGGGGCGGGGCGATCGCCGACACCATGGACCGGCGCAGACTGCTGCTGATCACCAACAGCGGTATCGCCCTCACCTCGGTGCTGTTCTGGCTCCAGGCCCTCGCCGGCCTGGACTCGGTGGCCGCGCTCATGGTGCTGCTGGCGATGCAGCAGGCCTTCTGGGGCCTGAACGCGCCCGCCCGCAGCGCCTCCATCGCCCGGCTGGTGCCGGAGGACGAACTGCCCGCGGCCAACGCCCTCGGCTCGACCGTGATGCAGACCGGGCAGGTCGCGGGCCCCCTGCTGGCCGGCGCCCTCATACCCGTCGTCGGGCTGCCCGAGCTGTACCTCATCGACGCGCTGGCCCTGTGCGTCACGGTGTGGGCCGTGTACCGGCTGCCGGCGCTGCCGCCCCTGTCCGGCACGACGGTCGGGCGCCGCGCGGGAGTGCGGGAGATCGTCGCCGGCTTCCGCTACATCTCCGGGCACGCCGTCCTGCTGCTGTCCTTCCTCGCCGACATCGTGGCGATGGTGTTCGGCATGCCCCGTGCCCTGTTCCCGCAGCTCGCCGCGCAGACGTTCGCACCCTGGGGCGAAGGCTTCGCGCTGGGGCTGCTGTTCGCCGCGATTCCCGTGGGGGCCGTGCTCGGCGGGCTGTTCTCCGGCACCTTCTCCCGGGCCCGGCGGCACGGCTGGATGGTCATCGGGGCGGTCGTGGTCTGGGGCGCGGCCATCACCGGGTTCGGTCTGAGCCGCAGCCTCTGGGTCGCGGTGGCGTTCCTCGCGCTCGCCGGGGTGGCCGACATGGTGTCCATGGTCTTCCGCGGGGCGATCCTGCTGTCGGCCGCCACGGACGAGATGCGCGGGCGCATGCAGGGGGTGTTCACCGTGGTCGTGGCGGGCGGGCCGCGCCTGGCCGACGTGCTGCACGGCACCGCCGGCTCCGCCTTCGGCCCCCGCACCGCCGTCGCGGGCGGCGGGCTGCTGGTGGTCGCCCTGATGGTGGTGCTGGCCGCCGCCGTCCCGGCGCTGCGGCGCTACCGCGTCTGACGCCTCACAGGGCGCCGCGCCGGTGCAGCGTGTACTGCTCCATCAGCTTGCCCCGGGTCATCTCCAGGCGGTGGGCCAGCACCTCGGCGACACTGCGCACCAGCGTCAGCCCCAGCCGCGGGTCCTCCTCGCACAGCCGCAGCACGGCTCCCGCGTCGAACTCGTAGGCCCGCACCGGGCTGAACGCCACCGCGCCGAAGTCCCAGACGTACGGGGGGAACAGCCACGACCAGCCGAGCAGGTCGCCCGCGCCGAGACTCGCGACGGTCACCCGCTGCAGTGAGTTCACCTGCTGGTCCAGGGAGACGGCGCCGGAGCGGATGACCCAGAAGCGGTCGGCCGTGCCGCCGGGCTCGAAGATCCGGGCGTCCTCGGGGAAGGAGACCTCCCGGGCGAGCTCCATGAGGTGCTGCCGCTGGGGCGGGGGCAGGGCGGTCAGGAGTTTGATCGCTTTGGTCATGCGGGGCTCCTCGCCGGGCGGTCGACTGGGCTGCTGTCCCTATGCCCATTTCAGCCGCTCGGGGGAACCGGGGCACCTCGGCGTCGCCGACTTCCCGGCTCCGAACCCGCCGCACCGCCCGCCGGTTGCGTCCGGGCAGGAAAAAGCCCTGGCTGGACGGGGGAAACCAGCCAGGGCAGTACACCGTGGTGCACGAAGGACGGCGGGGGGTCCGCTCCGTCACCACGTATGGATGAACGGTAAACCATTCGACGCGCCCGTGCGTACCGGAAACCGGGTTGCGTGACCCGTTTCACTTCCGGTGCCGCTGCGCCCGCTCACCTACGCGCTCCTGCTCGCCTGCGCGCCCTTGCTCGCCTGCGCCCGCTCGTCGAGCACCCGGACCGTCTCCAGCTCGGGGTCGGTCGGGTCGGGCAGGTGCATGCCCGCCTCCAGTCCGCTCCGCAGATACGCCAGCACCGGCTCGGTGAGCCGCTCGCCGGGGAGGACCGCCGGGATCCCCGGCGGGTAGGGCGTGATCATCTCCGCGGCGATCCGCCCGGCCGCCTCGGCGACGGGCACGGCCTCCGCCGGGCCGAAGAACGCGTCACGCGGCAGCAGTGCCTGCTCCATCCGCAGACCGGCGGGCGAGGGCACCTCCACCCGCGGCGCCCCCGGCAGCTCCCGGGCGGCCCGCGCCAGGTCCTCCAGCGCCTCCAGGAGTTCCCCGGCGGTGTCCCGGTCGTCGCCGTGGGTGATCTGCATGCCGATGCGGCGGTGGTCCACCAGGTGAGCGTCGACGTGCCGGTGCTCACGCAGCCAGTCGGCCGCCTGGAACCCCGTGACGCCCAGACCGGAGAGGTCGATGACACAGGGCAGCGGGTCGAAGTCGTCGGACCGGCCCGGACCGCAGAAGTCGTCCCGGTCGTTGACGTGCAGTCCGTCGATCCTCTCGACGGCCGCCCGCACCTCGGCCGCGAGGTCCAGCGCCCCGCCCATGAGCTCCTCGCCGCGCAGCGCCATCTGCCGCCGCCAGCCGTCCAGTCCGGCGTAGATCAGCACCGACGGGCTGGTGGTGCCCAGCAGATCGGCGCGCATGCCGAGCAACTCGGGCGGGACCAGGTCGCCCCGCAGGTGGAAGACCGACCCCTGCTCCAGGCCGCTGCCCATCTTGTGGATGCTGGTCACGCAGATGTCCGCGCCCGCGTCCATCGCCCAGGAGGGCAGACCGGGGTGGAAGGGAAGGTGCGCGCCCCACGCCTCGTCCACGATCAGCGGCCGGGAGCGCCGGTGACACACGTCGGCGATCGCCCGCAGGTCCGCGCAGCCGCCGTAGGGCGTGGGGCTGGTGACCAGTGCGCCGCGCGCGTCCGGGTGCGCCTCGAAGGCCCGCTCGAACTCCTCGGCCGACGGGGGGTGGGCCAGGTGCCGTTCGGGGTCCCAGCGGGGCTCGACCCACACCGGCTCGATACCGGAGACGATCAGCCCCGACACCACCGACTTGTGGGCGTCCCGCCCGATCAGCAGCTTCTCGTGCGGGCCCGCGACCGACAGCATGGCCGCCTTCACCGACAGGGAGCTGCCGCACGTGCTGAAGAACGTGTGATCGGCGTGGACCGCGTCGGCCATCAGCTCCTGCGCCCGCTCCAGCACCCGGCCCCGCTTGAGACGGTCGTCCAGGCCTCCCGACGCCAGCACGTCCCCGTGGAACACCGCGTCCCCGAGGATCCGCCGGACCTCCGGGTCGGCGCCGCGGGCCTGCTTGTGCCCGGGCGGTGTGAACGACAGATGTCCCTTCCTGCGGTACTCGTCGAGGGCTTCCAGAACCGGTGCACGGGTGTGGTCGACTGTCATGTGCACCAGGTTCCCGACACGAACCCGGGCAATCCGCCCCCCCCACCGGCCGCCGGTCCACGCCGTCACCCGGCCGGCCGCCCGGCGGGCAGCGATCCGCACCCGCCGTCCCGGGGGAAAGCCGTCACCGTCGTCCACCCCGGGCGCGGGGAGCGTCCGGGCGGGCCGTGGCGGGGCCGTCGTCACTCGACCGGCCCCCCGCCGCCCGTCGAAGTCGGGGCGTACCCCCGCCCGCGGTGATGGCGGTGATCGCCGCCGGGCGCCGCGTCAGCCTCCCGCGGCGTGCCGGCCCGGGGAGACGATCTCGTCCAGGACCCGCACCACCGCCTCGTAGGACATGCGCCGCACGGCGGCGTCCCGGGCTCCCTGCGGGTCGGTCGCGTCCAGTTCCTCGCTCCTGGCCCGCCACGTCCGCTCCTCCTCCAGCGCGCACTCCCTCGCACGCTGGATGCGCCGCAGCAGTTCGTCGGAATCCACCACATCGGTCATGACCACCGCCTACCCCGTGAACGCCCGGGGATGGCACGGGCGTGCGGCCGTCCGGGGTGGCCTCGGTGCCGGAACCTGGGCCGTAGGGGCCTTTCCGGCCGGGCCGAGGTTTGCAGTTGCGGCGCGAGGTGAGCCGAACAGGAGACCCGCGGCCGGGCGTACGCCCCGAAGGCCGCGGCAGGCAGCAGGAAGCGGTGGATCCGCGGACCCCCGGTGCGCCGGGCGGGCGGACACCTGGCGCGGTCCCGATCCGGCTTCCGTCCGCACCGACCAGGGAGCTGCAGGATGTGCGACGAGCACATGACCGACTTCTATCTCTCCGAGCCGCCGGGGGCGGAACGGCTCCGGCCGCGCAAACCCGCCGAGGCGCGCCTGGCCGTGCGGCAGGCCGTGGCCGAACGCTGCCGCGCCACCCGCACCCGGTGCGACGCCGACGCCCTCTCCGACGCCCTGCTCGTAGCCTCGGAGCTGACCAGCAACGCCATCCTGCACGGCGGCGGGGTCACGGACTTCCAGGTGGACGTCGACGGCCCGCGGGTGCGCGTCTCGGTGAGCGACCGCAGCGACCGGCTGCCCGTGGCCGCGCCGCGCACCGACCCGCAGGGGCGCACGCGGCACGGTGGCCACGGCTGGCCGATCGTCTGCAGGCTCTCCCGCGACATCCGGGTGTCCGACCTGCCCGCCGGAGGCAAGTGCATCACCGCCGTCGTCCCCCTGGTCCGGCAGGCCGCGGACCCGTCCCCGCACCCTTCGGCGGGCAGGCCCTGAACCGTGCTCGCCGTGAGGTGCGGAAAGCGGGATGTCGGATTCTTCGGCACAGTGGAGTTTGCTGCCCCGGGGTAGGGGCAGACGCAGTTTCGTGCTTCGGACCGGAGGCGCGCCAGCGGGAGCTGTATGGCTGCCCCGGAGGCCCACTTCGGCGTTTCCGGACAGCGTTCCTCCCGCGGTCAATCCCTGAAACGACCGTTCAGGAGCGAATCCGCATGCTCATCGATACGCCCACCCCTCGTCCCGGCACGCCCGAAACGACGGCCCCCTCCACCCGGCGGCGTCACGACGACGCCCCCGACACCGCGGCCCTGTTCGCCCGGATGGCGGAACTGGAGGAAGGCCCCGAGCGGGACGCCGTCCGCGACGAACTGGTCACCCTCTGGCTGCCCATGGCCCACCGCATCGCCGGCCGCTTCCGCGACCGCGGCGAGTCCCTCGAGGACCTGCGTCAGGTGGCCGCCCTGGGTCTGGTCAAGGCCATCGACCGCTTCGACCCGAGCCGGGGCGCCTTCGAGAGCTACGCCGTCCCCACCATCACCGGTGAGGTCAAGCGGCACTTCCGCGACCGCATGTGGGCCCTGCGCGTCCCCCGCCGTGTGCAGGAACTGCGCAACAAGGTGCGGGTGGCACGGCGTGAACTCACCCAGAACCCCGGCAGCCCCGAGCCCTCCGTGGCGGACATCGCCCGCCACACCGGCCTCAGCGAGGAAGAGGTCGGTGCCGGGCTCGAGGCCCTGGAGAGCTTCAGCACCCTGTCGCTGGACGCCGAACTCTCCACGGACGACGACGGCTACAGCCTCGCCGACACCCTCGGCGCCGCGGACTCGTCGTTCGACATCGTGATCGACCGCGAATCCGCCAAGGAAGGCCTGCGCCGGCTGCCCGAGCGCGAACGGGCCATCCTCTACATGCGCTTCTTCGAAGACATGACCCAGAGCCGGATCGCCGACCGGCTCGGCATCTCCCAGATGCACGTGTCCCGCCTCATCAGCCGCAGCTGCGCGCGTGTGCGCGACGAGGTGCTGGGACAGCGGACCGGGAAGCGGGGCACCGGCGGCCCCTCCACCACGGTCTGACCCACCGAATCTCACCGAGGAGCAACGAACCATGCTGAGGCCCAACCCCGCCGTGCTGCGCCGTCTCGTCGACGAGTACGAGGCACTGTCCGCCGCCGACGCCGGCCGCGGTCCCGCCGAGACGAACCCGCGGGCCCGCGACCTGGCGTACACGCTGTGCGTGACCACCGGCACCCGGGATGTGCGACGCGCCCTGGAAGCCGCCCACCAGTGGCTGGCGGCCGCATCCGCTCCGGCCCGGGAGACCATCCCCGCTCCCGCGGCCGCCGAGGCACGCGTGCCGGCCGCCGGGAGCGCCTGACCACGTGCGCGCCTGACGGCGGGGAAGGCGAGCCTGAGCAAGGGGCCCGGCCGACGGCGACAGCCGCGGCCGGGCCGCCTCGTGCCCGGACAGCGACCAGTCTCCTGTCCCCTGCGGGGCGGACCGCCGACGACGAGCCGGAGAGGCTGCGCGCCGAGGTGCGCGACCTGCGGGCCCGGGCCCGGTGCAGCCGTCGATCCCGCCCCCGTGACCCGAGGGCCGTGCGAGCAGCGCGCTTGCGGGAGTGAGGCGCCTTTCCGCTACGGCTCCGCGCGCCGGGTGTGTGGCCCCTGACCCGGGGCATCCGCACCTCCGGGAGGTCGAGATGAACACGAGTGCGATGGCACGGAACGGGTTCCGGGCCCGGCGCATGGCGCGGGGTTCGGTCACCGAGGGGGCGGCACGGGCGGGCCTGAGCGCCCGCGGCGTGATCTACCTGCTGGTCGGTGCGCTGGCCGTGCAGATCGCCTTCGGCGACACGGGCAAGCAGGCCGACCGCGGCGGCGCCCTGGCGGAACTGTCCCAGAAGCCCTTCGGCGCCGTACTGCTGTGGGCGCTGGGCATCGGCCTGGTGGGCATGGCGCTGTGGCGGCTGTCCGAGGTGGTGTTCGGCTCGGTCGGCAAGGACGGCCGCAGCCCCCGCAAGCGGCTGCTGGCGGCGGTGCGCTTCGGCTTCTACGGCTTCGTCGCCTACTCCGTCCTGTCCTTCGCGGCCACCCGCCACCAGAGCGGCGGCGGGAACAGCGACCAGCAGTCCCGCGACGCCACCGCCAAGGTGATGGAGATGCCCGGCGGCCAGTGGCTGGTCGGGGCGGCGGGCATCGCCGTGATCGGGGCCGGCTGCTGGATCGGTGTCCGGGCCGCGATGCGCAAGTACCACGACAAGATGCGCATGGGGCAGATGAGCCGGCGCACCCGGCAGTTCGTCGACGTCACCGGTGTGGCCGGCGGCGTGGCCCGCGGCCTGGTGTTCGCCGCCGCCGGTGTCTTCGCGGTCCGCGCCGCCGTCGACTACGAGCCGGACAAGGCCAAGGGCCTGGACGACACCCTGCGCACCTTCGCCGAGACCCCGCTCGGCCCCTGGCTGCTGGTGATCGTCGCGGTCGGACTGGTGCTGTTCGGAGTGTTCTCCTTCGCCATGGCCCGCTGGCGGCGCGTCTGATCCGCGCCGAACGGGGAACACGAGGCCAATGAGCGATTCCGAGATTCCGCATGGTGATGGCCGTCCCGTGGACGTGTACCTGGACCTCCTGCGCATCCGGATGGACACGGAGGACTACAACCTCCTGATGCGCACGGTGGAACCGGTGCTCCAGGCGATCGACGAGGAACGCCTGTCCAGCCTCGACTTCGCGCTCGACTCCGGGACCGACGACGAACTGCCGCAGGAGGTCCGTGACGAGGTGGCCCTCGTCATCGCCACGGCCGTCACCGGCCGCCTGGACAACGAGGTGATAGAACTCGACCTCGACGACACCGGCCCGGTCAGGATCGTCACGGACGCCTCCACGGCCTCCGACCCCGTCCGGCTCGGCGAGATCGCCGACTACATCAAGGAACGGCACCGGCAGACCGAGGAACTGCGCGGCATCGCCGAGGTGAGCGGACTGCCCACCGACTTCTGAACCGCGGCCCGCCTCATGTCCGGGGCGGGCCCACCCGTACCCCCAGGGGCCGGGCCAGGCCCACCACGGCCTCGTCCAGCCGCTCCAGGTGCCGCAGCACGCGGTCGGTGATCCGGCCGTAGCGCGGCCTACCGGCGTCCGAACCCAGCAGCGAGGCGATGCTCGGACCGGTCTCCACCAGCGCTTGCGCGCGTTCGTCCGCGACCCGGGCCGCGATCGCCTCGATGTTGCGCACGGTACGCCCGGCGGCTCCGCGCAGTCGCGGGTCCGCCGCGATCGACGGATGCGTCGGCAGCAGCTCGGCGGTCGCCGCCAGGGTCCGCGCGTGGTACGCGCACGTCTCCAGCAGGGCCACCACGTACCGGGCCGTGTCCCGGCGGCTGCGCAGCGGCGTGACCGGATGGGTCAGCGGCTGGACGGCGGCCCGCAGATCGGCCAGCGCCTGGTCCAGGTCGCGCGCCTTGTCCAGCAGGTCGTCCGCCGGCCCGCCGCTGAGCTGCCCGACCGCCGCCTGCGTGACGTCGGACAGCCGCTCCAGAACGGTTCCGAGCAGCTCGTTGGTGCGCCGGTCGGTCTGCACCGGCAGCACCAGCGCCGCCGCCACCACTCCGCACAGGGCGCCCAGGGCCGTCTCCTGGATCCGCAGGACGAGCACGTCGAGGCTGTAGGTGTGCAGCAGCGTGTACAGCAGCCCCAGCATCGCGGTGACGAAGAACGACATCAGCGTGTACGACAGCGGCGCCGTGTAGAACATCGCGAAGATCAGCACCAGCACCAGGGCGAACGCCGTCCCGGTGTGGTTGCCGACCAGGCCCGCCAGCACGATCCCGGCCACGACGCCGAACACCGTCCCCAGCAGCCGCCGGTACCCCTTGACCAGGATCTCGCCCGTCGAGGACGTGTTGATGAAGACGATCCAGCAGGTGAGCACCGCCCAGTACCAGCGCTGCGTGGACAGCAGCTCGCCGCCCAGGATCGCCAGTGAGGACCCCACGGAGACCTGCACCGCGGCACGCGTGGTGGGCCGCCGCAGTCCCGTCTGCTCCTCCTGCGCGGGCTCCTCGGCGCCGCCGTCGATCGCCAGCTCCTCGGCGTCCAGCTCCTCGCGGGAGCGGGCCGTCGCGGGGGAGTCGTCCGACTCGTCCTGCGGGCCGTCCAGCGCGATCCGCAGTCCGAGCACCGCCCGGGCCGCCTCGCCGATGCCGCGGAAGACGTCCTGGACGGCGGCGGACGCGGGCGGCAGGTTCTCCTCGTCGCGGTAACCGAGGAGCCGGTTGCGCACATGGGCCAGTGCGGTCCCCGCGTCCCCGGCCCGCAGCACCAGGGCGTGCAGCGCCTGAAGATCGCGGCGCAGCGTGACGGTGGACTCGTCGGGCACGGCGGGCACGGTCACCGACGGGGCGGGCGCGCCCGGCAGGTGCAGGGTGAGCGTGTCGGCCCGTTCGGCGCTGCGGGCCGTCAGCAGCAACAGCCCGAGCCGTTCGGCGGCGATCTCGGCGTCCGCGATGCGGCGCTGCACCAGCCGCGCGGCCGACTCGTCGGGAGTGCCCTCCTCCAGCCGTCCCTGGATCATCATGGCCGTCTCGTGCAGCCGCGCGGTGCCCCCGCGGACGGCCTCCAGCGCCTTGTCCATGTCGTCCGCGCCGGCGTCGAGCAGCTCCAGCTGCGCGGCCACCAGCTGCGCCAGCCGGGCCCGGAAGGCCAGCCGCAGCCGGACCAGGACGGACGCGGGCGTCGCCGGCACGACCGCGAAGCGCAGCACCGCGCTGGAGGCGAACGCCAGCGCGATGGCGCCCCACAGGGCGGGCAGCCCGGAGACGGTCGCGCCCACGAACAGGGACAGGAAGTAGACCTGGAAGGCGATCAGCCCCAGCGCGGTGCCCCGGTCGCCGAAGCGGCGGCCGTAGACCGCGCAGAAGATCAGGACGACGAAGAAGACGTCGCCCACCACGGGGAGCGTGGACAGCACCGCGCTCAGGGACACCGACGCGAACGCCACGGGCAGCCCGGCGGCGAGCGTCACCGCCTGCGGGCCGAGCTGCTTCTCCCGGATGGCGAAGGTGGCGACCATCGCCGCGATGGCCCCCGCCACCAGCAGGTGCACATCGGCGCCCAGCAGGGACAGCAGCGCCACGGTGAGGGCGATGGCGCCGACCGTCCGCAGCCCGGCCGTCAGCCGCAGCAGCCCGGGGTCGGACGCCGCGACCCGGTCCCGCAGTCGTGTCCGCACCGAGCGTCCTGCTGCCCTCACGCCGTCGCACTCTCTCCCGACTCAGACCAAGATCCGCTTCTCAGCATGTCATGCCGGTGGCGGAAGGGCCCGGCCGCCCCGGCTACTCCCGCCGGGCGGCTCCCTCGATCCGCTCCCGCACCTGCTCGGGCGACAGGTACGCGTCCGTGTACTCGAAGTCCTTCAGCCGCGCCGGCTTGCGGGCCTGGAACCCGGTGCGCACGAAGTCGTCGCCGGCGACCGCGTTGAGCAGCCAGTTGGTCATCACGCGCGTCTTGGCGACGTTGGTGCGCAGGGCCGACCAGTGGTAGCCGCGGGCCACGGCCTGGGCGGGCAGGCCCCGCAGTTCGACGCCCAGCGGCTTGGAGACGGCGTCGGTGCCGCCCAGGTCGACGACCAGCCCCAGGTCCTTGTGCACGTACGGCGTCAGCGACCCGCCACGCAGCGACGCGATGACGTTCTCGGCGACGTGCCGGCCCTGCCGCAGCGCGTGCTGCGCGGTCGGCGGGCACACGGCCCCGTCGCCCTTGGCCAGGTCGGGCACGGCGGCCGAGTCGCCGAGCGCGAACACCCCGTCGTGGCCGGGCAGGTTCATCTCGGGCGCGACGGCGAGCCGGCCCTTGACGGTCTCGGCGCCGAGCGTGGCGATCAGCGGGCTGGCGACGACACCGGCCGTCCAGATCAGGGTGCGGGTCGGGATCACCCGCCCGTCGGTGAAGGTGACCTCCTCGGGGCCCGCCTTGGCGATGGAGGTGCCCAGGGAGATCTCGATGCCCCGCCGCTGCAGGATCTCCTTCGCGCTGCGGCCGAGCTTCTCGCCCAGCTCCGGCATGAGCTTGGGGGCGATGTCGATCAGGTGCCACTTGATCAGCTTCGGGTCCAGCCGCGGGTAGCGCCTGACCGCCGCGTGCGTCAGACGCTGCAGGCAGGCCGCGGTCTCGGTGCCGGCGTAACCGCCGCCCACCACCACGAACTGCAGCCGCGAGGCCCGCTCCTGCGGGTCCTGGCTCGCGTCGGCCAGGTCCAGCTGGGAGATGACGTGGTCCCGGATGTACGCCGCCTCGGCCAGGGTCTTCATGCCGAACGCGTGGTCCGTCAGGCCCGGGATGTCGAAGGTCCGGGTCACGCTGCCGGGCGCCAGCACGATGTAGTCGTACGGCTGGTTGACGATCTCGTCGGTGATGGTGCGGATGACGCAGACCTTCGACTTCAGGTCGACGCCGATCGCCCCGCCCGGGATGATCCGCGTGCGGTACTTCTTGCTGCGGCGCAGCGACACGGCGATCGACTGCGGCGTCAGCACGCCGGAGGCGACCTGGGGGAGCAGCGGCAGGTAGAGCTGGTAGGCGAACGGGGTCACCAGGGTGACGTCCGCCTCGTCGGGGGAGAGTTTCCGTTCCAGACGGCGGACGCACTCCACACCGGCGAAGCCTGCGCCAACCACCAGGATCCTGGGTCGTGTCACGGTGTTCATCCCTTTCTGCGGCTCCAGGCGGTCTGCCTCGAACGCCATTCGACTGCCCCTGGATCGCCGGTTCGCACCCTCTTCGATCCCACCGCGTGCCGCGCCGGTGCGCCAGCCGGACGGGGCAGTCAGACGAACGTGTCGATCACCACCATGCCCGCACCATGGCCGAAAAGCACCGTGCGGGAGTGAAGAACGCGTGTCGGCCGGCGGCCGCCGGAACGCGGCTCAGGACGCGGCGTCCCCGCGGACGTGACACAGCAGCAGACACACGTCGTCGTCCCGCTGGGAGTCGCTCAGCAGCGGATGCAGGATCCGGTCCGCCGAGTCCTCCAGGTCCGCGTCCAGCTCCTCGGAGCGGAACCGGCCGAGCGCTTCGGCCAGCCGCCCGATCCCCGGGTCTATGCCCTGGGCCCGGCGCTCCACCAGCCCGTCGGTGTACATCGCGAGGGTCGAGCCGGGCGACAGGCGCACCGTGTGGTCGTCGATCTCCTGCGTGAGCGGGATGCCGAGCATGGCGCCGGGTTTGGCGTCCAGGACCTGCACCGTCCCGTCGGCCCGGCGCAGCACCGGCGGCGGGTGCCCGGCCGCCGCCCAGGTCAGGGTGGGCTCGTCCGGGTGGAACCGGGCGATGACGGCCGTGGCGTACAGATCCGGCTGCAGGTGGTGCAGGAACCGGTGCAGCCGGGTCAGCAACCGGCCCGGGCTGTCGCCGTCGACCGCGTACGCCCGCAGGGCGGTGCGCAGCTGGCTCATCATGACGGCGGCGTGCAGTCCGTGCCCGGTCACGTCCCCGATGACGGTGATGAGGCCGCCGTCGCGTTGCGGGAACGCGTCGTACCAGTCACCGCCGATGTTCAGCCCGTGCGTGGCGGGCAGGTACCGGGCGGCCAGGCTGAGGCCCGGGGTGGCCGGCAGGTCCGTGAGCAGGGCCCGCTGGAGGGTCTCGGCGATGTCCCGGTTGTGCTCGAAGCGCCGGGCGTTGTCGATCGCGATGCTGGCCCGCCGGGTGAGCTCGATCAGCATCACCGCGTCGTCCGGGTCCCAGCGCGCTCCGGGCGGGGACAGCGTCAGCACCCCGAGCGGCGCCCGCCGCGTGGGCAGCGGCACGCACAGCAGCGGACGCCCCGGGGCGAGTGCCGACGGGGGGTGGTCGTCGACCCCGGGCAGCTCGCCCGGGTGGTCGGCGGCGTACTGGGGCCGCCCGGTCCGGGCCGCGACGACGGCAGCGGCCGGGTGCGGCGCCGCACTGTCGCGGTCCTCGTCCTGGTCGAACAGCCACACGTCGACGCTGCTGGCGTACTCCGGCACCAGCAGGTCCGGCAGCCGGCGCACGATCTCCTCGTGGTTGAGCGAGGCCGTCAGCACGGCGCTGGCGTCCGCGAGGAACGTCAGCCGGCGGCGCGCGCTCTCCGCCTCGTTGCGGGCGCGGCGCTCGGCGGCGAAGGCCTCGCGCTGGGCCCGACCGGCGGCGTCCAGCTCGGCGTGCAGGGCGAGGACGCCCTGGTTGGTCTGGTGCAGCTCCTCGCGGTGGAAGGAGACCAGGTCCTCCTGCTCGGTGAGCTTGTCCAGCACCACGGCCGTGTCCTCGTCGGCGCCGAGCAGCGCCTCCGCCAGGGCGGCGGGGTCCTCGGCGACGGAACCGTCCTCGGCGGCGCGGGCCGTCTCGGGGCAGGGGACGGTCACCTCCCACGGGGGCTCGCCCGCGGCGCACGCCTCCGGGGAGGGGGTGACCACGGTGCGCAGCAGCCCCTCCTGCGGGGATGAGCCCGCCAGGTCCAGGGTGAGCCGCCAGGTGCCGCCCTTGGTGAGGCACTGCCGCAGGTGGGCGCTGAGGGCGGCGGCGAGCCGGGTCCGCTCGACGGTGGGGACACCGTGGGCGGCGGCCAGGCGCGCGAGGGCGATGCGGGCGCGGGCCGCGTCGGTGACGGTGGTGATCTGCCAAGTGCGCTTCATGGAAGTTCCGGCGGGGTCGGAGTCAGCACGGCCACGGCGGTGTCGTCCCGCACCGGCCGGGCGGGACTGCTCGCGTCACGTATCGTCACGGCGGCCGTCACGGCCGGGTCGGCCGCCGGCAGGCCGGCTCCGGGCGGCGGGGCCCAGCGGCTGGGCAGGCCGTCGGTGTGCAGGATCAGCAGCGGATCGCCCGTCCAGTCGGCCTCCTCCTCACGGAGGGTGGTGGGCCGGTGGACGCCGACTATCCCGGGCCGCGCGAGCAGGTGCCGCCAGGTGCCGCCCGTGCGCAGCCTGGCCCCCACATTGCCGATCCCGGCGAACCGCAGCCGCCCGGTGCCGAGGTCCAGCCGGGCCAGTGAGACCGCCGCCCCCCGCGTGCCCTTCAGGGCGTCGTGCAGCCGCCGCAGCGCGTCGGCGGGGGAGAGGTGGGCGCACCGGTGCAGGGCCGTGACGGCGGCGGAGGAGGCCCGGGCGGCCTCCGGACCGTGTCCCAGGCCGTCCGCCAGCATCAGGGTGACCGTGTCCCCGGCCCGTACCCAGGCCCAGGCGTCGCCCGAGTACTCGGCTCCGCCGTAGGGGATGTTCAGTCCTCCCGCGCGCACACCGGCGAGGGGAACGAAACGTTCCCCCCGGGTGGCGTGCCGCTCGGCGGAGTGGTGCGCGGGCACGCGGCCGCCGGGCCCCGGGACCGTCGCACCGGCGAACGCGCCACCGGGCCGGCCGGCACCCCGCGCCGCACCGCCGGGCGGCACCGCGTCCCGAGGGGGCGTGCCGTCCGGTGCGCCGGCGAGCGCATCCGCGTCCGGCGCACCGGTGAGCGGATCCGTGGCCGGTGCGCCGGGAAACGCCGCGTGTCCCGTGGGGCCGCCGCAGGCGCCGGGCGCCCTGGACCCGGGGCGCCCGTACGGCGCCGGGGGAGCCGGTGTCCCGTGCCGCTGCCCGGCGTCGGGCGCGGCCGAGCCGGCGGGCAGGCCGGGGCTGCCCGCCGGCTCGGCCGCGCCGTACCGGATCACCGGCGGGGCTTCCGTGCCCCGCGGGGTCGTGCCCAGGCGGGCCACCGCGATGGTGCCGCGGCCGGGCGTGCTGTCCAGGGTGAACGTGTCGGCCAGGCGCCGGCAGGTGCCCAGGCCCGCGCCGAGCGAGCCGGTCGTCGAGAACCCGTCGCGCAGCGCCGAGGGGACGTCGCCGATGCCCGGGCCGTGGTCGATCGCGGCCAGCTGCACGACGCGGGACTGCTCACGCTCCTCGCGCGGCGCCGGGGCGGGCACGGCCTCGACGAGCAGCCGGCCGCCCGCGGCGTGCTTCAGCAGGTTCGTGGCGAGCTCGGTGGCGACCAGCGCCGCGGCGGCGGTGCGCCGCTCGTCCAGCCCGGCCAGCGCCGCCGCCGCCTCGGCGGCGGCCCGGGCGTCGTGCACCCGGGTCCAGTCGCGCACCGGGACGTCCCAGACGCGGGGCATCAGGCCTCCTCGCGCGGACGCGGCGGCTGTGCCACCCAGCAGGTCACCCGCACCGTCGTGCCGGCGCCCGGGGTGCTGTCCACGTCGAACTCGTGGACCAGGCGCCGGGCCCCGCTCAGGCCCATCCCCAGGCCGCCGCCGGAGGTGTAGCCGTCGCTCAGTGCCAGGTCCAGGTCGGCGATGCCGGGCCCTTCGTCGCTGAAGGCCAGCCGCAGGCCCTGGGCGCCCGCGCTGCTGACGCGCGTCGCCCTCATCTGCCCGCCCCCGCCGTGCACCAGGGTGTTGCGGGCCAGCTCACTGGCCGCCGTGACCAGCTTGGTCTGCTCCACCAGGCCGAAGCCGAGCTGGGCGGCGGCCTGCCGCACATGCTGTCGCACCCACACCAGGTCCATGTCGGACCGGATGGGCAAGCAGGCCTCGACGCCCGCGGCGGTGTGCATCACGGACTCTCCTGACGCGGGCCGCCGGCACCGGCCTGTGGTGACCGCCCCGTGAGGAGTTCCATGCCGGCCTCGGTGCTGAGTGCCGTGCTCAGACCCGGCAGCGTCAGGCCCAGCTCGACCAGCGTGATCGCGACCGCGGGGCGCATACCGGCCACCACGGTGCGCGCGGCGAGCAGCTTGGCCTGCGCGGCGATCTCGGCCAGGACCCGGCCGAGGAAGGAGTCGACGATCTCGATGCCGGAGATGTCGATCAGGACACCGTGCACCCCGGTGCGGGAGATGGTCTCCGCGAGGTCCTGCTGCAGCTGCTGCGCCGTGCTGTCGTACAGGTCTCCCTGCAGGGTGACCAGCAGCACGTCGCCGAGCCGGAGCACCGGAACGTGACCGCTGACGGGGCGGGTGTGGACGTCGTTCACCGCTTGACCGCGCCCGGGGTCACGATGTCGGCGCCCAGCTGGTGCAGGGCGTACCCCAGGGCGTCGGCGAGGCTCGCACGGGTGATGACGTCCAGGTCGAGGCCGAGGTGCACGATCGTCTGGGCGATGGCGGGCCGGATGCCCGAGACGATGCACTCGGCGCCCATGAGGCGCGCCGCGGCGACCGTCTTCATCAGGTGCTGCGCCACCAGGGAATCGACGGTGGGCACACCGGTGATGTCGAGGATCGCGAACCGGGCGTGCTCGTCGACGACGGCGTTCAGCAGCGTCTCCATCACCACCTGGCTGCGGGCGCTGTCGAGCGTGCCGATCAGCGGTACGGCGACGATGCCGTCCCAGAGCCGGATGACGGGGGTGGCCACCTCCATCAGCTGCAGCCGCTGGCGGTCGCTGAGCGCCTGCCACTCGCTGAGGGCGGCCTGCATCGCCACCAGCCGCAGCGTGCCCATCAGCACCGTCAGCGCGGTGGAGGACGCCCGCAGGTGCTCCGGCGGTGCCTGCTCCAGGTCGGCGGCCAGCAGGTTCTCCACGGGAGGCCGCAGCGCGGCCAGCTCACTGGAGACCTGGGTACCGGACAGCCCGGCGCGGGAGCGGGCCGCGCCCATCCGGGCCAGCTGCTCGCGCACTCCGCTGAATCCGGCGGCGTCCGGGTTCTCGACCTGGCCCGAGTCGGCCACCTGGGCCAGCGCGTCCACGATCGCCTTGCCCGCCTCCACCGCCTCGTCGCGCGAGACGGTGAACACGGTGCGGAACAGCGGCTCGTCCGCCCATCGCTGGGCGATCTGCTCACGCCGGCGGTGCAGGAAGTCCCGTACCTCGTGGTTCGGCCTGGTGAGCTGTCCGTCCGCTTCGTGCTCCGGCACCTGGTTCTCTCCTCATCCGCGTTGCGTCGGCCGCACCCGCTGCGCGATCGGGACGGCGCTGTGACACTTGCCGGGCGACAACTCTAACCACGCGCCGACCTCGTACGACACCTCATCCGGGGCAAGCGGTCCGGTTCGGGGAACGGTCGTCGGCCACCACCGGCGGCCGGCGGGCGGCGCGTGGCGAACAGCCTCCGGGCAGGCGGAACCGGGCACCGGCCGACCGGCCCGCGCCGGTGCCGTGCCCGAGGGGTGCCCGGTCGGTCAGACCTCCGGTTCCTCCGGGACCGCCGGCCCCGCGTCGACCCGGGCCAGGGCCTCGTCGACGCTCTCCGATATCGGCACGGTGATGCTCACGCCGGTCAGGTCGAGGATGCGCCGCACGGCCGGCGTCGGGCTGATGACGTGCACACTGCCCTCGGTCTTACGGGTCTCCTGGTAGACGCGCAGGATGATGTTCATCCCCGACGAGTCCATGAACGGCACGGACGAGAGGTCCAGCAGGAAGTGACGTCGGCCGTGGTGGAGTTGGTTGGCCAGATGGGCCTGGAACTCGGTCGCGGTGTCGACGTCCAGGTAGCCGTCGACCGTGATCAGGGCAACGTCCTCCCGGGGCAGTTCGACTTCCACGGACAGCGGGTTCTGGGCGAGGGGCACGGGTACCTCCAACAAGTGCTACGGCCTGGGTCGGTCACCTCTGGGGATGACCGCGGTGCGCGGGGATGCCGGTCGTTCTCCGGACTCGGGTGCCGTGTGTCATGCGCCTCCTCTCACGGCCGGGCTCGGATCTCACCGCGCCCCGCGATTACCCCGGAACCCCACATGCATGCCTGTGTGATGCGAACGAAATCCGGAACCACCCGGCGGAAGTCGTCCGGGTTGCCGACCCGATCACCGAATGCGCGTGCGCCAGGAGGGTAATTGCCGCTGTGGGACGGCAGGACGGGCGGAAGGCGTCCGCCGCCGCCCCGCGATCCGCACACCGCCAGGGAGGATGGAGCAGCGTGGCCATCGACAGAATCTGGTCGTACGCACCGGGCAGCGCCCACACCGAGGGGCAGGACCTGACCGGCTTCAGTGTCGCGGCGACCGACGGCACGATCGGGCACGTGGACCGGGAGGACGCCCCGCACGGCATGCGGCACCTCGTCGTCGACACCGGAGTCTGGGTCTTCGGCCGCAGCGTCCTGGTGCCGGCCGGAGTCGTCACGGGCGTCGACACCGAGGCGCGGAAGATCACACTGGCCTGCAGCAGGGCGGACGCCAAGGCGGCGCCCCGCTTCGAGACCGACAGCGAGACGAGGGACCCGCAGTACCTCACGGCTGTGGGCGACTACTACCACCGGCTGCCGCCGCGCGAGACGACCTCGGTCTGAGGTCTGAGGTCCGAGGGCCGAGCGGCGGCCCGGCGCACCCGTCGGTCACGGGCGTCGGGCGCCCGTGACGCCCGGCTTCCGGAAGACGCCGGACCGGCCGGCGGGGAGGACCGGGCGGGGCCCGCTCGTGCGGGGGCGCCCGGCTCACCGGGCGCCCCCGTCGCACGTGTCACCCGCCCACCGCTCCCGGGCGGGAGGCTCACCAGGGCAGGAAGACGTGCACGTCCTTGCCGCTGTCGTCGGTCACCACGCTGACCTGGTCGCACAGGGTGTGGATCAGGTGCCACCCGATGCCGCCGCCTCCGCTGCGCGGATCGAAGGGGCGGGGGGCGGGTTCGGTGGTGCTGGTGTCGTGCAGCACCACGTGCACGCCGTCGAAGGTGCGGCGCATCCGCAGCGCGAACGGCCCCGGGGCGTACTGGACCGCGTTGGCGGCCAGCTCCGTCACCACCAGCAGGATGTCGTCCCAGTACTCGGGGGCGGAGGGTGGGGAGGAGCGTGCCAGATCACGCAGGAACTCCTCCGCGGCCAGGCGCGCACCGGTCACGTCGTGCGGCTCGCCCACGAAGCTGTTCGTGCGGCTGGGGATCTCCTCGGAGGTCAGGGCGTCGTCTCCACGCGGCTCGGTTGACATATCGCCTTTCCGGCCCGGGCGCCAGCGAGGGCTGTCGTCAGGGCAGTCGTCCTTTCTCGTGCGTCGCCACTGTCGCGTGTTCCCATGGTGGCGAGGGCTACGCGTTCGCCACCTCGCTCAGCGGAACACATTGTCCGAATCGTCCCAATGTGACGGTTCGTCCCTGGCGTTCGGCCGCCCCGGACGCCTGCGCGACGCGTACATCGCGTCGATGTCCGACGCGTGGTGCCGCACGATCTCGTCACGGCGCAGCTTCATGGATGGTGTCAGCAACCCGTTCGTCACGTCGAACGGCTCGGGCAGCACCCGGAACACCCGGATGGACTCGGACGGCGAGACGGAACTGTTCGCCGCGGCCACGGCCCGCGCGACCTCCTCGCGCAGCGCGTTCTCCTCCCGGGCCTCGCGCAGCTCGCCCTGCAGGGCCAGCGCCGCCCGCCAGTGGGCCAGGAAGTCCGGGTCCAGCGTGATCAGGGCGCCGACACAGGGCCGGTTGTCGCCCACCACGACCGCCTGGTGGATGAGGGGGTGCATGCGCAGCCGCTGCTCCAGGGCCGCCGGGGCGACGCTCTTGCCGCTGCTGGTGATGATGATGTCCTTCTTGCGGCCGGTGATCGTGAGATAGCCCTCCGGATCCAGCCGCCCGAGGTCCCCGGTGGCCAGCCAGCCACCGCGCAGGGCGGCGCGGGTCGCGGCGTCGTCGCCCACGTACCCCTGGAACACCGACGGCCCGCGCACCAGGATCTCCCCGTCCTCGGCCACCCGGATCTCCATGCCCGGCAGGGCCTGCCCCACGGTCCCGGACTTCTCCCGGCCGAGCGGCTGCATCGTGACCCCGCCGGCGGTCTCCGTCAGGCCGTACCCGTCGTGGACGTAGATGCCGATGCCCTCGTAGAACAGCGACAGGTCGCGGCTGAGGGGCGAACCGCCGGACGTGGCCCGCTGCACCCGGCCGCCGAGCGCGGCCCGCAGCCTGCGGTAGACCGTGCGCTCGTACAGGGCGTGCTGCAGGCGCAGGTCGAGCGTGGGCCCGCGCCCCCGGCCGAGCCGCCGGCGCTCCAGGGCCGCAGCGAAGTCGCGCGCGGTCGCCGCGGCCCGCTCGAACAGCGCGCCGTGACCGCCCTGCTGCGCGACGCGCAGGAAGTTCTTGTAGATCTTCTCCAGGACCGAGGGGACCGCGTACAGGTACGTCGGCCGGAACGAGCGCAGCGCGGCGGCCAGCGCCTCCCCGCTCAGATCCGACTGGTGCCCCATGAGCAGCCCGCCGCGCACGCACAGTCCCTGGATCATCAGCCCGTACACGTGGGAGAACGGCAGGAAGGCCAGCACCGACCCCTGCTCCCCGCGTGGGGCCGCGGTGTGGCCCCAGCCCGCCAGCAGGGTGTCGCAGGGAGCGGCCAGGTTGCGGTGGCTGAGGGCACATCCCATCGGACGGCCGGAGGTACCGGAGGTGTAGGCGATCACGGCGGTGGAGTCCGGCAGCACGATCCGGCGCATCGAGTCGACCGTGGTGACCGGCACGTCGTGTCCGCGCGCCGCCAGCTGCTCCAGCGCACCCGCGTCCAGCTGCCACACGTGCCGCAGCAGCGGCAGCGAGGCGCACACCGAGCCGACGGTCATGACGCCCTGCTCGTCCTCGACGACCACGGCCACGCAGCCGGCGTCCCGCAGGATCCACTCCACCTGGTCGCGCGAGGAGGTCGGGTAGACCGGGACGACCTCGGCGCCGACGGCCCACAGCGCGTAGCACAGGACCGTCCACTCGTAGCGGGTGCGGGCCATGATGGCCACCCGATGGCCGGGGGCGAGGCCGGCGGCGATCAGCCCCTTGGCCGTGTCCACCACCTGCTCGCGCAGCTCGATCGCGGTGATCTCCTCCCAGGTGGTGGAGGCCGGATCGGCGCGGCGGGCCAGCAGGGGCCGGGCGGGTTCGCGGTCCGCCGTCTCGAAGACGCTGTCGGCGAGGCCGCCGGTGAGGGACGGCGCGGCAGGTGGAGCGAGGGCGAGGTCGCGCATGCACTGCTCCTGACATGTACGTGGTGTCACCGTGCCGACGGTCACCGTCATCGGCGGTGCTCGAATGTAGTCCAGGCAGGAGCTTTCGGGGTCGGAAAATACGGAAGTGGGTCCGCTGATGATCCTGGCGTGATCGGGGGACCCGGACGGCATGAGTCACTACAGTCCCGATCCCGAGCCCGAGCGCAGTACAGGTCTGGAACCCGGCGGCGGTGTGCCGCCGGGCGAGACCCCGCCCGCGGAGAGCAGCATGCCGGAGGCGCTGCCCCTGGAGACGCACAACCCGACCAAGGGGTGGGCCAAGGGGCCGCTGGCCGTGATCATCATCGTCTCGGTGCTGATCGCGGCGTTCTTCCTGGCCTACGCCCTCGTCCTGATCCTCTGAGCCGCCGGCCGCCCGAGCCGGGACGTCTCACCCCTGCGTGTGCCGCACGCACTCCGTGACGACGTCCCGCAGGCTCCCCGTGCGCTCCATCAGCTCGCGCTGCACCCGGGCGCCGTTGCCTTCGCGCAGCAGCTCCTCGCAGGCGGCCCGGGCCTGGTCCAGGTCACCGGTGCTGTCGAGGGCCTCCTCGACGTGGTCGAGCAGCGCGCGCACGACGGTCTCGGCCGGCATGCGGCGCATGGTCGCCGGGTGCAGCAGCTCGCCCGTCAGCCCGCACCGGGCGGCCTGCCAGTCGGCCAGCCGCAGCAGGCTGACGCCGTGGTCGAGCGGCTCGGTCCCGGCCCGCCACTCCCGCGCGGCGGTCTCCACCAGCCCGCGTACGAGCGTGGCGATCAGCACGGCCGTGCCGGAGTGCAGGCAGACGTCCGAGACCCGGAACTCCACGGTGGGGTAGCTGCGTGACAGCCGGGCGTCGAAGTAGATCATCCCGTCGTCGAGGATCGCGCCGGTGGCCACCATGTCCGCGACCTGCCGGTGGTACCGCTCCGCGGAGCCGAACAGCTCGGTGGGGCCCGCCGACGGCCAGCGCAGCCACACCCGGCTGCGGTAGCTGCTGTACCCGGTGTCCTTGCCCTGCCAGAACGGCGAGTTCGCGCTCAGCGCCTTGAGCACCTGCACCCAGGGCCGCACCCGGTCGAGGACCGCGACGCCCTCCTCGTCGGACTCCACCGACACGTGCACGTGACAGCCCATGACGAGCTGCTCCCGGGTGGCGATGCCGTACTGCTCCGCCATCCACTGGTACCGGCGGTTCAGGCTGACCGCCGGGCTGACCGGCAGCGGGGAGGTGGCCAGGGCCGCGACCGTGCAGCCGATGTCACCGGCGTGCCGGGCGGCCTCCTTGCGGCAGCGGACGATCTCCGCGCGCAGGCTCTCCATCGAGGACTGCGGATGGGTGGCGAACTCCAGCATCTGCTCGTGGAGTTCCTTCTCGAACACGTCCTGACCGGCGTCGTCCTGCTCCGCCCGGGCCAGAACCGCTGCGGACAGTGCCCGCGGTTCCCCGGTCTCCGGATCGACCAGGAGGAGTTCCTCCTCCACTCCCACGGTGCGCACCTGATGCCCGCCCTTCTGTCCCTGTCGAGTCGTACCACCGGAACATCCCGGTGGTACGACCCCCTGTGCCCCCCGCGGGCGGGTGGGACACCTGGCGGGACGGCAGGAGTTCTACCCGGCGGCCGGCGTCAGCCACACGGTGGCCAGCGGCGGCAGCGTGATCCGCAGGCAGCCGTCCTCCGGCTTCACCGGGTCGGGCCGGGTGACGCCGCTGCCGCCGTAGCGCAGGTCGTCGGTGTTGAGCCGCTCCTGCCAGGGCACGGCGTCCCCCGGCACCCACAGGCCGTAGTCGTGCCGGACCACGGGGGAGAAGTTGGACACCGCCAGCAGCGGGTTGCCCCCGGCGTCGTAGCGCAGGAACGCCAGGACGTTGTCGTCGGCCGAGTCCACCGCCACCCACCGGAAGCCCTCCGGCCGGGTGTCGCACTGCCACAGCGCCGGCGTCGCGAGGTACACCGCGTTCAGGTCGCGCACCAGCTCGCGCACGCCCCGGTGGTCGTCCGCCGAGTGGTAGCCGTCGTCGAGCAGCCACCACTCCGGCCCCTGCTCCACCGACCACTCCGCCCCCTGCGCGAACTCCTGTCCCATGAACAACAGCTGCTTGCCGGGGTGGCCCCACATGAAGCCCAGGTACGCCCGGTGGTTGGCCCGCCGCTGCCACCAGTCGCCCGGCATCTTCGACACCAGGGCCTGCTTGCCGTGCACCACCTCGTCGTGCGAGATCGGCAGCACGTAGTTCTCGCTGTAGGCGTACACCATCGAGAACGTCATCTCGTGGTGGTGGTACTTGCGGTGCACCGGCTCGTGGGAGATGTACTCCAGCGAATCGTGCATCCAGCCCATGTTCCACTTCAGCCCGAACCCCAGGCCGCCGGTGTCGGTCGGCCGGGTCACGCCGCCCCACGCCGTGGACTCCTCGGCGATGGTGACCACGCCGGGAGCGCG
Organism: Streptomyces sp. AHA2; assembly: GCF_036857595.1. Classification (NCBI taxonomy): domain Bacteria; kingdom Bacillati; phylum Actinomycetota; class Actinomycetes; order Kitasatosporales; family Streptomycetaceae; genus Streptomyces; species Streptomyces sp. AHA2. The sequence goes on from NZ_JAUQWJ010000001.1 coordinate 476,514, forward strand.
CCGGTACACCGTCGCGTTCATCTCCTGCAGGAACGCCATGGCCGCCAGGTCCTCCCGGCCGCCGTGGACGTTGGGCTCCCACTGGCCGTCCTCGCGCGAGTAGTCCAGGTACAGCATCGAGGCGACCGCGTCCACGCGCAGCCCGTCGATGTGGAACTCCTCGCACCAGTACACGGCGTTCGCGACCAGGAAGTTGCGCACCTCGGTCCGGCCGAAGTCGAACTCGTAGGTGCCCCAGTCCGGGTGCTCGGCACGCCGGTCGTCGCCCGGCTCGTACAGCGGCTCCCCGTCGAAGCGGGCCAGCGCCCAGTCGTCCTTCGGGAAGTGCGCCGGCACCCAGTCCATGATCACGCCGATCCCGGCCCGGTGGCAGGCGTCGACGAAGAACCGGAAGTCGTCCGGCGTGCCCAGCCGGGCCGTCGGCGCGTAGAAGCCGGTGACCTGGTAGCCCCAGGACCCGCCGAAGGGGTGCTCGGCGACCGGCATCAGCTCGACGTGGGTGAAGCCCATCTCCTTGACGTACTTCGGGAGTTCCTCGGCGAGCTGCCGGTAGGTCAGGCCCGGCCGCCAGGACGCCAGGTGCACCTCGTACACCGAGAAGGGCGCCTCGTGCACGGGCCGGTCCGCCCGGTGCGCCATCCACTCGGCGTCGTCCCACTCGTAGTGCGAGGCGGTGACGATCGACGCCGTGTTGGGCGGCTCCTCGGTGCGGCGCGCCATCGGGTCGGCCTTGAGGAAGCGGTGGCCGTGCCGCGAGTGGATCTCGAACTTGTACGCCGTGCCCTCGCCGACGTCCGGCAGGAACAGCTCCCACACACCGGACGCGCCGAGCGAGCGCATCGGGAACTGCGTCCCGTCCCAGTGGGTGAAGTCCGTGGCCACCCGCACGCCCTGCGCGTTCGGCGCCCACACCGTGAACCGGGTGCCGGTCACGCCCTGGTGGGTCATGGGCTGCGCGCCGAGGGCCTGCCACAGCTGCTCGTGCCGCCCCTCGCGGATCAGGTGCAGGTCCAGCTCGCCCAGCGCGGGCAGGAACCGGTACGGGTCGTGCGTCTCGATCTCCCCGGCCTCGTACACCACGTGCAGCGTGTAGTCGGGGACCGTCTCCTGCGGCAGCAGGCCCGAGAAGAGTCCCTCGCCCTCGGAGACGAGGGGAAGGCGCCGGCCGCCGGTCACGACGCTCACCGAGCGCGCGAACGGGCGCAGCGCCCGGAACACCACGCCGCCGGGCACCGGGTGCGCACCCAGCAGCCCGTGCGGGTCGTGGTGGGCGCCCGCCAGCAGCCGCCCGCGGTCCTCCGCGCTCAGGGCGGGTGCGGGCGCCGTAGTGACCGGGCCGGACGGCTCCGGGATTGAGGTGTCTCGCAGGGCCACGGCTCAGTCTCCTCTCACGGCGAGGCGCTCGATCGCCGCCATCGGTACAGGCAGCCAGTCGGGGCGGTGCCGTGCCTCGTACAGCACCTCGTACACGGCCCGGTCCGTCTCGTAGGCGCGGAGCAGTCCGTGCTTCTTGCGGGGGTCCCAGCCGGCGCGGGCGGCGTAGCCCGCGCAGTAGGCCTCGCGGCAGCGGCGGGCCCACTCCGGGCGCCAGGGGCGGCGCTGCCGGGCGGCGTAGTCGAAGGAGCGCAGCATCCCGGCGATGTCCCGCACGGGGGAGTGGGCGCTGCGCCGCTCGGAGAGCGGCCGGGACGGCTCGCCCTCGAAGTCGATGACGAACCAGTCACGCCCGGCGCGCAGCACCTGCCCCAGATGCAGATCGCCGTGGATGCGCTGGGCGGGCGGGCCCGGGTCGCAGGTGGTGAGGGCGGCGAACGCGGTGCGCAGGCCCGGTACGTGGGGCTGCAGCGCGGGCACGCAGTGCGCGGCGGCGTCCAGGCGCTCGGCCATGGCCGACGCCGTGCGCGCGTTCTCCCCGGGCGCCCCGACCGGGAACGCCGAGGCCAGCGCGAGGTGCACCTCCGCCGTGGCCGCACCCAGCGCCCGGGCCTGGACCGTGAAGTCGTCCCCGGCGGCCAGTGCCTCCAGGGCCAGCGTCCAGCCGTCCGAGGCGCCTTGCAGGTAGGGCTGGAGCACGCCGAGCGTCGCGGTGAAGGGGTGCCTGGTCTGGAACCAGGCCACCGGCGCGGGGACGCGGTGGCAGCCCTGCCGGGCGAGTGCGCCCGGCACCTCCAGGTCCGGGTTGACGCCCGGCTGGATGCGCCGGAAGACCTTCAGGATGTACTCGTCGCCGTACACCAGCGAGGAGTTGGACTGCTCGGCGTCCAGCAGCCGCGGCACGAGCCCGGCGGGGACCTCCTGCTCGGGGTCGCAGTCGAAACGCAGCGGGCCCGCCGCGCCGGGCCGGCGCAGCCGCTCCAGCAGCAGCTGCGCGGACCGCGGATCGTGCAGGGCGTCGTAGACGGTCATGCCGGCCAGCGGCCCGTCCTGCACCTGCCCGATCCGCGCCCGCCCCAGCCGCGGCGCCGGGTGCTCCCGGACGACGAGGAGCAGCTGGTAGCAGTCACCGGCCGGGGGAGCGCCGCCGGGCGAGGGCACGCCGGTGTGACCCGCGTGACCGGCGTGCACCAGCAGGTGCAGGCACCCCGGGAACAGCTCGGTCATCGACAGCAGACCGAGGTCGGTGACGGGCCGGTCCTTGCCGGCGAACCAGCGCTGCCGGGGCAGCCAGTCGCGCAGCAGGGCACCGAGCGACTCCATGGGCTCGGCCAGGCGCGTGAGGTCCGGGCGGAGCGATGCGGTCTTCGGCATGGTCACGCCTCCTTTCGTCGGCGCACGCTCACAGTCGCCGGCCGATGCGGGATGCGACTCGAGTGAGCCGGAACCAGTAGAAGCCGTGGCCCCCGAGGGTCAGCAGGTACGGCAGTTCACCGATCGCGGGGAAGCGGACCCCGCCGAACAGCTCCACCGGGTGCCGCCCGGCGAACTCGCGCAGGTCGAGTTCGGTGGGCTGCGCGAAACGCGCGAAGTTGTTCACGCACAGCACCAGGTCGTCCTCGTACTCCCGCAGGAACGCCAGCACGGCCGGGTTGGACGAGGGCAGTTCGGTGTAGGAGCCGAGGCCGAACGCGGGGTTCTGCTTGCGGATCTCGATCATGCGCCGGGTCCAGTGCAGCAGCGACGACGGCGACGACATCGACGCCTCGACGTTGGTCACCTGGTGGCCGTAGACCGGGTCCATGATGGCGGGCAGGTACAGACGGCCAGGGTCGCAGGTCGAGAAGCCCGCGTTGCGGTCCGGGGTCCACTGCATCGGGGTCCGCACCGCGTCGCGGTCGCCGAGCCAGATGTTGTCTCCCATGCCGATCTCGTCGCCGTAGTACAGGATCGGCGAACCGGGCAGCGCCAGCAGCAGCGCGGTGAACAGCTCGATGGTGTGCCGGTCGTTGTCCAGCAGCGGCGCCAGGCGCCTGCGGATGCCGATGTTGGCCCGCATCCGCGGGTCCTTGGCGTACTCGGCCCACATGTAGTCGCGCTCTTCGTCGGTCACCATCTCGAGCGTCAGCTCGTCGTGGTTGCGCAGGAACATCCCCCACTGGCAGCCCGAGGGGATGGCCGGGGTCTTGGCCAGGATCTCGGAGACCGGGTAGCGGGACTCGCGGCGCACGGCCATGAAGATGCGCGGCATGACCGGGAAGTGGAAGGCCATGTGGCACTCGTCGCCGCCACTGGCGTAGTCGCCGAAGTAGTCGACGACGTCCTCGGGCCACTGGTTGGCCTCCGCCAGCAGCACGGTGTCCGGGTACTGGGCGTCGATCTCCTTGCGCACCCGCTTGAGGAAGGCGTGCGTGGCGGGCAGGTTCTCGCAGTTCGTGCCCTCGGCCGCGTACAGGTAGGGCACCGCGTCCAGGCGGAACCCGTCGATGCCCAGGTCCAGCCAGAACTTCAGCGCGGCCAGGATCTCCTCCTGCACGCGCGGGTTCTCGTAGTTGAGGTCCGGCTGGTGGGAGAAGAAGCGGTGGAAGAAGTACTGGCCGCGCACGGGGTCGAAGGTCCAGTTCGAGGTCTCCGTGTCGACGAAGATGATCCGCGCGTCCGGGTAGCCCTTGTCGTCGTCGGCCCACACGTAGAAGTCGCCGTAGGGCCCGTCGGGGTCCTTCCTCGACTCCTGGAACCACGGGTGCTGGTCGCTGGTGTGGTTCATGACGAAGTCGATGATCACGCGCATGCCCCGCTGGTGGGCGGCGTCGACGAACTCCACGAAGTCGGCGAGGTCGCCGAACTCGGGCAGGACGGCGGTGTAGTCGCTGACGTCGTAGCCGCCGTCACGCAGGGGCGACTTGAAGAACGGCGGCAGCCACAGGCAGTCCACGCCGAGCCACTGGAGGTAGTCCAGCTTGGCGGTCAGGCCCCTCAGATCGCCGACGCCGTCGCCGTTGCTGTCCTGGAACGAGCGGACCAGCACTTCGTAGAAGACGGCGCGCTTGAACCAGTCGGGGTCGCGGTCCCTGGCCGGGGTGTCCTCGAAGGTGTCCGGCACGGGTTCGTTCACGGTCATGACGCTCCTGCCCCTCCGTTACCTTGCGCGGCGGGCGGGGACTGGAGGTGGAAGACGTGCGCGGGAGCCCGCCCCGGCTCGAGGCGCACGTAGTTGGCCCGGCCCCAGTGGTAGGTCTCGCCGGTGAGCTCGTCGCGCACCGGCACCGACTCGTGCCAGTCCAGGCCGAGTTGCGGCATGTCCAACGAGACCGTGGCCTCCTGGGCGTGGTGCGGGTCGAGATTGACCACCGCGAGGACGACGTCGCTTCCGCTGCGCTTGCTGTAGGCGAGGAGCGCGTCGTTGTCGGTGTGGTGGAAGTGCAGGTCGCGCAGTTGCTGCAGCGCGGGGTGGTTCCTGCGGACGGTGTTGAGGCGGGTGATCAGCGGGGCGATGCTGCGCCCCTGGCGTTCGGCCGCCTCCCAGTCGCGGGGCCGCAGCTGGTACTTCTCCGAGTCCAGGTACTCCTCGCTGCCCTCCTTCAACGGCACGTTCTCGCACAGCTCGTAACCCGAGTAGACACCCCACGTCGGCGACAGGGTCGCGGCGAGCACCGCCCGCACCTCGAAGGCCGGCCGCCCGCCGTGCTGCAGGTAGGCGTGCAGGATGTCGGGGGTGTTGGCGAAGAAGTTCGGCCGCATGTAGGAAGCCGCCTCACCCGACAGCTCCGTCAGGTACTCCGTCAGCTCCTGCTTGGTGTTGCGCCAGGTGAAGTACGTGTACGACTGCTGGAAACCGATCTGCGCCAGCGTGTGCATCATCGCCGGCCGGGTGAACGCCTCGGCCAGGAAGATCACATCCGGGTCGGTGCGGTTGATCTCCGCGATCACCCGCTCCCAGAACACCACCGGCTTGGTGTGCGGGTTGTCCACCCGGAAGATCCGCACCCCCGCGTCCATCCAGTGCCGCAGCACCCGGCACGTCTCCGCCACCAGACCGTCCATGTCCGCGTCGAAGGCGATGGGGTAGATGTCCTGGTACTTCTTCGGCGGGTTCTCCGCGTAGGCGATCGTGCCGTCGGGCCGGTGGTGGAACCACTCCGGGTGCTTGTGCACCCACGGATGGTCCGGCGAGCACTGCAGCGCGAAGTCCAGCGCGATCTCCAGCCCCAGCTCCCGCGCCTGTCCGACGAACCACACGAAGTCGTCCATCGTGCCCAGATCGGGATGCACGGCGTCGTGACCGCCCTCGGGCGAACCGATCGCCCACGGCACCCCCACATCGTCCGGACCGGGGGAGAGGGTGTTGTTCCTCCCCTTGCGGAAGGTGGTGCCGATCGGGTGGATCGGCGGCAGGTACACCACGTCGAAACCCATCGCCGCGATCGCCGGCAGCCGCCGCGCCGCCGTGCGGAACGTACCGTGCGGCCGCTCCGCCGTGCCCTCCGAACGCGGGAAGAACTCGTACCACGACCCGTACAGCGCCCGCTCCCGCTCCACCAGCAACGGCATCGGCTCCGACGTGCTGACCAGGTCCCGCAGCGGATGCCGGGCCAGCACCTCGTCCACCTCGGGGGTGAGGGCCGCCGCCAGCCGTGCGGTCGTGGGCAGGGAGTCGTCGCGCAGGGTCGCTGCCGCATCGAGCAGTACACCGCGGCCGGCGTCCCTCGGTACGCCGGCCGCCGCCCGTTCGAGCAGTTCCGCGCCTTCTTCCAGCACCAGGCCCGGGTCGATGCCCGCGGGAACCTTTATGCCCGCCGCGTGCCGCCAGGTGGCGACCGGGTCGCTCCAGGCCTCCACCCGGTACGTCCACCGGCCGGCCGCGTCCGGTGTGACCTCGGCGCCCCAGCGGTCGCTGCCCGGGGTCAGCTCGCGCATCGGGGTCCACGGCCCGGGGCGGCCCTCGGGGTCCTTCAGGACGACGTTGGCGGCCACCGCGTCGTGCCCCTCCCGGAACACGGTGGCGGTGACCTCGAACGTCTCGCCCACGACCGCCTTGGCCGGCCGGTTGCCGGCCTCCACGGCCGGCCGGACGTCCCGTACCGGGATACGGCCGATGGCCCGGGTCTTCCTCATGGTCCTCACCTCCACCGTGCTCGAAAGCCGGGCCGAGGGCCCGGTCCTGGGGACAGCTGCGGCGGGAAGGGCGTCACCTTCCCGCCGGGGATCTCCGCTCCGCCACCGGCTGCCTGCGCCGGACCGCCGCGGCCGGGCGCGGCCGTTCGCTCTGCTCCTGCAAGTACGTGACGTGGTTCGTGCGCAGGTACCGCTCGGCCGCGTCCGCCGCCTCCCGCGCGCAGCGCTTGCCCATGATCACGCACAGTGTGTAACCGGAGTCCTCGAACGTGCTCCGTACGGTGAGGTCGCTCGGCGCCGCGAGCATCACGCGTTCCCAGGCCCGGTAACGGCGCAACTGCCGGGCGACTTCGGCTTTGGCGGGTAGCAGCATGGCGCCGATCACCTTTCGGGGCTCGAGGGGCACGGTCTCCCGACGGTCGGACGGCGGCCGCGTGCACAGCGACGCGGACCCGTGACGGCGATCGAGTTCTGTGACACATGGTGCACGGAGCATGACGCAACGTCTTGTTGGATCTTCAACGAGTCGTCGTCCGGATGGGCCGTTCGGGCCGCGTCCCGCTGCTCACTTGCGCAGGCCGGAGCCTCAGCTGTGCGCTCGTGTTGCACGAACGGAGCAGCACCCTCACGCTGAAGGTGACTCAGAAGCGATAAGCGCTCACGTTCTGTGTTCGGGGCTCGTTCCGCACACGCGGACGAGAAGGAATGGAGCTTCGCGGTGAGGAGCCGACCGATGAAGACCGCAGTGCCCTGCTACTACCACCTCGACGTGGAAGTCAGCCCCGACCGGGTGGGACAGGTCAGCCGCATTCTGGCCGCTCACCTGAGGTTCTGGGACCTGGACAACCTCGTCCAGCCCGTCTGCGGCGGTGCCGAGATGCTGCTCAAGGCCATCGACGAGCACGCCACGGACAAGAACACGTCGATCGAGATGTGGTGGAACGGGCAGCACCTGATCACCGCCATCGGTGACCACGACCGCGCCCTGCGTCCCGACCAGGAACTGAAGGGCTGCCTGGAGCACCTCGCCGCGATGAGCGACGGCTGGGGCTGCTGCGCCACCGAGACCGGCAGCAAGGTCATCTGGTTCTCGCAGCGCGCCCGCGCCGGTGAGCGCGTGCCGCTGGTGCCGACCGCGCCCGCCCCGCGCGAGAGCGAGGGCCTGGACGTGCCCCGCGAGGTCCCGCTCACCAGGCTGGCCGGTCCGGCCGGCATCCCGGCCGAGGTCCTGGAGGACGCCCGGTGACCCGCAGGCAGGAACGGAAAGGGGTGTCCGCCTGGGGCGGGCGCCCCTACCCGCTGGGTGCCGACTTCGACGGGGAGGGCACGAACTTCGCGCTGTTCAGCGAGGTCGCCGAGCGCGTCGAGCTGGTCCTCGTCGACGACGACGGCACCCACACCCGGGTACCGCTGAACGAGGTCGACGGCTTCGTCTGGCACGGCTACGTGCCCGGCGTCGGCCCGGGCCAGCGCTACGGCTACCGCGTGCACGGGCCGTGGGCCCCGAACGCCGGCCACCGCTGCAACCCGGCCAAGCTGCTGCTCGACCCGTACGCCCGGGCGGTGGACGGGCAGATCGACAACCACCCCTCGCTCTACGAACGCAACCCCGACGGCCCCGACCCGGCCGACAGCGCGGGACACACCATGCTCGGCGTGGTGACCGACCCGGCCTTCGACTGGGGCGACGACGCCCGGCCGGGCCGGCCCTACGCCGACACGGTCATCTACGAGGCGCACGTCAAGGGCATGACGAGGACCCACCCCGAGGTGCCCGAGGAACTGCGGGGCACCTACGCGGGCCTCGCCCACCCGGCCGTGATCGAGCACCTGACCTCACTCGGGGTCACGGCCGTGGAACTGATGCCGGTGCACCAGTTCGTCCACGACGGGGTGCTGCTCGACCGGGGCCTGTCGAACTACTGGGGTTACAACACCATCGGCTTCTTCGCGCCGCACAACGGCTACGCCGCCCACGGCACCCGCGGCGGGCAGGTCGCCGAGTTCAAGCAGATGGTGAAGACCCTGCACGCGGCCGGCCTCGAAGTGATCCTCGACGTGGTCTACAACCACACCGCCGAGGGCAACGAGATGGGGCCGACGCTGTCCTTCCGCGGCATCGACAACTCCTCCTACTACCGCCTGGTCGACGGTGACTGGAAGCACTACTACGACACCACCGGCACCGGCAACAGCCTGCTGATGCGGCACCCCTACGTCCTGCAGCTGATCATGGACTCGCTGCGGTACTGGGTGACCGAGATGCACGTCGACGGCTTCCGCTTCGACCTGGCGGCCACCCTGGCCCGGCAGTTCCACGAGGTGGACCGCCTGTCGGCGTTCTTCGACCTCATCCAGCAGGACCCGGTGATCAGCCGCGTGAAGCTGATCGCCGAGCCGTGGGACGTCGGGGAGGGCGGCTACCAGGTGGGCAACTTCCCGCCCCTGTGGTCGGAGTGGAACGGCATGTACCGCGACGCCGTACGGGACTTCTGGCGCGGCGAGGACCACACCCTCGGCGAGTTCGCCTCCCGGCTGACCGGCTCGTCCGACCTGTACCAGCACAGCAGGCGCCGGCCCCGAGCCAGCGTCAACTTCGTCACCGCGCACGACGGTTTCACGCTGCGCGACCTCGTGTCGTACAACGACAAGCACAACGAGGACAACGGCGAGGACAACCAGGACGGCGAGAACACCAACCGGTCCTGGAACTGCGGGGCCGAGGGGGAGAGCCGCGACCCGGCCGTGCGGGAACTGCGCATCCGCCAGCAGCGCAACTTCCTCGCCACCCTGCTGCTCTCCCAGGGCATCCCGATGCTCTGCCACGGCGACGAACTCGGGCGCACGCAGGGCGGCAACAACAACGCCTACTGCCAGGACAACGAGATCTCCTGGATCGACTGGCGGCTGAACGAGGAGCAGCGCGACCTGCTCGCCTTCACCCGCTACCTCATCGAGCTGCGCACCGCGCACCCCGTGCTGCGCAGGCGCCGCTTCTTCCGCGGCGAGACGATCACCCGTGCCGACCAGCCACTGCCCGACCTGGTCTGGCTGGCGCCCGACGCCCGGGAGATGACCGACGACGACTGGCAGCGCGGCGACGCGCACTCGGTGGGGGTGTTCCTCAACGGCGACGCCATCGCCGAGCCCGACCCGCGCGGCCGCCGGGTCGTGGACGACTCCTTCCTGCTGCTGCTCAACAGCCACTGGGAGCCGGTCGACTTCTGCATCCCGGACGCCTCCTACGGCGAGCGCTGGACGGCCCTGATCGACACGGCCGACCCGGACGGCACCCCGGACGAGGCGGAGCACAAGGCGGGCACCGGCCTCACCGTCGGGGCGCGCAGCCTGGTCCTGCTGTCCCGGCCCTCCCGGGCGAAGGACGACGACCGGACGCAGTGACAGCGGCAGCAGGACGCCGGCCCCGCGGGAGCACTGCTCCCGCGGGGCCGGCGTCGCGTCCGGGGGTCAGCGCCCGCGCCGCGCCGTGACCGTGAACTGCGCCCCGTCGTGGTCGCGCAGCACCGCCTCGTCACCGCCCTCGGACATGACGCTGCCGCCGTGCAGCTCCGCGGCGCGGGCGCAGGCTCCCACGTCGTCGACATGGAAATGCACCTGCCAGTGAGGGCGGATCGCGGGATCCGGCGCCGCCCCCAGGGCACCCGACTCGATCCGGGCGACGACGTCGCCCCGGCTGCGCAGCACGACCTCGCCGCCCTCGTAGTGGACCTCGCAGCACCCGGGGCTCTGCGACGCCCAGTCCAGGACCTCGCCGTAGAAGATGGCGGCGTCGAAGGCGTCACGGGTGTGCAGGGTGATGAAGGCGGGCTGCGCGTTGCGCCAGGTCTCCCAGTCCGTGAACAGGTCGCCCTCCCAGATGCCGAAGGCCGCCCCGTCGCGGTCCGCCAGCAGCGCGGCCCGCCCGGGCGGCAGGGAGATCGGCCCCACCGCGACCGTGCCCATGCGCTCCTGCACCCGCGCCGCCGCCTCGTCCGCGCTGCGCACCGCGAAGTACGGCGTCCACGCCACGGCCATCTGCCACATGGTCGCCACCCCCGCGATCCCGGCCACCGGCGACCCGTCCGCCAGGGCGATCCGGAACCGGTCGCCCAGCCTGGCCGGCCGCCACCGCCAGCCCAGCACCGCCCCGTAGAACTTCTCGGTCGCCTCCACGTCGCGGCTGGTCAGACTCACCCAGCAGGGAGCGCCGAACACGGAGTGAGAGGAGATGACGCCCTTCGTGCCGGAGGGAGTGGGCATGTCGTCGTTCATGGCAGTCGTGTCCTGATCTCGTCGGCCCGGCAGCCACCGGTGGATGGGCACCAGTGTCCGGCCGCGGCCAGGGGCGGCGCCTGCCGAGTACCCCGGGGGGCGCCCCGAAACGGAACCGGCTGGTCCACCCGGGTGGCACCCGGCGGGCCGGGTGGCGACGATGGACGGGTCGGACACTGCGTCAAGGCACTCAAGCATCCTGTCCGGCCATCCGGACAGCGGCGCACCGGACCCGGAGGTGACCATGCCCACGGACGGGGGCTCGGAGCGGATCCTCCAGTTGCAGGAGGAGGTCCAGCAACTGAAGGAGGCGGTCGTCTCCCACGCCGTCGTGGACCAGGCGATCGGGATGGTCGTGGCGCTCGGCAGGATCTCGCCCGACCAGGGATGGGCCGTGCTGAAGCAGGTCTCCCAGCACACCAACACCAAGCTGCGCAACGTCGCGGAGACGATCCTCACGTGGGGGCGGACCGGCATGATGCCCGATGAGATCCGGGCCGCGCTGGAGGACGCCCTGGACCGCACGGGACCGGTCCAGCTGCCCGGCACGCCGCCGGAGCGGTGATCCGCGCCAGCGGCGTGGTCCCGGGTCCCCGTTCACCTGGCTTCGGACAGCAGTTCCTCGCGCAGGTGGGCGAAGCAGCTGCTGAGCAGCCGTGAGACGTGCATCTGGGAGATGCCGAGCTGCTCCGCGATGCGGCTCTGCGTCATGCCCTTGAAGAACCGCAGGTACAGGATGACCCGCTCCCGCTCGGGCAGGGCCTCCAGGCAGGGCCGGACGGCCACGCGGTCGACCACGATGTCGAAGGCCGGGTCGGGCCCGCCGATCGCGTCCCCGAGGGCGTAGCCGTCGGTGCCGGGCATCTCCGCCTCCAGCGACAGGGCGGAGAAGCACTCCAGCGCCTCCATCCCGGTCCGCACCTCACCCTCCGTGAGCTGGGCGTACTCCGCGATCTCGGCCAGGGTGGGGGAGCGGCCCGAGGTGCTCTGGGACAGCTCCTTGACGGCGTGCCGCACGCGGTTGCGCAGGTCCTGGACCCGCCGGGGCACGTGCAGCGTCCACATGTGATCGCGGAAGTGGCGCTTGATCTCGCCGGTGACCGTGGGCACCGCGTAGGCCTCGAAGGCGTTGCCGCGGGCCGGGTCGTAGTGGTCGACGGCCTTGACCAGGCCCAGGGCGGCGACCTGGTAGAGGTCCTCCAGGGCCTCGCCGCGGCCACGGAAGCGGACGGCGATCCGCTCGGCCATGGGCAGCCACGCCTCGACCAGCTCGTCGCGCAGGGCCTTGCGCTCGGGCCCCTCGGGCAGTCGCGCCAGCCGCCGGAACGCCTCGGCGGTGTCGGGGGCGTCGTCATGCGGGTGCGTTCGGGTGCTGCCGGCGATACGCATGGTGCGCACCTCCCTGAGCAGGTCCGGAAGGAACGGACATCGTGGGAAGCGCGGACTCGGACCTCACGGAGCACCCGGGGCCCGGCAGGCCGGCTCCCGCGGACGTGCCTCCTGTCCGAAGCACTTCACCGCCCGCGGCCGGGCAGTGACAACGAAGCAATTCCGACGATACGACATTCGGGGCATTCCGGCCCTGCCGCTGTGAAGTCTTTGCCGTTCGCCGCCGGAGCGCGTCACCGTGTCGGCCGGGCCGCGTCACCGTGTCGCCGGAGCCGCGTCACCGTGCCGCCCGAGCGGCGTCGCGGTGCCGCCGGCCGGCCCGGTGGCCGATTTCATGGCGCCGCTCGCCGCCGCCGCGGCGGCGCCCGGCCGCCCCGGCCCCACCGGGTCGCCCGGCCCGTTGATCTTCACTCGTGGAAGTGATGTGCGGCACGCGCGGGAAAGCGCTTCCTCGCGCCGCTCGCGGATAACCGCTGGGCACGGCTTGATCATCGGTCAGAGGGGGTGAACTGCCTGGCCACAGCGCATTCTGCTCATTTGACAGTGCGCTCGGGCCACAGATAGGAAGCAGCTTCCAGAGGTCGAGAGGGTGCAGCGTGTACGAGCCGAACGTGGTCGGGGACTGGCAGGAGTACGAGGAGCATGCCGGTCTGCGCGTCCGCGTCCACGGTCTGGAACCGGCCGAACCGCCCCGGGGCAGGGACGACGCCGCCGACGGGCTCACCTACTTCCGCCTGCGCGTGACGGTCGAGAACCGCGGCAGCCGGCACCTCGGCATCCACCTGGAGGACGGCCAGATCGACGTGCGCATCGGCCCGGACGGCGAGAGCGCCTTCATCGACTGGCGCAACTCCCAGTTCATCGAGGGCTTCGACGTCTACCCCCTGCGCCGGGTCACGGCCGTGCTGTACGCGGCCGGGGCCGAGGAGTCCCTTGGCCTGGTGGACGTGCAGGTGCAGTTGCGCGTCGAGGAGGAGTGGACGAGCCGCCGCCTGTGGTCGGGCGGCATCGGGGTGCACGAGATCTCCTCCGGGGCCCCGCAGGGCCAGGTGCGCGACAGCCTGGCCCACCAGGTGAGCGTCTTCCTGCGGGACCAGGCGGAGGAGGGCACCGCCTGATCCGGCGTCAGGGAGCCGCCGCGGTCAGTGCGGGATGCCGTCGATGATCTCGCGGGCCCCCTGGCGCAGCAGCGCCACGGCGACCGAGGTGCCGAGCGTGGCCGGGTCGAGTCGGCCCGCCCACTCGTGCGCGTTCAGCCGTGTCTTGCCGTCCGGGGTGAACACGCAGGCGCGCAGGGAGAGTTCGCCGCTGCGGTCGACTCGCGCGAACCCGGCGATGGGGCTGTTGCAGTGCCCCTGCAGCACGTGCAGGAACATGCGCTCGGCGGTCGTCTCCCGGTAGGTGTCCGGGTCGCCGAGACCGCTCACCGCGTCGATCAGTTCGGCGTCGTCCTCGCGGCACTGCAGGGCCAGGACACCCGCGCCGATGGGGGGCATCATCGTCTCGGTCGAGAGGATCTCGGTGATCACGTCCGTCCGGCCGATGCGCTCCAGACCGGCGGCCGCGAGCAGCAGGGCGTCGGCCTCGCCGGCCGCCAGCTTCGCCAGCCGCCGGTTGGCGTTGCCGCGGAAGGGCACGCACTCCAGGTGGGGGTGCGTGGCCGCCAGTTGCGCGACCCGGCGCACCGAGGAGGTGCCGACGCGCGTGCCCGCGGGAAGTTCGTCCAGGGTGAGACCGCCCGGGTGGATCAGCGCGTCGCGGATGTCGTCCCGCTTGAGGAACGCGGCGAACACCGTGCCCGCCGGGAGCGGACGGTCGGCGGGCACGTCCTTCACGCAGTGCACCGCGAGGTCGGCCTCCCCGGCCAGCAGCGCCGCGTCGACCTCCTTGGTGAAGGCGCCCTTGCCCTCCACCTGGGACAGGTCGCCCAGCCACTTGTCCCCGGTGGTCTTCACCGGGACGACCTCGGTGCGCACCGACGGGTGGGCGGCGGCCAGTTCTCGCCGGACACGCTCCACCTGGGCCAGTGCCATGGGGGAGTCGCGGGAGACGATGCGGATCAGTTCGGGCACGGACATGCGCCACACGATAGACCCTCCCGGTGGAGCGGAGGTCGCGTACCTCCCCCGACTGCCGGGCGGCGCACGTCAGTTCGGGAAGCCCGGCCGTCCGTTCCCCCGCCGGCCGGGACGGTCCGGCCGCAGGCGCGGGCCGCCGGCCGGACCGGCCGGGTCACGCGTAGGGGTCGAAGGGGATGCCCGAGGGCTTCGCCTTGGCCAGGTGGCTCTCGAAACTGCCGTCCTTCAGGCCGAAGTGGGCGCTGCCGAAGTCGTGCGAGGACAGCTTGTCGCGCACCCCGGCCGGGTAGCCGTTCCAGCCGACCAGGGGCGGGTACTGCCAGGTCCCCCTGTGGTTCTCCGGCGGTTCGTCGCCCGAACCGGCGAGGCGGAAGCAGTGGGTGCCGATCCCGTCCTTGTGGTAGACGATCTTGGGATGCGTGCCGTCGAAGCGGACCTGCGAGGCAGCGTGCACGTCGAACTCGCCGTGGGCGGACGTCGAGACGTACTCGACCTGGTCGTCCTGCACGAACACCGCGACGTGCTCGAAGTCGTGCCGGTGACCTCCGAGGCCGACGCCGGGCAGGGCCTGGTCCTTCTCGAAGTAGAGGGCGTACAGGACGGCGCACCAGCCGTTGTTGCACTTGGAGCGCGCGTAGCCGTTGGTGTTGCCGAGGTCGGAGGCGTCGCGGCAGTCGCCGTTGAGCGCCCCGGTCGGCTTGAGCCCGCTGTTCACGCTGCCGTCGGGGCCGATCGCGGCCGAGGAGTAGCAGCCGTCGGTGTCGTAGTCGTACGCCGGCTGGTACGTCCGCTCCAGCGGCTCGGCGGCGGCCGGCAGAGCGGGCGGCGGGGCGGCGAAGGCGGTCCCGGGGAGGGCGAGCACGAGGGCGGCGGCACCGGCCGCCCCGGTGAGCCATCTCCTGCGGCGGGTGTACGGGCGTGACGACACTGCGTCCTCCTCGGGATCCGGGCGCAGCCCAACGGCTGTGGAGGGAAGGGGAGTTCAGCTTCCTGGTTGAACGCGTGCATGCCAAGAGGGGTGGAGGATCCCGAGGGTGAAGGGCAGGTCAACAGTCGGCGTCCGGACGCCGGTTCAGGCCGGGTCGTCCGGGATGTCGGCGGCCGATTCCTCGGGGGCGAGGTCCGGACGCAGCCGCAGCCAGGACGGCTGGCGCAGCAGCCCCTCCCGGGTCCGGGTGCTGTAGCGGACCTCTCCGACCAGCCGGGGCACGACCCAGTGCGCGCCCGGCGCCCGGGGGGCCGGGTCGAAGGGGCAGGTGCCGGTGGCGGCGGCCGCCAGCAGTCCGGCCAGCTCCCTGCGCTCGGCCTCGCTCCAGCCGGTGCCCACACTGCCGACGTAGCGCAGCCGTCCGCCCGCGCGCTGCCCCACGAGCACCGCGCCGGGCAGCCCGGTGAGCCGGCCCTTGCCGGGCTGCCAGCCCCCCACCAGGACGTCCTCGGTGCGCATGTTGCGGATCTTGATCCACGCACGCGAGCGCACGCCCGGCTCGTACACCGAGTCCAGCCGCTTGCAGACCAGGCCCTCCAGGCCGTGTTCCCGGGTGGCGCGCAGCGCCTCGGCACCGTGGCCGACGAGCGCGGCCGGGGTCGACCAGGAGGGTCCGGCGAGGCCGAGGTCCTCCAGTGCCGAACGGCGGCGGGTGTAGGGCAGCCGCAGCAGGGACTCGCCGGCCAGGTGCATCACGTCGAACAGCACGAGGTGGGCCGGGACCTCCGCCGCCCGCCGCGCCGCCCGGGCGGGTGCGTGTGCCAGGCCCATGCGGGACTGCAGCAACTGGAAGCTCGCCCGGCCCTCGGCGTCCAGGGCCAGGATCTCACCGTCGAGGACGGCGGGGGTGGCGCCGAGGGCGCTGCCCAGCGGGTGCAGCTCGGGGTAGGCGGCCGTGATGTCGTCGCCGGAGCGGGCGCGCAGTACCACGCTGCCGTCCCCGGGCAGATAGACCACCACGCGCTGGCCGTCCTGCTTGGTCTCGTACGCCCAGCGCGCGTCCTGCGCGGCGGGGGGCAGGGAGCCGGAGGTGGCGAGCATGGGCGGGATCAGCGGCAGACTCACGGGTGAGATGTCGACGCGCCGGGGTGCGGTCACGCGCGTTGCCCGCGCCTTTCCCCTGAACGGCGCCGCCCGGAGTCGCTTGAGTTACGCAACGCTATGGTGCCGTGGACTCATGCCCACCCCACCGCCCCCCGACGGTCCCTCGGAGGTGACCGGGATCGAGTGTGCGCTGACGCGGGTCACCTACCTGAGCACGCGGGCCCGTCGGCACGGGCGGCTGAAGGCCCTCGCCGGCGTGCCCCTGGACCGGGCCGCCCTCGCGCTGCTGCGCCAGATCGCCGACGCCGAACCGCTGCGCCCCGGGTGAGCCGGCCGCCCGGCTGGGCGAGGAGGCCTCGCACGTCACGCGCACGGTGCAGCAACTGCAAAGGTCCGGGTACGTCACGCGCGTCCCCGACCCCGACGACCGCCGCGCCCAGCGCATCGAACTCACCGACGCCGGCCGGGAGGCCGTCGCCGGGGTGCGCGACGCGGGAGTGCGCGCCATGCAGCCGGCGCCGGCCGACTGGTCCCCGCAGGAGCTGAGGCAGCTCGCCACGCTCTTCCACCGCATGGTCGACGACTCCTCGCGCACGCTGCCGACGAGGAATCCCGGCCCCGGCGGGCCCCGGCGCCCCCACCTGAAGCCCGCGGACACCCGCCCTTCGGCTCGCCGGCTGGTCCTCCGCGAGCGCCTTCCCCGATGCCGTCCGGCGGTCCCCCGGGTGACACCCCCCGGAGCCCGTCACGGCACGGCGGACACCGGGCGGCATGCCGTTCCTACCGTCGAGTAATATCGCGCGGCAGGTCATCAGAGGAGGAACCGTGTCCCGGTCCGAACGCTCGCCCCTGCTGCTCGCCGGCCTGCTGGCCACCGCGGGCATCGCCCACTTCGCCGCCCCCCGCCCGTTCGACGCGACCATTCCCGCCGCCCTGCCCGGCCCGCCCCGCACCTGGACCTACGCCAGCGGCGTCGCCGAACTCGCGCTCGCCGCCGGTCTGGCACTGCCCCGCACCCGCAGGACGGCGGCACTGGCCACCGCGGCGTTCTTCGTCGGTGTCTTCCCCGCCAACGTCAAGATGGCCGCCGACTGGCGTCACCGCCCCGCCCGCCAGAAGGCCGCCGCCTTCGGGCGCCTGCCGCTCCAGGTGCCCCTGGTGCTGTGGGCGCGCGGCGTCGCCCGGAACGCCGGGGGCCGGTCGTGAGCCCCCGCGTGGACGTGGGGGACGCGGTCGAGGACTTCTCACTGCCCGACGAGACCGGCACCGTCCGCAGCCTGTCCGGGCTGCTGGCCGAGGGCCCGGTCGCGCTGTTCTTCTACCCGGCCGCCCTGACGCCCGGCTGCACCGCCCAGGCCTGCCGCTTCCGTGACCTCGCGGCCGAGTTCGCCGCCGTCGGGGCACGGCCCGTCGGCGTCAGCGCGGACGGCGTCGAACGGCAGGCCGAGTTCACCGGACGGCACGGTCTCGGCATGCCCCTGCTGTCCGACACCGACGGCACGGTCCGCGAGCGGTTCGGCGTGAAGCGCGGTTTCTCCCTCGCCCCCACCAGGCGCACCACGTTCGTCATCGCTCAGGACCGCACCGTCCTGGACGTCGTCCGCAGCGAACTGCGCATGAACGCCCACGCCGACCGGGCGCTCGCCGTGCTCCGCGCCCACCGGGCCTGACACCGCCCCCTCGGCCGCCTCGCACACGTGCGCCGTCCCGCGGTTGAGGCGGGGCGGCAAAGGGTCAATCCTGGACGAATGGAGGACTCCTCCGCTGCTGCGACCATCGACGCCCGGGGCGTCGTGACGGGGTGGAGCGAGGGCGCCCGGCAGCTGACCGGACACCCCGCCGCCGAGGTCGTGGGCCGGTCCGTACGGGACCTGCTCGCCGAGGACGTCGCCCCCGAGGCGGTGTCCGCCCGCTCGGGCACCGTCATGATCCGCCACCGCGACGGCTACCTCGTCGGCGTCCGGGTCAGGGTGTGCGCCGTGGCCGGCGGAGACGGGCGACCGGACGGATACGTGATCACCGCCGCGCCGCCCGGCCGCGCCGAGACCTCCCTCGCGGGCCGCGCCTTCCAGCAGGCGTCCGTGGCGATGTCGGTCTTCGACACCGGCCAGCGCTATCTGCGCCTCAACGACGCCGCCTGCCAGGTGATGGGGGTGTCCGAGGAGACCCTGCTCGGCCGGCACTTCCCTGAGACGGTGGAGGAGGCCGAACACAGCCGCGGGTTCGACCGCCACCTGCGGCACGTCGTGGAGACCGGCCGGCCGCTGCGCTACGAGAGCTACACCGGCGCTCCCGCGCTGAACCGGGAGCACGCCTGGGTCACCGAGATGTGGCCGGTCCGGGACGCCGACGGGGGCCTGGTGGGCACCGCCCTCGCCGCGTTCGACAGCACCGAGCACTACTGGGCCCGGCAGCGGCTCGCCCTGCTGAACGAGGCGGCGGCGGCCATCGGCACCACCCTGGACGTGGTCCGCACGGCCGAGGAACTCGTCGGCGTCGTCGTGCCCCGGTTCGCCGACTTCGCGAGCGTGGACCTGTTCGACTGGGTCCTCGGCGGGCAGGAGGCGCCGGCCGCCCCGGCCCAGGAGGTCGCCCTGCGGCGCGTCGCCCACGGGTCGGTCAGCGAGGGCACCCCGGAGGCGGCCGTGCACCTGGGCGACGTGGACGTCTACCCCGCGTTCTCGCCGATCGCCCGGGCCATGCGCGAGAGCCGGGCCGTCGTCAGCCAGGCGGGGGAACCGGCCTTCATGCGCTGGGTCGCCGAGCGCGACAGCCGTTCGCCGCGGGGACGCCCGTACCGCAAGGGCGCCCACTCGATGATGGCCGTACCGCTGCGCGCCCGCGGCACCACCCTCGGCGTCGCCGTGGCGGTCCGCGTGGCACAGCCGGACGACTACGGCGACGACGACGCCGTGTTCGCCGAGGAGCTCGCCAGCCGGGCGGCGGTCTGTGTGGACAACGCCCGGCGCTTCGCCCGGGAGCGCGGCACCGCCCTCGCCCTCCAGCACAGCCTCCTGCCGCGCGGGATGCCCGGCCAGGCCGCCGTCGAGGCCGCCCACCGCTATCTGCCCTCGGGTTCGGCGGCCGGCATCGGCGGTGACTGGTTCGACGTCATCCCCTTGTCCGGCAGCCGCGTCGCACTGGTCGTCGGGGACGTCGTCGGGCACGGCATCCCCTCCTCGGCGACCATGGGCCGGCTGGTCACGGCCGTACGCACCCTGGCCGACGTGGACCTGCCCCCGGACGAGCTGCTGACCCACCTGGACGACCTGGTCACGCACCTGGCCTCGGACGACCTCGCGGACGAGGTCGCCGAAGTGGGGGCGACCTGCCTGTACGCCGTCTACGACCCGGTCGCCCGCCGCCTCGCCCTGGCCGCCGCCGGGCACCCCGCCCCCGCCCTGGTGCTGCCCGACGGGTCCGCCCGGCTGATCCCGATGAGCGCCGGGCCCCCGCTGGGCGTCGGAGGGCTGCCGTTCGAGGCGACGGAACTCCAGCTGCCGGAAGGCTCCCTGGTCGCCCTCTACACCGACGGGCTCGTCGACGGCCGCGACCGCGACGTCGACCACGCCACCGACGAGCTGTGCCGCACCCTGACCGTGCCCGCCGACTCGCTGGACGCCCTGTGCGACTCGGTGCTGAAGGCCGTCCTGCCGGAGGAGCCCTCCGACGACGTGGCCCTGCTGCTGGCCCGCACCCGGGCGCTGGGCGCCGACCAGGTCGCCACCTGGGACATCACCCCGGACCCCGCGCAGGTGGCCGTCATCCGCCAGGCCGCCACCGACCTGCTCACCGCGTGGGGCCTGGACGAGACGGCCTTCGTCACCGAACTCGTCGTCAGCGAGCTGGTCACCAACGCCATCCGCTACGGGGCCCCGCCGGTGCAGCTCCGGCTGATCCGCGACCGTACCCTCATCTGCGAGGTCTCCGACGGCAGTTCCACCTCCCCGCACCTGCGGCGGGCGCACCAGGACGACGAAGGCGGGCGGGGGCTGCTGCTGGTCGCCCAGCTCACCCAGCGCTGGGGCAGCCGGCAGACCAGCCGGGGCAAGACCATCTGGTGCGAGCAGTCCCTCACGCCGCTGTTCTGAGCCCGACGCCGACCCGGCCCGGGACGGCGGTTCTCCTGCTTCAGCGCGGTTTCAGTTGTGCTGGGCCACCACATGGATGGACGACGCCAACCGGTGGATCGCCCCGGTCCCCGGCCTTCCGGAACTTCCCTTCGTGGACTTCGGCGACGTCCTGCCCCAACACGCCCTGACGGAGTCCACTGGACAACCGGGCCGCTGGTGGACTACGCGGACGGCCGCCCCTTCGCCTGCGTGGACGGCGAGCAGAGCGAACGGGATCAGGCCGACGTGACCGCCCCCACCACCAAGGTCCCGGGCTCCTGCACCACGTCAACCCGCGGATCGGCCTTTCGGTACAGCCCTTGGCTTCAGTCCCACCACCGATCGCGGCACCGCCGACATAGCCCTCCTGCCACGTAACCCCGGTCGATGGCTGTGGCCGTCTTTCAAGTGACGTTCGCGGCCTTCGAAGCCATGCCTACCCCGCCGCCGACTGCGCTGAAGATGCCCGTTGCCTGTGACCTGAACTGCCGAATCGCCTTATCCCTTTGGACGTGCGCGACGTCCCGGCGCCCAGTTCGCCGGTGATTCGCAGTGCGGGATCCTTACGGGACAGCCCTCGTCGTCTGCAAACAAGAAGGGTGAGAACGTGGAGAACCTGCATCTAGCCGCAGAAGACGGCAGCAACTTCTGGCCCACCGGCGTCATCATGGTCGTCGTCATCACCGTCATTGTGGTGCTGATCAGTAAGTGGCGAAGCCACAACGCCAAGGAGGGAGACGGAGGGCCGGGGAAGTAGAAGCCGGCGAACAGGATCTGCCCGACAAGCAATGACCGGGACGACCGGGCCGGTGTGGGTGTCGGTGCCGTCTGCCGGGACGGTCACCCGTCACCCCCCGTCGCAGGAGCCGCTCGCCGAGCGGGTGCGGCGTCCCCGCTTGCTCCCGCCGATGGTCGTGCGCTCACCGGCGGGCGGGGTGGTAAGGCGGCGCGGTCACATTTTTCCCAGACAAGGCACAACCGTTCCACGGTCCTGCATGTCACACCTTGCAGGAGTGACCAACTCCAATGACCACAAGGGGGAAACATGAGATTCGCTCGTTCTGCCCTGAGTGCCGCTGCATTGACCGCTCTGGCCCTGGGGACCACGACCGCGCTGGCGGCGCCCGCCTCCGCCGTACCCAACACGACGCCGCAGAAGGTGTGCGGCAGCGCCTACAGAACCGTGAACTCGGCCGCCATCGGCTCGCTGGGTACCGTCTACCTGACGTACAACGCCTCGAACGGCGAGAACTGCGTCGTGACCATCCGCAACAGTCCGGGCGCTGCCGTGGACATGGCCCTGTGGATCGAGGTTCCCGACACCTCGGAGCGAGGCGAGGACTACGGCCGGTACACGTCGTACGCGGGACCGGCCTACGTGTACGGCAAGGGCCACTGCGTCGACTGGGGCGGCGGCATCAGCAACGTGCACGTGCAGGTGCACAACTCCAACTGTGGCGCACGTAAGGAGCACCGGGTCACCGAGGTCCGCTGAGCCCCGGCGGTCTGTGCTGTCGTGCGGTCGTCGGGGAGAGGACGTACGCCTCGACGACCGCATCAGGGCCGCAGTGGTCCGGCTTGTCCCGGCAGACCCGGGGATGTCGTCACTGCGGGGCCGCGCCTGCCGGCCACCGCCTGGCGGGCACGCCGCTGCGCGCCACCGAGGACGAAGCCCGTGTCCCAGCCGGTGTGTCGAAGGGCCGGGGCCTGGCCGCGCTCGGTCTCAAGAACGGGGACGTGGTGACCGAGCGGCAGTGCGGCAGATCAGCGCCTGGATGCAGCGGGGTCGCAGCTCACGCGCACAGCCTTCGAGTCGTACGCCTCGTCGCGGGTCGTCGGCCGTGCGCGCCCCGAAGGCGTGATGTCCCTCGGGGCGCGCGGCAGGGGTTCGGGTTCAGGCGTTGTAGCCGCCGTGGGCGTCCAGCACTGCGCCCGTGACGTACGACGCGGCGGGGCTCGCCAGGAAGGCGATCGCAGCGGCGATTTCGTCGGGGTGTCCCATGCGTTGCAGAGACAGCGAACTCACCAGGGCATTGAGGGTCTCGGGGTCCGGCGGTTGCATGCCGCCCTCCATCAGTCCGGCCTCCACGACGTTGGCCGTGATGTTCCGGGGTCCGAGGTCGCGTGCGGCGCCCATGGTGTACCTCTCGATCCCGGACTTGGTCGCCGCGTAGTCGGCGAGGCCGGGAGCGCCGACCCGGGAGCCCAGTCCGGAACTCACCGTGATGATGCGACCGCCCTCGCGCAGCACTCGGGCGGCGGCCCGGATGACGGCGATCACGCCGAGGTAGTTGGTGGCGTGCATCCGGTCCAGTGCGGCGGTGTCGGCGTCCGGGTCGTCCACCGTGCCGGCCACGGAGATCGCCGCGTTGTTGACGAGAATGTCCAGGCCGCCGAAGTGCGCGACCACGTCGTCGATCAGAGCCGGCGCCCGGCTCGTGTCCGCCTGGTCGGACTGGAAGGCGACGGCCTTCGCTCCCTTGCCCTGCACCTCGTCGACCACGGCCTGCGCCTGCTCCTCGGAGCTGACGTAGGTGAAGGCGACGTCGGCGCCCTGCTCGGCCAGCAGCCGTACGGTCGCGGCTCCCAGTCCGCGCGACCCCCCGGTGACCAAGGCGACCTTGCCCGTGAGTGGCTTGCTCATTCTTCTCACTCTCGTTGATTGACCCTTCCGGCAGTCGCAACATTAATTGTTACGACATGCTGTTGCAACTTTCACTGTTACGACCGCACCGTCGTAACATGAAGCGTTGCGGCCGAGAGGAGGGCTCCGTGAGTGCCAACAGCAGGTTGACCATTGCCGCCCACGCGCTGGCCTGGATCGGTCTCTATCAGCGCCAGGGCCACGAGGTCGCCACTTCCGAGCAGATCGCGACCAGCGCGAACACCAACCCCGTGGTGATCCGGCGGCTGCTCGGCGAGCTGCGCAGGGCCGGACTCGTGGAGTCCCGGCGAGGTGTGGGCGCGGGCTGGTCGCTGGCGCGCGAGCTGGAGTCGATGACCCTGCTCGACGTGTACGAGGCAGTGGAACCCGGTCCGCTGTTCGCGATGCACCGCGCCACCCCGGACCAGGGATGCGTGGTGGGTTACGGCATCCAGCCGGCGATGCAGAGCATCTACGCGGACATCGAGGAGACCCTGAGGCAGGAGCTGGCCCGCGTCACGCTCGAGAACGTACTCCGGGACGTACTCGCGGCACCTCGCTAGCCTCCCCGCTACGCCTTGACATCACCATCTTCTCCAGCCGGTCCTTGGTCGCGGCCGAGGCCGGCGCGTGGCCCTCGGACTCCGGACGGTCGCGGACGGCCCGCCGCACGATCGCCCACGCGCCCTGTTCCGCGTGGCCGGCGCTCAGCAGCTCCAGCCAGCCGGCGTGGATCTCCGGGAAGGATTCGTGTACGACCTGCGTGCCTGAGGTGAGCCCCGGCGGGGTGGAACCGGGCGCTCGGGGTCGCACGTCCCCTCGCACATGCTGAGCCTCCTGGGATCACTCTTCGCCGTCGCACCCGCCGTCGTCTGGATGACGATCGCCCGTACCCGCCCCGTCGGCTTCGCGGTCGGCGGCGCGCTGCTCGCCGGTGCCAGTCTGCTGATCAGTGTCCAGCAGGGCTGGATCGACGCCCCCGGACCCGACGCCCATCTCGTGTTCACAGCCCTCGCGCCCCTGCTCATCGCGTGCGGCGCGGGATTGGAAGGACGGCACGGGAACCTTCCTCCCCCGCAATGGGTCTCCCGCCGCAACGGAGCGATCGGCTTCCTGGGGGTGCAGTTCGCCCTCACCCTCGTGGTCGGTCTCCTGTACGCGCTGATGATCGGCGAAGGCTCGGATGCCCCGCCGTCCAAGGCCCTCCCCTCATTGCCGCCAGGCATCACCATGATCGAGGAAGGCACGAGCTGCGGTTCCGGCGGCTGCTGGCGCGCCGCGACAGTCATCAGCGAGAACGGCCTGGGCGGCCCGGAGATCATCCGCGAACTGGGTCTCCAGCAGGAGAAGTGCCGGTCCAGCGGCTGGCTGCTCGACTGGCGGGACGTGTGCGTCGGAGCCAGGCAGAACGGTGAGAACGTCATCGTCTACGCCGGCTGGGGATGACAGCCCGATCCGGCCATGGTGGTCATGAGCGAGGATCTGTGACAAGCCGCGTGGGCGGCCCGCCGCAGCGGCCCCACCGAGGTCGAGCACGTCCTGGTCTCCGACAGCGAACCGGTCGCACGCCACCACCCCCGTCGGCCACCCCGGACACACCATGCCGAAGACCAAGCGGAAGCACTGGACCGTGCAGCACATCCCCGACCGACCGGAGCGGCCGGACGGTGGGGCGGCCGGCCACGTGCGGCCCCCTCCTGCCCGGCCCGCCACGGCACCGTCAGAACTCCTCGTGCACCTCGGGGTCCCCGCCGACCCGCCGGTGCGCCCGGTCGGCGACGGCGGCCATCTCGTCCGCACTCAGCTCGAAGCCGAACACGTCCAGGTTGGCGCGCTGCCGCTCGGGGTTCGCGGACTTCGGTATGGGCACCGCGCCCAGCTGGACGTGCCAGCGCAGCACCACCTGCCCGGGCGTCACCCCGTGCGCCCCGGCGATCCGGGCCAGGGCCGGGTCCTGCAGCAGGGACGTCCCGCGGCCGAGCGGGCTCCAGCTCTCCGTGACGATGTTCCGTGCCGCGTGGAAGGCGCGCAGTTCGTCCTGCGGCAGGAACGGGTGCAGCTCGATCTGGTTCACCGAGGGCAGGACGCCCGTCTCCTGCTCCAGCCGCTCGATGTGCGCGGGCGTGAAGTTCGAGACGCCGATCGACCGCACGAGCCCCTCGTCGCGCAGCTCGACCATCGCCTTCCAGGAGTCGACGTACCGGTCCTGGCGCGGCAGCGGCCAGTGGATCAGGTACAGGTCGACGTACTCCAGGCCGAGACGGGTCCGGGACTCCTCGAAGGAGGCGAGGGTCTCCTCGTAGCCGTGGTGGCGCCCCGGGAGCTTCGTCGTCACGACGATCTCCTCGCGCGGCACCACCCCGGACGCCACGGCCCGGCCCACCCCCGTCTCGTTGCGGTAGTTCGTCGCCGTGTCGATCAGGCGGTAGCCCGCCTCCAGGGCCGAGACCACCGCGGCCTGGGCCTCGTCGTCGCCGAGCGGCCAGGTGCCCAGGCCCACCGCGGGCAGCGCCGTGCCGTCGTCGAGCGTGTGCGTCGGGATGCTGATCACCGTCGGACCTTCCCGTTGACTGCGTCGTCCTTCCAGCGTCGCGGACGGGGTGCGCGGTGATCAACCCGGGGGCCGGAACCCGGGGGACGGGCGTGCTCACGAGGCATGGTCGCCCTGCGCCCGGATCGCTGTCACGATCTTCGGGAAGGAAGGACCACGCCCACGACCAGCGGAGCGCTCATGACGACGGACAGCCGGACGGCGGACCAGGCGGCGAGGGAGGCCGGGATCGAGGTGAGGCCGGTCGCCGGCCACATCGGGGCCGAGATCGGCGGAGTGGACCTGGCCGCCGATCCGGACGACGCGGTGGTCGCCGCGATCAGGGCGGCGCTGCTGCGCTGGAAGGTGGTGTTCTTCCGCGGGCAGCGCCTCGACCACGCCGGGCACGTGGCCTTCGCACGGCGGTTCGGTGAGCCGGTGGTGCTGCCGCGGCGCGGCAAGGCCTCGCCACCGGACGTCCCCGAGATCGAGACGACCGCCGACCGGCTGGAACTGGGCGGGCGGTACGGCATGGAGCACGACGAGTGGCTGCGGCGACGGCGCCACACGCTGCTGCGCGGCTGGCACTGCGACCACGGCGCCCGCATCGACCCGCCCGCCGCGACGATCCTGCGGGCGGAGACCGTCCCGCCCTACGGCGGCGACACCACCTGGGCGAACCTGGCGGCGGCGTACGCCGGACTCTCCGCGCCGCTGCGCGAGTTCGCCGACCGGCTGCGGGCCGAGCACCGGCTCGGCGTCGGCTACCAGCCCCGGCCCGGTGACGACGCCTACGTCCGCCACCTGCTGGAGCACCAGGTCGCCTCGCTGCACCCCCTGGTGCGGGTCCACCCCGAGACGGGCGAGCGGATCCTGTACGTCAACGGCTACTACGTCGAGCAGATCGACGGCCTGTCCCGTCCCGAGAGCGCGGCCATCCTGGAGTTGCTGCTGGAGCACGCGGTCCGGCCCGAGTACACGGTCCGCTTCCGCTGGGAACCGGGCAGCGTGGCGTTCTGGGACAACCGCGCCACGATGCACCTGGCGCCCGGGGACACGGCCCACCTGGACCATCCGCGGATCATGCACCGGGTGATGCTCACCGGTGACGTCCCCGTCGGCCCCGACGGCCGTCCCTCGCAACCCCTCACGGGGACGGCCGAGGGCCGCTGGTGAGTGCCGGGGCGAAGGCGCCGCCGCCGCTCCCGTAGTCCCGAACGGCCCGCCGGAACATCCCGGCGGGCCCTTCCCGGTCACCGCCCGACGCGGTCGGCCGTCCCCGACCAGCCCTCGGGGTCCTCCATGCTCCGCACCAGCCCCGGACTGATCCGCCCGATGCCTGCCGGTGTCGTGTTCCCCGGCCGGGAACTCGGCGTGCGGCCACCGTTGAGTGGGCTTCAGCTCGCCGAGGACCGTTCCAGCCCCTCCTGCGGCAGCGCCCCGCCGGCGCCGATCACCTCGATGCCGAGCAGCCGCCCCGCGGCGTCCACGTCGAGGAACACCTCGGCGTCCGTCCCGACCCCCTCGACCGGAATCCGCCGGACGGCGGCGCCGTCCGCGACCGGCGCTCGAGCCTCCTGATCCGCCGACATGCCCTTCGCCCACTCCCCGCAATCAGCGCAGCGGGATCGTCACCTCGTCCTCGACCGGCGGGTCGAGTTCCTGGGCCCGGTTGCCGGTCGCCGCGTAGCAGCGCAGGCGGACCGCCTCGGGGGAGACGTCCAGGCGCAGGAAGCACTTGAAGAACGGCGGGCTGTACGTCGCGGAACTCGGCGAGAACAACGACGTGTAGATCTTGCGCACCGGCAGCCGGAACCGCCTGGCCCGGTCGGGGCGGCGGCCGGTGCCGAGCAGCCCGGCGACCAGCCGGACGCGCCGGGTCACCTCGGCCGAGGCTCCCGGTGCGCGCGTGGGCGGGATGCCGAGGCGTTCGGCGATCACGGCCTTCGCCTCGGCCTCGGTGAGGGTGAAGAAGCGCGGCAGGCGCAACCGCCGGCCGTAGAGCCTGCTGTAGAAGGCCAGGGAGTCGCCGCGCAGCGGGTAGCAGCGGAAGTCCCGCTCGGTGACGCCGGCGACGTCGACGCGGGGAATGGTGTGGGTGGCGTGCATGAACGCCCCGCCGCCGCCCGCGACGACGTACTGCAGAATGCGGCCGTCCTCCAGGCGGACCGGGTAGCGCTGGTAGTTGTGGATGTCGCCGCCGATCGCCGCGACGTAGTGGTGCTCCGGGTCGCGGACGATGTCGTCGACGGTGCCGCCTCCCTCGACGGCGCACGGCTCGCACCGTCCGTCGACGTACAGCGGCGAACCGGTGACCAGGATCTTCGGGCGGGGATCGCGGGAGACCTCGCGCAACCAGGCGCCCTGCTCGGCGTCCAGGGTGCCGAGCAGGCCGGTGTCGATGCCGACGATCCGCACCGGCCCGGCGTCGATGGCCCAGTACGGGCCGGGCTGGACGGCCTGCTGGGCGGGATCGGAACGCAACGTCCGTGCCTGGTCCAGCTGCCGGCCGGTGCCGGGGCGCGGCCGGTGCCAGAGCAGGGAGCGCAGCCAGGCGCGGGTCGGCGGACGCGGCCGGGGCTCGGGCGGCAGGGCGGGGGCGTCGCCGCAGAAGACCCGCATGAAGCCGTCGAGGTCCTCGTACCAGTCGTGGTTGCCGGGTATCGCGTAGATCGGCGCCGGATAGTCCCGGTAGGGGCGGAAGAACTTCGGGCCGTAGTCGTCCGCGCTGCCCACCGGGTAGACCACGTCACTGGCCAGGACGGCGAAGCGGGTGTCCTGACCGGCTTTCAGCATGCCGGGCACGACGGCGTACTGGGGGTCGTCGCCCTCCCCGGTGTCGCCGACGACCAGGAAGGAGAAGCGGTCCGGGTCGTCGCGCCGGATCACCTTGTCGGCCGGGGCGCCGGCGGCGGCCCGCTGCGCCGCCCAGCGACTGCGGGTGCGGCCGGTGGGGTCGCCGAGCCAGGAGGCCAGGACGCCGTTGCGGGCGACCCACAGCATCCTCGGGTCCAGCCAGGAGATCTTCTCCGTCTTCGGCGGCATCAGCTGCTGGTACGCGCCCCGTTCGGCGCTGCCCCAGCCGGCGCCCTCGGCGGTATCGCGTGAGGAGTCGGACACCGGTGCACCGTAACAACCCCACGGGCTGCGGGAGATGAGCGGGTCGCGGCTCCCGCGACACAGGCCGGGGTCAGAACGTGCGCTTGAGCAGGTCCAGCAGCGCCGACCAGTGCCGCTCGTCGCCCTCCCGGTGGTACGCCGCCGTGTCGGCCTGCGTGAATCCGTGGGGTGCGCCCGCGTACACCTCGCACCGGTGCCGGACGCCGGCTTCGGTCAGGGCCTGCTCCAGACGGTCGATCTGCTCCGGCGGCAGGGAGGGGTCCTGGTCGGCGTGGCCGAAGTACAGCTCGGCGGTGATGTCGCCGGCCACCAGGTGGGGGCTGTCGGGCTTGTCCGTCGCCAGCCGTCCGCCGTGGAAACCGGCCGCGGCCGCCACCCGCTCGGGGTGGGTACCGGCGGTGAGCAGGGACAGGCGGGCACCCATGCAGTAGCCGGTCAGGGCGACCGGGCCGTCCGCCACCGCGGGCGAGTCGGCCAGCCACCGCAGGTAGGCGCCGGCGTCCCGCACGGCCCGCTCGTTGGTCAGGGCCCGCATGACGGGCATGATTCGCTGGAACGTCCCCGGCCGCGCCTGCGGGTCGATGAAGTCGGGCAGGTCGAACAGCGGGGCGCGGCCCGCCCGGTAGAACAGGTTGGGCACCAGCACCGCGTACCCCTCGGCCGCCAGCCGGTCGGCCATGGAGCGCAGCTGCGGGCGCAGGCCGAAGGCGTCCATGAAGAAAAGGACCCCGGGGTGGGCGGCCCCGTCGCCGGGCCGGGCCAGATAGGCGTCGGCGGTGCCGTCCCCGGTGGGGATGTCGACGGCGGTTCCCTGCACGGAGGTCATGGCTCAGCTGCCTTTCTACGGGGGTGGCGGGGCCGGGACCCGTCCGCGTCACCGGGCGGACCGTGATCACAGAGGCCCCCAGCCGACATCTGGGTTGGCTGAGGAGTCCACGCATCGTGGCACGCGCCGATCCGGGGCATCTCGCCCGCCCCCGCCACAGGATCGAACCGTGAACGGCCTTTAACCCACGCTTTACTCGAACCGCGAGGGGTCACCCGCCCCGTACCGCACGATCTCCGCCTCCCCGCCGGAGAAGTCGACGACCGTGGTCGGCTCGGTGCCGCAGTCACCGGAGTCGACGACCCCGTCGAGCACGTGGTCGAGCAGGTCCTTGATCTCCCAGCCCTGCGTCAGCGGCTCCTCCTCGCCGGGCAGCAGCAGGGTGCTCGACAGCAGCGGCTCACCGAGCTCGGCGAGCAGCGCCTGGGTGACGACGTGGTCGGGAATGCGCACGCCCACCGTCTTCTTCTTGGGGTGCTGCAGCATCCGCGGCACCTCCCTCGTCGCGGGCAGGATGAACGTGTAGCTGCCCGGCGTGGACGCCTTGATCGCGCGGAACACGTCGTTGTCGATCCGCACGAACTGCCCGAGCTGCGCGAAGTCCTGGCACACCAGCGTGAAGTGGTGGCGGTCGTCCAGCTTGCGGATCGAGCGGATCCGTTCGATGCCGTCGCGGCTGCCCAGCCGGCAGCCCAATGCGTAACAGGAGTCCGTGGGGTAGGCGACAAGGGCGTCCGCGCGGATGCTGTCGGCGATCTGGCCGATGGTGCGCGGCTGGGGGTTGTCGGGGTGCACGTCGTAGTACTTCGCCATCCGCCGAGCTTATGCCGCGCGGCGGGGCCGGTGCGGCAGGGGCTGCCGCCGGGCCCGCGCAGGCCGGGCGCGGCAGCGGCGGGCAGGGCGGTCCGCCACCCGTCGGGTAACGTCCCCGGCCGGTGTGCCGGAAGGCGGCACGAGCAACGAGGGGAGGGCCGGGTGGCCGGCCGTGAGGACGGGAAAGGGCAGAAGGCGACCGGCGCCGACGGGGCGTGGGCGGCGGAACTCCTGGAACACCTGCGTCCGGCGGCGCGCGATGTGCGCAGGGTCGTCGCCTGGCTCTCCGGCACCGTGGACGCCGCCGTCGCCCTGCAGGACGACGCCGGGAACCTGATCGCCGGCGACCGGCTGCCGCTCGACGACGGTCTCGTCGCGGACATCACCACCGGCCGGATCGCGTCCGCCGCCTGGGAGAGCCGGGAGCGGCATCTGCGCCTGGTCAGGGTGGAGCAGGCCACCCGGTCGTACGTCCTGGCCGTCTCCCGCGCTGCGCCCTTCGACCGGCGGGCCGCCGACGCCGTCACGCACACCGCCCAGGTGATCGGCCTGCTGCTGACCGCGCACGGGTCGGCCGCGGCCGGGCAACGGCTGCGGCGGGCCACCGCCGACCTGCGCCTGGCGATCCTGCAGCTGCTCATGGTGGAGGACACCGTCGCCGCCCGACGCGTCGCCGCCGGCCTGTGGCCGGGACTGCTCGACGCCGACACGGCGTGCGTCTACGTCGTGGAGTCCGCGCCCTGCGCGCGCGACCGGATCGCCCGGGAATGCCTGGACCGCACCCGGGACGACGCCCTCGTCGTGCGCTGCCCCGCCATGTCCGGCCACGTCATCGTCGTCAGCCCGAGGGACGCCACCGCCGGCGCGTTGCGGTCCCTGGTCGCCGGGCACCGGGACCTCTTCCTCGGCTCCAGCGTCCGCCAGAGCCTGGCCCGGACCGCCACCGCCTACGGCCAGGCCGTCAGCGCCCTGGCCGTGGCGCACTTCCGGCCGGACAGGACGGCCGTCTACGCCGAGCGCACCCATCCCGAACGCCTGATGGACCCCGCACTGCTGCGCGGCTGGACGGCCCGGGCGTTGCGCCCGCTGGACACCCTGCCGCACCACACCCGAGCCGAGCTGCTGGCCACCACCCGGCTGGGCCTGGAGTTCACCGCCGTCAACGCGGCCAAGGTCCTCGGCGTCAGCCGCAACACGGTCCGCGCCCGCATGGAACGGGTCGAGACCCTGCTCGGCGCGGACCTCACCGGCCTCGTGGCCCGGGCAGTCGTCCACCTGGCGGTCAACACGCAGATCGGCCTGCCCGGCAGCCGCCCGGCCGGCGGCACCCGGGACGGCGGAACGCTGCTCGCCGAGCTGCTGGCCGGTTCGGCCCTGCGCACCTGGGCGCAGGACCTGCTCGGACGCCTGGACGCCGACGCCCGCAACCCGCGCCGCACGCTGCGCACCTGGATCGCCGCGGGCGGCAACGCCGAGCGGGCCGCCCAGGCGCTCGGCATGCACGCGCAGACCGTGCGCGAGCACGTCCGCAGCGCGGAACCGGTCCTGGAGCGCCGGCTGCTCGCGGCGGGCACCGATCTGTACGAGGTGGTCCTCGCCCACCTGGCCGTGGGCGATCTGGACCTGCCTGTCTTCGGGGCGCCCGCCTGAGCGGCTTGCCGGCCGGACGGCGAACGTGCCGGGGCGGTGCGGGACGAACCCGGGTGAACCGGGCGCCGCTGTGCACAGGTGAGTCCGACGGAGCGCGCAATGAGCACCGGCACGATTCACAAGGCCGTCGTCCGGCACGTAGGTTCGGGACACCGCGGGGGCACGACCGGAACGGGGGACCGGTCGCGCTCCCGCGAGGCGCGCACGCGCTCGGGCCGAGGCGGGGACCTCGGTCCGCCGGCCGCACCGGTATCTCCTGCCGGCCGAAGGCGATGAACGACGGCACCCGCCGCGGTTCCCCGGCGCCCCGGCGAGCCGCAGGCCGGGAAGCGGCCGGACGGAGCGGGCGGCGCGGACCCTGCCTCCATCCGGGGCCGGCGGGGCGCCGGTGCAGCGATGCACCCGATCCCGAACGGCACGTGGCCGTCGGCGGCCCGCGTGGCGTCGAAGACACGGGTGTTCCACCTCGGTGGTGAAGGTCCCCGCGGTGCCGTGCGGTTGGGCGCGCAACGCGGGCGTTGTCGCGCGCAGTGCGGCCGGTTGCCGCCGGGAGCGCAACGCCCCGTCGCCCAAGGCGAACGCGCGCAGCGTGCCGGGGGCGGGGCCGCCCACGGCCGGGTCCGGGTGTGCCGATCATGAAGTCGAGTCCAGGGAAGCCGGGCGGGGCGGAGGCGGCGATGCGCGGGCGGTGATGCGTGGATCAGCCGTCCGCCGCGCAGTACCCAACGTCATCGACCGGTCTCACACGGTGGGGTCCCGGTTTCGTTCCGGAAGCGATCGACGAGTGGACGCTTCCGTGACCGACGTCGCAAGCGCCGTGCGGAGAACGGGGGTTGATGTTCCGTGCCGGTCCGGCCCGGGTCGCGGCGGTCCGGCGGGGGAGATGACCGAAACATCACCCGAAGTCATGGCCGCGGGCTGTGTGCACCCCCGGCGGCCGGGTACCCGTCCGGCCTCGAAGAGTCCGCTCCAAGGAGAAGGAGGTCCGCATGACCAGCGAGTCGGAGACCGGCGGTGCGACCGGTACGCAGGACAAGGACTACAACCTGATCTGGTACGTCGAGGCGTGCCTGAGCAACGCCCTGCGGCTGGAGAGCTACATCCAGGACGCGGAGCGCGCCAAGGACACCGAGGTCGCGGATCTGTTCCGCAAGGCGCAGGCGGACAGCCGCAAGGGTGCCGAACTGGGCAAGCAGCTCCTGCGCAGCCGCCTGGCCGAAGGCTGAGCCGCGGCGCACGCGCAAGGCCCGGACCCCCCGACGGGTCCGGGCCTTCCCGCGCGCGGACGCGCCTAGTCCGCGTACACCCGGCCGTCCTTCACGACGTAGTGCGCGGGCTCGGAGCAGCCGAGGGACGGGGTGAGCAGCAGGCTGACCGACAGCGGCGCAGGCTCCGTGCCGGCGGTGGAGAACGCGCACACCGCGCCCTTGCCCGTCAGCGGGTACCAGAACCAGCCGTCGGCCTCGCCGACGGTCACGCGGTCCGACTCCTTCCAGGCGCCCCCGGACTGCCGGTAGACCTGCAGCCGCACGGACGCGGCGTACTCGTCCTGCGCCGAACGCAGTGCCGTCAGTGTGATCTTGTAGTCGGATCCGATGACGGACGAGGCGATCTGCTTCTGCTGTGCCTGTGCCTGCGCCTGTGCCTGTGCTTGTGGGGCGGCGGCGCCGGCGGTGGAGGCACCGGCACCGGCTGCGCCGAGAGCGGCGGCCATCAGGACGGTGAGGCCGACGGCGGTGCCGCGGCGTGGACGAATGCGGTCCGAGCTCATGTGTTCCCCCGTTGGAACGATTCCGGGCGGATGGGTCGTTCGGTGAGGAAGACACCGCCCACCGGCCGAAGGTTGTACGGGCTCAGAGTCCGAACACCCGGCTCACCCGCCCGGTGAGTTCGTCCTCCGTGGCCGTGAGGCCGACGGTGATCGCGGGCAGCCCCAGACGTGCGGTCTCCTTCCGCAGCCGGTCGGTGAACAGCGCGTCCCGCACGGCGAGGTTGTGTCTCGCCCGCTCCGGATCCCCGGTCCGCCCCGCGAAGTCACCGGCGGCGGCCCGCCTGCGGAACACCGCCCGGCGGAACTCCGGCGTCGGCAGCAGCCAGACGGCGTGCCCGGGCCCGGGGAGCAGCGGCTGCACCAGGTGCGGCAGCAGCCGGAAGCCCTCGACCAGGACGCCCCTGCCCGGAGGCAGGCGCAGCAGGTCCTCGACGATCAGGCCGAACGCCTCCCCCCGGAACCAGTGGAATGTCTCCAGCATGGTCTCCGGCGAGCGGTTCACCCACCGTTCGTCCATGTCCATGGCCATGAACCGGTGCAGCTCGGGTGCTTGTCCGGGAGCGCTGCGACGGGCGTGGTCCGTCATCACGTCGTCGGTGGCGTACAGGTGCCAGCCGTGGCGGGCGGCGAGCCGGCGGGCGATCGTGGACTTGCCCGCGCCGCTGCCGCCGCCGATCCAGTACACGTTCCGCATGCCGGGACCTCTCTCCCGTGGCCGCCGTCGGTCGTCCGCAGCCGGTGCCACGGCGGGCGCCGGCAGCCCACCCTCGCATCCACGGGTGCGGAACCACCGGGGCCACCGGGCTCCGATCCCGGTGCCCGCCCCGCCGACGGAGGCCCGCGAGCTGATCGATTCACTCGAAAAGAGGACGTGAGTGACCCGGGAGGTGCGGGTACCCGGCCCGTCCCGCCATGACCGGAGCCGGCGGCCGCCCCCGAGCGCGACCCGGCCGCCCCCGGTCACCAGCCGAAGGAGCCCACGCACATGACGGACGTATCCGGGACCGGCCCCGCACCGGGCGACGACCGCAAGGTACTGACCAACCGGCAGGGCCATCCGGTCTACGACAACCAGAACCAGCGCACCGTCGGCGCCCGCGGCCCGGCCACGCTGGAGAACTACCAGTTCCTCGAGAAGATCAGCCACTTCGACCGCGAGCGCATCCCCGAGCGGGTCGTCCACGCGCGTGGTGTCACCGCCTACGGCTACTTCGAGGCCTACGGCACGTGGGGCGACGAGCCGATCTCCCGCTACACCCGTGCCAAGCTCTTCCAGGAGCAGGGCAAGCGCACCGACCTCGCCGTCCGCTTCTCCACCGTCATCGGCGGACGCGACTCCTCCGAGGCCGCCCGCGACCCGCGTGGATTCGCGGTGAAGTTCTACACCGAGGACGGCAACTGGGACCTGGTCGGCAACAACCTCGGCGTCTTCTTCATCCGCGACGCCATCAAGTTCCCGGACGTCATCCACGCCCTCAAGCCCGACCCGGTGACCTTCGAGCAGCAGCCCCGGCGCATCTTCGATTTCATGTCGCAGACGCCCGAGTCCATGCACATGCTGGTCAACCTGTTCAGCCCGCGGGGCATCCCGGCCGACTACCGGCACATGCAGGGCTTCGGCGTCAACACCTACAAGTGGGTCAACGCCGAGGGCGAGACCAAGCTCGTCAAGTACCACTGGATGCCCAAGCAGGGTGTGCGCAGCATGACCGAGGAGGACGCGGCCAACGTCCAGGCGGAGTCCCTCGGCCACGCCACCAAGGACCTGTACGAGGCCGTCGAGCGCGGTGAGTACCCCGAGTGGGAACTGCTCGTCCAGATGATGGACGACCACGACCACCCCGAGCTCGACTTCGACCCGCTGGACGACACCAAGACCTGGCCCGAGCAGGAGTTCCCGCCCAAGGCGGTGGGCCGGATGGTGCTCGACCGCATGCCGAAGGACTTCTTCGCCGAGAACGAGCAGATCTCCTTCGGCACCGGAGTCCTCGTCGACGGGCTGGACTTCTCCGACGACAAGATGCTCGTCGGCCGGACCTTCTCCTACAGCGACACCCAGCGCTACCGGGTCGGCCCGAACTACCTCCAGCTGCCCGTCAACCAGGCCAAGAACGCCGAGGTGCGCACCAACCAGCGCGACGGGCAGATGGCCTACCACCAGGACGGCGGCGGTGAGAACCCGCACGTCAACTACGAGCCGTCGATCACCGGCGGCCTGCGCGAGGCGCAGTACCCGACCCACGACGAGCAGGGCCCCGAGATCGTCGGCCGGCTCACCCGCAAGCGCATCCCGCGCACCAACGACTACATGCAGGCCGGCCAGCGCTACCTGCTCATGGAGGACTGGGAGCGCGACGACCTGGTGAAGAACTTCGTCAACCTGCTGTCCCAGTGCGACCGCCCGGTGCAGGAGCGCATGGTCTGGCACTTCCTGCTGGTCGAGAACGACCTGGGCCTGCGGGTCGGCGAGGGACTGGGCATCGGCCCGGAGGACGTGGCGAACCTGGAGCCGCTGGCGAGCCAGGACCTCACCGACGAGGACCGCGAGCGCCTGTCCAACCTCGGCAAGAACCGGCCGCGTGACGTCGAGGGGCTGACGATGACCCACTGCGTGCCCGACGAGCGGCATGTCGTGACGCGCTGACCGGTCAGCCCGACAGGGCCGCACGGGCCGCGGACACGGCCCGCTCCGCGTAGCCCCGGCCGAACAGCACGGCGTGCACCAGCAGCGGGAACAGCTGGTGCACGCCGACGCGTCCGGCCCAGCCGTCGGCGAGCGGCGCCGCCTGCTGGTAGCCGGCCAGCACCGCTTCCCGATACGGGCAGCCGAACAGCCGCAGCATCGCCAGGTCGGTCTCACGGTGCCCGCCGTGCGCGGCCGGGTCGATCAGCCGGACGTGCCCGTCGGCCCCCCACAGCACGTTGCCGTTCCACAGGTCGCCGTGCAGCCGCGCGGGCGGCTCGGCGGGGCCCGCCAGCCCGGGCAGCCGCTCACACACCCGCTCCACGACGGCCGCCTCCCCGGGCCGGAGCGTGCCCTCGTCGACCGCCCGGCGCAGATAGGGCAGCACACGCCGCTCGGCGTACCAGCGGGGCCAGTCGGCGCCCGGCTCGTTGCGCATCGGGGCGAGCCCGATGAACGCCTCCGCGGGACCGCCCGGGGGCGGCGCGCCGAACGCCGGTGCCCCGGCGGCGTGCAGTGCGGCCAGCTCGCGTCCGAAGCGCACCGCCGCCTCCCGGGTCGGCGGCCCCTGTGCGACCAGGTCGACGACCAGCCACTCCGCCTCGTGCCCGTGCACCACCGGCACGCGCACGCCGCCCGCGTCGGCGAGCCAACGCAGCCCCGCCGCTTCGGCCCGGGCCGCGCGGGGGCTCGGCGCACGCTTCACGACGACCACGCGCCCGTCGTCGAGGGTGACCTCGGTGAGGTCCCCGGAAAGGGGCCGCTGCGCGCCGACGGCCCGGCCGGTGAGCCGGGCCACGACATCCGTCGGGGTGGTCATCCGTCTCCTCACCTGCTCTCTCGCGCTGCGTCCGGTGCGGCCCGAGGGCGCAACCCGGCGTACGGTCCCGCTTGCACCGCCGCAGACGGCCGCCGCAGCATCCGACTCGGCGGTCGTCGCGCAGCGCGGGACATTCGCCACGCACCGTCACGCGGGACGGTGAAAAGGCGCCCGGTGCCGACAGAGCCGGCCGCCGCCGGGGGAGCAGTGGCGTCATGACGAGTTCACCGTTCCAGCGCACCATCGCCCTGCCCGCCCCCGTGTGCGAACAGGCCGCCCAGTACCTGGAGCAGGCCGCTCAGCGGACCATCGACGGGGCCGCGGTCCCGCTGAAGGCGTTCCGCTCGGCGGCCGACAGCGACTTCATCCTGCCGCTGTCCGTGGTCGAGCAGGCGGCCGCCTGCCTGCTGGTCCTGGCGACCGAGACCGCCCAGAACGTCCCGTCCTCCGCGCTGCGCGCCACCATCAGCGTCGCCCTGCGGTTGCGCGACGCCGTCGAGCTGGCCCATCAGCCCGCGCTGAGCAGCCGCTACTGGTGATCCGGACACCGCCCGGGGTGTTCACGGGGCCGCTGCCGCCGCCCTCCCGCCGTCCGCCACGGCCACCCGCGTGGTGACCCGCACGAGGCAGGGACCCCGCGGCGTCGACCCCGGGCCGAACCGTACGGGCGGCTCCACGGGGGCGAGCGGGCCGAGGCTCGCCCCGTCGTAGACGGCGGTCGCCGAGGTGACCCGGTGCAGGTCCCGGGCGCCGTACCACTGGTGCCGCCCGGGCCGGACGCTGCCGTGGGTGCCGGCCCCCAGGAGCAGCCGGGCCGGCCGGTCCCACAGGGCGATCCACCCCGGGTGCGTGGCGAGCCCGGCGGGCACCGCGCGCAGCGCGAGGCCGGGCAGGCCCCGGCGGCCGGTGCTGAACCGCAGGTCGAGCGGCGGGGCGGTCACGCGCCAGTGCCGGTGACCGGTGATCCGTACGTCGACCGGCACCACCCGCACCTCGTCGAAGACGTACAGCCCGGCGATGAAGTCCGCCGTCTCCCGCGTGGGCGCCAGCAGCAGCCGCCGGCCGTCGGCCCGCTCGAACATCACGTCGCTGAACGGCCCGAACGGCGATCTCGCCCAGTGGCCGAGCACCGCCCGCGCCCCCGACGCCGTACCGATCCCCGCGATCCAGCCGTCGAAGCGCAGCATGCGCGGCGACGGCCGGTCGCGGCCCGCGGTTCCTCGACTGGACACGGCGGCCGGGTGCCCGCGCTCCGCCGCGCCGAAACGGGCCGCCCACCCGGTCGGCGGGGCGCCCGCACGGAGCGGGTTCCGTACGGCCCCCCCGGCTGTGGCCGAGGCCACACCCCCGACGAGGTCCGCGTCACGTCACGACGGGCGAGGCGGCCGCTACGGTCTACGACCAGTTCCCGCCCCCCTCGTTCGGACGGCCCGGCAGTGCACGCAGATCTCTCCCCCGTCATAGCGGCGACCACGCAGTGGCTGAGCCGCGCCTTCCCCGCCTGCGGCGGGGCTCTGGCCTCCGCGCTGTGCGAGGTGCAGGCCCGCCAGGCCGTCACGGTCGCGGCCTGGCTGAGGTACCCGACCGATACGGACGTCGCCCTGGTCGGCATCGCCGGCCCCGGCGGCTCCGCGCGGCTGGACTGGATCACCGGTGTCCACGCGGTCCCGGACGCCGAGGAGGACGCGCACGCCTGGCGGACCTGGGTGGACGAGGTCGTCGCCAGCTGGGCGGCCTGCCTGCTCGCCGACCCGGAGCTGGCGGGCCGGGCGGTCGCCGCGCTCGCCGACGGCATCCACACCGACGGCTCACCGGCGGAGTTCCGGCGGCTCGTCGCCCCCGACGCCGGCGACCGCGACGCCGCCGCGCTGCTGCGCCACCCGGACCTGGTCGCACCCGTGGCCGAACTGCACCGGGCGCAGCTGACCGACCGTCTCGCCCCGGGCCGCACCCTGATCGGCTGAGCCGTGCGCCGCCCGGCGCCGGCCGTGCCCCCGCCCGCCGCGTCCGCGAGGACATCGGCCCGCGGCGTGCCGAACCGGTGCTCCCGACTGGACCGCCACTCGCACCCGGCCACCCTGCGCCACCTGCGCCGACAGGGGAACCGCACCCCTGCTCACTCCGCGTGATTCACCGGTTTGCCGTAAGCGACCGTGCCGGACACGGACCGCCGACGGACGCTGGTCGCAGGCTCGACGGCCCGGGACCCCGCGGTTCCGGACGAGCGTCGCGCCGGGCAGTGCCGCCGCCGACGGAGGGAACCGACCCATGACGACCGCCTTCTCACGGAGCTGGAAGCACGCCGTCGTGACCGGCGGCGCCGGGTTCGTCGGCTCCCACCTGTGCACCGCCCTGCTGGACGCGGGTGCGGAGGTCACCTGCGTGGACGACTTCAGCACCGGCCGCCCCGAGAACATCACGCCGCTGCTCGAACGACCGGGCTTCACGCTCGTGCAGGCGA
The DNA here is from genome assembly GCF_036857595.1 of Streptomyces sp. AHA2. Lineage (NCBI taxonomy): Bacteria > Bacillati > Actinomycetota > Actinomycetes > Kitasatosporales > Streptomycetaceae > Streptomyces > Streptomyces sp. AHA2. The sequence goes on from NZ_JAUQWJ010000001.1 coordinate 516,204, forward strand.
ACGTCGCCGAGGGCCTGCGCATCAAGCGCCCGCCGGACCTCGTGCTGCACTTCGCCTCCCCGGCGTCCCCGGCGGACTACCTGCGGCTGCCGCTGCACACCATGGAGACCGGCAGCCTCGGCACCCGCAACGCCCTGGAGCTCGCGCACTCCTGCGAAGCCCGCTTCGTCCTCGCCTCGACCTCCGAGGTGTACGGCGACCCCCAGCAGAACCCGCAGGACGAGCGCTACTGGGGCAACGTCAACCCCGTGGGCCCGCGCAGCGTCTACGACGAGGCCAAGCGCTTCGGCGAGGCGCTGACCACCGCCCACGCCGAGACCCACGGCACCGACACCTGCATCGTGCGGCTGTTCAACACCTACGGCCCCCGGATGCGCGGTCACGACGGACGCGCCGTGCCGACGTTCGTGCGGCAGGCCCTGGCCGGCGAGCCCCTCACCGTGACCGGCGACGGCCGGCAGACCCGGTCGCTGTGCTTCGTCGACGACACCGTGCGCGGCATCCTCGCCGCGGCCGCCCACGGCATGCGGGGCCCGGTCAACATCGGCAACCCCGGCGAGATCACCATGCTCGACCTGGCGCGGCTGGTCGTCGAACTCGCCGGGTCCTCCTCGGAGATCCGTTACATCGAACGCCCGGTGGACGACCCGGCCGTGCGCTGCCCGGACATCACCCTGGCCCGCGACAAGCTGGGCTGGGAGCCGAAGGTACGCGCCGAGGAAGGACTGCGGCGCACCATCGCCTGGTTCCGCGAGCACGAAGCGGACGCCTGAGCCCGCCCGGGCGGCCCCTGCGGGCCCGCAGCCTCCGAGCCCGGGCAGCGCGCCGCCCCGCCGCCTCCGGATCCGTCCCGACCGCCGAAAGGCCGCCTGTCATGCGCATCCTCGGAATCAACGCCCTCTTCCACGACCCCGCCGCCGCCCTGGTGATCGACGGGCGGACCGTCGCCGCCGCGGAGGAGGAGCGGTTCTCCCGCCGCAAGCACGGCAAGCGACCCCTGCCGTTCTCCGCGTGGGAACTGCCCGAGAAGGCCGCCGCCTGGTGTCTGAAACGGGCCGGGCTGCGCCCGCAGGACCTCGACGCGGTCGCCTACTCCTTCGACCCCGAACTCGCCCGGCCGGCCGGAGAGATGGGCCTGGACGACCCCTGGGACCACCTGCGGCTGACCTACGCCCGCGAAGCCCCCGGCTTCCTGAGCACCGCGCTGCCCGGCCTCGACGCCGGCCGGGTCCGCTTCGTGCCGCACCACATGGCCCACGCCGCCTCCGGCGCCTTCGCCGCCCCCGACGCCGGCGACTCCTCCGTGCTGGTCCTCGACGGCCGCGGCGAGCGCGCCTCCCACCTGGCCGCACGCCGTGTGGGCGACCGGCTCGAAGCCCTGTACGCGCAGGACCTGCCGCACTCGCTCGGCCTGGTCTACGAGGAACTGACCGAACACCTCGGCTTCCTGCGCTCCTCCGACGAGTTCAAGGTGATGGCCCTGGCCTCGCACGGCAGGCCCCGCATGCTCGCCGAACTGCGCCGCCACGTCCATCCGACCGGAGACGGCGGCTTCCGCGCCACCGGCGTGCCCTGGCACGAGCTGTGCGCGCCCCGCGGCGCCGACGAGCCGTGGACTCAGGACCACGCCGACGTCGCCGCCAGCGCCCAGGCCGTCCTGGAGGAGACCCTGCTCGACCTGGTGCGCTGGCTGCACGGCCGGACCCACGACCGGGTGCTCACCCTGGCCGGCGGAGTCGCCCTGAACTGCGTCGCCAACTCCCGCATCGCCCGCGAGGGCCCCTTCTCCCGCGTGTGGGTGCAGCCCGCCGCCGGTGACGCCGGCACCGCCCTGGGCGGCGCCCTGCTGCTGTCCGCGCGCGAGGGGGACATGCCGGAGGCCATGACCGGCGCCGACCTCGGCCGGGACTGGTCCGACGCGGAACTCGGCGCCTGGCTGAAGACCGCGGCCGTCCCCTTCGAGCGCCCGGCGGACATCGCCGCCACCGTCGCCCGGGCCCTCGCCGACAACGGGATCGTCGCCTGGTTCCAGGGCCGCTCCGAGTACGGCCCGCGCGCCCTCGGCCACCGATCCCTGCTGGCCCACCCGGGGCACGCCGGGAACCTGGAACGGCTCAACGACGTGAAGGGACGCGAGCAGTTCCGGCCCGTCGCCCCGATGGTGCTGGCCGAGCGTGCCGCCGACATCTTCGACGGACCGCTGCCCAGCCCGTACATGCTGTTCGTGCACGACGTGGACCCGGCGTGGCGCGAGCGCATCCCGGCCGTCGTCCACGTCGACGGAACCGCCCGGATCCAGACCGTCGACCGGGAGCGCGAACCGCTCGTCGCCCGCATGCTCGAGGAGTTCGAGCGGCTCACCGGGCTGCCGGTCGTCGTCAACACCAGCCTGAACACGGCGGGCCGGCCCATGGTGGACGACCCGCGCGACGCGCTGGAGTGCTTCGGCTCCTCGCCCGTCGACCTGCTGGCGATCGGCCCGTACGCGATCCGCCGCGGCGACCTGTTCCGCACCGACTCCCGCAGTGACGACGCCGGAGGCCCGCGATGACCGACTCCGGCGCGCCGGCCCACGACGCCGCCTACGCCGTCGTGATCCCGACCCTGGGCAGGCCCAGCCTGGGCACGTGCCTGCACGCCCTCGCCGAGGCGACCGGGCCGGGGCCGGTACGGGTCGTCCTCGTCGACGACCGGCCCGACGCCTCCCGGGTGCCCCTCACCGCCGACGTCCCGCCGGCTCTGCGCTCGCGCACGATCGTCGTGCCCGGCGGGGCGCGCGGACCCGCCGCCGCACGCAACCTCGGCTGGCGCGCGGCGGGCGACGTGCCCTGGATCGTGTTCCTCGACGACGACGTCGTCCCGGGCCCCACCTGGGGCGACGACCTCACCCTCGACCTGGCCGCCGCCACCGGGCGGACCGCCGCGATCACCGCCCGCATCGAGGTGCCCCTGCCCCGCGACCGCCGTCCCACCGACTGGGAGCGCAACACCGCCGGCCTCGCCGGGGCCCGCTGGATCACCGCCGACATGGCCTACCGCCGGGAGGCCCTGGTCGCCGTCGGCGGCTTCGACGAGCGCTTCCGGCGCGCCTTCCGCGAGGACGCCGACCTGGCCCTGCGGGTGCTGGACGCGGGCTGGACCCTCACCACGGGCCGGCGCACCACCACCCATCCGGTGCGGCCCGCCGGGCGCTGGGTCTCCGTCCGCCTCCAGGCCGGCAACGCCGACGACGTGCTGATGACCCGGCTGCACGGCCGCCACTGGTGGCGCCGGGCCGGAGCGCCCCGCGGACGGCTGCCGCTGCACCTGGCCGTGACGGGGGCCGCCGTGACCGCACTCGGCTGCGCCCTGCTGGGCAGACACCGCGCGGCCGCGGTGTGCGCCGGGGCATGGCTGGCGGGCACCGCCGAGTTCACCCTCGCCCGCGTCCTGCCCGGCCCGGGCACCCGCGACGAGGTCCTCACCATGGCCGCGACCAGCGCGCTCGTGCCGCCCGCCGCGACCTGGCACTGGCTGCGCGGCCGGATCGAGCACCGCGACGCCGGTCCGCTCGTCCCGCCCGGCACCGGGGAGCCCGCGCCCGCGTCCCGCCCCGCGGCCAGGGAACGGCAGCGGTCGTGACCCGCACCGCCCGCCCCTGGCTGCTCACCTCCCCGCACGAGCCCCCCGTGCGGCGGCCCCGGCACGGCCCGGGCCTCCTCCCGGCGGCCGTCCTCTTCGACCGGGACGGCACGCTCGTCGCCGACGTCCCCTACAACGGCGACCCGGCCCGCGTCGCGCCGCTGCCGGGGGCACGGGAGGCCGTGGACGCCGTGCGGGCCGCCGGAGTGCCCGTCGGCGTCGTCACCAACCAGTCGGGAGTGGCCCGGGGGCTGCTGACCCGGCGTCAGGTGGAGGACGTGCGACGGCGCGTGGAGCAGGTGCTGGGGCCGTTCGCCGTCTGGGCCGTGTGCCCGCACGGCCCGGGGGAGGGCTGCGGCTGCCGCAAACCGGCCCCGGGCCTGATCCTGGCCGCGTGCCGCCACCTGGGCGTCCCCCCGGAACACACCGTCGTCGTCGGTGACATCGGCGCCGACGTGCGGGCCGCGCGGGCGGCGGGCGCCCGCGGGGTCCTGGTCCCCACGCCGGTCACCCTGGCCGAGGAGGTCGAGCAGGCCGCACACACGGCCCCGGACCTGCCGACCGCGGTGCGCCTCGTGCTGGACCCGGACGGCCCGCTCCACCGAGCGGCCGGTCACCTCGCGGGCCCGCCGGCCGAGGAGGCGCGATGACCCCCCTGTTCCCGCGCGACCGCCGGCCCCGCACCCTCGTGGTGCGCCTGGACAGTGCCGGGGACGTCCTGCTGGCGGGCCCCGCCGTGCGGGCCGTCGCCGCCGGATCGTCGTACACCGCGCTGCTGTGCGGGCCCCAGGGCGCGGCGGCCGGGCGGATGCTGCCGGGCGTCGACGACGTGCTGGTGCACGACGCCCCCTGGGTCGGGCTGGAACCGCCTGCGGTGAGCCGGACGGCGACCCGCGAGCTGATGCGGGCGCTCACCGCCGGCCGCTTCGACCGGGCCCTGGTGCTGGTGTCCTACCACCAGAGCCCCCTGCCGGTCGCCCTGCTGCTGAAGCTGGCCGGCGTCGGCTGGACCGGCGCGGACAGCGAGGACTACCCCGGGGCCCTGCTCGACCTCAGGCACCGCAGGCTGCCGCACCGTCACGAGGTGCTCGCCGCCCTGGACCTGGCGCACGCCGCCGGTTTCGCGCTGCCCGAGGGCGACGACGGCGCCCTCGCGGTGACGCCGCCGCCGCGCACGACCCACCTCACCGGGACGGAGCCGTACGTCGTCGTCCACCCGGGCGCCGCCGTGCCCGCCCGCGCCTGGACGCCCGGCCGGGCCGCGCAGGCCGTCGCCGCGCTGTCCGCCGCCGGGCACCGGGTGGTCGTCACCGGCGGACGCGCCGAACGCGAGCTGACCGCGCGGGTCGCGGGCCGGCACGCCCGGGACCTGGGCGGCGTCACCGACCTGCCGGAACTCGCCGGGGTGCTGGCCGGCGCGCTGGCGGTCGTGGCCGGCAACACCGGCCCGGCCCACCTCGCCGCGGCCGTGGGCACGCCCGTGGTCAGCCTCTTCGCGCCGGTCGTGCCGGCCGAACGGTGGGCTCCCTACGGCGTGCCGCACATCCTGCTCGGGGACCGGCGGGCCCCGTGCGCGGACACCCGGGCGCGGCACTGCCCCGTGCCCGGACACCCCTGTCTGGACGCGATCGGCGACGCCGAGGTGCTCGCGGCCGTCGCGGCCCTCACGGACCACCCCGCCGGCCAGGGAGAACAGACGGAGCGAGGAGCGACCGTATGAACATCCTGCTGTGGCACGTGCACGGTTCCTGGACGACCGCCTTCGTCCAGGGACCGCACACCTACCTCGTCCCCGTCACCCCGGGCCGCGACCCGGACGGGCTCGGACGGGCCCGGACCTTCTCCTGGCCCGCCTCCGTCCGCGAGGTCACCCCCGAGCAGCTCCGGGACACACCGGTCGATCTCGTGCTGCTGCAGCGCCCGCACGAGAGCGGGCTGGCCGAACGGTGGCTGGGCGGGCGGCGCCCCGGCCGGGACGTGCCCGCGGTGTACCTGGAGCACAACGCGCCCGACGGCGACGTGCCGGACACCCGCCACCCGTGCGCCGACCGCGCCGACCTGACCCTCGTGCACGTCACCCACTTCAACCGGCTGTTCTGGGACTGCGGCACCACCCGCACCGAGGTGATCGAGCACGGCATCGTCGACCCCGGCCACCGCTACACCGGCCGGCTCGCCCGCGCCGCCGTCGTCGTCAACGAACCCGTGCGGCGCGGCCGGTACACCGGCACCGACCTGCTGCCGGGACTGGCGCAGGCGGTGCCGATCGACGTGTTCGGCATGGGCACCGCGGACCTGGCGGCCCACCTCGGCCTGCCGCCCGAGCGGTGCAGCACCGCCGACCTGCCCCAGAGCGAACTGCACGCGGCCATCGCCGAACGCCGCATGTACCTGCACCCGGTGCGCTGGACCTCCCTCGGGCTGTCGCTGCTGGAGGCCATGCACCTCGGGATGCCCGTCCTGGCGCTCGCCACCACCGAGGCGGTCGAGGCCGTCCCGCCCGGTGCGGGCGCCCTGTCCACCCGTCCTGAGGTCCTGGCCCGCGCCGCCCGCCACTACCTGCACGAACCCGAGGCCGCGGCGGCGGACGGGGCCCGGGCCCGGCAGGCGGCCCTCGAACGCTACGGGCTCAAGCGCTTCCTGGCCGACTGGGAGCGACTGATCACGGAGGTGTGCTCATGACCCCGTCCCTCAGCCCCTTCCCCGCCGGGCCCCTCGGCGGTGACGGCCTCGATCCGGGCGCCCTCGCGATCGCCCTGGTCTCCGAGCACGCCAGCCCCCTCGCCGCGCTCGGCGGGGTCGACGCCGGAGGCCAGAACGTCCACGTGGCCAGCCTCGCGGGCGCCCTCGCCGACCGCGGCCACCTCGTCACCGTCTACACCCGCCGCGACGCGCCCGACCTGCCCGCCCGGGTGCGGCTGCGCGACGGCGTGGAGGTGCACCACGTGCCCGCCGGACCGGCGGAGGCCCTCCCGAAGGACGAACTGCTCCCGCACATGGACGCGTTCGGCCGCCACCTCGCCCGCAGCTGGCGCACCCGCGCCCCCGACCTGGTGCACTCCCACTACTGGATGTCGGGCCTCGCCGCGATGCACGCCGCCCGCGAGCACGGGCTGCCGCTGCTGCACACGTACCACGCCCTCGGCACGGTCAAGCGGCGGCACCAGCGGCTCGCCGACACCAGTCCGCCCGAGCGCATCCCGGGTGAGATCGAGATCGGGCTGGGCTGCGACCGGGTCGTCGCCACCTGCCGCGACGAGGTGCACGAACTGGCCCGCATGGGGGTGCCCCCGCACAAGGTCACCGTCGTGCCGTGCGGCGTCGACACCGAACGGTTCACCCCCAAGGGCCCGGCCGTGCCCCGCGGACCGTACCCGTACCGGCTGCTGCAACTGGGCCGGCTCGTGCCGCGCAAGGGCGCCGCGGTGACCGTCGCCGCACTCGCCCGGCTCCCGGAGACCGAGCTGGTCGTCATCGGCGGCCCGCCGGCGGACCGTCTCGACGACGACCCGGAGGTGCGGCGGCTGCGCGGCATCGCCCGGGACGCCGGGGTCGCCGACCGGGTCCGCTTCGTCGGCGCCGTCTCCAGCCAGGACGTCCCGGCACTGCTGCGCTCGGCCGACGTGGTGGTGTGCCCCGCCGACTACGAGCCGTTCGGCATCGTCCCGCTGGAGGCCATGGCCTGCGGCGTACCCGTCGTGGCCAGCGCGGTCGGCGGCCAGCTGGACACCGTCGCCGACCCGGCGACGGGCCGGCTGGTGCCGCCCCGCGACCCCGAGGCCCTGGCCCGCGCCGTCGCCGGGCTGCTGGCCGACCCGGCGGGCCGTGCCGCCTGCGGGGCGGCCGGCCGCCGCCGGGTCCTCAGCCGCTTCAGCTGGGGCCAGGTCGCCGCGGCGACCGAGGCCGCCTACTGCGCGGTCCTCGACACCGAGTCCGCCGCCACCGGCGCCGGCTGACCCCCGCCCGACCCGCCTACCGCCCGAAGGAGGTGTGGGTCCTCCGCCGTCACCGCACGGCGGTGCGCCCGATCCGCATGAGCGAATCCCCCGCACAGTCCGGCCTCGACGCCGCCCGCCTGCACTGCCGGTCGCTGGAGGAGGCCCTCGGCCGGTTCCGCCGGGACGGCCTGGACCGCGTCGCCGACTGGGGCGCCCGGCTCGCCGACGTCCTCGGCGGCGGCGGCCGGCTGCTCGCCGCGGGCAACGGCGGCAGCGCCGCCCAGGCCCAGCACCTCACCGCCGAGCTCGTCGGCCGTTACCGCCGCGAACGCCGCGCCTACTCGGCCATCTCCCTGCACGCCGAGACCTCCAGCATGACCGCCATCGGCAACGACTACGGCTTCGACCAGGTCTACGCCCGCCAGGTCGCCGCGCACGGCCGTCCCGGCGACGTCCTGATGCTGCTGTCCACCTCCGGCCGCAGCGCCAACCTCCTCGCCGCCGCCGTGACCGCCCGCCAGGCCGGTCTGCGCGTGTGGGCCCTCACCGGCCCGGGCCCCAACCCGCTGGCGGAGGCCGCCGACGAGGCGCTGTGCGTCGACGCCGCCAGCAGCGCCAACGTCCAGGAGACGCACCTGGTCGCCGTCCACCTGCTGTGCGAGTGCTTCGACACGGCCGTGTCGGCGCCCCTGGCCCGGCGCACCGTCCTCACCCGCGGGAGCACCTCATGACCGGCCCGAAACCCCTCGCCGTCGTCGGTGACGTCCTCCTCGACGAGGACATCGAGGGCGTCGCGACCCGCCTCGCCCCGGACGCCCCCGCCCCCGTCGTCGACGTCACCGGCGACCGTCGCCACCCCGGCGGCGCGGGACTGGCCGCGGCGCTGGCCGCGCGCGGCGGCCGGGACGTGGTTCTGGTGACCGCCCTCGGCGACGACGAGGCCAGCGAGGCGGTACGGCGCGACCTGCGCGACCGGGTCCGGCTGCTGGAGATCCCGCTGAACGGCACCCTGCCGGTCAAGACCCGCGTCCTCGCGGACGGCCGCCCCGTCGTCCGCATCGACCGCGGCGGCGGCATCCCCGGCGAACCCGGCGACGCGGTCCGCGAGGCGCTCGCGAACGCCCGCGCCGTCCTGGTCGCCGACTACGGCCGCCGCACCGCGGGCGCCCTGCGCCCGCTCCTGGAGGACGTCGCGCGCCGCACGCCCCTGGTGTGGGACCCGCACCCCAAGGGCGACCCGCCGGTGCCCGGAGCACGGCTGGTCACCCCCAACGCGGCGGAGGCACGGGCCCTGCACCCCGGCTCCGGTGAGACGTCCCTGGGCGCCTACGCCGAGCGCGGGGCCCACCTGGCCGAGTTGTGGCGCGCCGCCGGTGTCGCCGTCACCCTCGGCGAACGCGGTGTCCTGCTCACCCGGCCCGGCTCGGCCACGCCGATGCTCGTCCCCGTGCCCTACCGGGCCGACGGCGACCCGTGCGGGGCGGGCGACTGCTTCGCGGCGACGACGGCGGCGGCCCTCGCCGACGGACTGCTTCCGGAGGAGGCCCTGCAACGGGCCGTCGCCGAGGCGGCCGCGTTCGTCGCCGCGGGCGGGGCGGGCAACCCCGACCTGTGGCGCACCGAGCCGGTGCCCGGTCCCGCCGGCGACCCGGCGTCGGACGCGTTCGCCCTCGCGGAGAGCGTCCGCGCCCGCGGCGGCACCGTCGTCGCCACCGGCGGCTGCTTCGACCTGGTGCACGCCGGTCACGTGGGGCTGCTGGAGAGCGCCCGGCGCATCGGCGACTGCCTCATCGTGTGCCTGAACTCCGACGCGTCCGTCGCCCGCCGCAAGGGCCCGGGCCGTCCGCTCAACCCGGCGGCCGACCGGGCCCGGGTCCTGGCGGCGCTCGGCAGCGTGGACGCCGTCGCGGTGTTCGAGGAGGACACCCCCGAGGCCGTCCTGGCCCGGCTGCGGCCCGACGTCTGGGTCAAGGGCGGCGACTACTCCGTCCAGGACCTCCCCGAGGCGGAGGTCCTGCGCACCTGGGGCGGCCAGGCGGTGGTCCTGCCCTACCTGGACGGCCGCTCCACGACCCTCCTGGCCCGCAGGGCGGCCAAGGCCGCCAAGGCCGCCCTGCGCCCGTCCGGGTCCTAACCGGCACGGCTGCCGTGCGGACGCGCCCGGAACGGCGCGCCGCCCCGCGGGCCCGGCGTGCCGGCCCGGGCGGGGTCAGCGGGCGCGCCGGCGGACGAGCCGGGGGAGGAGGGCTCACGAGCCCGGCTGGACTCGCTCAGCCGCACCCTCGCCCTGCCCGCCCGGGCCGATCGAGCCGGCCCGGGGCACGGCAGGCCGGTGCCGGGCCGGGACGTCCGCGCTCACCTCGGCCGGCATCGTGGGACTCCCGGGCGCTCGACGGCACACCGGCCCGGTCCGGCTGGGCGGATTCCGCGGGGTCCGGCGGGTCGCTCCTCTCAGGCCGCCGTGCTCAGGGCCGGGCGGCCCGGGACGTCGTCCTGTTCCCGGCGCAGCGGCACCGGCGTCAGGGCCCGGCACCGCCGCAGGACGTATCCGGCGCCGATCGAGCCGGCGCGGGGCACGGCAGGCCGGTGCCGGGCCGGGACGTCCGCGCTCACCTCGGCCGGCATCGCGGGACTCCCGGGCGCTCGACGGCACACCGGCCCGGTCCGGGGCGGGCGGCCGGCTCGGCCCGGCCGGGCGGATTCCGCGGGGTCCGGCGGGCCGCTCCTCTCAGGCCGCCGTGCTCAGGGCCGGGCGGCCCGGGACGTCGTCCTGTTCCCGGCGCAGCGGCACCGGCGTCAGGGCTCGGCGCCGCCGCAGCACGTATCCGGCACCGATCGAGCCGGCGATGATCAGCCCACCGGTGACGAGGGCGCCGCGCGCCCCGGCCAGCTCCATCAGCAGACCCAGCGCGGGCGGGCCGCCGAGGCCCCACACCGTGCCGATGCTGCCCCACACCCCCAGCACGCGTCCGCGCAGACGGGCGGGCGGGTCGGTCTGGAGCACGGACGTGCCGGCGGTGTCGGAGACGGACTCCACGACGGCCATCGGCAGCACCAGCACGAGCAGCACCGCCACCGACGGCGACAGACCCGCCACCACCTGCAGCAGCGCGCCCGCCGCAGCGAGGGCCCCCACCAGCCGGACCGACGGACGCCGCAGCCGGGCGCCGAGCACCGCACCGAGGATGCCGCCGAGGGCGAGCACGGTCGACACCGTGCCGAACGCGGCGGCACTCCCCGCGAGCGGCCCGGTCACCAGCACTGCCAGGGTGAGCCCGTAGTTGCGGCCGAACACCGCGCTGATCCCGGTCACCCCGGCGAGCGCGACCAGCCGCGGGCGGCGCGCGAAGAACGCCAGGCCCTCCCGCGCGGTGAGGCCGGCGCAGGGCCCGTCCCCGGCAGCCGGACCCCGGGTGACCTGCCGCTCCGCGCCGGGCGCCGGGCGCAGGAACGGGATGACCGAGGCAACGAACAGGAACGACAGGCCGTTGGCGAAGTACGCGGCCGAGGTGCCGAGGAATCCGACCGCCACCCCGGCCAGGGCCGCGCCGACGAGTCTGCCCGCCTGATGCACCAGTGCCCCGACCCCGATGGCCGAGGGGACGTCCTCCGGCGGGACGAGGTCGTTGCCGAGCAGCGCGCACGCCGGGTTGTCGACGGTGGCGACGACACCCGTGAGCGCGGCCAGCACCATCAGCGAGGTCATGTCGATCCGGTCCAGCGCCACGAGGACGGCCGTGGTGAACGCGATCGTCCCGAGCAGCGCCTGGCTCACGGCGGCCGTCGGTTTCCGGGGCCACCGGTCGACGACCGCGCCGCCGAACACACTGATCAGCAGTGCGGGCGCGGCCTGCACCGACATGGAGAGCCCGGTCGCGGCCGCCGAACCGGTGATCTGCAGGACCAGCAGGTTCTGCACGGTCAGCTGCATCCACGTGCCGGCGTTCGACACGAAGTTCGCGGCGGACCACCAGCGCATGCTGCGGTACCTCAGCGACCGCCAGGGAGACCGGGAGGGGGGCCGGGCAGGGGAGGGCGACGAAGACACAGGACGGTACTCGCAGGAGGAGTCGGGGACTCGGCAGAAAGGAGGGCGGGGAACGAGAACACCGGCGGCGCTGCGCGGTGGCTCCCCTCGCCGGATCACGGCGCGGACCATCGTGACAGAGGGCGACCCCCGGTCCGTTCCCGGGCGCCGCGCCGGCCGCCCGCTGCGGCCCCAACCCCCCCGTGTCCGAGAGCCGCTTGCGGCCTCGCGTGGGGTTGATCACAGTCGATGGTCACGCGGCGCGCGGAGGTCACTCCACGTGACGGCGGCCACAGGCACGGCGAAGGGCCCGTCGCCGGGCGACGGGCCCTTCGGATGGGGGATGCGGATGCGCTACCCGAACGTGCCCCGGCCGGACAGGGCGTCCCGCAGCCGGTCGACCATGCCGGCTCCCGGGTTCAGGAGCTTGTTCGCCGGAGGCTTGTCGGGGGCGGCCGGGTGGGGACGGGTCGGGGCGGCCTTCTTGGCCTTGCGGACCTTCTCACCCAGCTCGTCCAGCGCGTCCGGCGGGCACACCGCGCGCAGCGCCGGGAAGAGGTTGCCCTCCTCGTCGGCGATGTGCGAGCGGATCTCGCTCATCAGCATGCCGACGAGCCGGTCGAACTCGGCGTCGCCCGCGTCACAGCCCTCCAGGTCCTTCATGATCTGCTCGGCCGTGGCGTGGTCCTGCAGTTCCCGGTCGGCGAGGGCGTCCCCGCCGGCCACGTGCTCGCGCACGGCCGGGTAGAGGTAGGCCTCCTCGGCCACCGAGTGCCGCACGAGCTCCATGGTGACCTGGTCCGCGTAGACCTTGCGGTCCTCGTGGCCGGGCGGCAGGGCCTCGATCCTGCCGAACATCTCCTCGACCTCGCGGTGGTCGGTCACCAGCTCGTCGATGACGTTTCCTCCGTGTCCCATGTCCTTCACCTCCTGCCCCCGGGTCCCCCTGGGCCCTCAGGGGCTAACGCGCGGGCCGCCCGCGAGGGGCGGCTCAGACGGGCAGCCTGGCCCGGACCCGGCCGGCCGTGGCGGCCGGGCGGGCGGTGGCGCGCACCGAGCGCCGCACCAGGCCCGCGTCCCGCCGCGCCCCGCGAGCGGCGTGGCTGCCGCGCCACAGCAGCGAGGGGCGTGAACCGGTGTCGTCGGCCGCGATGAGCAGGCCGCCCAGCATGGACAGGTTCTTCAGGAAGTGGATGCGCTGCTGGGCCCGCTCGGCGGGGTCCTCCGTCTCCCAGAAGCGGTGCCCGGCCAGCGTCGTGGGCACCAGTGTGGCCGCGATGGCCAGCGCGGCCGGCCGCGGCATGCGCCCGGTGGCCAGCATCAGACCGGCCACCACCTGCACCGCGCCGTTGAGCCGCACCGCCTGTTCGGTGCGGTCCGGCAGCACGGACACCCGGTCGGCGACGGGTTTGACGACCGGCTCGGCGGCTTCGGCGACCTGTTTCGGATCGCGGACGGAGTTCATCCCGCCCGCCAGGAACATCGAGGCCAGCATGGGGCGGCCGAGCACGCGCAACAGACTCATGGCCCTCTCCAGGGTGTCGGTGGACTCAGTGACACGCCGGGTTCCCCGGCCGGGGTGGACCACTCACGCCGTACGGTGCCCGGCCCACGCCCGCGTGCGCAGCTCTTCGGACAGCAGCACGTCGGCGGCGGTGCAGGCGAGCGCCCGCGTCACGGCGAGGAGCACGTCCCGGGCGCGGGGGGAGGCGGCGGCCTCGGCGAACCGAGGAGTGTGGTCGGCGCCGTCCTCGCCCATGATCGCGACGAACGGGTGGATGGCGGGCACGCGGGCACTGACGTTGCCGATGTCGGACGACCCCAGGTACACGCCGGGCACCGGCGGCGACAGCGGGATCCCGGCCCCGGCCAGGTGCGCGGCGAACCGCTCGGACAGCGCGAAGCTGTCCCGGAAGTGCTCGTAGCGCACGGTGGCCCGTTCCACCTCGGCGGTGGTGCCCGTGGCCCGGGCGACGCCGTCGGCGCACATCCGCAGCCGCTCCGTCAGCTCGTCCAGCGCCCCGGTGGTGGCCGCCCGCAGCCCGAACAGCCCCTGCGCGAAGTCCGGGACGATGTTGGTGGCGGTGCCGCCGTGGGTGACGATGCCCTGGACGTGCGAGCCCTCCGGCAGCCGCCGCCCCAGCACGGCCAGCACGTTGAACAGCTCCACGAGGGCCGCCAGCGCGTCGATTCCCTCCGTCGGGTTGCCGGTGGGGTGGGCGGCGCGGCCGTGGAAGGCCACCCGGTACTGCACCTGCGCGGTCAGCGGCGCCCGGACCCAGCTGTACACCCCCGGGTGGAACATCAGCGCCGCGTCGACGTCGTCGAAGACCCCGGCCTCCACCTCCAGGGCCTTGCCGCCGCCGCCTTCCTCCGCCGGCGTGCCCACGGCCAGCACCGCGCCCGCGGACGCGGGCACGGCCGCGGCCACCGCCAGGGCCGCTCCCAGGCCCGCCGCCGCGATGAGGTTGTGGCCGCAGGCGTGCCCCAGACCGGGCAGGGCGTCGTACTCCATCAGGAGTGCCACGGCAGGCCGGCCCAGACCCGAGCGCCCGGTGAACGCGGTGGGCATCCCCGCCACGCCCCGCTCCACGGCGAACCCGGCGCGCTCCAGCTCACCGGAGAGCAGGGCCGCCGCGCGGTGCTCGGCGAAGGCGCACTCGGGATCCGCGTGCAGCCGCAGGGCCACGTCCCACAGGGCGTCGGCCCGGGCCGCCACCTGCGCGCGGACGGACTCGTGCACGTCGTCACGTATGTCGGTCACGTACTCCTCCTCGGCCTCGGCACCCCGGAGCGGGTTTCACGGTCCGGCGCGTCGACACCGTGCGTGTTTCGTCCGGTGGCGCAGTGCAACACGGTCGGTGTGCCCGCCCGGTCCCGGCCGCGCGGCCGGCGTGCGGCGGCCGGGCGGGCCGTACTCGGGAGGTACGACCATGGACCACTCGCGCGTGCCCGTGCTGGAGGCGCTGCAGGAGTTCCGGCGCCGGGGCGACATCGCCTACGGCCCGCCCGGCCACAAGCAGGGCAGGGGAGTGGACCCCCGGGTCGCCGAGATCGTCGGGATGGACGTGTTCCGCTCCGACGTGCTCTCCCTCAACGGCCTCGACGACCGGCGCCAGTCGCAGGACGTGATCGGTCAGGCGCAGGAGCTGATGGCCGACGCCGTCGGTGCCGAGCACGCCTTCTTCTCCACCTGCGGCAGCTCCCTGTCCGTGAAGACGGCCATGCTGTCGGTGGCCGGGCCCGGGGAGAAGCTGCTGCTGTCGCGCAACGCCCACAAGTCGGTGATCGCGGCCGTCGTCGTCAACGGCGTCGAACCGATCTGGGTGCACCCGAAGTTCGACACCGAACGGCACGTGGCCCATCCGCCCGAGCCCGACGACGTGCGCCGGCGGCTGCGGGAGCACCCCGACGCCAAGGGCATGCTGCTCATCACGCCCACCGACTGGGGATCCTGCGCGGACGTCCGGGGCGTGGCCCGGGTCTGCCACGAGTTCGACGTGCCCCTCATCGTCGACGAGGCGTGGGGCGCCCATCTGCCCTTCCACCCCGAGCTGCCCGCGTGGGGCATGGACGCCGAGGCCGACCTGGTGGTGACCAGCGTGCACAAGATGGGCGGGGCGGTGGAGCAGAGCTCCGTCTTCCACCTCCAGTACGACCGGGTCTCGCCCGAGGTGCTCAAGCAGCGGGAGGACCTGCTGGGGACCACCAGCGCCTCGTCCCTGGTGTTCGCCACGCTCGACGGCTGGCGCCGCCAGATGGTCGAGCAGGGGCACGGGCTGCTGGAGACGGCGCTGCGCCGGGTCGACCGGATCCGGGCGGCGGTGGCCGACCTCCCGGGGTTGCGGCCGATGGGCGGGGAGATCGTGGAGGAGGGGCTCGCCGCCTCCTTCGATCCGCTCAAGCTCGTGATCGACGTGCGCAAGCTCGGCGTGAGCGGGATGCAGGCCGCCGAGTGGCTGCGCACCCACCGGCACGTGGACGTCGGCGGTTCGGACACCTGCCGGATCAGCGCCTCGATCACCTACGCCGACGACGACGAGACCGAGCAGGTCCTGGTGGACGCCCTGCGCGGGCTGGTGGAGCACGCCGACTCGATGGAGCGGCGACCGTCGGTCCGGCTGCCGGAACCGGCCACGCTGGAGCTGGAGCAGGCGATGCTGCCCCGCGCGGCGTTCTTCGCCCCGGTCGAGCACGTGCCCGCCGAGCGGGCCGCGGGGCGGATCTCCGCCGAGCTGGTCAGCCCCTACCCGCCCGGTGTGCCCGCGATCGCGCCGGGCGAGGTCATCACCGACGAGGTGGTGGACTACCTGCGCAGCGGCGTCGAGCACGGCGTGCTCATCCCGGACGCGGCCGACCCCGCCGTGCGGACCCTGCGGGTCGTGGCGCGCGAGGCGGTTCCTCGCGGATGAGATGTTGAAGATGTTACTGAAGTGAATTCTGAGAAATTTGGCATGCTTTGTCCGATTCCGGAGATCCGAATGGTGAAGGTACTCGCTTCAGCTCAAGGAGATGGTGCTATGCCTTCCACGGAAAAGGTCACCAAGGAACTGACCGGTGTCCCGAGCGTCGACATCGAGGCGGCACTCGACCCGGCAGAACTCGACGGCGTCTACCGCGACAGCCGTCAGTGCGCAGCGCTCGCGCTGCAGTCGGGCGCGACGAAGCTCCTTCTGTCGCCGCCCACCCCGCGCCCTAAGAAGGGCTAACGGAGACAGGAGTAGTCAATGGAGCAGTCTGGCACCTCGACCCTCCTGCAGGGCGCGGTGCGGGACCTCGCTTCCGGTGTGGTCTCCGCTCTTCGGAGCGGGGACCACACCCCGTCGGCCGCCTTCGCGGCGGCCGGCGGGGAAGCCGAGGGTCTGGCCGTCGCGGCCGTGCGCGTGCTGGGATCCGACGCGCTGCTGCCGAGCGTCCTCCTGCACGCCGCGCCCCTGCCCGACCAACTGGCCGTGTTCCGCAAGGCGGTGGAGGCCTACCCGCCCCGCGCGGACGCCGCACCCACCGTCCTGTGGAGTCACTGGGCGATGCGGCGCACGATGCGCCGGCTCGACCCCTCCTACGTCGACGCCACCCCCCACGCCACGCAGACGGAACCCGACGCGGACGCCCTCGCCGACGCGAGCTGGCAGTCCCTCACCCACCAACTCGCCGTCCTGGCCCCGCTCGCCCTGCCCGGCGAGGACTGCGCGGTCGCCCGCGTGGCCCGGCGCCGGTCCCTCGACGTGGCGCGCGGGTTCGTCCGTGCCGTGCGCCGCCGGGACTGGCGGCAGGCGGCCGGCGCCGGACGCTGGCTGACCCTGCTCGACGGCGTCCCGGACACGCTGGGCCTGGACACCGGCCTCGACTTCACGGAGCTGATGGGCGGTGAGGACCCGCTCGTGGCTCTGCAGATCCAGGCGGCACGGTCGCTGACGCGCGCGGGAGCCCCCGCGTGACCCGCGTGACGGCGGCGCTCGACCCCGGCGTGATCCGCCGGCCCGCCGAGGCCGCGCTGGCCTGGATCTGCGACCGGCGTGGCGGTTTCACGCTCGGCGAGGACGCACTGGCCGCCGACGGCGAGGTCAACCGGAGCTGGAAACCGATCGGCGAACTCGCCCTGATGTGCGCGGCCGTGTCCCGGAACACGGACGCCTCCGACCCGCTGCACGCACGCGCCGCCGGCCTGCTGGAGCACGCCTGGCAGGAGACCGGCCGGGGCGAACTCCTGGTGCGTCTGCAGCGCCTGGAGCCCTTCGCCACCTACCCGCTGGAGGTGTACGCCGCCTTCGCCTCCGCGGGGCTGCGCCACCCCGGCTACGAGGCGGCCGCCGCCCTGGTGGCCCGCACCCGCGGCTGGCAGCTCACCGAACAGCCCGCCACCCGCCGGCTCGGCGTCCTCAACGCCGAGGAACGCACCGGTGTGCGCCGCTCGGGCGGCATGCCGCAGGCACTGCGCGCCACCTGGCTGGGCGGGCTGCCGGAACCGTGGACGTTCGAGCGCGACTCCGGATACGCCCTGACGCACGTGGTGTTCCACCTCACCGACTGGGGGCGCCTCGGGCCCGCGGGACTGCCCCCGGACCTGGCCGCCTATCTGGCCGACTGGCTTCCGCCCTGGCTCGACACCTGTCTGGACGCGCAGATGTGGGACCTCGGCTGCGAGCTGCTGGCCGTGGCGGCGAGCCTGCCCGAACTGCCCGAGCCCGCGCTGCTCGAGGACGCCTGGGAGCGGATCGCGGCCGCGCAGCACCCCTCGGGCGCGCTGCGCGAGGCCGGGCTCAGCGACGGCGAACCGGACTTCACCGTGCACTACCACTCGACTCTCATGACCGTCTTCGCGGCGGCCCTCACCACCGGGCGGCTGGACGACGCGGCCCGGCCCGGCCGCCGCGACCGGCCCGGCGCACAAGGAGTGCTGGGATGACCGACACCCGCCTGATCCACAACGTCGGGGTCCGCGCCCTGGAATGGCTGTGGGCCCACCGCGACGGTTTCCGGCTGGAGCCCGACGTCGACCCGGAGACGGGCTTCCTCGAGCGGTTCAAGCCCATCGGCGAACTCGCGCTCATCTGCCGCGTGCTCTTCCGCGAGGGCGTCGCGGGCTCACGCCAGGCCCAGCTGGCCCGCCGACTCCTCGACCACACCTGGCGCGACACCCTCGACGGCGGCCGGATGCTGGTGCGCGGACAGCGCACCGAGCCCGCCTCGCCCATCCCCTTCGAGGTGTACCTGCCGTTCAAGGAACTGGGGTACAGCCAGCCCGAGGTCGAGCGGGCCACCGAACTGAACCACCGGCTGGAGAGCTGGGTGGCCTTCGAGACCACCCCCACGCGCCGGCTGGGCCTGTCCGCCTTCCAGCGCCGCTTCGGGCTGGCACCCCGCCCCCCGGAGGCCGAGCTGGTGGGCGCGACCTGGCTGGCCCGTACCCCCGAGCCCTGGACGGTGGAGGGCCACACCGCCTACGACGTCACGCACACGGTGTTCCACCTGACGGACTGGGGCGAGAACCCGGACGGGCTGCCGCCCGGCATCGCCGACTACCTCGCCACCTGGCTGCCGGTGTGGATCGACGACTGGCTGGACCTGCAGCGCTGGGACCTGCTCGGCGAGCTGCTGGTGGTCGACGCCTGCCTGCCCCGGCCCACGCTGGACGCCCCGGCCTGGGAGGCGTTCGCGGCCGCCCAGCAGCCCGACGGCGCGATGCCCGCGATCCGCACGATGCCCGAGGGCGAGCCCGACGAGGTGTTCGACATCGTCTACCACCCCACGCTGGTGGCCGCGTTCGCCTCGTTCCTCGCCACGTCCCGGTCCCTGTCCGAGCTGTCCCGCGCCTCATGACCGGGCGGTCCACGCTCGAGCCCCGGCCGGCCCCCGTGCACTGGCCGGGCGAGCCCTCCGACGACGAAGCGGCCCGCCCCCCGGCCCCCGCTCTCGTGGAGGACGCTCCCGGCGTGCACGGACGGGTGGCGCGGTCCCTCGCCCGGCGGCTCGCCGAAGCCGTCGAGGGGTCGGACGCCCCCGACGTCGTCTTCGCCGTCTCCCGCCACGGCCGGCGCACCGTCATGAGCGGCGGCACCGCCGGCCGCCGCCCGCTGCCCCGCGAGGCACTGCGCTACGAGGTCGGCTCGGCCGGCAAGACCTTCACCGGTCTGCTCCTGGCCCGGCTCATCCACAGCGGCGCCCTGACCGGAGGCGAACCGGCCGCCGTCCTCCTCGACGCCGCCCGTCCCGCCGGCGCCCACCCGGTCACCCTCGCCCACCTGATCACGCACACCTCCGGCCTCCCGGCCCTGCCGCCCGGCTTCCTGCGGCGCGCGCTGCCCGCCTGGCACACCAACCCCTACGCCCGCTTCCCGGCCGAGCAGGTCGTCCGGGCCTTCCTGCGCCACCGGCCCCGTCACCGCCCCGGCACCCGGTGGTGCTACTCGAACTACGGCGTCGCCGTGCTCGGACACGCCCTGGCGGCCGCCACCGGCACCCCGTGGGAGAGGCTGCTCACCGAGCAGGTCCTGAGCCCGCTCGGCCTGACCGGCACCACCCTGCACGCCCACGGCCCGGAAACGGACGCCCCGGGGCACGCCAAGGACGGCCGGACCCCCGTCCCCGCTTTCGACGCGGGTGGATTCCAGGCGGCGGGCGCGGTCCGGGCCACCCCGGGAGACCTGCTCGCGTTCCTCGAAGCCCACCTGGACCCCGCCGGTGCCGAGGGGGCGTCACCCTCGCTCGCGGCCGCGCTGCGCGCGGTGCGCCGCCCGGTGCTCCGCCGCGGGCTGACGCACCGGCACGTGCACACCATCGCCTGGTTCCGTCACCCCACCGACGGCGG
Source organism: Streptomyces sp. AHA2 (assembly GCF_036857595.1). Classification (NCBI taxonomy): domain Bacteria; kingdom Bacillati; phylum Actinomycetota; class Actinomycetes; order Kitasatosporales; family Streptomycetaceae; genus Streptomyces; species Streptomyces sp. AHA2. The sequence goes on from NZ_JAUQWJ010000001.1 coordinate 536,098, forward strand.
ACCGATGTACTTCCACAGTGGCGCCACCCTCGGCCAGCAGGCGTTCCTGGGCTTCCGCCCCGACACCGGCACGGCACTGGCCGCCGTGTGCACCCGGCGCTTCCGGGCCCACGACCCGTTCGTGGCCGGGGCGTACCGGCTGCTCGCCGAGGCGTAGCGGAACGCGCCCGGCGCCGGTGCCTGCCGCACCGGCGCCGGGCAGGCCCGACCCTGTGTCACACCCGCTGCCACAGCGCCGGCGTGCCCACGGGGGACCAGGGCCCCTGCGCCTGGTGGGTCTGCAGGCACTGGTAGCGCACACCCGCGTGGGTCACCGTCGCACCCGCCTCGTACACCCGCCCCGCCGCCCAGGTCTGCACGGCGTTGTCCTGGGGCGCGGGCTCCTCCTCCTCGGCCTCGGCGGTCGTCAGGGTGAGGGCGAACGCCTCGAGCAGGGCGTTGATCGGCTGGTAGAACGTCGTGCCGCCGGAGGTGCAGTCGCCGGAGCCGCCGGAGGTGACGCCCTGTGCCTGGACGCCCGAGACGTACGGTCCGCCGGAGTCGCCCGGCTCGGCGCACACGGTCGTCTGGGTCAGCCCGTCGACCTGGCCCTCGGCGTAACTGACGCTCGTGTCGTGCTGCTCGACCTTGCCGCAGTGCCAGCCGGTGGTGGAGCCGGAGCGGCAGACCGCCGCCCCCACCAGCGCCTGCACCGAGCCGGTGACCTGCAGGGCCTGCCCGCCCTCGCCCTTGACGTTCGGCGTGGCCGTCCACTGGTCGTTGACGGCCACGTACGACATGTCCTTGCCGGGGAAGGTGGAGGCCTGGAAGGTGCCCTGCTCCGCCTGGTTGTGCCCGGTGGTCTTGGAACCCGGTTTGCCGCAGTGGCCCGCCGAGGCGAAGCCCTGCTGTTCGCCCTTGGTGACGGAGAAGCCGACCGAGCACCGGGCCGTGCCGTCGATGTAGTACGCGTCGCCGCCCGTGATGTCCTCCAGCAGCCGCGGCCGGTTCGCGCTGACCTTGACGCCCACCTTCCCGGCGTCCACACCCGCGGCCTCGAGGAAGCCGGCGGCGTCGCTCCTGCTCGCGGCCTGCACCACGACCCGGTTGGCCGGCACGTCGACGTACCACAGGGGCGTCTTCGCGGTGGCCACCCGGGCCGCCGCCGCGTCCAGCTTCTCCTTCGCGGCGCGCAGGTCGCGCAGCGGCTGCTTCACGACGGTGGCCTTGGCGCCCTGCGCCTCGATGGCGGACACGTCCGCGGCGTCCGTGGTGGCCACCACGAGCTCCTGCGAGGTGGCGCCCCGCAGCCACGCCCCGGCGAAACGCTCGCCGAGGGCGTTGCGCAGCAGCCCGGCGCGGGTTCCGGCCTCCGCCTCGTTGACCAGCCGCCGGGACGCCTGGGCCGGGGTCAGCCCGAGGTCGCGCTCCATGGCGCGCAGCAGTCCGGGCGACGGCCGGTCGGCGCCGAGGGTCTGGGCGGCCGAGGGCGGGGGGCCGGGTGCCGGGGCCGGCTCGGCCGCCGCGGCGGGGATGCCGGTGGCGACGAGGGCGCCGAGCGCGGCCAGGGCAGCCCGGCGGCCGGTCACGGCATGTCTGTGGGCCATGCGATGTGTCTCCTTCGGTCACGGTGTGCGCTGCGGGTGTGCGCCGCAGGGTCTCGCTGGGGGGTCGGTCGCGGTGAGGCCTCCGCACAGGCCTTGCCGCGGGGGGAGGGCCTGATGTCCGGGGCCGTCCCGGTTCGCGCTTTGGTGCCGCGAAGGGCGCCATGTGCAGTACGGGGAGCGCGGCTCGGGCGGGCTCGGGCGGAGTCCGATCGGACTCCACATGAACGTCAGGCGGACTTCAGTCCGGGCGAGCCCACCTCCGTGACGAAGGACGCCGTCGTCGAGATCGACGCGCCGGGCGTCGTGATCTCGGGGACGATCCGGAAGTCGACCTGCGCCTCGTCCCGGCCCAGTTCCACCCGGACGTAGCCGCGCCGGCCGTCGTAGTACTTCATGTGCGGGTTGGCCGCCATGTACGTGTCCCAGTCGGCGGGTTTCTCGGTGCCGTCGCCGCCGCTGGCGATGGAGGTGCAGGTGAACTCCGTGCCGACCGCCTTGGAGGACGGGTCGTCGAAGTCCTCCTTGATGTCGAAGGCGTACCCGACGTGGACGTCGCCGGTGAGGACCATCCAGTTCTCGATCCCCGCGGCCTTGGCGCCCGCCATGACGCGCTCACGCGAGGCGCGGTAGCCGTCCCAGGCGTCCATGGAGACCCGGGCGGGGGCGGTCAGGTCGAACTTGCGCTGTGAGAAGCAGACCTGCTGGGGCATCACGTGCCACAGCGCCTCCGAGTTCCGCCAGCCGTCCAGCAGCCAGCGCTCCTGCGCGTCACCGGTGAGCGTGCGGGCCGGGTCGTCCGACTCGGGGCCCGGCGGGTGCGGCCGGTCGCCGTAGGCCTGGTCGGACCGGTACTGGCGGGTGTCGAGGATGTCGAACTGCGCCAGCGATCCCCACGTGAGCCTGCGGTAGAGCCGGGCGTCGGGCCCCTGCGGCAGCTGGTCCGCGCGCAGCGGCTGGTTCTCCCAGTACGCCCGGTAGGCGGCGGCCCGGCGCACCAGGAACTGGTCCGGGGGGCTGCCCTTCTCGTCGTAGGGCCCGGCGTAGTTGTTCTCGGTCTCGTGGTCGTCCCAGGTCACCACGAACGGGTGCTGGGCGTGCGCGGCCTGCAGGTCCGGGTCGTTCTTGTACAGCGCGTAGCGCAGCCGGTAGTCCGCGAGCGTGGTCGCCTCGTGGTTGAAGACGTCGGGGAGCTTGCGGTCGGTGTAGCGGCGGGCACCGCCCGCGGAGTTCACGCCGTACTCGTACAGGTAGTCGCCGAGGTGGAACACCACGTCGACGTCCTCCTGCGCCAGGTGCCGGTGGGCCGTGTAGTAGCCGTCCTGGTAGGCCTGGCAGGCGACCGCGGCCAGCCGCAGGCTGTCGGCGTCGCCACCCGGGGCGGGGGCCGTGCGGGTGCGGCCGACGGGGCTGATCCAGGCGCCCACCCGGAACCGGTAGTAGTAGGTGCTGTCCGGCGACAGGCCCCTGACGTCGACGTGCACGCTGTGGGCGTACTCCGGGTGGGCCGTGGCGGCTCCCTGCTGTTCCACGAGGGCGAACCACTCGTCCATCGCCACCTCCCAGTAGACGACGACCCGTTCCTGGCCCAGACCTCCGTCCTCCGCGAAGGGCACGGGTGCCAGCCGGGTCCACAGCAGCACCGAGTCGGGGAGCGGGTCGCCCGAGGCCACGCCGAGGGTGAACGGGTCGTCGGTGATCCGGGCGGCGTCGCGTTCCGGGGCGGCGGTGGCGCCGCGGGCCGGCCGGTTGGTGGAGAAGGCGAGCATCGCGGCCGCCGCGGCGACGGTCAGGAAGCGGCGGCGGGCGAGGTGCGGCGCCGCCGTGCGCAGTACGGCGTCGTGCGGGGAGAAGGCATGCTCGGACGGTGGAGTGTGACGGCCCGTCAGCGCCATCCTGGGGTCCTCTCGTACGGGGCAGGGGCGCCCCGGGCGAACGCGTGGGGACATCGCCGACGTGCGGAGCGCGGAGCTCGCATGCTAAGCAGACAAAATGCCTGAAACGGGCACGACGTGCGGGGCGTTCACACCACAGGAGGTACGCGGGCGGCACGGCTGGGCCGGACGGCGGGCAACGCGAACCGCCGCCGGCAGGACGCCGGCGGCGGTTCGGGGAACGGGCGGGATCAGTGCGCGTGTTGAGCGGCGGCGCCGGTCGCGGCGCGCTCCCTCACCGGCAGGTGGTAGACGTGGAAGGCACGCCCGATGACCGGCTGGGCGACGTTGCGCACCCGGACGCCGCCGGAGGTCATGCCGTGCTCGGTGCCCGCGTGCGCGTGGCCGTGCACGGCGAGGTCCGCGCCCGCGGTGTCGATCGCCTCGGCCAGCAGGTAGCTGCCCAGGAAGGGGTGGATCTCCAGGGGCTCGCCCGCCAGCGTGTCGGCGACGGGGGAGTAGTGGGTCAGGGCGATCCGCGCGTCGCAGCCCTCCTCGGCCAGGCGCTCCAGGGCCGTTCGCAGGCCGTCCGCGCTCCGGCGCGAGTACCGCACGAACTCCTTCATCACCGGCTCGCCGAACTCCCCGGCGCAGCGGCCGACGAAGCCGCCGCCGAACCCCTTGGTGCCGGCCACGCCGATACGCGCCCCGCCGCTCTCCACGACCGTCCCCTGTCCCTCCAGGACATGGGCGCCGGCGTCCCGCAGGATCTGCGAGACCTCCTCCGGGCGGTCGTCGTGGTGGTCGTGGTTGCCCAGCACGGCGACCACCGGGACGCCGAGACCGTGGATCTCCCGGGCCACCACCCCCATCTCCTCGGGGGTGCCGTGCCGGGTGAGGTCCCCGGCGAGCAGCAGGATGTCGGCGCACTCGGGCAGGGTCTCGAACGCCGGGCGCAGCACGCCCTGGCTGTCGGGCCCCATGTGGATGTCCCCGACGGCTGCGATGCGGATCATGACAGCTCCTCCGCGTGGTCGGGGGAGGACGCCTCGGTGACCACGAGGTCGCTGTGGACCGGGAAGCCGGCCAGCTCCTCCTGGACGGTGCGCAGGATCTCCTCGCGGCAGGGCGCCGAGGGCACGGTGCCGGTCAGCAGCACCGCGTGGCCGCGGGCCTCGACCCGGACACCCAGTTCACCGAGCTCGCCCGAGGCGAGGCGGTCCTGGAGGTGGGCGATGCGGTAGTCCAGGTTGTCGGGCGGCGCCGCGCCGCCGGTGTCCTGGGAACCGTGGGTGCTCATGGGGGTGCTCCTTCAGATGACGTTCAGGCGCTCCAGGAGGAAGAAGAAGGCCGCGGGCATGGGTTCGTCCCCGCACTCGCCGCGCACCCGCTCCCAGTCGACCTTCTCGCGCAGCGCCCGCGCGATGGGCAGGACCGCGCCGAAGTCGCAGTGGTGCTCGGAGAACGCGGCGAGCAGGCTCCACAGCAGGTCGGTCGGGGCCAGCACGGGCATGCGCACCGAGTCGACCGACAGTTCCTCGGCCCGCTCCAGCATGTCGGCACCGACCGGGCGGTGCGCCAGCTCGAAGATGACGTCGACCGGCTGGCCGAAACACGTGGCCTTGATCAGCCAGTCCTCCGGCGGGGTGTACACGGTCAGGCCGGCCTCGCGCAGGGTGGCCGCGACCGCCTCCGCGTCCTCGGGGCGGATCGCGAAGTCGACGTCGTGCTGCAGGTTCTTCTCACCGCCATGGGCGTACGCGGCCACACTGCCGGCCAGCGCGAACAGGTGCCCCTTGCGCTTCAGCAGCGCGCCGACCTGCTTGGCCGCCTCCAGGATCGCCTGGTTGCGGTCCAGGGGCAGCTCGTGAGGGGGCTCGTCCGCGACCGGGTCGGGTGGTGGCGGGGAGTCGGTTCCACCCGGTGCCGTCCGGAGATCCGGGACCCCCGGCCCCCGGACGAGCGTCGCGTCATCCCCGTTGTGCGTCATGACCACTCCTTCGCGCCGAAGCCGGACACCGCTCCTGTGCGGCGTCCGGACCCGAGACGGCCTGCGTGTGTCCGCATCGAGTACCCGGCGCGCCCGCCCCGACACGGAAGGCTTCCGGCCGCCGGCGGCCTCCGCGCCCCACCGGCGTGCCCGTTCGGACGGCCTCCGGTGTCCGGCGGTCCGGCGGCCCCGGCGCTCCGCCCGGCCGCCGTCGTGCCCCGGCCGCGGCCCCCCCTCCGGTGGCGGTCCGCGTCGCTCCTGGTGAGGCTGGTATCGGCCCGGAGCGCCCGGGTCCGTACCGCCGACGAGGAGCACCCATGCGCACGCTGCCGCACGCCGTGATCGCCGCCCTGGCCCTGTCCGCGCTCGCCCTGCCCGCCCGCGCCGCCGCCCTTCCCGCGGACGTCACCCCCAGCCAGTGCATCGCCGGTGGCGGCATGATCATCATCTCCGCCGTGGGGCAGGGCAGCGACGGGTACACCAAGCGCTGCGAGGGCGGCATCCACGACGGCCAGACCGTGACCTGAGTCCCCCGGCCGCACAGGACAAGCGCGCACACCCCCGAAAGCGGAGTATGGGGGCAAAAGACCGGGAAGGCGGATGAAAGCCACCGGACACGCGTCTGTGGAGGTCGACATGAACCACCAAGCACCAGCGGCCGCTCTCCCGCAGCCCCTGCGAGCCGTCGCCTCCGGCCTGAAGCACCTGCCGGGCGCGGACCAGGTCGGCAAGGTCGCGACCGAGGCCCTGGACAGGATCGGCGCCGTGTCGCCCCGCGGACGCCGGATGGCCGTCTACGCCGGTGCCGGTGTGCTCGGCGTCGCCGGCGTCGTGGAATGGCCGGTCGCGCTGACCGGCGCGGCCGTCGCCTGGCTCACCCAGCCCCGGCCCGGACCGCGGCCCGACGGCACCGCCTCCGACGGCGCCGCCACGACCGGCACGACGGGTGAGGCGACCTCCGCCCGCGAGGAGCCCGACACCTCCGCCTCCGGCCCCGGCGACCGGCTCGCCGCCTCCCACTACCGGCGGGAACGGCCCGAGCAGCACGTCCACGAGCAGCCCGCCAAGGTCGGCGACACCGCCACCGCCTCCGCCCTGAAGCAGGTCCACGAAGCCGCCGCCCACGGCGAGGGCAGCGGCCACCGACAGGAACACGACACCGGCCGCTCCACCGGCTGACCCGAAAGACGGCAGCAGATGCTCACTCGCTTCGACGCCGCCCCGCTCGTCGGGGCCCTGGCCGGCGCTGCCGCCGGTGCCGCACGCGGCACCGCCCGGACAGCCGCCTCCGCCTACGGCACCACGCGCCGCGTGCGCAACGTCGCCCGCAACGCCCTCGGCGGCGGGCAGCACTGGACGGCGGGGCGGCGCGTCCACCTCGCCCTGCGGCACCCGCAGGGCGGGACCGCTGCACTCGCCCACCGGGCGGCGGTGGAACTCCTCGACCACCCCGAGGTGCTCGCGGCCTACTGGGACGAGGGCCTGGCCCGCCTGGTGATCACCGTCGCCGAGGACGCCGCCACCGACCGGGTCACCGAGCACGCCACCGCCCTGGCCGCCCGGCTCGGCCTGCACGAGGGCGCCGACCCGGTCGCCCGGGAGACCACCCACCCCGGCGACCCCCGCGAGGTGCGGGTGACGGCCGCCACCGTCCTGATGAACGCCGCCGGGGCCGCCGGGGCCCTGGCCGGGCGCTCCCTGCGCCTGCCGCCCACCTCGCGCGTCGTCACCGCCACCGTCACGCTCCTCCGGGAGAACCCGCGCTTCCGGGCCGTGCTGCGGCAGCGCTTCGGCACCTCCGGCATGGAACTCGTCCTCGCCGCCGCCAACGCGGCCGCCCACGGCGTCGGCCAGACCCCCCTGGCCCTCGTCCTCGACGGTGTCCTGCGCACCGGCCAGCTCACCGAGGCCGTGGCCCGCGCCGCCGCCTTCGAGGCCCTGCACGACGACATCTGCCACGACCGCCGCACCAGCCTGCCGGCCCCGCCGGACGCCCGCCCGCCGCTCAAGGTGACACCGGCCCAGGAGTACGCCTCCCACGCGAGCACCGGAAGCCTCGTCGGCGCCGCCGCCACCCTCCTCGTCACGCACGACGCGGGCGAAGCGGCCGAGGCGGTCCTGGCCGGATCGCCCAAGGCCGCCCGCTACGGCCCGGTCGCCTTCGGCTCGCTCCTCGGCACCCACCTCGCCCGGGCCGGCATCCTCATCCGCAGCGGCGAGCGGCTGCGGCAACTGGAGATCGCCGACGCCCTGGTCCTGCACGCCGGCGCGCTGCGCAGCCGCCGCGCGGAGACCGGCGACGACGCCGACGGCTTCCCCGACGACCCCGTGCACCCCTTCGCCGAGGCCGTGCTGGACGCCGCCCGCCGCGCCGGACTGCACGTCGTGATCACCGGCGGCTCCGACCTGAAGGACATCACCCGGCTCGCCGACGAGGTCGCCCCGGGCACCAAGCCCTTCGGCGACGTCGTACGGGCCCTGCAGGAGGACGGGCGCGTCGTGGTCGCCGTCGCCCGCCTGGACGGCTCCCAAGGCGGCGGGGACCTCGCGGCCGGGCTGGCGGCCGCCGACGTGGCCGTCGCCCTCACCGACGGCCGGGCCGCCGTCCCCTGGGGCGCCGACGCCCTCGCGCCCGGCGGCCTCGCCGACGTGTGGCGGCTGCTCACCGCCATCCCCGCGGCCCGCCGCGTCGGACGCCGCTCGCAGACCCTGGCCCGCGCCGGAGCCGCCCTGTCCGGGCTGCTGGTGGCGCGCGGCGGGCGGCCCCCGGGAGGGCGGTTCCTGTGGCCCCTGACCCGGCACGCCCCCGTCAACATCGCCGCGGCCAACGCCCTGGTGACCGGCTGGCTGGAGGCGACCCGGGTCGCCAGGGCCACCCCGCCCCCGCCGCGGCTGCACATCCCGTGGCACGCGCTGGAGCCCGACGAGGCCCGCGACCGGATCGGCCGCACCCGCCGCGACGACGAACCCCAGGGCCTCGCCCTGCTCACCGACCGCTCGCGGCGGCAGGCGGCGCGCGTGGGCCGCCACCCCGCCCTCGCCCCGGCCCGCTGGACGTGGCAGGCCGCCGGAGCGGTCCGCCGGGAACTCGACGATCCGCTCACGCCCGTCCTGGCCACCGGTGCCGTCGCCTCCGCGCTGCTCGGCTCGGTCGTCGACGCGCTGCTCGTGGTGGGCGCGATGGACCTCAACGCCGTCACGGGCGGACTGCAGCGGCTGCGCGCCGAGCAGGCCCTCGCCCGGCTCGCGGCCCGCCAGCAGCCCAAGGCCCGCAGGCACGAGGGCCGCCGGCGCACCGTCACCGTCGACGCCACCCGGTTGCGGCCCGGCGACGAGATCAGCCTCGGCGCCGGGGACGTCGTCCCGGCCGACGCGCGGCTGCTGGACGTCGACGGCCTGGAGGTCGACGAGTCCGCCCTCACCGGCGAGTCGCTGCCGGTGACCAAGTCCCCCGAGGCCACCCCCGGACTGCCGGTGGCCCAGCGCACCTGCATGGTGTTCGAGGGCACCACCGTCGTGGCCGGACACGCCACCGCCCTCGTCGTCGACACCGGCGACCGGACGGAGGCCGGCCGGGCCGTCAGTCTCGCCGCCCGCACGCCCCCACCCGCCGGCGTCCAGGCCCGGCTGCAGGAACTGACCCGCAAGGCCCTGCCGGTGACCTTCACCGGCGGCGCCGCCGTGACCGGGCTCTCCCTGCTGCGCGGCAGCCCCGTCCGGCGGGCCGTCAGCGGCGGTGTCGCCGTCGCCGTCGCGGCCGTGCCGGAGGGACTGCCGCTGGTCGCGACGGTCGCCCAGATGGCCGCCGCCCGACGGCTGTCCCGCCGGGGCGTCCTGGTGCGCACCCCGCGCACCCTGGAGGCGCTCGGGCGGGTCGACACCGTCTGCTTCGACAAGACCGGCACCCTCACCGAGAACAAGCTGCGCCTGGTCAAGGTGGCCACCGCCGACGGCACCGTCCTGGACGCCGGCGGCGAACGGGCCGCCCCCGTCGTACGCCTGGCCGCCCGTGCCTGCCCGCAGGAGGAGACCGGACAGGGCCGCCGCATCGCCCACGCCACCGACGAGGCCGTCCTCGACGTCGCGCCGCCCGACCCCGGCTGGACCCCGGCCGGTGAGCTGCCCTTCGAGACCCGCCGGGGCTACGCGGCGGCCGTCGGCCGCAACGGCGACCCCGACTTCGGTGAACTCCTGGTCGTCAAGGGTGCCCCCGAGACGATCCTGCCCGCCTGCCGCGACCTGCCCGCCCACGCCACCGACACCGCCCACGACCTGGCCGGGCAGGGCCTGCGGCTGCTCGCCGTGGCCCGGCGCCCCTGCCGGGCCGACGACGCCCAGGCCGAACTCGACGCGCCCCTGGCCGACCTGGAGTTCAGCGGCTTCGTCGCCCTGGCCGACGTGCCGCGCGACACCTCGCACGCCCTGCTGGTGGAGCTGCGCCGCTCCGGGATCCTGCCCGTCATGCTCACCGGCGACCACCCGGAGACCGCCCGCGCCATCGCCCGGCAACTGGGCTGGCCGGAGGAGACCGAGGTCGTCACCGGCGACGAACTGGTCGCCATGGAACGCCGCGAGCGCGTGCGGGCCCTGCGCGGCGCGGGTGTCGTCGCCCGGGTCGCCCCCGAGCAGAAGCTGCACGTCGTCGAGGCCCTGCAACAGGCCGGCCGGGTCGTGGCCATGGCCGGCGACGGAGCCAACGACGCCGCCGCCATCCGCGCCGCCGACGTCGGGGTCGGCGTCGAGTCCCGCGGCTCGGCCGCCGCCCGCAACGCCGCCGACCTCGTCCTGACCACCGGCGACCTGTCCGTCCTGGTCGACGCAGTCGTCGAAGGCCGCGCCCTGTGGCGCAGCGTCGCCGACGCGGTCAGCATCCTCATCGGCGGCAACGCGGGCGAGGTCGGCTTCAGCGTGCTCGGCACCCTGCTGGCCGGCGCCTCGCCCCTGTCGACCCGTCAGCTGCTGCTGGTGAACCTGCTCACCGACATGTTCCCGGCCATGGCCGTCGCGGTCACCCCCAGCGACGACCCCTCGACCGCCGAGCACGCGGCAGCCGGCCCCATGGGTCTCGACGTCCTCGGCGCGCCGCTGCTGCGCTCGATCCGCCGCCGCGGCATCACCACCTGCCTCGGCGCGGTCACGGCGTACCTGATCGGCCGTCTCACCCCGGGCACGGAACGCCGGTCCACCACGATGGCCCTGTGCGGAGTGGTCGGTGCGCAGTTGGTGCAGACCCTGTCGGGGCGGCGGCACAGCCCGCTGGTGTGGGCCACCGCCCTCGGCTCGGCCGCCGTGCTCGCCGCCCTCGTCCAGACACCGGGCGTCAGCCACTTCTTCGGCTGCACGCCCCTCGGACCCGTCGCGTGGGCCGGTGTCGCCGCCGCGATCGCCCTCTCCGCCCTGGCCCCCCGCCTGGAGCGCCTCCCGGCCGTCCACGCCCTCTACGGCGCCGCCGCGCACCTCGCCCTGCGGCTCAACGACCTGATCCGGCGCTCACGGCAGGTCATGCAGAGCGGCGTCGCCGCCCCCGCACCGGCGTGAGAACGCCGAAGCGGCCGCCACCCGTCGTGGGGCGGCGGCCGCTTCGGCGTCGGCGTCCTCGGATCAGACCTCGCCGCGCCAGGCGCCGGTCTCCGTCCCGCGGGACTCCATGAACTCCTTGAAGCGGCGCAGGTCGCCCGAGACCTGCCGCTTCACGAAGCCGAGCTTGTCCCCGACCGTCTCGGCCAGGCCGTCGGGGTCGAAGTCCATCTGCAGCATGACCTTGGTCGTGTCGTCCTGGATCCGGTGGAAGGTCACCACACCGGCCTGCTTGGCCTCACCGTCGACGGTGGTCCAGGCGACCCGCTCGTCCGGGATCTGCTCCGTGATCTCCGCGTCGAACTCCCGCTCCTGGCCGCCGATCTTCGTCACCCAGTGCGTCAGTGTGTCGCTGCGCTGCTCGATGCGCTCGACCCCGTCCATGAACTGGGGGAACGACTCGAACTGGGTCCACTGGTTGTACGCGGTGCGGACCGGAACACGGACCTCGACGGATTCCTCTACCTGCGACAAGGCGAAAACCTCCCTTTCTCGTACGGCCGGGCCACGGCCGGGTACCGGAAATCGCGCGGGTCACTCATGCACATGACGACTTTGTGCTCGCGGTGTCCGTTCCGGCCCAGCCGGGGTACCCGGGCCGGAAACCACAGACCGGGAGGTGAAAGCCATGGCGGACACGGACCACAGGGCCGCTGCCGCACCCCGCGCATCGAGCGCCCCCACGGCCGCCGACGAGCCCGTCGGCGAGCTGGTGCAGCGTGCCACGCAGCAGCTGACGGAACTGGTGCGCGCAGAGATGCGCCTGGCCCGGGCGGAGATGACCGAGAAGGGCAAGCGCTTCGGCAAGGGCGGCGGCCTGTTCGGCGGAGCCGGCGTGCTCGGCTTCGTCACGCTGCAGGCCCTGGTCGCCACGGCGATCGCCGCCCTGGCGGTACCGCTGCCGGTGTGGGCGGCCGCGCTCATCGTCACCGCCGTCCTGGCCGTCGCCACGGGCCTGATGGCCCTGGCCGGACGCAAGCAGGTGCAGAAGGCCGGTCCGGCCACCCCGCAGCAGACCATCGACAGCGTCAAGGCCGATGTGGCCGAGATCAAGGAGAGTGCACAGCGATGACCCAGCCTCCGCACGACGAGCCCACCGCCCAGAGCCCGGAGGAACTGCGCGAGCAGGTCGAGCGCACCCGGCACGAACTGGGGGACACGGTCCAGGCGCTGGCGGACCGGACCGACGTGAAGGCCCGCGCACGCGAGAAGGCCGTGGCGGTCAAGGAGCAGGCCGGGACCAAGGCGCAGGAATGGCGCGGGCAGGCGATGGCCAAGGCACAGCAGGTCGCCCACACGGTGGAGGAGAAGCTGCCCGAACCGGTGAAGCAGAAGGGTGCCGCGGCCGCCCAGGGCGCGAAGGAGAAGGCCGCCCAGGCCGAGCAGGTCTGGCAGGACAAGGCCCCGCAGCAGCTGCGTGACCGCAAGGCCGCCCTGCTGGCCGGTGCCGGCGCCGTGCTCGTCGCCTGCCTGCTGCTCCGCCGCCGCAGCCACCGCTGACCGGCGATCCGGCCGGGCGGGGCGCCCGGCCGGCGCGCCCGACACGGGACCCCGTCTCCGCTTGCGGTGGCGGGGTCCCGGACGGCAGGGTCACATGCCGTGGCCACACTGCTGATCGTCCATCACACGCCGTCCCCCAACTGCCAGGCGCTGTTCGAGGCGGTCCTCTCCGGCGCGACGGACCCCGATATCGACGACGTCCGGGTGGTGCGCGTCCCCGCGCTGTCCGCCACCGCCTCCGACGTGCTCGCCGCCGACGGCTATCTGCTGGGGACCCCCGCGAACCTGGGGTACATGTCCGGCGCCCTCAAGCACTTCTTCGACCAGGTGTACTACCCGTGCCTGGACGCCACCCGAGGCCGCCCCTTCGGCTACTGGGTGCACGGCGGCAACGACGTCACCGGCGCGGTCCGCGGGATCGAGTCCCTCACGACCGGCCTCGGCTGGCGCCGTGCCGCCGAGGCCGTGACGGCGACCGGGGAACCGGACCGGGACGACGTGGAGAAGTGCCGGGAACTGGGTGCGGCCGTGGCCGCCGGGCTCATGGGCTGAGTCCGGTCACGTCCCGCCCAGCCGCCGCCGGTCCTGCTCGTCCCAGGTCCGGGTGTCGCGCGGCTGCGTGTACGGCTCGGCCTCCGGCGGATGCCCGCCGGCGATGGCCCGCTGCCGCACCGCCTCCGCGTCGAACTCCAGCCCCAGCAGGATCGCCAGGTTGGTGATCCACAGCCAGACCAGGAAGACGATGACACCGGCCATCGTGCCGTAGGTCTTGTTGTAGGACGCGAAGTTGGACACGTAGAGGGCGAACCCGGCCGACGCGACCAGCCAGATGAACAGGGCGATCAGGCTGCCCGGCGTGATCCAGCGGAACCCCTTGACCTTGGCGTTCGGCGTCGCCCAGTACAGGATCGCGATCATGGCGCTCACCAGCAGCACCAGCACCGGCCACTTCGCGATGGACCACACCGTCAGCGCGGTGTCGCCGACGCCCAGCGCCGTCCCGGCCTGCCGCGCCACCCCGCCCGTGAACACCACGATCAGCGCACTGATCACCGCCATCACCATGAGCACGACCGTCACGGCCACCCGCACCGGCAGCAGTTTCCACACCGGCCGGCCCTCGGGCATGTCGTAGACGGCGTTGGCCGAGCGGATGAAGGCGGCCACGTAGCCGGACGCCGACCACACGGCCAGCACGACACCGACGACGGCCATCACGGAGCCGATGCCGGCGTTGCCCTGCAACTGCTCGACGGCGCGGGTGATGATGTCGCGGGCCGAGCCGGGGGCGAGCTGCTGGACGTTGTCCATCACCTTGTCGGTCGTCGACTTCCCCGTGAGGCCCAGGATCGACACGAGCACCAGCAGCGCCGGGAACAACGCCAGCACGCCGTAGTACGTCAGCGCCGCCGCGCGGTCCGTCAGCTCGTCGTCCTTGAACTCGCGCAGGCTGCCCTTCAGCACCGCGACCCACGACGTGCGGGGCAGCTCGCTCGGCGAGTCCGGTGCGGCGCGTTCGACCTCGGGTCCGGGGCCGGGCTCGTCCCGCGCCCCGGCGGACTCGTCCCGCCGCTCGGCGCCGGGTTCCGCCGCGGCAGCTTCCCCCTGCTCGCTCCCGAAGGCCCGACGTGCGTCCTCCCGGGTCCCGGCACGGGCGTCCCGGTGCTCGGACCCGGGCTGCGGACGCGGCTGCGCACCGCTCTGGGCGGGTGACCGGTCCTGCTCCGCCGCGGACCCCGGGCGCGGGTCCTCGGGCGGCGGGGCCTGGCTGGTCCGGTGCTCTTTCCGGCCCGGTATGTGCAGTTTCACCATGTGGCCCGGGTAACCCCGGGCCGCATGCTTAAGCCGGGTCCGGCACGCCGTCCACCGGACGGATCGCTCCCGCGATCCGAGGCCCCGCTCCCGCAGCGCCTCCGCGAGAACGCGTACGGCCTCGGGCCCGATGCCGTGGAGGGCGAGCAACTCGGCCGCGGAGTGCCCGGCCACCTGCTCCAGGGTGGTCGGACCGGCGCCGGCCGGCGCACGGGTGGCGGGCCTGCCGATCCCGGCGGCGAGGTCACCTCCCGGAGCGCCGGGCGCCGCCCCGGTCGCGGCCGGGGCGGCGGCGAGGCGTGCGGGGGCGCGGCCGGACCGGGCCGCCCCACCCAGCGCGTCGCCCGCCTCGCCGTCGAGGTCCGCCACCGGCGCCGCGCACCCGATCGTCGCCCCGCCGCGCATGACAGGCGTACCCCCCGACGCGCGGCCGGGACCGCATCGGCCCCTCCGGCCGGCAGGCGCAGGCGCGGCAGGCCCTCCTGCGTCACCCGGGCGAAGTCCTCACCGCGCGCCAGGCGGGTCACGGTTCCCGCCCGCTCCTCGTCTGCGGCAGGGTGAGCGCGGCCCGTCACGGGAGAAGGTTGAGGGAGCGCTCCCATAGCGGGCACGATGCCGTCATGACCGCGTCCCCCGCCATCCGTCCCTACCGCCCCGAGGACCGGGCGGCCCTCGACGACATCTGCGTGCGCACCGCCCACAACGGCGAGGACAGCCGCCCGCACTGCGCGGACCCCGGCATCTTCCCGGCGACGTTCGCCGCCCCCTACGTGCATCTGGAGCCCGAACTCGCCTTCGTGCTGGACGACGGCCGCGGGGAGGCGGTCGGCTACGTCCTCGGCACCGCCGACACCCCGCGCTTCGCCGAGGCGTTCCGCACCGTGTGGCTGCCCCTGGTCGCCGGCCGTCACCCGCGGCCACCGCATCCGCCCCGCACCCCGGACGAGGTGATCGCGGGGCTGCTGCACCACCCCGAGCGGATGGTCCTGCCCGAACTCGCCGGCCACCCCGCCCACTTGCACATCGACCTGCTGCCCGAGTGGCAGGGCCGCGGACACGGCCGCCGCCTGATGCGCACCTTCCTCGCCGCCCTGGCGGACGCAGGAGTGCCGGCCGTCCATCTGGCCATGGCGACCGCCAACGTCCGGGCCCGGGCCTTCTACGACCGCATGGGCTTCCACCGACTCGACGTGGCCGACCCCGGTTCGGCCACCTTCCTCGGCCGCACGACCGGGGAACTCGACCGGCTCTGACGAACGCCGGCGCGCCCCGCCCCGAGCCCGGCCGACCCGCGCCTCCGCCGTCGGACGACGTGTCGGGCGGGGCCCGACTGCCCCGCGCTTCCTGAGAGTTCCGCGAAAAAACCGGAGGCGGGTGAACACATCCGCGCTCCCGTACGTATGGGGCGAGGGGATTTTCATGCCCGGCAGCCACAAGCGCAGGAGAGCACCCTTGGGACGCAACACGCGAAGACGCCCTACCGGCCCACGACGCGCGACCTTCGCCGCATTCGCACTGATCCTGGGCGGAGGCGGCCTGATGGCCGCGAACGTCTACGCCTCCGCCACGGACGGCTTCTCGGGCGATGACCCCGCCCGGACGCGGTCCGCAGCAGGGATCACCGGGGGCGCCACCATCGACTGCCCGGACGTCGGCACCAAGCTGACCTCGGTGCCCGAGCAGGCCCGCGAGGAGGTGGACAAGGAACTGGCGGCGCTGGACCAGCAGATCGCCAAGGCCTACCAGCAGTTGAGCGAATCGGCCCAGCAGGTGCAGCAGGACGCCGCCTTCGCCGACAACGCGATCATGAACCCGCTCAAGGAGAAGCGGGGCGCCACCCTGGAGCGCATCGCCATCGCCATCGACCGTGCCGGGGACCGTCCCGAAGGGCTCGCGGACCTGGCCGCCTGCACCGTGCGCGAGTCGGGCAACCAGGCCCCGGCACCGGACGGGGGCCAGGACGGCGGCGACCGGCAGGACGGCCAGGAGCAGGACAAGGGCGGCCAGGAGCAGGGCAACGGGCAGGGTGCCAACGGCGGCCAGGCCGGCAACGGCCCCGTCGCGGCCGACTTCGCCGACATCAGGAACGTCCAGCCCAACGTGAACGAACCGCGCCCGGAGGGCAACGCCTCCCGCGGCTCCTTCGCCACCAGCTGCGGCGTGAACGAGAACGGCCTGTTCAACTCGGACAACGTCATCGTCGCGCCCGGCGTCACCAACGGTGCCCACCACTTCCACGACTACGTGGGCAACCAGGCCAACGACGCCTTCGCCAGCGACCAGGACCTGGCGAACGCCGGGACGAGCTGCGACGACCAGCGCGACAAGTCCTCCTACTACTGGCCCGTGCTGCGCCTGCAGAACGGCACCCAGGAGCAGGACGCGCAGAAGCCGGGCGGCGGCATCGAGGGCAACACCGGCGAGATCGTGACGCCGAAGCAGGTCACGCTGAACTTCGTGGGCAACCCGCGCGAGAAGGTCACGGCCATGCCGCGGCTGCTGCGCATCATCACCGGCGACGCCAAGTCGTTCGTCAACGGCCCCGCCAACGCCAACGCGTCCTGGAGCTGCACGGGCTTCGAGGACCGGCAGCTGAAGGACAAGTACCCCCTGTGCCCGCAGGGCAGTGACGTGGTGCGCACGTTCAGGTTCCAGAGCTGCTGGGACGGCCGCAACATCGACAGCGCCAACCACCGCACCCACGTGGCGTTCGCGGACGCCGCGGGCAACTGCCCGTCCGGCTTCCGCCCGATCCCGCAGCTGGTCCAGCGCATCGTGTACGACGTCGACGCGCCCAGCCTGCAGGACGGCGGCCGGACGACCCCGCTGTTCGCGGTGGACTCCTTCCCCGAGCAACTGCACAAGCCGGTCACCGACCACGGCGACTTCATCAACGTCTTCGACGAGGAGCTGATGGGGGAGATGGTCGACTGCATCAACGAGGGCCGCACGTGCGGCGCCGGAGCGGGCGGCGGGCAGGAACCCGCGCCGGGCGAGGAGCCGACGCAGGAGCCGAGCGAGTCGCCGGAGGCCCCGCAGGAGCCGACGAAGACGCCCGAGGCCCCGCAGGAGCAGCCCACGAAGACCCCGGACGCCCCGCAGGGCGGTGACGGCGGCAAGCCCGCCGACGAGCCGGGCAAGGGCGACGATGCCGGCAAGGGCGATGACGCGGGCAAGGGCGACGACGCCGGCAAGGGCGATGACGCCGGCAAGGGTGACGCCACCGAGCCTCCGGCGGACGAGCCGGCTCCCGGTAAGGAGCCAGGTGACGCCTCCACGGCGCCCGGCAGGGCCGAGCCCGAGGTGAAGGCGACCGAGGCCGGCGAGCAGGGCGGCGGCGCCAAGGGCAACGACGAGGACACGGACGGCCTCGGTGACGCCCAGGCCGTCGGCACGGCCACCAGTGCCCCGCCGACGCCGACGGCCCCGCCGCAGACCGAGCCGCAGGCGGTCGGCGGCGGCGGCCTGGCCGACACCGGCGCCCAGTTGTGGCCGGCCGCGGCGGGTGCCGTCCTGGTGATCGCCGGCTTCGTCGTCCTGCGCCGGGTGCGGCGCACCTAGCGGCCGGACGGCAGTCGAGCGCCCGTGAGGCGAACGGCGGTGGGCTCTCCGGCAAGCCGGATCCCACCGCCGTTCGCGTGCACGGGGAGCGGGTGCGGCGGGCACCCTTCGGCGGCCGCCGAAGTGCCCGCCGTCTAGCGTGGCCTCATGAACCTCACCCGGATCGGCCCGTGCGGCGGAGCGGCGGCGTGAGCCCGTGGGAGATGGCGGCCGTGTTCGCCGCCGGGACGGGCGCCGGCGCCGTCAACGCCGTCGTCGGGTCGGGCACGCTGATCACCTTCCCGGTCCTGCTCGCGGTGGGACTTCCGCCGGTCACCGCCACGGTCTCCAACGGCCTGGGTCTGGTCCCCGGCTCCCTCGCCGCGGTGATCGGCTATCGCGAGGAACTGCGCGGCCAGGGTCGCCGCGCCGCGCTGCTCGCCGTCGGCGCCGCGCTGGGCGGGCTCACCGGAGCGGTGCTGCTGCTGACCCTGCCGGCGTCGGCGTTCGAGCGGATCGTCCCGGTCCTGGTGGGCCTCGCCCTGGTGCTGGTCGCCTGCCAGCCGTGGATCGCCGAACGGGTCCGCCGCCGTCGCCGGGCGGGAGGCCCGGCCCGCCGGGACGGCGGACCGCTGCTGTTCGGCGGTCTGACGCTCGCCAGCGTCTACGGCGGCTACTTCTCCGCCGCGCAGGGCATCGTCTACGTCGCGCTGATGGGCATCCTGCTCGACGACACGCTGCAGCGCCTCAACGCGGTCAAGAACGTCCTGGCGGCCGTCGTCAGCACCGTCGCCGCCCTGTTGTTCCTGTTCTTCGCCGACTTCGACTGGACGGCCGTGTTCCTCATCGCCACCGGCTCGGCCCTGGGCGGCCTGCTCGGCGCCAGGACGGGCCGCCACTTCAGCCCCGCGGTGCTGCGCGCCCTCATCGTCTCGGTCGGCACGCTGGCCCTGGCCCATCTGGTGCTGCACTGACCACGGCCGGGACCATCAGCAGGCGCACGCCCCCGCGCACCACCCGCCCAGCCTTCGCAGCGCACCGCGCCCCGCGGTCTTCCCGTCCTCGTCAGCCGTGAGCGTGTGCGGCGTGGACGTCGTCTCCCGTGTCGGCCGGACGTGGACGCCGACCACTACGGGGGCGGGGACTCAGTCCGTCGCTTCAGGCACGCGGACCACGGACGACCGAGGGGTGCGGTCCCCCGAAAGGCCCGGCCCGGTGGGCGTCCGGGGCGCGCCGGGCCGCCGCAACGCCCCCGAGCCGAGTGCGACACCGAGCCCCACCAGCGCGCTGCCGGCCGCCTGCGCGGGCCCGTAGGCGCCCGTGCCGACGAGCGGGGCGGTGCAGGCGGCGGCGACGGGGATGAGGCCGGAGAAGAGGGTGGCCCGTTCCGCACCGATCCGCTGCATGCCCATGTACCAGCACACGAAGCCGACGACGGTCACCACCACCGCCTGCCACAGCAGCGCGGCGGTCTCCGTGCCGTCCGGGCGCCGCAGCCACGAGCCACCGTCGAGCAGCAGCCCGAGCGCCGCCGACTGCAGCGCCCCGATGCCGCACACCGTGGCGGACAGCAGCCGGGGACCGAGGGGCCGGAGCACGGGCACGGCGAGCACGGCGAACCCGACCTCACCGGCCAGGGCACACACGGAGAAGGCGATGCCGGTGCCGTCCGACCGCCCCCAGCCCTGGACGGCGAAGGCCCCGGCGGCCACCAGCAACGCCCCGAGCAGCACCGCCCGCCGGGGCCGGCGCCCGTCCGAGAGCGGCACGAGCACGGCGACGATCACCGGCGCGCAGCCCACGAAGACGCCGGGCACGGCCGGTTCGGCGGTGCGTTCCGCCGCGAGGACCGCCAGGTTGAAGCCGACCATGCCGACCGCCGCGAGCAGGGCGAGACGCAGCCACTGCCGCGGTGCCAGAGCCGCCAGCCGGCCGGCCCGGCCGCGTCCGGCCAGGGGGAGGAGCAGCGCGCAGGCCAAGGCGTAGCGCAGGAACTGGCCGCCCGCGTACGGGTAGTCGCCCAGCAGGCTGTTGGCGGTGAAGGACCCGCCGACGAGGACGCAGGCGAGCGCGGCGAGGAGCGCTCCCCGCGTGGTGGTGGCGTTCATGGGGGCGACGCTAGGCAGCGGCGCGGTCCGGGAGGAGGTCCACTTCGGTGCGCGTTGCGTGGACCAATCCGTCCCGGGCCGCGGTGACCGGAGCGCCGTGTACGCGTCAGCCGGCGCGGTAGCGGTCGCCGTGGGCCTTGCCGTCCGGTGGGGCGCCCGCCGCCGGGCCGCCGGCGGGTGCCCGGCGCGGACCGGGAACCATCCGTCCCTCCCGTACGTCAACTCTGTGCCCGGAGAGGGCCGATCGCGGGAGAGGGGAATCGCCGTGGACGAGGCGACGTCGCAGCAGGGGAGCGAGGCGGAGACCGCCGCCCGGAAGGCCCGGTTCGGGACCCTGCCGGAGCCGGTGCGCGTGGAGGACATGGTCGAGGAGCGCGCGGCGTCCGCGCCGGACCCGGCCCGCACCGCGTACAACCAGGACGAATGGCTCGTGCGCTACTGCCTGTGAGGTGACCCGGCGGACGGCCGGAGGACGGTGGGGCCGGCGATCCCGCCCCGCCCCGCCCCGCCGGGCCAGCCCGGGGGGACGGCCCGTCCGGGCCGGGCACCCTGCCTTCTCCTCGCCGAGGACGTGCTCACGAGCCCTGTGAGGCGTAGCGTCCGGGTAGGAGCGGGAGGTCACCATGCCCGGGAGCAACGAGCCGCCCAGAGGTGCCGGGTCGCTGGACGACGCCCTCGGGGCGGCCCTGGCCGACACCGTGCGCGGCACCGGCGCGTCGATCGGCGGCCTGTACCTGATCGAGGACGGTGAACCCGTCCTGCGCCTGGTGGCGCTGTGCGGCCTCCCGCTGGATTTCAGCGCCCCCTGGCAGCGGCTGCCGCTGTCCGCGCCCGTACCGGTCGCCGACGCCATCCACGACGACCGCCTCGTCTGGATCGAGAGCCAGGCCGAGATGGCCCGCCGCTACCCCCGGGCCGCCGCCGCGCTGCCCTACCCGTTCTCCCTGGCCGCGGCACCGCTGTCCGGCGTACGGCGACGCTGGGGCGGCATCGTGCTGATGTGGCCCGCAGGGCGCCCGCGCCGGATCACCCCCCGCGAGCACGGCCACATCGTCTCCAGCGCCCGCCGGGCGGCCCGCCTGCTGGACGACGCCACCGAGCCGCCCGGCCTGCCCGACCGGCCGCGCGTCGTGCCGGTCGACGCCGCCCACCATCCCGTCCAGACCGGCCTGGCCGCCGCCGACTACCTCGAACGACTCCCCGAGGGCGCTCTCTCCCTGGACCTGGAGGGCCGCATCACCTTCGCCACCGGCACCGCGGCCCGCCTGCTCGGCCGCCCCGTCGACCGGCTCCTGGGCACCCGGCCCTGGCACTCACTGCCCTGGCTGGACGAGCCCGCCCACGAGGACCACTACCGCACGGCGGTCGTCAGCCGCATGCCCGTCACGTTCACCGCGCTGCGCCCGCCCGACCAGCCGCTGACCTTCCAGCTCTACCCGGACAACAGCGGCATCAGCGTCCGCCTCGTCCCGGGCGGGGAACCGGCCGACGCTGTGCCGCCGCCCGCGGCCCGGCCCACGACGCCGGCCCCTCCGGGACGCCTGCACCAACTGGTGCACCTGGCAGCGGCACTCACCGAGGCCGTCACCGTGCGCGACCTGGTCGCGATGATCAAGCACCAGATCCTGCCCGCCTTCGGTGCCCAGGGCCTGGTCCTGTCCGCCGCCGACGCCGGCCGGCTGAAGATCACCGGCTACCACGGCTACCCGGCGGAGGTCATGGAGCGGCTGGACGCCCTGGCGCTGGACACCGACCTCACCCCCGCCGGACAGGTCCTCGCCAGCGGCACCCCCGCCTTCTTCGCCCATCCGTCCGAGATGGCGGCCAGCTACCCCAAGGCGCCCCAGATCAGCGGCAAACAGGCCTGGGCGTTCCTCCCGCTGGTCATCTCCGGCCGCCCGGTCGGCTGCTGCATCCTGTCCTACGAGCAACCGCACCCCTTCACCGCCGAGGAACGGGCCGTCCTCACCTCCCTGTCCGGCCTCATCGCCCAGGCCCTCGACCGGGCCCGCCTCTACGACGCCAAACACCGGCTCGTCGGCGAACTCCAGCGCGCCCTGCTGCCCCGTGCGCTGCCCCGGCTGCGGCACCTGGAGGTCGCCGCCCGCTACCTGCCCGCCGGGCACGGCATCGAGGTCGGCGGCGACTTCTTCGACGTGCTGCGCCTGAACGAGACGACCGCGGCCGCCGTCATCGGCGACGTCGAGGGCCACAGCATGGCCGCCGCCGCCCTGATGGGCCAGGTCCGCACCGCCGTGCACGCCCACGCCACGGCCGGCGCCGCCCCCGACGAGGTCCTCGCCCGCACCAACCGGCTCCTGGCCGACCTCGACTCCGAACTGCTCGTCTCCTGCCTCTACGCCCATCTCGACCTGGCCCGCCACCAGGTGTCCTTCGCCAGCGCCGGTCACGTGCCCCCGCTGCTGCGCCACGCCGACGGCCCCGCCGGCGTCCTCCAGGTCGACCCGGGGCCCCTCCTCGGCATCGACACCGGCGTGCGCTACCCGGTCACCAGGGCGCCCCTGCACCCGGGCACGACCCTCGTCCTGTACACCGACGGCCTGGTCGAACTGCCCGGCTCCGACACCACCCGGGCCACCGCCGACCTGGCCGGCCGCCTGGACGCCGTTGGCGGTCACGACCTGGAGGACACGGCGGACCGGCTCGTCCACCGCACCGCTTCCGCCGGGCAGCACACCGACGACGTCACCGTGCTCCTGCTGCGCGCCACGCACGCCGGCGACGTCCGAAGCCGGCCCGCCGGGTCCTTCGCACCCGCGCACCCGCCCGGTCAGCGCTGACCCGCCGGGCCCCCGCGCACCCGTCCGGCCACCTGGTGCAGGTCGACGTCGTGCTGCCGGGACAGGCGCCGCAGCACGTCGAACGCCTGCTCCCGGCCGAGGCGGTGGCGCTCCATGAGGATGCCGACGGCCTCCCCGACGGCGTGCCGGGTCTCCAGCGGGTTCTCCGGCCGGTCCGCGGTACGCGCGGTGGACAGCGCCACAGCGGCGTGGGAGGCCAGCAGCCAGCCGGCGGCCTCGATGTCCTCGCCGAACGCGCCCGGGCGACGGGAGTACAGGTTCAGCGCGCCGAAGTCCTCCTGGTCCGTGTACAGCAGCACGCCGGTCATGCTGCCGATCCCCAGGCCGCGGGCCGCCGCGGAGAACGCCGGCCAGGCCGGCTGCGGCCGCGTCATGTCGGCGATGCGGAACAGCCGCTCCCCGTCCGTCCGCCGCGCCGCGTCGAAGCAGGGCCCCTCGCGCAACTCGCCCTGCAGCCGGTCGGACTCCTCGACCAGGTCACCGGTCACGGCGAGCGTCACGGCCCTGCCCCCGGACACCGCGAGGATGCCGGCCGCGTCGCAGCCCTCGATCAGCTTCACCGCCGAGGCGGCGATCTCGTCCAGGGTCGCCTGCACCGTGTCCTGCGCCGGCAGGTCCCGCGCCGGCTCCGCCATCTGCTCGGCGTACCGCTCCCGGTTCACGCCGTCACCGCCTCGCCCGCCCGGCCGCCCACGGTGTGACCGCCCTGCCGCCCACGCTGCTCCGTACCGGCGTACGGAAGGGGTCGGGCGTCGTCAGCGGTACGCCGTCAGCAGCAGCGCCACGTCGTCGGGCCGCTCGCGGGCGAGCCGGGCCGTGCTCATCAGCCGGTCGGCGAGGTGCTCCACCGAGTCCGCCGGGGTGTCGGACAGGCAGCGGCGGACCGTGTCGATGCCCGTCTCGATGTCGCTGCCGGGGCGCTCCACCAGCCCGTCGGTGTACAGCGCCAGCACGCTGCCCGGGGCGAGGGTCACCTCGGTGACCGGGTACACCGCGTCGGGCTGCACACCGAGCATGACACCCCCCTCCAGGTGCAGCGTCCGGCTCCGGCCGTCGGGGTGGCGCAGCAACGGCGGCGGGTGGCCGGCCCGGACCGCCAGAGCGCGTCCGGTGCGGGGGTCGAGTTCGACGTAGCAGCAGGTGGCGAAGGCGTCCGCCTCCAGCTCGGCCAGCAGCCGGTTGGTGTGGGTGATGACCTCCTGCGGGGGCCGCCCGCTGGCCGCGAAGGCGTGCACCGCGCTGCGCAGCTGCCCCATCACGGCGGCGGCCCCGACGCTGTGCCCCTCGACGTCCCCGATGACCAGGGCCACCCCGCGTCCGGTGGTGATCACGTCGTACCAGTCGCCGCCGATGGCCATGCCCTGGGTGCCCGGCAGGTAGCGGCCCGCGGTGCGCAGCCCCTCCACGGCGGGCAGCCGGTGCGGCAGCAGCCCCTCCTGGAGGCCGCGGGCGACGGCCGACTCGGCGTCGTAGAGCCGCGCCCGCTCCATGGCCTGGGCGGTGAGACCGCTGAGGGCGGTGAGCGCGGACCGTTCGTCCGGAGTGAAGCGGTGCGGGGCGTCCCAGCCGAGGATGCAGGAACCGACGGGGTGCCCGGAGGCGATCAGCGGCAGGAACGACCAGGCGTGCATCCGGTCCAGGGCGATGCCCGGGTAGGCGAGCGACAGGGCCTGCGGCGACTCGAAGAACAGGGGAAGCCTGGTGGTCAGGGCGTGCACGCCGGGGAGCTGCGTGTCGAGGGTGACGCCCTCGAACTGGGTGAGGAAGCCCTCCGGGTAGCCGGACTCCCACAGCAGGTACATGCGGCCCTCGCGCATCGTGTACAGGGCCAGTTCGCGCGCCCCGAAGGCGGGCAGAAGCTGTTCGGCCACGGCCCGGCACACGTCCCGCACGGTCACCGCCTCGGTGAGGACGCTGGCCATCTGCACCACGTGGTAGAGCGCTCCGGCCCGGGCCCCGACGGCGGGCTCCGGCGGCGGCGCCGCGCCGGCCTCGCGGTCCGCCGCGGCCGGCGCCCCGGACGGGCCGCCCCCGGCCGGGGCGTCCGTGGGGTGGATCCGGCCGGTGAGGCCGTGCACGTCCGGGTACAGCACGAAACTCAGCCAGGCGCCGTCGGGCGGACGCACCAGGAAGGACACCTGCTCCTGGGAGAACATCGCCGCCCGGTAGCGGTCCTCGTAGGCCGGGTCCCGCAGCCAGGTGATGACCTCCCACGGGTGGCGGCCCAGCAGCTCCTCCCGGCCGCAGCCGAGCAGTTCCTCGCAGCGGTGGTTGGCGTAGGTGAGCCGGCCCTCCTGGTCCAGGGAGAACAGCCCGTCGGGCAGCCGCTCGGCGGCCTCCGCGGCGGTCAGCCCGCCCACGGCGTCGACGAGGGCCCCCACCAGCATCCCGGCGGAACCGCCTTCGACGACATGGCCCCACAGCTCGACGGGCCGGTAGCCGGTCGTCTTCCCGCCGGGCGAGGCGTCCCGCACCCGGAAGCGCCGGTTCCTGACCCGTCCCGACGTCAGCGCGTCCTTCCGGCTCGCCCGCAGCTCGTGCAGGTCGTCCGGGCTGATCCGGGTCTCGACCTCCGCGATGGTCTCGCCGAAGCCCGCCCGGGGGATGCCGAGCAGGGCCAGCGCCTCGTCGTCCGCCGTGCACCGGCCGCTGTCCAGGTACCAGTCCAGCAGCCCGACGCGGACGGGGTGGACGGAGGAGGTCGGCAGCCGCACCCCGACCGGCTCGCCGTCGTACTCGACCGGGAACGCGGCCGGTGCGGGCCGGGCGGTCGCGAGGCGGCCGAGGTTGTCCTCCACGGCCCGGCGGGCGGGTTCCAGCGCCGCGGCCACCGCCTGCGGGTCCAGGGGCGCGCGGGCCGCCGACCGCAGCACGACCAGCACGCCCACCGTCTCGCCCCCGGCGTGGACCGGTCGGTAGGCGGAACCGAACGAATAGGGCAGACCCGCGGTGAAGTGCGGGAAGCGCACCATGGTGGCCCGCTCGTCGGGCAGCCACAGGACCTCGTCGCGCCGGTAGGCCTCCGCCATGGGCAGCGCGCCGCCCACCGGCACCCGCCACCAGGTCCTCAGCAGCGAGCGGGGCACCCCGGCGACCACCGCCAGCACCAGCGAGCGCCGGTCCCGTGAGCGCAGGTAGACCAGCCCGCCGTACCCCCCGAGGTTCCGTACCGCCTCGGTCAGCGGGCCCGTCAGGGCGTCCTCGAGCGAGCCCGAACCCCCGGGCCGGACCGGGCCGCCGGCCTCGCCGGGACTGCGGCCACCGGGAGACCACGACCCGTCCGCAGCGGCTGCCTCATCCATGTCGCGTCCTCCCGGTACGGACGCACGGGACATTCATCGCTCCCCCCAGGATGTGCCAATCTCTTCGCTCCGGCGCGGCAAGTACAACCTTTCGGCGCGGTGGGCCGTCTCATCGGTATCACCAGCACGCAAGCCCGGGGGGCGGCAATGGTACGTATCAGAACAGCATGTGCGACTCTCGCGATCGTGGGGGCCACGGTGGCCGTGGCGGCGGTGCCCGCCGCTGCCGCACCGGCGGCGGCCCGGAGCGCCACGACCGCGTCCTGCCCGACCGGCTGGGGCAGCCTCGCCAAGTCCGCGACCACCACCGCGGTCGCGCCCGTGCGGGACATCCGCACCGGCCGGCACGACTGCTACGACCGGATGGTCGTCGACGTGCCCGGCGCGGGCACCGGCGCCGGCTACTCGGTCCGGTACGTCGACGCGCTCCACCAGGACGGATCCGGCCGCCACATCCCCGTGGCCGGCGGTGCGGTCCTCGAGGTGCGCGTCGGCGCGCCCGCCTACGACCCGGAGACGGGTGCCGCCACGTATCCCGGCCGGGTGGCGCGTCCGCTGCCGGGCGTGGACCTCACCGGCTACCGCACCTTCCGTGACACGCGGTACGCCGGCAGCTTCGAGGGGGAGACCCAGATCGGCCTCGGCGTGCGCGCCCGGCTGCCGTTCCGGGTGCTGCAGCTGGACGGCCGCATCGTCGTGGACGTCGCCCACAGTTGGACCGCCACGCGCTGAGAACGGGGCGGGCGCCCGGACCCGCCGGGTCCGGGCGCCCGCCCTCACCGGTCGCGCAGCCGGCCCAGTTCCTCCAGCGTCCGGGCGGCCGCACCGGCCAGCCGCGGCCGGTTGCGCACGAAGCGGCGGGCCGCCCGGGCCGGTTCCCGGCCCAGCCAGTGCACGGCCCCGCCCGGCACCGGACGGACCACCGCTCCCTCGTACACCCGCAGGTCGCGGGTCTTGAGCGACTCCTTGTACCGGGCCGGGCCGCTGCCCAGGTCGACCGTCTCCACACCGTCGGCCGCAGCGGCCCGCAGCATCCTCAGCTGCAGCACCAGGCCGGGGGAGTACCGCCCGTAGGCGCGGTCGTACGCCGGGAACCACCACGACAGCACCGTGCGCGAGCGCAGGCCGAAGTGCGCGGCCACGGGCCGCTCCCCGGCGTACAGCACGGACAGCACGCCCCGGCACTCCCGGTCCTCGCCCTGCCCGAGCAGGTCCACCAGCCGGGTGATCCACTTCTGCGCGAAACGGTCCCGCCGGCCCGTGCGCCGGTACTGCGCCGACTTCCACGCCATCAACGCCTCCAGAGCCCCGGAATCCCGGGAGTCGTAGGCGAACCGCACCTCGCCGACCCGCCGGGCCAGCCGGCGCTCCTTGGCCAGGGTCTGTCTGAGGAAGCCCGGCGACCTCTCCCGCAACCCGTCCGCGTACCGCTCGTAGCCCTCGCCGAGGTCGACGACGGGCGAGGCGAGTTCCTCGGCCGCGTACGGCTCGAACCAGCCCTGGCCGGCTTCGAGGTTGTCGAACTCCCAGGTCGACAGCCCGCACACCCGCAGCAGCCCGTGGGCGTCCAGCCGGATGCCGGGCCGCAGCACGGCCCCCTGACTGTCGGACACCCCCAGCCCGATGGCCCGCCCCCGTCCCAACGGCCCCGACTCGTAGGGGAAGTAGCCCACGGGACAGTCGTCCTCCAGCAGCACCGCCACTCTCGCCCCGGGCCTGACCCGCCCCACCGCCAGCGTGAACGCCGGGTCGAGGAAGGGGTTGGCCGGGGCACCGGACTCGGTCCGGATCTCCCGCCACATCTTCACGTCGTCCGGGCTCAGTTCGTCCGGCCGCAGAACGACGACGCGCTTTCCGGGCATCACTGCCTCCTGTGTCATCGGCGTGGGGACACACGAAGGCCTGCACGTCACCGCGATCGGGTACCGGGGCGGTACCCGGGCCGCACGGCGCAGGCCCTGGGCGGTACCGCCGCCCTCAGCAGCGGAACGCCTGCAGTTCGACGGCACGAGGAGGCGTCGCGACCGCCGCGGGAGCCCGTCCCGGTGCCGCCGCGCGGAACTCCGCGCCGTCCCGGAACGCCTTCGGCGCCCCGGCCGCCGGGGTGTCGGCACCGGCCGCGCCCCCGGTCCGGGGCACCCGCACGAGGAGATGCCGCAGCGACGGGTCCTGCTCGCAGGGAGACGGCTCCCCGGTCGCCGCGGCTCCGGAGTTCTGCGCCGGGCCGGTCGCCGCGGGCCCCACGGCCGCGGTGACCGTCACGGCGTCGGGCCCGTCGTCCGCCGGTCCGGGCGCGAGCAGGGGCAGCACCAGCAGGCAGGCCACCAGGCCCAGCACCGCCGCCCATCGTCCGCGCACCATCCGCCCCCCTGCCCTGCGCGCCGAGGGGAGGAAACCGAGCGGGCCGGTCCCTGAGGACCGGCTCCGGACCGGCCCCCCCGACACGGCCGGCTGCGCCTTCCAGTAGGTCCGAGCCCGCCCCGCCCCGTCAAGCCCCGATCGTCTCTCGGCCCCTGGCCCGGTCGGGCGCCGTCGATGGCGAGGACGTCCGGGCAACCGCTCGGACAGGTCCCCGGGTGCGCCGATGACGGCCGCGGCGCGTCAGCTCTCCGCGTTCACCTCCCGGACCAGTTCGATCGCCCTGCCGAGTGTGGCGAGCCGGGCGTCGAGCGTGTCACCGGCCGGGTAGAGACGGACCGTGTCGACACCGGCGTCGCGCCAGACGCGCAGCCGGCGCCGGACCATGTCCTGCGTGCCGATGAGGGTCGTCGCCAGCACCATCTCGTCCGTGACGAGTCCCGCGGCCCCGTCCCGGTCGCCCGCCCGCCAGCGCTCCCGGACCTCCGCGGCCACCTCGGCCCAGCCCTGGCGGCTGTAGGCCCGGTTGTAGAAGTTGGTCGACACCGAGCCCATGCCGCCCAGGCTGAAGGCGAGTTCCTTCTTCCGGCCGGCGACCATGGCGGCCAGAGCCTCTTCGTCCGGGGCGAACGCGACCTCGGCGCCCTGGCACACGTCGAATGCGGCCCGCTCCCGCCCGGCTGCGGCCAGCCCCTCCTCCAGCGGGGCGAAGTACGCCCGCGCGGCCCCCTCGGGCACGAAACTGGTGCCGAGCCAGCCGTCCGCGATCCGCCCGGTCAGCCGCAGCATGGCGGGCGACAGCGCGGCCAGGTAGACCGGCACGGGGTGCTCGGCGCGCAGTGACAGCCGCATCGGCACCGCCTCCCCACCGGGCAGCGGGATCGTGAACTCCGAACCGCTGTAAGCGACTTTGCCGCCCGCGATCACCTGCCGGACGATCTCCACCGTCTCGCGCACCCGGGCCAGGGGGCGGGCGAACGGCACCCCGTGCAATCCCTCCACGACCTGGGGGCCGGACGGACCGAGTCCCAGCAGGAAACGCCCGCCGGAGAGGTTGGACACGGTGATGGCGGTCTGTGCCAGCGCGACCGGTGTGCGCGTGCCCACCTGCATCACGCCCGAGCCGAGCAGCATCCGCTGCGTACGCGCCGCGTAGTAGCCCAGGGCGGACGGGGCGTCGGAGCCCCACGCCTCGGCCACCCAGCAGATGTCGAGCCCGAGCTTCTCGGCCTCGACGACGAAGTCGGCCTGCCGGGACCAGGAGCCGAGAGCGGACGCCTCCACGGTCGTGGCCGTGCGCATCACGCCTCCGCCCGCCGCTTGACGTGCTCCAGCGTGGCGGTCATGCCCCGCTCGAACTCCCGCAGCCGCACGAACACGATCTTCTGCTCCTTGCCGGGCATCGCGTCGATGGCGACGGAGAGCCCGGAGCGGCCGGGCCCCATCCGCATCCACTGGGACAGGTCCGTGCCGCCGTCCCCCGCGCGGAGGCCGAACCGCCAGAGCGCGCCGGGCTCGGCGGGGTCCCCGACCGCCCAGGCGAACAGCCGCCCGGGGTCGCAGGCGACGACGGTGGAGGTGGTCTCCCACTCGCCGAACTCCTCGTGCCGGCTCCGGCCGACGAACCGGGCTCCGACGGCAGGACCGGTGCTCCCGTCGGCCCACCGGGCGGACAGCAGCTCACCGCTCATCTCCGGCATCAGCGTCACGTCCGACACCAGCTGCCACACCCGGCCCGGCGGGGCGTCGATCCAGGTCGCCACCTCCACCGTCGGCTGATCCGCGTACCGCGCGCCCGTCCATTCCATCGCGTGCCGGCCTCCTCGCCGTCGACGACCGTGACCTGCAGAGTTGCGTAACGAGACTCACTGGTCAAGAGGTGGTCGCCCCGCCGTGGGCGCCGATGGGGGCCGATGTGCACCGGTGTACGCGGGCGGTGCCGGGCGAGCCGCGTACGCTACGGGTGACTCCGCCCCGGAGGATCTTCACGTCCGGCCGGCCGACCGGCGGGGGAGCCGTCAGCGACGACGGTGGCCGAGCCGGCGCGCCGGCGGGCACCATGGTCGCGGCGGGGCGCGATCCGCCGGCCCGCCCGCGCCCGGCCTTCGAGCGGAGGACGAGATGGGATCGGCGATGAGCGAGCAGCACCACCGCCGGCAGCGATGGGCCGCGAGAGCGGCCCTGGCCGCCGCCGCCCTCGCGGTGCTGCTGCCCCTCGTCGCGGGCGGGCTGGGCGGACTGCTGCTGCTCGCGGCGGGCGCGGCCGGGCTGGCCCTGACCGCCGCCGCGCTCTGGTGGGTCCTGTCCCGGCGGGGTGTGGTCCGCATGGCGGCCGCCGCCCTCTCCCTCGCCGCCCCGGTCGCCCTCATCACCCTCTTCGCCGCGGCGAACCTGCTCTGGGTGGTGCTCCTGTCCCTGCTGCTGTGGTCCGCAGCGGTGTGGAGCGGCCGGTACGCGCTGCGCAGCACCGGACTGCGGCCGGTCCGCGTCAAGGAGTACCGCACACCGCCGCCCGAGCGCCCCTTCCTGCTGCTCAACCCCCGCTCCGGCGGCGGCAAGGTGGAGAGGTTCCAGCTCAAGGAGAAGGCCGAGGCCCTGGGCGCCCGGGTGGTCCTGCTCGACCCCGACCAGCAGCAGGACGTCACCGCCCTCGCCCGCGCCGCCGTGGCCGACGGAGCCGACCTCCTGGGCGTCGCGGGCGGCGACGGCACCCAGGCCCTGGTCGCCTCCGTCGCGGCGGAACACGGCCTGCCCTTCCTCGTGATCGCGGCCGGCACCCGCAACCACTTCGCCATGGACCTCGGCCTGGACCGCGACGACCCCGCCACCTGCCTGGACGCCCTCACCGACGGCGTGGAACTCCGCGTCGACCTCGGCTTCGCCGCCGACCGTCCGTTCGTGAACAACGCCTCCTTCGGCGTGTACGGGGCCGTGGTGCAGAGCCCCGGCTACCGCGAGGACAAGGTGGGCGCCGCCCTGGAACGGCTGCCCGACCTGCTGACCCGGCAGAGCGGCCCGCGCCTGACCGCCCGGGCCGACGGCACGACCATCGCGGACCCGCAGGCCGTCCTGGTGAGCAACAACGCCTACCGCATGGACGACCCCTTCGGATTCGGCCGCCGCGAACGGCTCAACTCCGGGCGGCTCGGCGTACTCGCCGTCCGGGTGGACAGCGCCGTCGAAGCGGCCGAACTGCTGCTCTCCCCCCGCCCGGAGGGGCTGACGGTGCTGACCGCCCACCACGTCCTCGTCGAGGCCGACGAACCGCAGCTGGAGGTCGGCCTCGACGGCGAGGGCCTCACGCTGCCCTCACCCGTCCACTGCCGCATCGCCCGCCGTGCCCTGCGCGTACGGGTGCCCCGCGACCGGCCCGGGGTGCCCGAGGCGCCGCCGCGGCTGGACTGGCGGCGGCTGCGCAAGCTGGCGGCCGCCGTCGGCCGCACCGCGGCACCCAGCCGGTCCCGCCGCGGCTGATCCCGGGCCCGTCACGCCCGAGGTCCCCCGCGCCGCCGGGCGGCGCGGGGGACCTCGACGGGGGAGGAGTTCCCGTGCCGCCGGGCACGGGAACGTCGGCAGAAGACCTCCGTCGGCTCAGGCGTCCTTCGGGCCCGCCTGCTGCACGACCTCGAAGGACCACAGGGTCGAGCCGCTCGCGGCGGGCCTGGGCCGCTCGCCGCCCTCACCTCCGCCCTGGTGCGCCGACTTCATGGGCCCCTCCATCCACGCCTGGAACGACGCCTCGTCCCGCCACCGCGTGTAGACGAGGTAGGTGTCGGTGCCCTCCACGGGACGGAGCAGCTCGAACCACTCGAACCCGTCGGAGTTCTCGACGGCGTGCGCGCGGGAGGCGAAGCGCTTCTCCAGCGTCTCCCGCTGCTCGGCGGGCACGGTCAGCACATTGATCTTGACTACGCTCATGGTCCCATCCTGCCCCATGACCCGCCGGCGGCGGTCGCCGGAACCGGTCACGGCCCACCTCCGTCCGCCCCGCACGCGCGACGGCCGCGGACGGCCTCACCGGGAGGGTCCGTGGCCGGCTGCGTCAGGCGGCGGGGCCTGGATCAGCTCTGCTTCCCGCCCTGCTCGAGGATCTTGCCGGTCATGTCGGTGACCTGCCCCGCCGGGGGTGCGTCCGCCTCGACCTCGGTGCCGAAATCGGTGAAGTCCATGACCGTGCGCACCGTGAACCGCTGCGGTGCGGAGGAGGCCTCCGAGGACGAGCGCTCCTGCGACTGCGCCGGCGCCTTGACCGTCATGTCGATCTGCTGCCGCCGCATCCGGCCCTCGTCGTCGAGCCACACGTCCATCGGCAGCGTGGGGCCGACCTGCTTGCGCAGGGTGTCGCCGTTGGGCAGTTGGGCGACATCGACGAAGACGCGGTAGTGGGTCGTGCGCACACCGCCGATCGTTTCGGTGCCCTTCTTGGTCACGTCCTTGTCGGTGACCGCCTTGGCGTACGCCGCCGACTGCGCCGGATCGCTCATCGAGCCGTCACCGGCGCCCTGCTGCGCGGCGACCTTCCCGATGTCGATCTTGATCCAGGGCTTGCCGCCGGGCGCCTGGCCCTCGGGCACCTTCTGGTACAGGATGCGGTCGATCACCCGCTGCTCGATCCGCTGCCCCTGCACGCTGAGGGTCATGACGCTGTCGCCGTCCTCCAGGTCGACGGCGCCCTGACCGTTCGCCGTCTCCGAGCGGCCCTCGGCGGAGGTCTGCACCCGCAGCCTCACCTTCGCGGTGTCCTCCTCGGCCGTCCTGTCGTAGGCCGAGCGCACCGCCTGCGTGCCCTGCTCCTCGGCCCCGGCGCTCGTCCTCGCCGCGGAGGCCCCCGCCTCGTCCTTCGCGCCGCCGCCGTCGCCGCAGCCGACCAGCACCGTTCCCGCCAGCACACCGGCGACCCCTAAGGCGCAGAGCCTCCTGCCGTTGCCCGCCCCGGCCATGAAACCAGCTCCTCTCGGATGAGTGATGCCACCCAGGTGCCCAAGACGGGCGGCAACACACCTACGGGTGCGAAGAGTTGGTCAACGGGACGAACAGGACCCTCCCGTCAGTGCCCGCGGCCCCGCAGCTTGCCGAGCAGACGCTGGGCCTGCGAGCGCTTGCGCGGGTCGGCGGCGGCCCGGCGTGCCTGTTCCATGGCCCTCCGGCCCTGTGGGCTGCGGGCGAAATCCTTGATGCGGTTGAGCATTCCGGCCATGACGCACCTTCCTCGGTGTTCGGTGTTCGGTGACCCGTGATCGGGTGCTCCGTTGTGTGTCTCCGTAGCCCGACTACCCCCGTCTCGCGGTGCTCAGGCACCCGTACCCCGACCGGCGCGCGACCGAACGGGTTTGCGTCCGGAGCCAGAGGCAAGGCGGTGTCACATGACTGAAGAGAACAAGCGCACGAATCAGAAGGCGACCACGACGCGGACGGCCGAGTCCAAGGCCCGAAGCGCCACGGACAAGGCGACCGCGCCGGCGTCCCAGGCCGCGAAGCGTGCGGCCGGCAAGGCCGGTGACGCCACGTCAGCGGCCAAGGCGGGCGCCGAGCGCACGGCCGAGACGACGAAGTCGGCGGCGCAGACCGCGGCCAAGTCCGTCGAGGCCGGGCGCCAGGCGGTCGTGACGGCCTCCGGTCATGTCGCCACCACGGCCAAGACGGCCTGGACGGTCATCGCCCACCGCAAGCTCGTCGCCGCGGGTGTCGGAGCCGGCCTCACCGTGCTGAGCGCCGCCTCCTACGCCGTGGGCCGCCGCGCGGAGCGCGGTGCGCACGGGCCGCTCACCCGGCTCACCGGCGGGCGGATCTGAGCGTGGCCGGCACGTACGGCGTGCCGGCCACGAGGGACACAGGCGGCGCGGCGCGTCACCGGTCGATCCGGGGACCCGTAGCGCCGCCCTCTCGTGCGCCCGGAGGCGCCCGCAGGCGCTGACGGGCCGGGACACCGGTGCGCGCGTGCGCATCCGGTCGTGGCCGGGGTCCCCCCTCGCGCGGTGCGGGCGTGACGGGGAAGGATGTGACGCAAGCGAAAGAACAACCCATGCGGAGGAGCGGGCCATGCAGCACCAGCGAGCGGGCAGTCCGGCCGGACCCGAGGATCTCGTCGACGTCGCCAGGCTGGTCACCGCCTACTACGCGCTCCACCCGGACCTCGACGACCCGGGGCAGCGCGTCGCGTTCGGAACCTCCGGGCACCGCGGCTCGTCCCTGGCGAGCGCGTTCAACGACGACCACATCGCCGCGACGAGCCAGGCCATCTGCGAGTACCGCGCCGAGCAGGGCATCGACGGCCCCCTCTTCCTGGGCGCCGACACCCACGCCCTGTCGGAGCCCGCGCGCGTCACGGCCCTGGAGGTGTTCGCCGCCAACGAGGTGACCGTGCTGATCGACCAGGCGGACGGCTACACGCCGACCCCGGCGGTCTCGCTCGCCATCCTCACCCACAACCGCGGCCGCACCACCGGCCTCGCGGACGGCGTCGTCGTCACGCCCTCCCACAACCCGCCCGGCGACGGCGGGTTCAAGTACAACCCGCCCAGCGGCGGCCCCGCCGCCTCCGACGCCACCTCCTGGATCCAGGACCGGGCCAACGAGATCATCCGCGGCGGCCTGAAGGACGTGCGCCGCATCCCCTACGCCCGGGCCCTCGCCGCCCCGGGCACCGGGCGCTACGACTTCCTGGGCGCGTACGTCGCGGATCTGCCCGGTGTGCTGGACCTGGACGCGATCCGCACGGCCGGGGTGCGCATCGGCGCCGACCCGCTGGGCGGGGCGTCGGTCGCCTACTGGGGCCGCGTCGCCGAGCAGCACGGTCTCGACCTGACCGTGGTCAACCCGCACACCGACCCCACCTGGCGTTTCATGACCCTGGACTGGGACGGCAAGATCCGCATGGACTGCTCGTCGCCGTACGCGATGGCCTCGCTCATCGAGCAGCGCGACCGCTTCCAGGTGGCCACCGGCAACGACGCCGACGCCGACCGGCACGGCATCGTCACCCCGGACGCGGGTCTGATGAACCCCAACCACTACCTGGCCGTCGCGATCTCCTACCTCTACGCCCACCGCGACCGCTGGCCGGCCGCCACCGGCGTCGGCAAGACCCTGGTGTCCTCCGCGATGATCGACCGCGTCGCCGCCGACCTGGGCCGCGAACTGGTCGAGGTGCCCGTCGGGTTCAAGTGGTTCGTCGACGGGCTGGTCGGCGGCACCATCGGCTTCGGCGGCGAGGAGTCCGCCGGTGCGTCGTTCCTGCGGCGGGACGGTTCCGTGTGGACCACCGACAAGGACGGCATCCTCCTGGCGCTGCTCGCCGCGGAGATCACCGCCGTCACGGGCAAGACCCCGTCGGAGCACTACGCGGCGCTGACCGCCCGCTTCGGCGAGCCGGCCTACGCGCGCATCGACGCGCCCGCGACCCGGGAGGAGAAGGCACTCCTCGCGAAGCTGTCCCCGGCGCAGGTCACCGCCGACACGCTGGCCGGCGACCCCGTCACGGCCGTTCTCACCGAGGCTCCCGGGAACGGCGCGGCGATCGGCGGCATCAAGGTGACCACGGACAACGCCTGGTTCGCGGCCCGCCCCTCGGGCACCGAGGACGTCTACAAGGTCTACGCCGAGTCGTTCCTCGGCCCCGACCACCTCGCACAGGTCCAGGACGAGGCCAAGGCCGTGGTCTTGGCGGCCCTGTCCGCCTGAGCCGGAGCACACCGCGGCCCGGAACGCCTGCGCGCGGCCCGGGCCGCGGTGTGCCGGGCGCCGGTCACTTCCGTGCGGCCGGGCTTGTGCGGGTGTACCGAGGACCGGCCGCTGCCGCGCGACCGGCATGCGGGCGCCCCGGTCACGGCCCTTTCGCGCGACCGGGCCGGGGGCCGTCACTCAGGCGCGCAGGCTGCGGGCGGGCAGGACGACGTGCGACGACGAGGTCATGGTCTCCTCGTCCGAGGTGAACGCGGCGAGGGTCCTCACGTCACCGGGCTCGGTGCCGGCCGGCCAGGGCCGGGTGGCGAAGATGAGGTAGGCGAAGCCGAGTTCGGCCACGGCCTGCAGCCAGTTCTCCGGCGGGACGAACTGCGCCCTGAGGTTCTGGACGGTCAGCACGGCCGACCCGGGCACGACGAGCAGGCTCACCGGCAGGCCGGGGCGCTGGGTGGCGTGCACGAGACCCTCTCCCGGGGGCAGCCCGGCGCCCGTCAGCAGCTGCTCGACGGCCTTCGACGTGGCCTGCGGACCACCCGGGCCGTCTCCGAGGGAGCAGGCCAGAAGGTAGGGGACGTTCCCGCCGGGGGTCGGGCCCGGCCAGGACTGCAGGACGAGGGAGCCCAGGTCGTCGGTGGATACGGACTGCGTTTCGGGTGAGATCGAGGTCACCGCGGCACGGTACCGGCGCTCCGGGCCCCGCTCGGCCCGCCGTCACCCGAGTGGACCACACGCCGCCGGGCTCTCCACACGATCGAGGGGTGCGCACCGGGAACCCGGGATACAGGACACTGGAGGAAGATCCGACCCGGGAAGGACCACACGTGATCATCTTCGGCACCAAGGGCTATCTGTACCAGCTGGCGATACTGACGCTGGTGTGCGGCCAGTGCGGCAACCCCGCCGCGCACACGCTCAGGAAGCGCGTCACGAAGTTCACCCTGTTCTTCGTCCCGCTGTTCCCGATCTCGACGAAGTACCAGACGCAGTGCACCTTCTGCGGCGCGGAACAGAAGCTGACCAAGGAGCAGGCCGAGCAGCTCCGGTCCCAGGACGCGTCGGGCCCCGGCGGCCAGGCGTACGGGCAGCCGCAGCAGCAGCACCGCTTCTGACCCACGCGCCCGATCCCGGGTCGTGACCGGCGAACCGCCCCGGGCCGGGCCCACCCGGCGCGGGCGGCCTCGCGTGCACGCACCCGCGTGACCCCGCCAGGCGTCGATTCTCGCCCGGCCCGGCTTCGGCGAAACGTCCCGGTCGGAGCGTCCCCCGCCATGACGAACGACAGCCACCTCGCGTTCAGGCCGGGCATCCTCTGCGTCGGCACCCCCGTGGTCCTGCTGACGACCGAGAACGCCGACGGGAAGCGGACCTCGCCTCCGCCTTCTCGGCGCCCTCGGGCAGTACGGCGTGCTGGGCCTGGGCGGCGACAGTCGCACTGTCCGCAGTGCGGCCAC
The DNA here is from genome assembly GCF_036857595.1 of Streptomyces sp. AHA2. NCBI lineage: Bacteria > Bacillati > Actinomycetota > Actinomycetes > Kitasatosporales > Streptomycetaceae > Streptomyces > Streptomyces sp. AHA2. The sequence continues at coordinate 573,698 of NZ_JAUQWJ010000001.1, forward strand.
GGCTTCCGCGCGAAGACGCCGGGCACCGGCGCCCCCGCCGCCTGAGCGGACCGGGCGGCTGTCCCTGTCCGGTGCGGCCGGGGCCGGCTCAGCCCGCCGGCCGCACGGCGGGCACCGTCGCCCCGCCCCGGCGGCGGTCGTACCGCAGTGCGGCCGCCGTGGCGAGGGCGCCGGCCCCCTCCCACAGCCCGACGCCGACGAACACGCCGGGAGCCCGGCCGGTGAGGGCGGCGACCGTGAAGACCGTGCAGGTGAGGAGCCGGAAGGGCACTGTCCACCGGAAGAAGGCCCGCCAGTCGGCCAGCGCCGCCAGGACGTAGTACACGCCCATGTTCAGCGCCGCCATCGACGACGCCGTCATGAACGCGGGGGTGAGGTCCCCGGCCGCGCGGCCGCGGGGGGAGTCGAGCCCCAGCAGGGCCAACTGGGCGGCGGGCGAGACCAGGCCGACGGCTCCGAGGGCGGCGGCGAGGACGCCGAACACGGCCATGGTCCAGCCGGCGGCGGAACGGGGAAGGCGCACGCCGGGATCGTATCCGCGTTCGACGAGGTCGGTCAGGGGTGCGGCGCGATCCCCGCCCGCGGGGAGGTGGCAAACGCCGTATCAGGGGTACCCGTCGATCACGGGCCCGGACCTCAGTGGGCCGATGGGCCTCCTGCAGTCGATCAGTGAATACGGAGGCATACGGATGAGCACCGTCAAGGAAACCGTGGAAGTCGGCGTCCCCGTGCACACCGCCTACAACCAGTGGACGCAGTTCGAGGAGTTCCCGAACTTCATGGAGGGCGTCGAAGAGGTCAGGCAGGTGGACGACCGCCACAACCACTGGACGACGAAGATCGGCGGAGTGCGCCGCGAGTTCGACACGGAGATCGTCGACCAGCTGCCCGACGAGCGCGTCACCTGGCGGACGACCAGCGGCGACACCAACCAGAGGGGCTCCGTGCGCTTCGAGCGTGTGGACGACACCCACACCCGGGTGGAGCTGGTGATGGAGGTCGAGCCCAGCGGGGCGATGGACAAGGTCGCGGACATGATGGGCACGATCGACCGCCGGGTCAAGGGCGACATGAAGCGGTTCAAGGAGTACATCGAGGAGCGCGGCGCCGAGTCCGGCGCGTGGCGCGGCCGGATCCAGCCGGGCGGCGGCACCGGTCCCACCGGCGGCACCGGCCCCACCGGCCCCACGGGCCCGGTGGGCGGCACCGACCCGCTGGGCGGCACGGGCGGTACCGGCGGCATGGGCGGTTCCGGCTCCGCCTACTGACACCCACGGTTCCGGCAGGACCCGGTCTCCGCACGGAGGCCGGGTCCTTCCCTGTGCCCGCGCGCACCGTGCCACGCGGTATTTCGGCCATCGTTATGACATGCACCTGTCCATTCTGGTGTTCCGGTGGCACGCTGCCCTCTGACTGTCCGCAGTGACACCCCTGCCTGACCGGGCGGACCGGCACCCCGGCGCCCGGCCCCCACAGCAGAAGGAGACCGCGTGATAGGCAGACCCCGCAGCCCTCGCTCCTCCGGTGGCGGCACCCCCGCCCGCCGCACCCTCCTCGGCGCACTCGCCGCCGTCGCCGCCCTGCTGGCGACGGGCGTCACCGCCGCGCCCGCCGGCGCCGCACCGGACCCCGGTGTCCTGAGCCCCTCGGCGCAGGAACGGGCCCTGTCCTTCTGGACCGCCCAACGGATGCGCGAGGCCACCCCGCTCGACGTCCTGACCATCGACCCCGCCGACGTGCGCAGCGCGGCCCCGCGCAAGGGCAGGGCGGCCGTCGTGCCGCCCAGCGCACCCGCCTCGGCCGTCGGCCCCCTGGCCTTCCCGCACAGCGGCGGGCCCTGGTCCGGCGGGGGAGCGGTGACCAGGACCGCGGGCCGGGTGTTCTTCACCTACCAGGGACGCACCGCCTCCTGCTCCGGCAACGCGGTCACCAGTGCCAACAAGTCCACGGTGCTGACGGCCGGGCACTGCGTGAAGATGCAGGGCGCCTGGCACACCAACTGGGTGTTCGTGCCCGGTTACCGCGACGGCCAGCGCCCCCACGGCACCTGGACCGCGGCCAGGCTCCTGTCCACGCCCCAGTGGACGGCCAGTGAGGACATCAACTACGACATCGGCGCCGCCGTGGTCTCCCCGCTGGACGGCACGAGGCTCACCGACGCGGTCGGCGGCCAGGGCGTGGCCTTCAACACCGGCTACAGCAAAGCGATGTACGCCTTCGGCTTCCCGGCCGCGGCGCCCTACGACGGCGAGAAGTTCATCTACTGCAGCGGCACCACGTTCCGCGACTTCCTGCTCTCCGGCGACCACGGACTGACCTGCAACATGACCGGCGGCTCCAGCGGCGGTCCCTGGTTCACGCAGTTCGACGAGGCGACCGGAACAGGGCTGCAGTCGTCGGTGAACAGCTTCAAGTACAACTTCCTGCCCAACGCCATGTACGGCCCGTACTTCGGCGCGGACGCGCAGAACCTGTACCAGAGCGCCCAGTCCTCCTGACCCGCCGTCCCCTCGGCAGCCGGTCCCGCGCTGAGCCGCGGCGCGGGACCGGCTGCCGCCGTTCCCGCAAGCCAGAGGGTGGCCGGGCCTCAATTGCGTCGCGGCGCGGCGCCCCCTTGCCACAATGACCCGGATGATCGGCGAACGGGTCACCTACCGCACCGCGGACGGCATACGCGTCCCGGGAACCTGGCGGCACGCCTTCATCCGCAGCGGCGACCACTACCTCACCGACCTGTGCGTCTACGCGGACGGGCTGATCGGCTGCTGGGGCCTGGTCACCCTCGACGAGTTCGAGCGGAAACCGCGCTCCGGCTGGGTCACCACCCGACTCCCGACGCCACCCGTGCCCGGCTGACCGGCCCGACCACCGCCTCCTCGCCCCGGCTGCGGGACGCCGCCGCCCGGCTGCTGCACACCCTGGGACCCGCCCGGCACGACTGATCAGGCTGCCGTCCGCGGTGGCGCCCGCGTCGCCCGCGCCCCCGGAACGGCGCGGCGCCGTGGTCACGGCAGGCAGTACGGTCGGCCCATGACGGACACCACGCGCTTCGAGGGGTACGGAGTTCTCATCACCGGCGGGGGACGCGGCATCGGCGCCGCCACCGCCCGCCGGTTCGCACGGGAGGGAGCACGGGTCCTGGTCGCCGACCGGGACCCGGACGCTGCGGAGCGGACGGCGCGGGAACTGTCCGAGCAGGGGTTCACGGCCGCCGCGTGCGCCTGCGACGTGGCCGACCAGGAGGCGGTGGACGCGGCCGTCGCCCGCGCCGTGCGCGCCTTCGGCTCGCTCGACGTCCTGGTCAACTGCGCCGCCCACTGCTCGCCCGACCTGCCCCGGTTCGAGGAACAGCCGGACGAGTCCTGGGCGCGGGACCTGGACGTCACGCTGACCGGCGCCTACCGCTGCTGCCGCACAGCCCTGCCGCACCTGGTGGAATCCGGGCGCGGCGCGATCGTCTCCGTCGGCTCGGTCAACGGCCTGCAGGACTTCGGCAACCACGCCTACAGCGCCGCCAAGGCCGGTCTGGCCTCCCTGACCCGCACGCTGGCCGGACACGCGGCCGCGCGCGGCGTCCGCGTCAACCTCGTCGTTCCGGGCACCGTGCGCACCAGCGCGTGGGAGGGCCGGGACGCGGACCTCGAGGCCGTGCGGGGGCTGTATCCGCTGGGCCGGGTCGGGGAGCCGGAGGACATCGCCGCCGCCGTGACCTTCCTGGCCTCCCGCGACGCGTCCTGGATCACCGGGACGGCCCTGGTCGTCGACGGCGGCCTCACCGCGGTCAACACCGGTTTCCACCAAGCCCTGCACGATTGACGAACCGTCGGTTTCCGGCCTGAACCGGCGCTTCGACTTGTGAAGACTTCGACAATCTGAGAGCGCTCTCAACGCCATGTCTTGACCGGTACGGAACACGCCAGGAAAGTGTGGCGCCACCTGCTCCTCTCCCCACACCCGCAGGAGTGCGCCATGCCCGGACTCGAGTCTCCCCGCTTCACCCGCCGAGCGTTCCTCGCCGGCACGGCCGCCGTCGCGGCCACGGCCGCGGTCGGTTCCCCCACCGCCGCGGCCGCGCCCGTGACCTGTGAACTCGCCCTGGAGAACCGTTCACTGCCCGGCACCGTCCACGCCTACGTCACCGGCTTCGAACAGGGCACCGGCCGCTGGCTGCTGCTGCGCCCCGGCGGGGGCGTGTACCGGCCGGAGTCCCCGTCCCGCCCCCTGACGCCGCTGCCCGTCGACTGCGCCATCCCGCTGCGCCCGGCCGGCGCCGGCCCGGTCGTCCTGACGCTGCCTCGGATGTACGGTGCCCGCGTCTACTTCGTGCGCGACAGCAAGCTGGACTTCTTCCTCAACCCCGGACCCGCCCTGGTCGAACCGTCCTTCGCCACACCGGCCGACCCCAACTTCCACCGCGTCTGGTCCTTCGCCGAGTTCACCTTCAACTCCTCGCAGCTGTACGCCAACATCAGCTACGTCGACCTCGTGACCGCCCTGCCCATCGGCCTGACGCTGACGGGCGACGCCACACACACCGTCGCGCCCCTCCCGGCCGGCGCCGTCCAGCGCATAGCCGACGGCCTGGTCGCCCAGGCGGCCCGCGACGGACAGCCCTGGGACAAGCTGGTCGTCCGCTCGGGCGGCTCCGTCCTGCGGGTGATCTCCCCGCAGAACCACATGGCCCCGTACTTCGACCGGCCCGACCAGATGCCCTTCCGCGACGCCTTCACCGGCTACATCGACCGCGTCTGGCAGAAGTACCGCACCACCGACCTGCGCATCGACCTGCAAGGAGGGCGCGGCGTCCGCACCGGACGGGTCTCCGGCGACGTGCTGACCTTCACGGGGGGCCACTCCTTCACCAGGCCGACGTCGAAGGACGTGTTCACGTGCAACCACGGCCCGTTCACCAACAACCCCGCCGACTCCGACGACCGCAAGGCCCTCCTGGCCCGCCTCGCCGCCGGCTTCAACCGCTCCACCCTCCTCACGCACCCCGACCAGCCCAACGGCCCCGCCCCGTCCGACTACTACCGCGACCCGTCCACCAACCACTGGGCGCGACTGGTCCACGCCCACACGCCCATCGGCTACGCCTTCCCCTACGACGACGTGCGCCCGGACGGACGCCCCGACGTCTCGGGCGCCGCCCACGACCCCAACCCCCGCCGCTTCACCCTGACGGTCGGCTCGTAGGCGCTCGCGGAGCCCCACCCGGTCCCGGCCGGGTGGGGCCCGTCCGTTCCGGCCGGCGCGGCACCCGCCCGGCCCCCACGGGCGACGCTCGCCCGCCCCTGTGCCGTACGGGCTCATCTGCGCCGTCCGACGGCGCTAATCCGGACGCGGCGGGGTAAAGGGAGGTCCATCAGCCCCCCACTGTGACAAGGAGCCGGTCTTGACCGACGACGCCTACCTGTTCCTGCTGGACGACCCGTCCGCGCCGCTCGGCGTGCCCCCGGCCGCCGTCGGCGAGCTCGCCTGCATGGAGACGCCCGCGGTACGCGCCTGGCTGGACGCCCACGACGCCACGCCCACCTCCCCGTACCTGCGGCTGCTGCCGCCGGAGGAGACCGGCGCCATCCCGGCGGACGCCGAGAGCGTGCCGGTCCCGCTCGGCGACGAGGAACTCAGCCGGCTGCGCCACGCCATGACCCCGCAGTCCCTCGCCCGTCTCGAAGAGGAACTGCTCGCCTACCGCGACTGCGCCGACGGCCGCGACGGCCTCATCGGCCGTGCCCTGGCCGCCGGCGTGCCCCCGCACCGCGTCGTCGAACTGACCGGAGTGGACCCCGCCACGGTGACCGCCGCGGCGAGCAGCTGAAGACGCGGCGGGCGGCTGCCGGCCCCGGAGCCGCCCCCGATCCGCCCGGCCTCACGCGCCCGGGCCGGGATCCGGCTCGACAGCCGAGTCGATCCCGGCCCGGGCCGCTTCCAGCTGGGCGGCGAACGCGATGCCGAGGAACAGCGCCACCGCCGTCAGGTTCGCCCACAGCAGCAGCGCGATGAAAGCGGTCAGCGGCCCGTACACGGCGCCGAACGCACCGCTCTCCTCGACGTACAGCGCGAGCAGCCAGGTGGCCGCCACCCACAGCAGCAGGTGCACCGCCGAGCCGAAGGCCAGCCAGGTGTAGCCGGGCTGGACCCGCCGCGGGGACCAGCGGAAGATCACGGCGGAGGCCACCCAGGCCAGGACGAGCCCCACCGGGATCTCGAGCACGCCCCACCACCGCCCCACGCCGCCCTCCCAGCCGGCGGTCTCGGCCACGGCGTCTCCCACGGCCCGGCCCGCGACCAGGACGACGAACCCCAGGACCAGCGGCAGGCCGGCGGCCAGGGCGAGCACGAACGACCGGGCGTACTTGCGCGGAAGAGGACGGTCCCGCTCGATCCCGTAGATGCGGTTGGCGCCGCGCTCGATCTGTCCCATGGCCGACGACAGGTTCAGCAGCGCGAAGCCGAGGCCGAGCCACAGGGCCACCGTGCTCCAGACGTCGCCGTGTGCGGTGCGCCGCGTTCCTTCGAAGGCGTCCTCCACGATCTTCGCGCTCGCCCCCGGCACGATCCGGCCCAGCGTCAGCTCGATGACCCGGCCCACGGCCTCGGTGTGCACCGACGTGGCCAGCCCGACGAGCGCCACGGTGCACGGCACCAGACCGACCACCACCTGGAAGGCCAGCGCCCGTGCGTTGGTGAAGCCGTCCGCGTACCGGAACCGCGCGAAGGAGTCCATCAGGAACCGCCAGCCCCCGTAGTGGCGCAACGCGGCGAACGCTTCGTCTCCGGAGAGTTCCTCCCCGATCATGTCCCGGGTCTGCGGGACGTGCACAGCGGTTCCCATGGTGTGGACGCTCCTTGTCGCGCGGCTGCTCCCTGCCCGGATGCCCCGTAATCCTGGCCGTCCGACCTGTTGTGCCGTTCCCGACCCACGGTCCCGACCCCGGCGCTCACCCGCTCGGCACGCCGCGGCCGCTCCGGGGCCGGCCGCGCACGGGCCCGCCGCCTACGCCGTCAGCCGGTCCGCCAGGACCCGGGCCTCCTCGGTCTTGGGGTGGTCGCCGCCGAGCCGGGAACGCAGGATCCGCTCACCCCGGCGGGCGCACTCCGCCGAGGACGGTTCGCCCAGCGCCCCCAGCACCCGCGCCTTGAACAGCAGGGCGTAGCCGATGTAGAGGTGGTCGGGCGGATAGCGGACCTCGCGGATCCGCAGGGCCCGCTCGATGAGCGGCAGGGCGGCCGCCGGGTCGCCGATCTCGAAGTGGACCGTCGCCAGGGCGATCAGGTCGAAGCTGACGTACGGATCGTCCGGCCCGTGTGCCGCCTCGTCGATGTGGAGCGCCCGCTCGGCCAGCGGCAGTGCCGCCCGGTGCTCGCCGAGCATGCACAGTGTCCGTGCCAGCGTCGCGAGGTCCGTCGCGACGGCGGGATCCCCGGCAGGCAGAGCGGCCTCGTGCAGCCGCAGCGCCCGCTCGGCGAGGGGCCGTGCCGTCTGCGGCGCGCCCAGGTCGCGGTGGATCTGTGCCAGCGTGATCAGGTCGAACCCGATCTCCGCGTCCCGACCCTCCAGTGCCTCGTCGAGCGCGAGGGCGCGCTCGCACAGGGGCAGTGCCACCGTGCGGTCACCGATCGAGAGGAGGAACTCCGCGGCCAGCCGCAGCAGCTCCGCCGTCTCCGCGGTGGCGCCGGCGGGTGCGTCGCCTCGGGTCACGGCCAGCACGTGGGGGAGCAGCCGGTGCCAGCGCGGCCCGGCCCCGGGATCGCCGTGGACGTCGTGCGGTACGGCCGCCAGCAGGGCACGGCACAGGCCCGCCCGCGAGGCCGCCCGGCGCTCCTCGGTCATCGAGGCGCGGACGGCCGCCTGGACCAGCCGGTGCAGCAGCAGGGAGGAGTCCTCGCGCCGGGCCAGACCGAGCCCGGCCAGGGCGCCCACGGTCGCGTCCCAGGCCGGCGGATCCGCGGCCGACGGCACCAGCGGCTCGGGCGCTCCCGTGAACAGGTCCAGCGCGATGGGTTCCGGGGCCAGCAGGGCGCACAGCTCCAGGAGCCGCACGGCGTGGGGCTGTTCCCGCCGGAGCCGGTCCACGCCGAGCTGCCACAGCGTCGCGACGACCACCGACGGCCGGTAGGCCGGCTCGCCCCGGGCGATCATGTCGTCGAGCCGGGTGCGCAGCAGGGCCAGGTACTGCTCCGGTGGTGTGTGGTGGTAACCCATGTAACCCGCGGCCTGCTCCAGCGCGAGCGGCAGGTCGCCGAGTTGGCCGGCGATGAGGTCCGCGGTCCCGGCGCTCGTGCCGGGCACCCTCCGGACGAGGAGGTCCACCGACTCCTGTCTGCCGAACACCGGCAGGTCCAGCACGCCGCCCGCCGCCGACCAGCCGCTCACCCTGGTGGTGACGACGACGTGGCCGTTGCGCCCCAGGTCGCCCGAGGGCAGCGCGTGCAGCAGCGTGCCGGGGTTCTCCGCGTTGTCGAAGACGATCAGCCAGGGCCGGCGGTCCCGCAACGAGGAGTACACCCCGGACACGGCCTGCTCCGAGCCCACCTCCCGTAGTCCCAACTCCCGTGCGAGAGAGGCGAACTGGGTGGCGATGAGGTCGGGGTCCTCCGCGTCGACGAAGGCGACGAACCGGTACTTCGACAAGTGGCGGTACGCGTACTCGACGGCCAGTTGCGTCTTGCCGACCCCGCCCAGGCCGTGCACGACCTGCGTCGCCGTGTCGCCCGCCGAGGTGAGGCGCCGCCGCAGTTCCCGCAGGGCGTCGTCCCGTCCGGTGAAGTGGACGTTGCGGGGCGGCAGCCGGTACGTCATGGGTGCGGCCGGACGCGGCGGGGGCTCCTCGCGCGACTCCTGGCGCAGTCCGGCCCAGGCGAGGGGGACCAGCAGCAGGAGCACGACCCAGGGGTGCGTGCGCACGAAGTCGAGCGGTCCGGGCCAACGGCTCTGCCCCGACGCCGCGTTGAACGCGAGGCTGCCGACGAACAGCACCAGCAGACCGGCCACGGTGCCGACCAGTCTGCGCCACATGCGGGTCCCTCTCCGATCGCGACGACGGCCGACGCGATCGTAGCCGAGAACTCGGATCGGGGGAGGGGGCGTTGGCGGTGACCACTCCCTTGGTGGCCACGGAGGGAGCGGCCTCGCGGCACCCGGTGGCTCGTGCGTCCCGGCCTGTCGACGCCGGCCGCCGCCGGACCGGCCCGGGAGCGGCACCCGCATGGACCGGTCGCCCAGGGGCACCTGAACCGGGTCGCCGGCACCGGGGAGGCCATGTGTTCGACGGATTCGAGCTGACGCGACGTGAAGGGGCCGGAGCCCACCTGCGGGTGCGTCACGGCGGCAGCGGCCCGGCCGTCCTGCTCCTGCACGGGCATCCGCGCACCCACGCCACCTGGCACCGTGTCGCTCCCCTGCTGGCCGCGGCCGGGCACACCGTCGTCTGCCCCGACCTGCGGGGGTACGGGCGCTCCGACAAGCCCGCCACGGACGCGCACCACCGCCCCTACTCCAAGCGCGCCATGGCCGCCGACTGCGTCGCGGTCATGCGGGGGCTGGGGCATGAGCGGTTCGCCGTCGCCGGGCACGACCGGGGTGCGTACGTGGCCACCCGTCTCGCCCTGGACCACCCGCGGGCCGTCTCGGCCGTCAGCGTGCTGGACGCCGTCCCCATCGGCGAGGCGCTCCGGCGCTGCGACGCCACGTTCGCCGCCGCCTGGTGGCACTGGTTCTTCCTCGGGCAGACCGAGAAACCCGCCGAGCGCGTCATCAACGCCGACCCCGACGCCTGGTACGCGGCCACCGCCGAGCAGATGGGCGCCGAGGCCTACGAGGACTTCCGGCGCGCGATCCACGACCCCGCGACCGTGCACGCCATGTGCGAGGACTACCGCGCCGGGCTGGGCATCGACCGGGAGCACGACGACGCCGACCGGCGGGCCGGCCGGCGCATCGGCTGCCCCCTGCAGGTGCTGTGGGCCACGGGTGACGACATGGCCGACCTGTACGGCGACGTGCCGGCGGTCTGGCGGGACTGGGCGGGCGACCGCGTCGAGGGCGGTACCGTCGACTCCGGCCACCACATGGCCGAGGAGGCTCCCGAGGCCCTGGCGACAGCTCTGCTCGCCTTCTGGCGGAGCACCGGCACCGCCGGCGGGTAGACCGGTCCGGTACGGATCCGGCGGCAACGGTCCAGCGCGGTGGCGGCAGCAACGGTCGTGCGGAACCCGCGGTGCCAGGACGGGACCGGCCGGTCGTCGGCCGGCACCGTCGCTTCAGCGGGGCCCGGCCGGGACCAGGGCGAGATCGTCCAGCGGGGGCGGTGCGGGACCAGGCCGTGTCCGAGCCGGCGAGGTTGCGGCGATCGAGGACGCGGTGCGGGCACCCCGCGGGGAGGGCGCCGGTCGCGTGCAGGGCCAGGGTGGCCAGGAGGGCGCCGCCGATGCCGCGGCTGCGGATCTGCTCGGCCGTCAGAAGCGGGTCCGTGATCCTGCCGCCGGTGCCGGCCCGGACGCGCACACCCGTGCCCGCGGGCAGCAGGCGGCGCCTACGGACGGCGGTCACCGGCCGGCCTCCCTCACCTGCCGGCAGCGCCCGCAGTAGCGGGCCTGCGGCACGATCGCCAGCCGCTCGGCCGCGACGGGGCCCCGGCACAGCCCGCAGACCCCGTAGCGGCCCTCGTCCATGCGCCGCAGCGCAGCCTCCACGTCGGCGAGGACCATGCGGGCGCACGCGACGAGCTTGACGTGCACCTCGACCCGGGAGGGGACGTCGTCGTGTCGCGGCTCGTCCGTGCGGGACGGGGCTGCGACGGCGAGCTGCTGCAACTGCTCCCGGCGGAACAGGCGCTGCTCCAACAGGTTCTCCCGCAGGGCTGTGAGCTCCTCGGGCGTCAGATGCGTCGTACGGTCGGCGATGAGCCGGTGGTTCACCACTGGACCCCTCGGGCAGAGCGCTGGGAAGGAACGGCGGGGACCGGCCGCCCCGTCAGGCGGCGGCGCGGCGCTGGCAGGCAACGCAGTAGGGCGTGTACGGGAGGATCTCCAGCCGTTCCCCGGGAACGGGTTCGGCGCAGCCGAGGCAGGTGCCGTAGCTGCCGTCGTCGACCCGGGCGAACGCGTCGTCGATCTCTTCGAGGACCCGTCGGATGGCGTCCCGCTGCATCGACGCCAGATGGTCGTCCACGCTCTGCCCGGTCTCCTCGAGCGCGTGCAGCTGTGTCAGCCGGGTGCTGCGGGCGTGTTCCAGGCGCCGGCGCACCTCGGGGGTGGTCATGCGCTCGGGACGGGGGTCGGTACGAGGTGCGTCGACGGTCACTGGGCTGATCCCTTTCCGTTGGCCGGGCGGTGGTGCGCCCGGACGGGCGGCCGGGCACCGGGCGGTGCCGCCGCGGAGTCCGCTGGCGGGCGGTGCCCGGTGCGGCCACCGCGCCGGGCTGCTCGGTCCTGCTCTCCACCTTGGGCCGGGACGCGGTGCATACCCATCGGGCGCGGGACCCATTTGCGGCAGTGCGCGGGATGCAGACCCGGGCCCTGGGTACGCCGCGCTCCGGGAAATGGGGGCCGGGCCCCATATACCCGCACGGGCCGGGGCGGGCAGGCTGGCCCGGAGCGCCCGGCCGACGGCCGGGCACGGCAGCCGGTCCGGGCCGTACGACGCCCGACAGCCGAAGCGGGCCGCAGCGCGGAAGGAGACTGACGACCGGTGTCGCTGTTCTGGCGGATCTTCGCCCTGAACGCCGTCGTCCTGGGCACCGCCACGGGACTGCTGTTGTGGGCGCCCGTGACCGTGTCGGTGCCGGTGCTGCTGACCGAGGCGATCATCCTGCTGGGCGGCCTGGCGGTGATGCTGGTCGCCAACGCCGCGCTGCTGCGCTGGGGGCTGGCCCCGCTGGACCGGCTGACCCGCCTGATGACCACCGTGGACCTGCTGCGCCCCGGGCAGCGGCTGTCCGCCCGCGGCGGCGGCGAGGTCGCCGAGCTGATCCGCACCTTCAACGCCATGCTGGAGCGCCTCGAGCAGGAACGGGCCGCCAGCAGCGGCCGGGTCCTGCTCGCCCAGGAGGCCGAACGCCGCCGCATCGCCCAGGAACTGCACGACGAGGTCGGGCAGAGCATGACCGCGATCCTGCTGGGGCTCAAGCGGGCCGCGGACGAGGCACCCGGCCCGCTGCGCAAGGACCTGCAGGAGGTGCAGGAGATCACCCGGGAGAGCCTGGACGAGGTCCGCCGGCTGGTGCGCCGCCTGCGCCCCGGCGTGCTCGACGACCTCGGCCTGGTCAGCGCCCTCACCTCGCTCACCGAGGACTTCGCCACCCACACGGGGCTGCAGGTCACCCGCCGCTTCACCACCGACCTTCCCCCGCTGGAGCCGGAGACGGAACTGGTCCTCTACCGCGTGGCCCAGGAGTCCCTCACCAACGTCGCCCGCCACGCGGACGCCCGGGGGGCCGTCGTGGCGCTGCACCACTCGGAGGCGGGCGTGGTCCTGGCCGTGACCGACGACGGCTGCGGCATCAAGGCTCCGCGGGAGGGCGCCGGCATCCTCGGCATGCGCGAACGCGCCCTGCTCATCGGGGCCGCCCTGGACATCACCCCCGCTCCGCGCGCCGGAACCCAGGTCGAGCTCACCGTGCCCGTGCCCGTGCCCAGGAAGCAGTCCTGCCCATGACCGAGAACATCCGCATCCTTCTGGCCGACGACCACGCCCTGGTGCGCCGCGGCGTCCGGCTCATCCTCGACCAGGAACCGGAACTGCAGGTGGTCGCCGAGGCGGGGGACGGCGCCGACGCGATCGAGCAGGCCCGCAGCCACGACGTCGACCTGGCCGTGCTGGACATCGCCATGCCCCGCATGACCGGCCTGCAGGCCGCCCGCGAACTGGCGGGTCTCAAGCCGGGGCTGCGCATCCTGATCCTCACCATGCACGACAACGAGCAGTACTTCTTCCAGGCCCTCAAGGCCGGTGCCAGCGGCTACGTGCTGAAGTCCGTCGCCGACCGGGACCTGGTCGCCGCGTGCCGGGCGGCCATGCGGGACGAGCCGTTCCTGTACCCGGGCGCGGTGACCGCGCTGATCCGCAACTACCTCGACCGGGCCCGGCACGGCGAGGAGACCCCCGACCAGGTCCTCACCCCCCGTGAGGAGGAGGTCCTGAAGCTGGTGGCCGAGGGCCACTCGTCGCAGTCGATCGCCGACCTGCTCTACATCAGCATCAAGACGGTCCAGCGCCACCGCGCCAACCTGCTGCACAAGCTCGGCCTGCGCGACCGGCTGGAGCTGACCCGCTACGCCATCCGCGCGGGCCTGATCGAGCCGTGAGTCTCCCCGGCCGTCCGGGGACCCGGCCGCCAACTCCCCGGCCGGGCCTCCGGACACCCCGCGCGACCACCAGCCCGGTCCCCCTGTGGGCCACCGCACTGCTGGCACTCCTCCTCGCCGTGGTGCCGGGCGCCGCACAACCCGGCCGATCCGCGCATCCCGCGGGGGCGCAGCCGGTACCGTCCGCACCCGGACAGCTCGGCAAGGCGCACGAACCGACGACCGGCGGGCCGGGCGCGGGGCCCGGAGCCGATGGGTCCGCCCACGTCGGGTGTGCGGCGTCCTGCACCGTCGGGGTGGCCGGTGACGGGGTGGCCCCCGGCGGGCCGGGCGCGGGGCCCGGAGCCGATCCGTACGCCCACGACGGCTGTGTGACGGCATGCGCCGTTCACGCGGCCCACCGGCTCGAACCCCTCGGTGAGCGCACGCCGCCGCCCGGCCACCCCGTCGCCGTCGCCGGCCGGGCGGCGGCCGCCGCCGTCCTCACGGCTCCGCCGACGGCGACGCGCGCACCGCAGGGGCACCCGCGCACCCTTCACGCCTCCCCCGACCGGGGACGGTCACCTCCGGTGTCCTCCGGCGTCTGAACCCACCCTGTCCTTCACCGCGGCCGCGCCGGCCGCCGCCGCGGTGTGCCCGCCGGAGGCCCCGTCTTGATCCGTTCGTCCCGGGTGAGAGCCCTGCTCGCTCTCGTCGTCATCGCCCTGTCCCTGTACATCACCGTCACCGTGCCGGTCCGCCTCGGTCTGGATCTGCGCGGCGGCACCCAGATCGTCCTGGAGACCCGCTCGACCGACACCGCCGAGGCCGGCCCCGAGGCCACCGACCGCACCCTGGAGGTGCTGCGCGGCCGTGTCGACGCGCTCGGCGTGGCCGAGCCCACCCTGCAGCGCTCCGGCGACCGCCGGATCATCGTCGAGCTGCCCGGTCTGCAGGACCCGAGGAAGGCGGCCGGCGTACTGGGCCGTACCGCACAGCTCACCGTCCACCCCGTGACCGGTCTCGCCGACAGCGCGGCCGAGGGCTCCGGGTCCTCCTCCGAGCAGCCCCGGGAGCGGGTCCTGCCCGACGAGTCGGGCCGGCCGCTCAACCTGGGTCCCGCGGCGCTGACCGGGCAGGACGTCAAAGGGGCCGATGCCCGGTTCGACCAGCAGAGCGGCGCCGGATGGCACGTGACCGTCGACTTCGACGCCTCGGGCCGCGGGAAATGGGGTCGGCTGACCGGCACGGCCGCCTGCCACCCCGCGGGGAATCCCGAACGCCGTGTCGCCATCGTCCTCGACGAGAAGATCATCTCCTCGCCGCAGGTCGACCCGTCGGTGGTGTGCCGGGAGGGCATCACCGGCGGCGCCACACAGATCACCGGGTCCTTCGGCGACGACGAGGCACGCGAACTGGCCCTGCTCATCAGCGGCGGCGCCCTGCCCGTGCCCGTGGAGCTGATCGAGCAGCGCACCGTCGGCCCCACGCTGGGCGCCGAGGCCATCACCGCCAGCACCTGGGCCGCGGTCGCCGGCACCGGCCTGACCGCCCTGTTCATCGTCGCCGTCTACCGGCTCATGGGCGCCCTCGCGGTGCTGGCCCTGGCCGCCTACGGCCTCATCTCCTACGCCGCCCTGGCCGCGCTGGGAGCCACCCTCACGCTGCCGGGCCTGGCCGGGTTCGTGCTGGCCGTCGGCATGGCCGTCGACGCCAACGTGCTCGTCTTCGAGCGCGCCCGCGAGGAGCACGCGCAACACCGCCGGGCCAGCCCCCGCTCCGCCCTCGCCGCCGGTTTCCGCAAGGCGTTCAGCGCCATCGCCGACTCCAACATCACCACCCTCATCGCCGCCGGACTGCTGTTCTTCCTCGCCTCCGGGCCCGTGCGCGGCTTCGGCGTCACGCTGGGCATCGGCGTCCTGGCCTCGATGGTCAGCGCCCTGGTCGTCACACGGGTCCTGGCCGACCACGCGGCGTCCCGCCCGTGGGTGCGCCGCCGCCCTCACGTCACCGGCCTGACCACCGCCGGGCGGGTCAGGAGCCGCCTCGAACGCTCCCGGCCGGAGCTGATGCGCCGCCCGCGCCGCTGGCTTGCGCTGTCCGCCGCCGTCCTGGCCGTCGCCGCCTCCGGCATCGCCGTCCGCGGTGTCGACCTGGGCGTGGAGTTCACCGGCGGACGCCTGGTCGAGTACACCACCACCCGTCCCGTCGACCCCGAGCACGCGCGCGCCGCGCTCGCCGACGCCGGCTTCCCCCGTGCCGTCGTGCAGTCCTCCGGAGACAGCGCCCTGTCCGTGCGCACCGGCGAGCTGACCGATGCGCAGGCGGAGGCGGTGACCCGTACCGTCGGCACGCTCGGCGGCGACACGGAGAAGGTCCGCGACGAGCTGATCGGACCCAGCCTCGGCGAGGAACTGCGCCGCAACGCCCTCGTCGCGCTGGGCGTGGCCCTCGCCGCGCAGCTGCTCTACCTGACCGTCCGCTTCCGCTGGTTGTTCGGCACCGCGGCGGTCGCTGCCCTGGCCCACGACGTCGTCATCCTGGTCGGTGTCTTCGCCTGGCTCGGCAAGCCCCTCGACGGGGTCTTCCTGGCCGCGCTGCTGACCGTGATCGGCTACTCGGTCAACGACTCGGTCGTCGTGTTCGACCGCGTCAGGGAGCTGTGGCGACGCGAGCGCGCAGCCCCCCTGCCCGGCCTGGCCGACCGGGCGATCGTCCAGACCCTGCCGCGCACCGTCAACACCGGCATGGGCGCCGCGCTGATCCTCGCCGCCCTGGCCGTCCTGGGCGGGGACTCCCTCACGGACTTCGCCCTCGCCCTGCTCGTCGGGCTGGCCATCGGCACGTACTCGTCGGTCTTCACCGCCACCCCGCTGGCGATCGAACTGGACCGGTACGCGGCCCGTTCCCGGCCTCCCGGCCGGTGACCGGCGCGCAGGTCCGTCCCTCGCGCCGCGGACGTCAGGGCCTGTCTGACCATTCCCTCCTGCCTCGCGACGCCATGCACGCACTCTCGCCGCACCGGGCGCAGAGCCGAGTACATCCCGTACGACGCCCTACGCCCGGCACGCCGACAGCACGCACCTGACGCCGCGAGCCCGCCCTCCGGGCGACAGCGGGAATCGTCAGACAGGCCTTAGGGGCCGGCCGGCCCGGTGTGGCGGTCGGTCTCGTCCTGGACGAGGAGGGAGAGCAGGGAGGCGACGGGCAGACCGGCTTCGGCGGGGTGGCGCAGCACCTTGCCCGGTTCGACGCGGTAGGTGTTGCTGCGCCCGTCGCGGGTGTGGGAGAGGTACCCGTCGTGTTCGAGGTCGGCGATGATCCGGGAGACGGCCCGTTCGGTGAGGCGGCAGCGGGCGGCGATGTCGCGGATGCGGGCGTGGGGATTGTCGGCGATGGCTGCGAGCACGCGCGCGTGACTGGTGATGAACGTCCATCCGCTGTGGGACCGGGGCACTGCGACCATGACCTGCATCTTAGACGCACGTGGTTGCCTGAACCCCGATACATGACATACTTTTCCGGCAACGGACGACCGCCTCCCGCAGGGGAGAACCACAGAAGGAGCCCGAAGGTGCCGTGGGAAGAGGCCGCCGAGACGGCGCTCGTGAGCAACACCGGCGGAACGCCGCTGTTGCGGCGGCAGACGACCGGGCATCCCGCGCAGGCGGCCTCGGTGCACCAGTACGCCAAGGGCGGGGCCTGGGTCGTCGCCGCGCGCGGCGCCTACGACCTGGACTCGATCCAGCCGCTCGCGGACGCGCTGGCGAGCGCGGTCCGCAACCACCCGACCGTGGTCCTGGACGCCTCCGGCGTGACGTTCGCCGACTCGACGTTGCTGAACCTGCTGATCGTCACGCACCAGGCCGGCGACCTGCGCCTCGTCGCACCGTCGGTCCACCTCCGGCGGCTCTGCGAGATCACCGGGGTCGACCGCCTGCTGGACATCCGCGAGACGCTCGACGCCGCCACCGGGTGAGCCGGGCCGGACCCACGAGAGCACGTGGCGTCCGGTTCAGGCCGCAGCCGTCGCCCGGACGCGTACCCCGATCGCCGCGGCCCGCTCCGACCGGCGGAACCTAGGCCGTGCCCGGCGGGTCGCGCAGCACGTCCGCGGTGATGTCCGCCAGCGACCGGCCGCTGCGGAACGCCTCCGCACGCATCAGGGCCAGCGCGTCCTCCTGGCTCAGTCCCCGCCGGGTCACCAGAGTGGCGACGGCACGCGCGGTGTCGAACCAGTGGGCGCGGACGACCGCCCTCGGCTCCCAGTCCGGGGCCTGCGACCCGGTGACGATCATCTCCCGGGTCGTCATGAGCGCGGCCGTCACCGCGTCGGCCACGTCCGACGCCTGCACCAGGTCCTCCTCGTCGAGCGCGTGAGCCCTCAGGGCCAGCAGGTCGACGGTGCCCAGTACGTAGTCGCCGAAGAAGAGGGGCAGCGCGTACACCGACCCGATGCGCGGCAGCTTCTCGCGCATCAGCGCCCCGAACAGGGGCCAGGGGGTCAGCTCGTGGCGCAGGTCGTGCACGGCGACCGGCTCACCGGTGTGCGCCGCGGTGATGCAGGGGCCCTCCAGCAGCGTGAACTGGAGCTCCTCCAGCTGGAGTGCGGCGTCGTCCGACGCGGCGAGCAGCTGGCGGGACGGGGTGTCGGTGAGCAGTGAGAGAGTGGCGCCGTCCACGCCGAGCCCGTCCCGCACCGCCTCGCACACCCGTCTCGGTACGTCCTCGAGCGAGGCGCTCGCCGCCGCTTCCGCGACCATCCGCGCCGCCTTCACCGCCTCGACCGTCATCGCGCCCCCCGGTGCGCGGGCGTACGGGTGAGCGGGGAAGAACAGGGGGTTCCGCACGAGCGGGTGGCGGCGTCCCGCCATGTCCCCCCGCGGGGTGACGACTGCGGCATGTGTGGAGGAAAGGCCATGGCCGGGAAGTACCCGGCCTGGCCGTGAAGATGCCGCCGGACGTGCGGCGCCCGGTGAGGGAGACGGGGGCCGCGCGATGCCGGCCGGCCGGGTCGCGGCGCCGGCCGTGTCCGCGGCAGGCGGATGCCGAGGGCGGATCGGAAGGGTGTCAGAACGGCTGGTGCCGTGCGCCGTCCAGCACCGCGGCCGTGACGTCCGGACGGCGATGCGGGAACGCGTGCGCCCCCCGCACCATCACGGCCCGCCCCCGGCCGGCCCGCCCGGCCAGGTACCGCACCCACCCGGGCGGGCTGAGGGCGTCGTTCTCGGCCCCGACGACCGTCACCGGGCAGGACACCGCCGGCAGCACCTCCTCGGGGGCGTCCGCCTGACCGGATCGCGCGCAGGTCAGAAGCCGCCGGGGCCCGGCCCTCAGGTAGGACGGCAGCACGGCCGGCACGACGCCGGGGGACTCCTGTACGGCCGTGCGGAGCGCCGCGCCGCACAACGGCCCCATCCGGCGCAGGCGGGGCGGGAACGTCGGCGCCAGCAGGACGAGGGCCCGTACGCGCCCGGGACTGCGCACGGCGGCATGCAGCGCCGCCTGGGCGCCCGTGGAATGTCCGGCCAGCACCACGGGCCGGCCCGGCACCTCCGCCAGCCACCGGGCGACCGTGTCCGCGAGCGCCCCGAGCGTCTCCCCGCAGACGGGCCCGGCGGGATCGCGGAATCCGGGCACGTCCAGCAGCCGCGCCGGCCCCGACCGCGCACAGCGCTCCAGCGTCCGCAACAGATAGCCGGGCGCCCCCAGCCCCGGCACCAGCACCACGGGAGCGCCCCCGGTGTCCAGGCGCGCCGTGCCCATGCTGCGCACCGCGGACGTCCCGGCGCGGTCGCGGGTGACGTACAGAAGCGGCTTCCCGTGCTGCGTCATGATCGACGAGTACCCGGCCCCGGGCGGAGTCGTCCCGTGACGCTCTCGGGATCGGCGGCCGGTCGAGCCGCCGTCGAGGTCCGGAGAGTGCCGGCATGGCCCGCGTGCCGGCCGGTCTCCTCGGTCGCACGGGTGAGCGCCCACCGCACATCGGGGGCGGGTGTCGAAGCCGGGGCCGGCCCGGGGGAGCGGTGCCGCCCCATCGGTGCACCCGTCGACCCGGTCCGGGCGGCGGGTCCCGGCCACGGCCTGCCGCGGTTCCGGCGCACGTTCCCGATCGGTGTGCCGGGTGGCAGGGAGGCACCCCTGCACCCCGGGGGGTGCCGAGACGCCGGGCACCACAGGGGTGCCCGGCGCGGCGCCCCGTCAGGCGGAGAGGGGTACGGCGTCGGCGGGGTCGGCGTGCCAGTTGGTCGCCACGGGTCGGTCGACGGTCACCGTCTCCGGCAGCTTCAGGGTGACGGAGTTCGACTCGTCGCCCAGGACGGAGAGGTGCAGCCGGTCGAACTGCTTGCCGTGCTCGTCGGCGGTGGTCTTCGGGTTGATGCCCGCGTATGCGGCCCGGGACCCGGACAGGGTCACGCCCTCACCGACGGCGTGCTCCGCCGGCCCGACCTCGGTGTCGGCGGAGGAGCCGAAGGAGGCGGAGGGGAAGACGCCCGGCAGGTGGCAGGTGATGCCGGGCCTGGCCTTCGCGATGAGGAGGAGGTGGCCGCCCGCCTGCGTCCCGGACGTGACCCCGAAGGACAGGTCGTCGGTGACGCAGGCCCGCGTGACCGGGCCACGGCTGTCGGCGGCGGCGTGGGCGGCCGCCGTGGCGGCGGCGGTCAGGGCGGCCGCCGTGACGGCGGCGAGGGCGAGGCGGGTGGACGGGGAAGCGAGGCGCGAGCGCATGGCGTGATCTCCAGGTGCGGAAGTGACCGTCCGGCGGGTCGCTCGGACAACCGCAGCGTGGATCGGCATCCGTCCCACGAGCCACTGAACGCGGTCACTTCGGGACGCCGGAACGGTGGAACGCCCGCTGACCGGCGGCGATACCGTGAGCCTGGAACGGTCGGCCGGGACGGAGCCGGTGACGCGGACGCCGTTCAGCCGTTGCCCGGAGCCGGCCGGCGGGCGGGAGCGGCCGCCGGTCCGTGCTGCAACCCGCCACCCGGAACGGCTGCCGGGGCGCGCTGGGCCCACGGGTCCGTGATCTCCCTCAGTGACGTCAGCGCCTCGCGCAACTGCTGCATGCGCCGCTTGCCGAGGTGTTCCTCCCACTCCCTCTCCACCTCGGCGACGACGGCGTCGGCCACCTTCTTCGCCGCCCAGGCCTTCTCCGCGCCGCACACCAGCCGTGCCCGCTTGTCGGTCGGGTCGGGCACGCGGACCACATAGCCCGTCTTCTCCAGCTGGTCGACCAGGAACCCCGCGGTCTGTTTGGTGACCTGCGCCTGCTCGGCCAGCTCGGTGAGGCGGGTGCCCCGCGGGCCGATGCGCTGCAGGACACGCGCCTGGGCGGGCGTGAAGTCGTCGAAGCCGGCCTCGGCCAGGGCGGCGAAGACGCGGCTCTCCAGGGCCCGGTAGGGCAGGAACAGCAGCACGCCCGTATTGAGTTCACCCGCCGCCATCGTCGTCCCACTCCTTGTTTCGCCTTGACACTCGTCAGAGTAGCTGACTACTTTGGTCAGAGAATCTTATCACCTGAGTGGGTGATGATCGTGGGCGCAGCACTGGATGCGGACGAACTCTGGCGCACCGTCGATCAGGAGCGGAGCAGCCTCGCCGACCTGCTGGAGAGCCTCGGCCCCGCGCAGTGGGACACTCCGACGCGGTGCGGGGACTGGCGGGTCCGGGACGTGGCCGCGCACCTGACCGTCGCGGCGCGCTTCTCCACCGGACGGGTGCTCCGGGAGATGCTGCGGGCCCGCGGCAACTGGAACCGGATGATCCACGACTCGGCGGTGCGCGAGGGGAGCCGGCCCGTGGAGCAGACGCTCTCCGACCTGCGCGCGATCGTCGGCTCCCGCCGTCTGGCGCCCACCACCTCGCCCCGGGAGCCGCTCCTCGACCTCCTCGTCCACGGCCAGGACATCGCCCTCGCGGTCGGCCGTACGCGTGACATGCCCCGGGCCGCCGCCCGGGACGCCGCCGACCGGGTCTGGACGATGCGGATCCCGCCCCGCCCGTGGCCTCTGCCGAAGGCCCGGCTCGTCGCCACGGACATCGAGTGGGCGCGCGGGGACGGCCGGGAGATCCGCGGTCCCATCGCCGCGCTGCTCCTGCTGCTCACGGGGCGGCCGGAAGCGGCCGGGGAGTGGGCCGCACGCAACGGCGAGCCGTGGTCGGGAGCCGCAACCGGCCGATGACAGGCCGCCGGTACGATCCGCCGCCCCGAGGTGTGACCCTCGGTGCCATGGGTCGCCCGGTGGCCCGGCCTCGGTGCCATGGGGCACCTGGCGGCATGACGTCGGTCCGACGCCCCCGCCCGGCGGCATGCATCGGTGCGATGGCCCGCCCGGCGCACGGCCCCGGTGCCCTGCCCCGCCCGCCCGGCGGCATTCCCTCGGTCCCGCGGCCCGCCCGGCGGCCCCGCACCGATGCCGTGCCCCGCCGCAGGTTCTCGGTGCCCTGCCCCGTCTCCGGGACGCCGCCACCGCCTTCCCCGGCCGAGGCGGACAGGTGCGGCGAACGCGTCCCCCAGGGCCGATGAACAGCGCCCCGCATCCGAGTCTGTCCTCCTGAACGCCCCGGCCCCGGCCCGGCCCGTCCGTCGTACGGTGCCGGGCGGCCGCAGACCTCACGGAGGACACCATGACGACCACACCCGACGACCCGGCCGCCGAGCTGCTCCCCGGCCGTCCGCCCGTCGTCGACCTGGACACCTGGCGCGCCGCGCGGGACGAACTCCTGGTCCGCGAGAAGGCCCACACGCGTGAGGGCGACGCCATCGCCGCCGCCCGGCGCAGGCTGCCGATGGTGGAGTTCGACGGGACGGTTGAGGTCGTCGGCCCCGACGGCCCGGTGCCCTTCCTCGATCTGTTCCAGGGCCGCGACGAACTCGTCGTGTACAAGCACATGTGGTACGACGGTGCGCCTCACCAGGGGCAGTGCGAAGGCTGCACCACCACCGCCTGGCACCTCGAGGACGCCGTCTACCTCAACGCCCGAGGCGTCTCGTTCGCCGTCCTGACCTCGGGTGCCTGGGACGAGGTGGCCGCCTATGCGGAGTTCATGGGCTACACCCAGCCCTGGTACTCCGCGCGCGGCACGGACGCACCGGTCGGCGGCGAGATGGGCCACCTCACCTGCTTCCTGCGACACGGTCACCGCGCGTTCCTGACGTACTCCACGACGGGCCGGGGCAACGAGCGGGTCAACGGATCCCTCGGCCTGCTGGACATGACGCCCTACGGGCGAGGCGAGAGGTGGGAGGACACGCCGGACGGCTGGCCCGAGGGACGTGACGCGTGCTGGTCCTGGCGTACGGACGCGGAAGGCAGGGCCACGTGGGGGCCGACCAGTCGCCCCGTGCCCCAGTGGACCCGCCCCGGCGCGACTCCGGTGGAGACCCTGGGCCGTCACGGCCCCCACCACTGACACCCGTCCGCCCACTCCCTCAGACGCAACCGGTGTCCCTGATCGACGCGCCCCTGGAGCGATGACGGCCGCGGACCAGGAGAACCCGCCCGGCACGCATCGAGCGCGTGGCGGAGGCGGCCGAACAGGACACGGGCCCGCGCCGTGCCTGATACCCCCGGTCGGGCACCGGCACGGGGACGGCGACCGGTTCTCGCGCTGCCCGGACTTCGGCCAGGCGGGGTGGGCGACCTGCCCCGGCCGGAGTCCCACCGGGTGCGTACGCGCGCAGGGTGCTCCCGGTGGGACCAGGGCCTGTCCGACGATTCCCTCCTGCCTCGCGACGCCATGCACGCACTCTCGCCGCACCGGGCGCAGAGCCGAGTACATCCCGTACGACGCTCCACGCCCGGCACGCCGACAGCACGCACCTGACGCCGCGAGGCCGCCCTCCGGGCGACGGCGGGAATGGTCAGACAGGCCCTCGCCCTGCCCGGCCGAGCGGCTCAGGGCGCGATGCCCACCGAGGGCAGCCGGCTCCACTTCTTCTCCTGCCGGGCGGTCAGGGCCGGCCAGCTCAGGCCACCGGGGCGGGGGTTGACCCGGGTCGCGTACGGCCGGGGAACGAAGGACGGCTCGTAGAAGCAGCCGGTGCCGTAGCGAGCGTCGTGCCCGGGGCATGCGGCCGCGATCGAGCCCGGTGTGGGTTTCACGCCGGTGCGGACCCATGTGTCCAGTGCCGCGATGGAGTTGGCGTACTCGGACGAGCTCAGGCCGCTGTGCTCGTGCTCGTCGGTGAAGGTCTGCACGAGGTTCCGGTCTCGCCCGGCACCGCGCAGACTGGCCCGGTAGGCGGCCTCGTGCTCCACGAACGCCGTCGGGTCGTCGATCGCGTGCAGCGTCAGGACGGGGATCGACACCCTGCCGGTGAGGTCGCTGTCGTAGGAGAGGTCCCGTACCGCGGTCGGGTCCGCCGAGAAGCGCTCGACGCCCGCGTTGAGGGCCGCGTCGTCGTGGGAGCCGGAGTAGACGACTCCCTTGTTGGAGAAGGGATTCCGTCCGCCCAGCCGGTTGTGCACGATGTCCCGGAACGTGAAGGTGGCGAACCTCAGATGAGACTCCAGCGTCCGCTCCGGGATGCCGGTGACGGCGAGGATGTCGTCGAGGTTGCGCTGCTGCAGCGCGGTGCGGTCCTCCGGCGGTGAGGAGAACCCGGTGCACTCCTGGAGCCGTGCACGCAGACCGGACGAGGTCATCGTCGAACCCGCGCGCAGCCCCGTCCACAACGGATACTGCGTCTCGTCCGGCCGCGGGTGGTTGCGGCAGTAGTACTGGTAGACCACACGCAGGTCCACTCGGTAGTCGTATCCGCGCGAACCGCCACCGAGGACACCGTTGGTGAGCAACGCGCCGTCGTAGGGTCCGTGCTTCTTCGAGCCGTACAGTTCGACGGCTTTCGCGGCGACGTTGCCGCCCCACGACTGTCCGTGGAGGTAGGTCCGTTCGGGCCGGCGGAAGGTGGAGACGAAGAGCCGGCGCAGGCTTTCCGTGTCGGCTGCCGCCATCCTCGTTCCGTAACCACCGCGACGGTACGAGGAACCGGCCCAGGCGTACCCCTGCTCCACCATGACCGACCAGCGTTCGAGGTCCCCGATGCTGCGCTCGGGGTCGGACCCCTCGCCGAGGTCCGGCCCACCGTGGGCGTGCATGACCAGGGAGCCGTTCCACTTGTCGGGCACGGCGATCGCGTAGTAGGCGCCCTCCGCGCTCCGCCCGGTGTAACAGGTCGCCGTACCGGCCAGGTCGGCGGGACAGGTTGCCGGGGTCGGTCCGTCGGAAGCGGCGGCGGGTGCGGAGAGCCCGGGAACGACGAGCACGGCGACGAGAGCCATTCCCAGCGCACCGCTCACGGCTCCGCCCCGAGGGGCAGGGAGAACCGCCCGTATACGTCTGGCCCAGTCCACCTTCGACGGCATGCTCATCAGGCGCTCCCCTCATCTCACCGGACGCGTCCTTCGCGCGGCGGGCCCGATGCTAGGTGTGCCGGACAAGCAACTGAACGCCCCATCGATTGATTTCATATTGTTCGGGGGACGATGGCCGGGCGAAGGACGCGCTGCTCATCGGCAACGCGCTACTCGACCCAGGCCCCGTCGCGCATGACGGGCCTGCCGCGCAGTTCCGGCTCGCCCTGCCAGGCACGCACGCTCTCCGGCACCACGCGCACGTACGCAGGGGAGTCCTCCTCCGTACGCGGGTCCCATCCGAACTCGGCGGCGAAGCGCTCCGCCACGTCCCCGGGCACCTCCCGGGCCGGGAGGCACTCGGCTTCCCCCTGCACCGGGGCAACGTCGAACGTGTCCGGGCAACGCCAGCCGCACACGGGGTCGCTCACGGAGGTTGCGCACCGTCGCGGACGAGGCACCGGTGCCCATCCACACGGCCCGCCCGTCCCGTAGGAACCACAACGGGACTTGGTGCGGCCCGTGATCAGGATGCGCCGTCGCCACCCACACATCGCACTCGGCAACGAGCCGCTCCACCGTGTCGCGCCTACGCTCCGCTGCCGGGCGGCGCACCCCCGTGCTCCCCATGAGCGCCGACCTCAGCGAACGGACTCCCGACACACATGAGGCGTGGGACCTAAACCCCGGGACCGATGGCAGCACGGCAGGCAGCCTGCCCCCTGAGGACGACCCGCTGGCGGTTCAGACGCCGATCGCCCCGTCGATGCGTTCCGCAGCAGGTCCGCGTGACCGTTGTGGCGGGCGTACTCCTCGACCATGGGGAGCAGGACCCAGCGCAGTGACACCGTTCCGCGCCAGGCGTCCTCGCCCTCCACGTCGAGGTGCGGCGCCCGGTCGGTGAACCGCTCGGCGAAGTCCACCTCGGTCCGCCAGGCCGCCCAGGCGGCCTCGATCACCTGCGGGTCGCCCGTCGCGCCGTCGAAATCCCCGTCGGGATCGGTGACGGACGAGAAGCGCAGCGGGGCGTCCTGCCCGGCCAGGACCTGCCGGAACCAGCGGCGTTCGACATCGGCCAGGTGCCGGACCAGCCCCAGGAGCGAGAGCGTGGACGGCTCCACCGAGCGCACGGCCAACTCGGCTGCCAGACCTGAGCACTTGACTTCCAGAGTTGCCCGCTGGGCACCCAGCATGTCGACGAGCATGCGCCGCTCGTCCCCCGTCGTCGGGCCCCCGAACCGGCTCCCGTCGTCGCCGAACAGCTCACCTCGTCCGGTGCGGACGCTCACGTCGTCCCCCTCCTGCGCCGCCCTGTGCGTGCCTCGCCGCCCCGGAGTACGCCGCGTCCCGACCGGTCCGCGTCAGCGTCGGCCGATCCGCATGCCCGGACGCCGTCGGTGCACCGTCACGTACGCCATGCCGTTCGCGCCCGCCGTCAGGCTGCGCACGCTGCCGTGGGGGAGCCAGACGAGACTGCCCGGTTCCAGCGCCTGCGGCCGCTCCGCCGGACCGAGAGTGCCCTCACCCGCGACCACCAGCAGCAGTACGTCGAGGTCCGGCTCGGCGTGGGCGTCGATGTGCCCGTGGGGCGGGATGCGCACGAGGTTGGCGTCGAGCTGCCGTCCCGGCTCGGCCAGTCGCCACAGCGCCCCGGTCGACTCCGAGCCCGCCTCGGCGATCGACACGGTGTTGCCCAGAATCCGCGGCTGGGGAACGCCGTGAGTGCCGGGACGCTCCTCCGGGTCAGCCATGGATCGACCTTCTGTGCGCTGTACGCCCTGCCCTGGACGGATGCAGCAATCTAGCATCGTGCCGCCCGCCCGTGACCTGCGGCCACGTGGGCGGGACCCGGCCTCGTGGATCCCTTGCCCGATCCCCGTCCGCGCAACGAGAGGAACGCACATGGATGCCGCGTCCGCAGCCACGGCGGCAGTCGCCTTCGTCTGGCTCGGGATGGTGCTGGCGATCTCCTTCCTGGAGGCGCCGCTGAAGTTCAGGGCGCCCGGCGTGACCCTGCCCCTGGGTCTCGGTATCGGCCGGCTGGTGTTCCGGGCGCTCAACCGGGTGGAGCTGCTGCTGGCCGCCACCGTGGCCGCCACGGTGTTCGCGGGTGACGTCCGCGCCGCCGTGATGGCGCCGGCCGCTGTCGCACTGGCGCTGCTGGCCGTGCAGCTGCTGCTCATCCGGCCAAGCCTGAACCGCCGTTCCGATCGCGTCCTTGCCGGTGAGGACCTGCCGCGCTCCCACGCCCACGTCTTCTACATCGCGGCGGAGGTGGTCAAGGTCCTCGCCCTCCTCGCCCTGGGCATCCGTGGCCTCATGAACTGATCGAACGGTTGCCGGACGGTCCGGTTCCCACCCTCCCCGGCGTGCCGATCACGCTGCGGTGGGTACACGGGCCGGCATGTCCGAGGTGATACAAGCAGGCGGCTGGGGGTTGCTCGCGGGCAGCGCGCTCCTGGTGGGAGCGGTGATCGGCTACGGCGTACGCGTGCCGCAGCGGGTCATCGCGCTGGTGATGGCGTTCGGCGCGGGCGTGCTCCTGTCCGCCGTCTCCTTCGAGCTGGTCGGTGAGGCGTACGAGCAGGGCGGGCTGGGCCCCGCGGCGGTCGGGACGCTCGGCGGTGCCGTGGCGTACACGGCGGGCAACCTGTGGCTCGCGCGCCGCGGAGCCCGCCACCGCAAGCGCTCGGGCCACCACGCCGTGCAGGCACAGCCGTCCGAGCAGCAACAGAGCGGTTCCGGTCTCGCCCTCGCCCTCGGCGCGCTGCTGGACGGCGTGCCCGAGTCGGCGGTGATCGGCGTGAGTCTGCTGGACGGCGGCGCGGTCAGTCTCGTGACGGTCGCCGCCGTGTTCATCAGCAACATCCCCGAGGGCCTGTCCAGCTCGGCCGGCATGAGGAAGGCCGGGCGCGGCAAGGGGTACGTCTTCGCCGTGTGGGGCGCGATCGCGGCCGCGAGCACGGTCTCCGCGATCCTCGGCTACGCCGTCCTGGGCGGCTTCTCGGACACGGTGATCGCGGGAGTGACCGCGGTGGCCGCCGGGGCGATCCTCGCGATGATCGCCGACACGATGATCCCCGAGGCCTTCGAGGAGGCTCACCTGGCGATCGGGCTGGTGACGGTCGGCGGCTTCCTCGTCTCCTTCGCGCTGTCCCATGCCTGACGCCTGCGTCAGTGCGGTCCAACCGGCCTGCCGACCGCCGTCGTTCGCCCGCCGAGCCGGCGTGTTCGAGGGCACGGGCGGAGGGCCGGCGGGCTTCTGGGTCACGAGTTGGCCATGGGACGTTGGACCGCGGGATTCGGGGTACCAGCGTCGGCATGGCACCGGAAACTGATCACGCTGAGTCCGTACGAGCCCTGCGGCAGCTGCGCAAGATCCGCATGTTCTACGCCGCGGGCGCGGCCCTGTGGGCCGTGTCGGCCGCCTCGTCGGCATGGGACGAGCCGGGAGGGCGCCAGATGTGGGTGTCGCTGGTGTTCCTGGTGGTCTTCGCCGCCCTGCTGTTCATGTCGTCCCTGTGGCTGCGGCGCCAGCAGGCCGACGGTTCCGGCGAGGCCGTTCATCACGCCGCCCCCCGGCGGACGGCCCTGGGCCGGCACGCCAACGCCTGACCGCCGCGGCACGACCCGTCGGAATCGGCGGTCGGCCCGTCCTGAGCGCCGCACAGGCGACACCGGGAAACGGGCCGGCCGCCGATGCGCGTGATGCGGTCACAAGTCGGCGACCGAGCCGGCGACTTCCCTCGGGGAGGGGCGCCGCGCGATGTGCCGGCCAACCCAGGCTCCCACTGATTGACGGATTGATGTCCCGTACGGGTGGGCAGGGGAGGGCCGAGAATGTCATGAGCACGACTGCCCTTCCCCCACGAGGAGGTCGATCATGCACGTCCGCATGCTGACGGGCGGCGTCGCCGCCGCCTGTCTGGTGTCCCTGTCGCTGACGGGCGGACAGGCCGTCGCCGCCGCCCCCGCGACGAACGCCGCCCCGCAGGCAGCCAGGGTCCTCACCTACGATGCCAGCGGTTCGGCGGAGTTCAAGAGCGCCGTCGACCGGGGCGCGGCGATCTGGAACGAGAGCGTCGACTCCGTCGAACTGCGTCCGGTGGCATCCGGGCAACGGGCGAACATCCGGGTCCTCGCCGACAACGGCTGGCCCCGCGCACTGCCCGCCGGCCTGGGCAGCGGCACCGTCTACATCGGACGGCAGGCCGTCAACCAGGGCTACAACACCGTCCGCATCTCCTCGCACGAACTCGGGCACATCCTGGGCCTCCCGGACCGCAAGCCCGGCCCCTGTTCGAGTCTGATGTCCGGCTCCACCGCGGGCGTCGCGTGCACGAACCCGTACCCGAACACGGCCGAGAAGGCGGAGGTCGAAGGCAACTTCGGCGGCGCGCTCGCCCAGCGGGCCCAGGCGGTTCGCGCGGGGGTGATCGTGGACTGACGCGGCCGGACCGCACCGGTCCGGGCGCGTCCCGTCCCGGCGGCCGTGTCCCCAGCGCGTCCCGTCCCGGCGGCCGTGTCCCCAGCGCGGGCCGCCGGGATGATCCGCCTCGACGCGCGGGCGGCGGCGGGACCGTAGGGGCGTGCGCCTGCGCTTGCGGCGGCCGACGACACGCCCCCGACCGCCGCGTCGGCGACATGCCCCGTATCGCCGGTCGGCGACGCGCCCCGTATCGCCGGTCGACGACATGCCTCGTACTGCTGCGCGGGCGGCCGCCCGCCCGGCTTTTCGCCGGTCCGCGCTGCCACTCGCCCGCGCTCATGATGACCCGTCAGTAAGTGGTGGCACCGGATGACTTGACGCGCTGACCGCCAGTGGTCATCCTCGACGCATCTTGAGTGTGGTCATGACAAATAGGTCGCTCCCGGGCTCCCGCGTCCGGAGCAGGCCGATGCGTCGGCCGCGCCTTCCCGCTGACCGAGGGACGTGGGGCTGTGACCCGTACGAAGCGCTCGCACCGCCGGCGTAGGCACATCACCGTCACGTCGCTCCTGCTGCTCGTGCTGGCCGTCGTGCTGGGACCCACGCCGAGCTCCGCGGCGGGCGGCGACTGGTGGGAACCGACGGCGCGTCCCACGCCGGACTCGGGCGTCAACGTCACCGGCGAGCCCTTCACCGGCACGGCCGCCGACGGCGAGGTGCGCGGCTTCGTCGACGCGCACGACCACATCTTCTCCAACGAGGCCTTCGGCGGACGCCTGATCTGCGGCAAGCCGTTCTCGGAGCAGGGGATCGCCGAGGCGCTCAAGGACTGCCCCGAGCACTACCCCGACGGCTCACTCGCCGTCTTCGACTTCATCACCAAGGGCGGTGACGGCAAGCACGACCCGGTCGGCTGGCCCAGCTTCGAGGACTGGCCCGCCCACGACTCCCTGACCCACCAGCAGAACTACTACGCGTGGGTCGAACGCGCCTGGCGCGGCGGCCAGCGGGTCCTGGTCAACGACCTGGTCACCAACGGCGTCATCTGCTCCGTGTACTTCTTCAAGGACCGCAGCTGCGACGAGATGACCTCCATCCGCCTCCAGGCGAAGCTGTCGTACGACATGCAGTCCTACATCGACGAGATCTACGGTGGGCCGGGGAAGGGCTTCTTCCGCATCGTCACCGACAGTGCCCAGGCCCGTGACGTGATCAAGCAGGGCAAACTCGCGGTCGTCCTCGGGGTCGAGACCTCCGAGCCGTTCGGCTGCAAGCAGGTCCTGGACATCGCGCAGTGCAGCAGGGCCGACATCGACAAGGGCCTGGACGAGCTGCACGCGCTGGGCGTGCGCAGCATGTTCCTGTGCCACAAGTTCGACAACGCCCTGTGCGGGGTCCGCTTCGACTCCGGCGCGCTCGGCACGGCCATCAACGTCGGCCAGTTCCTGTCCACGGGCACCTTCTGGAGGACCGAGAAGTGCACCGGTCCGCAGCACGACAACCCCATCGGCGGCGCGACGGCGGCCGAGGCCGAGAAGAAGCTCCCGGCGGGCGTGGCCGTCCCGTCCTACAGCGCCGACGCCCAGTGCAACGTCCGCGGGCTCACCGACCTCGGGGAGTACGCCGTACGCGGCATGATGCAGCGCGGGATGATGCTCGAGATCGACCACATGAGCGTCAAGGCCACCGGCCGGGTCCTGGACATCTTCGAGGCCGCGTCCTACCCCGGCGTGCTCTCCTCGCACAGCTGGATGGACCTGGACTGGACCGAACGGGTCTACGGGCTCGGCGGGTTCATCGCTCAGTACATGCACGGCTCCGAGGGCTTCGTCGCCGAGGCCGAGCGCACCGAGGCGCTGCGCGACAAGTACCGCGTGGGCTACGGCTACGGCACCGACATGAACGGCGTCGGCGGCTGGCCCGCCCCGCGCGGTGCGGACGCGCCCGACAAGGTCACCTATCCGTTCACGAGCGTCGACGGCGGCTCGGTGATCGACCGGCAGACCACCGGCCTGCGGACCTGGGACCTCAACACGGACGGAGCGGCCCACTACGGCCTGGTCCCCGACTGGATCGAGGACATCCGGCGGGTCGGCGGACAGGACGTCGTGGACGACCTCTTCCGGGGGGCCGAGTCCTACCTCGACACCTGGGCGGCCTCGGAGCGGCACCGGCCGATGACCGATCTGGCCAAGGGAGCGACCGCGTCCGCGAGCTCCTCGGAGTGGAGCCTGTTCACGAGCTACAAGCCGCACCGGGCCGTGGACGGTGACAACGGCACGCGCTGGGCGAGCGACTGGAGCGAGGACCAGTGGTACCAGCTCGACCTGGGCTCCACCCGGACCGTCCGGCAGGTCACCCTCGACTGGGAGCGGGCCTACGGCACGGCGTACCGCGTCGAACTCTCCACCGACGGCGTGAACTGGCGCACCGCCTGGTCCACGACGGCGGGCGACGGCGGTCTGGACACGGCCCGCTTCTCCGCCACGCCCGCCCGCTACGTCCGCATCCACGGCCTTGAGCGGGCCACCGACTGGGGCTACTCCCTGTACGAGGTCGGCGTCCACGGAAGCTGAAGCCGGGCGCACGGAGGAACTCGCCGGACTCGGCGGCCGCAGGGCCCGTGGTGTACGTGGAGGCGGAGTACTTCGGCGGTCCGGGCGAGCGGCGGGCCGCCGGGTGGGACGGCGGCGGACTGGTGTTCCGACCCCGTCATGTGGGGGAGGGTGAGCCCTCCCCGCCGGCCGGCAGCCCGATCTGCCAGGCGCTGCGGCGACTGTGTGTCGTGACCGGCGCCGGCGAGGACGAGGTCCCGGCCGTCGGGCTGCACCGGCATCGCGACGACGCGCCGTGGATCGGCTGACGGCCGCCCGGCGCGAAACCCGGCCGCGCGACGACCGCCGCACTCCGCTCCCGCCGGAGCCGAACGGGTACGGAGATGATCCCCGGCCACTGCTCTCCCTCGACGTGCAGGGACCGCTCAACCCGCATGCGACCGAACCGGAGCAGCGACCCGACGACCGCACCCGTCCTCGGCCTCTCGGACCTGCCCCTCGTCGGCTTCGGGCCACGCCGGTGGCCGGTCCTTCGCGTGGGTGGACGACGAAGAGGGGAGCCGGTCCAGGCGTACATGGCGGCACGCCACTCCACGCCCCGACCCGTCGTGCCCGGGCGCTCGGCAGGCCGCCGAGCGAGCGCCTTCGGGGGAGGCCCGGGGCTTGGGGAAAATCATGAGCGAAAAAGTGGACGGTGCGTTCATATTCTGCTTATATGGACTCAACGTTCACTTCCTGTCCGGAGGAGACTGATCATGAACACCACCCCTGACACCACCCCCCGTGTCGCCCTGGTCACCGGCGGCTCCGGCGGCATCGGCAGGGCCGTCGTCGAGCGGCTCGTCGAGGACGGCTTCGCCGTCGCGGTGCACTACGCCGGCAACGAGGCCAAGGCCGACGCCATCGTCGAGGAAGTCACCGCGTCCGGCGGCCGGGCCGTCGCCGTGGGCGGTGACGTCGCCGACGAGCACGCGATGGAGGCCGCCTTCGACGCCGTCGAGACCGCGTTCGGAGGGATCGACGTCGTGGTCAACACCGCGGGGATCATGGTGCTCGCGCCCATCGCCGAGCTGAACCTGGACGATCTCGACCGGATGCACCGCACGAACATCCGCGGCACCTTCGTCGTCGCCCAGCAGGCCGCGCGCCGGGTCCGCCGCGGAGGCGCGATCATCAACGTCTCCACGTCGGTCACCCGCACCCAGCTGCCCGCCTACGGGGCGTACGTCGCGAGCAAGGCCGCCGTGCAGAGCATCTCGCTGATCCTCGCCCGGGAACTGCGCGGCAAGGACATCACCGTCAACACCGTCGCACCCGGCCCGGTCGCCACCCCGCTCTTCCTCGAAGGCAAGGACGAGGCCACCGTCGCCGACTTCGCCAAGGCCACCCCGCTGGAGCGGCTGGGTGAACCCCGTGACGTCGCCGAGACGGTCGCCTTCCTCGCCGGCCCCGCCCGCTGGGTCAACGGCCAGACCCTCTACACCAACGGCGGTCTGGCCTGACCCGGCCCGGCCGCGCACGGCGGCCATGTCCCCTCGCCGTTCCGCCACCACAGCCCTCACCGCAGGAGAAGAACCATGTCATCCGTCGTCCTCATCACCGGTGCCGCCACCGGCATCGGCAACCTGACCGCCCGCGCGCTCGCCGCGGCAGGCCACACCGTCTACGCCAGCATGCGTGACGCAGGGGGCCGCAACGCCGGGCGCGCCGGGGAACTCCTGGAGCTGGCCCGCCGCGAGGGGCAGGATCTCCGCATCGTCGAGCTGGACGTGCAGTCCGACACCTCGGCCGAGGCGGCGGTCGCCACCGTCCTCGAGGAGAGCGGCCGGCTCGACACGGTCGTCCACAACGCGGGACACCTCTACGTCGGATACGTCGAGGCGTTCACCCCGGAGGACATCCGGCGCCTGCTGGACATCAACACGCTCGGCATCCAGCGCGTCAACCGCGCCGTCCTGCCGCACATGCGCTCCCGCCGCTCCGGCACCCTGCTCTACGTCGGCAGCACCACCTCCGTGGTCGTACCGCCGTTCCTGGGGCCCTACGTCGCCTCGAAGGCCGCCGCCGACGCGCTCGCCCAGGTCACGGCGTACGAGGTGGGACGGTTCGGCATCGAGACCACGATCGTCATGCCCGGTCCCTTCACCCGGGGGACGGAGCACTTCCCCAACGCCGACCGCGCCGGTGACGCCGAACGCACCCGTGCCTACGCCGAGTTGGACGCGATGGTCGCGCGCAACGAGGAGGCCACCGAAGGGCTGTTCCCGCCCGGCGTGGACGCGCACCCGCGTGCCGTCGCCGACGAGATCGCCCGCGTGCTCGCCCTGCCGGCCGGCACCCGCCCCTTGCGCACCGTCGTCGACTTCAGCGAGGCCGGTGTGGAGCGGGTCAACGAGGTGCTGCGACGGGCCCAGCAGGATTTCGTCACCCGCCTCGGCTTCGGTGAACTCCTCCACGTCGAGCCCGGGCCGGCATCCGCGCCGAACGCGGACCGTACCCCTTCCTAGACTGGTCCGGTCCCGATCGAGCGAGGGAGTGACGACGTGACGAAGCAGGCCGAGGACGGCGCCGGGCGTCCGGCCCGCGGGCGGGGGCGCCGCCCGGCCGACGAGGTGCGCGCGGACGTCTTCCGCGTGGTCGGGGAGATCCTCATGAAGGAGGGGATCTCCGATCTGACCTTCGAACGGGTGGCCCGTCTGTCCGGAGTCAGCAAGACGACGCTGTACAAGTGGTGGCCCTCCAAGGGCGCGCTCGCCCTGGACGGCTACTTCCACGCCGTGGAGGAGACGCTCGCCTTCGAGGACACGGGCGACGTCCGCGCCGATCTGACCCGTCAACTGCGGGCGTTCGCCCGCATCATGACCGAGAGCCCGGCCGGCCGGGTGGTGACCGAGCTGATCGGCCAGTCGCAGACCGACGAGGACCTGTCCGCGGCCTTCCGTTCCCTGTACTCCTCCGGGCGCCGGCGGCTGGCGGGGGAGAGGTTGCTGCGTGCCAGGGAGCAGGGACAGATCCGCGCGGACGTCGACGTCCAGGTCCTCGTCGACCAGTTGTGGGGCGCCGTCTACCACCGTCTGCTGATCCCGGACGAGCCGGTGACCGAGGACTTCGTGCTGGCCCTGGTCGCCAACGTGATGGACGGTGTCGCCCCCCGGTCCGTGGACCGCCCGTCCGGCTCCTGAGCCGCAGGGCCCGTGGGCCCCGAACGCCTTCGGCCGGCCTCGGTGACCGGCCGGGCCGACGGCGGTCGTTCGGCGGTGCCGCTGTCCGTGCCGGCGCGAGCCGCCCCTTCGCCGCCCCCGCAGGCCCGATGGGCCCGCTGCCGGCCCCGCCGCCCCGCCGGCTCCGCCGCCTCAGTCGACGAGGACGCCCGGGTTGAGGACGCCCCGCGGGTCCAGGGCGTCCTTGGCGGCGCGCAGGGCGAGCGCGAAGGGCTCGGGGCGCTGGACGTCGTACCCGGGGCGGTGGTCACGGCCGACGGCGTGGTGATGGGTGATGGTCGCGCGGTACCGGTGGAGAACCTCGCAGGCGGCTGCCTTGATCTCGTCCCACACGGCGACCTCGGCACCGGGGCGTCCGGCGACGGCCACGGTGAAGTAGGGGGCCGCACCGTCCGGATACACGTGTGTCAGGCGGCAGTTGACTGTGGCCCGGTGCCCGGTGGCCTTCAGCGCGGCGGCACCGACCTCGGTGCGTACGGCGTCGACCAGGTCGGCGAGGCGGTCCCAGGTGGCGGCCGTCTCGAAGGTCTCCACCACGGCGCCCATCCGGGCCAGGCCGTCACGCAGGTAGGGCATCCGCAGGAACGCCGAGCGCCATGCGCTCACGGCGGCGTCGGCCCGGGCGTCACGCCCGGCCGCCGGTTCGTCGCCGGCACCGCCCTGGCCGCCGTGCGCGCGGGCCAGTTCCCACGCCCCGGCGAGGCGGTCCCCGACCGGGGAGGTGGCGGACTCGAAGCCCAGCACCAGGACGGAGGAACCGTCCTGCGACGCCCCGGACAGCAGTGCCTCACCGGGATCGAGCAGGCGGCAGTTGGCCGGGGCGAGATCGGACCGGGCGAGGGCGCGCACCGCGTCCAGCGCCCGGTGGAAGTCGGCGAAGGCGACGGACGTCGACGCCTTGAAGCGGGGACGTTCCTGCAGGCGCATCCACGCTTCGGTGATGACCCCGAACGCTCCCTCCGAACCGAGGAAGAACCGGTCGGGCGACGGACCGGCCCCGGACGCGGGCAGGCGCCAGGACGTGCCGGATCCCGCGGGCGTGACCACGGTCATGCACTGCACGAAGTCGTCGATGCGGGTGCGCCCCGTGGCGTAGTGGCCTCCGGCGCGAGTGGCCAGCCAGCCGCCCAGGGTGGAGAACTCGAAGCTCTGCGGGAAGTGGCGCAGCGTGAGCCCGTGGGGCCGCAACTGCCGTTCCAGTGCGGGTCCGCGCGCACCCGCCTGGATCCGGGCCGAGCGGCTGACCGCGTCGACCTCGAGGACCCGGTCCATCGCGGTCAGGTCCAGGGACAGCACGGCGCGGTGGGTGTCGCCCCGGTACTCCACACCGCCGACCACCGAGGTGCCCCCGCCGAACGGGACGACGGCCACACCCTGTTCGCCGGCCCAGTCCAGCAGGTCCGCCACGTCCTGGTCACGGAGCGGGTGGGCGACCAGGTCGGGGATCCGGCCCGGCCGGCCGCGCAGGGCCCGGGCGACGTCGCGGTACGCCTTGCCCATCGCGTGGGCGGCTCGTACGCCCGGGTCCGCGCTGACGAGGTGGGCCAGCCCGGCGGGCGGTGCGACGCCGGGGCGGCCGATGCGCAGGTCGGCGATCCGCGGCGGGGGCAAGGGGCGTGCGTGCGTGCCCGGCAGGAGGGCCCCCAGGGCGGTGCACTCCGCGTCACCGGGGTGGGCGTCGGCGTAACCCCAGCCCCACCACGAGCGGGTGCGGGCGGAACCGGTCGGGGACGGCGCGGCGGACGAGGACATCTGTGTGCTCCCGACGGGACGCAGGAAGTTACCCGGCGGAAAATTACCCTAGGGTAATATCGCTGGCATGCCAACGGTTCCGTCCCGGGCCGGCACCAAGAAAGTGCCCAGGGCCGCTCGCGAACGACAGATGCTGGCGGCCGCCACCGAGGAGTTCGGCCGCCGCGGCTACGAGGCCACCACCATGGCCGCCGTCGCCGCCCGGGTGGGCGTCACCAAGCCCCTGCTCCACCAGTACTTCGGCAGCAAGCAGGACCTCTACCTCGCCTGTCTCGACCCGATCGGCACCCGCCTGCTGGACGCCGTCCGCACCGCCATGACCCGACCCGCCCCGGGCGCACCGCCCACGCCCCTGCGCGTGCTGAACGCCCTGTTCACAGCCCTGGACGGACAACGCGAGGCATGGTTCGTCCTCTACGACCCCACCCTGCCGCCCGGTGGCTTCGCCGCCCGGCGTGCCGCGCACTACCGCGACGCCATCGACGACCTGGCCGCCCTCGGCACGGCCGACCTGCTGCGCACCGCGGGTTGCGCCGACCCCCTCGACGCCGACGCCCTCACCTACGCGTGGCGCGGCCTGTGCACGGCCCTGGTCCGCTGGTGGGTCACCCACCCGGACCAGACACCGCAGGCCATGACGGAACGTTGCGCACGCCTCTTCACGGCGGGGAGCGGTCTCTTCGCCGCGGACGAGGGGGACAGGCGAGCCGTCTGACTCGGCGGGAGCGCCCGCGCTGTTCAGGCGCTCGTGCATCACGCGCGAGCCCCGACTCGCCCGAGATTCACGGTCGTTCCCGAAATGGCCCCGGCCCGCCGTGCGTTGAGCAGGGCATGACTCAACGACCCACGCCCCGCTCGCTGACCGATGAGGACGCCTCGAAGCTGCTCGCCGGGCAGCAGTTCGGCACGCTCGCCACCGTGAAGCGCAGCGGCCACCCCCATCAGACGACGATGGTGTACAGCTGGGACGCCGCGTCGCGCACCCTGCGCTTCTCCACGACGGCCGACCGCATCAAGGTGAAGCACCTGCGTCGCGACCCGCGTGCGTCGCTGCACGTGCAGGGTGCAAACGTGTGGTCCTTCGCCGTCGCCGAAGGAGAGGCCGAGATCTCCGAACCGACCACGGTTCCGGGCGACGCGGCCGGCCGCGAGCTGCTCGCCATGATCCCCGACTTCGCGAAGCCCGAGGACGAGGACGCGTTCCTGCGGCAGCAGGTCGCCGAGCGCCGCGTGGTGATCCGGCTGAAGGCGAACCGCCTCTACGGCACGGCGATCGACGTCGACGGCTAGGGCCCGTCTGGCAATTCGCGCCGTCGCCCGGAGGCAGGAGGGAACTGTCAGACAGGCCCTAGGACTCCCGGAGTCGCGCTCCGGACCCGTGACCGGTGTCGGAGCGTCGGTCACCGGGCAGTTCCCCGGGCGGCCCGGATGGTTCACATACTCATCCCATAACCTCGTGCGTGAGAGGTCGTACGCCCTGAGGAGGTTCTGGTGCCCGGAAGAGGCCCGCGGTTGCTCGCCGGAGTCCTGGCCGCGGTGTGCTTGCTGCTCGTCGGCCCCAGCGCACCGAACGGTGCCCTCATCGGCAGCTCCGCACCGCTCGAGGCCGCCCGGGACGTCGTACCCCACCGGGTCATGACGTGGAACATCTGCAACCCCTGCGAGGTCGGCGACGTCGAGCGGGCGGCGGAGATCGCCGCGTACGCTCCGCAGGTCGTCGGCATGCAGGAGGCGTGCGTCCGGGACGTCGAGAGGATCCGCGACTATCTGGAGCACCTGCACGGGCTGGTCTACCACGTCGAGTACGGGTCGGTCCTCAGGAGCTGGGGGCGCTGTGGTGGTCTGCCGTGGAACCCCGGGGGCTTCGGCCAGGCGATCCTCTCGGCGGCCCCCATGTCCGGCCTCGTCACCGCCGAGTACCCCGACGGCGGGTCCGAGGACCGCGGGTACATGGCGGTCACCACGACCGTGGGCGACCGCCCGGTCAGGGTCTTCAACACCCACCTCGCGCAGCGGCGCCAGGAAGAGGTGCGCGCGAACCAGGTCGGGGTCCTCGCCGAAGAGGTGGCGCGGCACGACCGGGCGATCGTCCTCGGCGACTTCAACGCGGTGCCGGAAGCACCCGAACTCACCGGGATGTGGGCCCTGGCCACGGACACCGACCCCGAGTGCCGCCCCGAACCCACGGGCACGTGCCGGCCGACCACCGACTGGCAGAGCAAGTTCGACTACGTCTTCCTGCGCGGCCTCGCCCCCCGCGACCACCAGGTCCACCCCACCCCGGCCTCGGACCACCACGCGGTGTACGCCGACCTGGACCTGCCGCGACGAGAGGGCGGGCGCTGACCGGCGCAGGACGACAGCCGAGCGCCGTACGCGGCCACCGACATCCGGGTCCGGTCGGTCCCCGCGAGGGAAACGCGCTCGCGCTCGGGCGCCCGTGGGGCCGAGACTCGGTGCATGGGTGACATGGGGCAGTTCGAGGAGGCGGTGGCCGCGTGGGCGGTGGGCGACTCCGGCGGGCCCGCACGCGAACTGGCGTCGCACCTGCGTGTGCGGGTCGCCGTCCTGCTCGAGGGACAAAGCGACGTGGCCGCGGTCAACGCGCTGGCGGCCCGCCGGGGCCGGGACCTGGCGGCCGAGGGGACCTGCGTCCTGTCGATCGGCGGAGCCATGAGCGTCGGGCGCTACGCCCGCCTCCTGGGCTCACCCGGACTGGGCCTGCGCCTCACGGGACTGTGCGACGAGGCCGAACGCGGCTACTACGCCCGCGGTTTCGAGGCGGCCGGGGCGGCACGGCGCGACTTCTTCGTCTGCGCGGCGGACCTCGAGGACGAACTGATCCGCGCCCTGGGCGTGGCGCGCGTGGAGGAACTCGTCCGGGAGGAGGGGGACGGGCGGCCCTTGCAGACTTTCCTGCGTCAGCCCGCCCAGCAGGGCCGCGCTCCGCAGCAGCAGTTCCGGCGGTTCCTCGGGACGAAGAAGGGCCGCAAGATCCACTACGGTCGCGTCCTGGTCGAGGCGCTCGAAGCGGGCCAGGTGCCGGAACCGCTGGAGCGTCTGCTCGCCGTGCTGTGAGGCAGCCGGCTCCGTGGCGGCCGCACCAGCCGTTCCCGCCCGCACCGCACCGCACCGCTCCGGCCCGCGCCGTCCTCGCCTACGCCGTCGCCCGCGCGGTCCGTGCCTCGATCGCGCGGAGTACCGCGACCATGTCCTCACCCCCGTGGCCCCGCCGTACCGTCTCCTCGTAGAGGGCGTGGCAGACGTCGAGGAGCGGGGAGGCCAGGTCGGCCTTGCGGGCGGCCTCCGCGATCAGCCGGTTGTTCTTCAGCACGTCCGCCGCTGCCGCCTGGACCGAGAAGTCACGCTCCAGGAGCTTCGGCGCCTTCCCCCGGGAGACGGCACTGGCCATCGGGCCGGCGTCCAGGACGTCCCGCAGCAGTCCCCGGTCCAGCCCCTGCCGCTCGGCGAAGTGGAAGGACTCCGCCAGCCCGGTGACCACGGTGATCAGGAACAGGTTCACGGAGAACTTCATGAGCAGTGCGCCCGGGACGGGCCCGCACGCGAACGTCTCACGGCACACGGGGGCGAGCAGCGGCCGCACGGCCGCCACGGCGTCCTCGTCCCCCGCCAGCATCCCCACCAGCTCACCCCGCTCGGCGGGCACGCGGCTGCCGGAGACCGGGGCCTCGGCGTACCGTCCGCCCGCGGCCCGGATGTCGTCCTGCAGGGCACGGGAGTACTCGGCCGAGGTGGTGCCCATGTGGACGACCGTGCGGCCGGCGACGCGTGCGCCGAAGGCCGGGGTGCCGCGCCCCAGCACCGCGTCGACGGCGGCCTCGTCGGCCAGCATCAGCAACACCGTGCGCGCCCGGTGGAACACCTCCTCGGCGCTCGCCGCCACGTCGGCGCCGGCCGCGCGCAGCGGCTCGCATCGCCCGGGCGTGCGGTTCCACACCAGCAGCCGCGTCCCGGCTCGGACGAGGTTCAGGGCCATGGGCTGTCCCATGACCCCCAAGCCGATGAAACCGACGTCCATGACGCACCGCCCTTCCGCCCGCTCCGAGAACAGGCCGTCGCCGAGACCCTCGACTATGACAGCCGTCATAGTAGCCGTCGTCATGACGGCGGTCATAGGGTGGACCGGGGACGGGACAGCGAGCGTGGTGGACGGAGGACGGCGATGGCGGAGCGCGCACGGGGGCCACGCGAGCGGATGGTCTTCAGCGCCGCCCAGCTCATCCGGCGCGAGGGAGTCGTCTCCACCGGCATGCGCGAGGTCGCCGTCGACGCCGGCGCGCCTCGCGGTTCCCTCCAGCACTACTTTCCCGGCGGCAAGACGCAGCTGGTCGACGAGGCGGTGGGCTGGGCGGGCGGTTACGCGGCCGAGCG
This sequence comes from Streptomyces sp. AHA2, assembly GCF_036857595.1. Classification (NCBI taxonomy): domain Bacteria; kingdom Bacillati; phylum Actinomycetota; class Actinomycetes; order Kitasatosporales; family Streptomycetaceae; genus Streptomyces; species Streptomyces sp. AHA2. Next base: position 614,697 of record NZ_JAUQWJ010000001.1, read on the forward strand.
GGTCGCCCGGTTCCTGGACGCCCTGCCCGAGCCGACCCCCGGTGCACTGTTCGCCGCGATGGTGCGTCAGTGGACGGACGAGTACGAGACGGCCGGGTTCGCCGGTGGCTGCCCGGTCGCGGCCGCCACGGTCGACTGCGCGGAATCGGCCCCCTCCACGCGCCGGGCCGCGTCCGCCGCCTTCGGCAGGTGGACCTCGGCGGTCGCCGACGCCCTGAGGGCGATGGGCGTGCCGGGGGAGCGGGCCGGCGGACTCGCCACGCTCATGATCAGCAGCCTGGAGGGGGCCATCCTCCTCGCCCGGGCCGAGCAGGACGTAGGCCCTCTGACGACCGTGGCCCGGGAACTGGGCCCCGTGCTCGACGCGGCGGTCGCGTCGAACGACGACTGAGGTTCCCGGGAACGCCGCACCGCTCACTCGGACCGGGTACCGCTCACTCGGGCCAGTCGGAGCCGGTGATGACGTCCACGAAGTCGACGCGGCGGAAACCGGGCACGAAGTGCGCGAGCACGTCCGCGTTCACGGTGCCGAACGTGGTCGCCGGGCGGTGCCGGAACCCCTCCGTGAACGCCTGCAGGATCTGCCGCTTGAAGTCCGGGCGCGGGTGGGCCGCGGTGACCTCGTCGATCTGGGCCCGGGTGAGGTTGCCCAGGTTCAGGCCGAGCACGTCCGTCTCCACCCCCGCGGTGGTGGCCGCGATCTCCGGCGCCAGCTTGTAGGGCACCTCGGGCGTGGTGTGCAGCGCGACAGCCGTCCAGACCGTGTCGGCGTCGGACTCGGACAGCCCGTGGGTCAGGGCGAACGCGCGGGCCTGGTCGGCGCCGTCCATCTCGAATCGCTGGTCGTCGCTGCGGTAGGGCTCGACCAGCCCGGTGTCGTGGAACAGCGCCGCCACGTACAGCAGTTCGGGGTCGGGACGCAGGCCCAGCACCTCGGCCTGCAGGCTGCCGAAGAGGTACACCCGCCGGGAGTGGTGGAAGATCAACGGCGGGGTGGTACTGCGGATCAGATCCGTGGCCTCGCGGACGAGCGTGCTGTCGGGGACGACGACACCGGCGATCTTCTCACTCATGACGGTTCTCCTTGGCAGAGGTGGTCGGTGCCTCCACCCTCCGTCGGCCGGCGCCCCCGCGTCCGCTACCGGATGGCCGTCAACCCCTCACAAACGGCCATGCCCGCGCGGCGGCGGTCGCGGCCGGGCCTCACCGGGAGCCCTGAGGGGCGCGCGAGCCGGGACCCGTCGTGGTGAAACGGCGCTGGTATCTCGTCGGGGAGATGCCCAGATGACGGGCGAACGCGCGGCGCAGGCTCTCGTAGCTGGGGAAACCGGATCGGGCTGCCGCCTCCGTCGCGTTGTGCCCCGAGTCCAGCAGGGCCTTCGCCATGTCGAAACGGATCAGCTCCACGTACCTCATGGGCGTCGTGTCCAGCTCCGTGCGGAACATGCGGGTCAGGTGCCGGGGACTGACCCGCACGCGCGCGGCGAGGACCTCCAGGCTGTGATCGGCGGTCGGATCGGCCTGGACGGCGTCCTGGACCTGGCGCAGCACCGGCGTCTGCGGGGCCGGCCCCTGCAGGGACGCCGAGAACTGCGACTGCCCGCCCGCCCGCTGCATGTACACCACCAGCGACCGGGCGACGCTGCGGGCCAGGTCCGCGCCGTGCTCCTGCTCCACCAGGGCGAGGGCGAGGTCGATGCCCGCCGTGACCCCGGCAGAGGTGTAGAGGGAGCCGTCCCGGACGAAGAGCGCGTCGGGCTCGACGCGGGCCGTGGGGCAGCGTCGCGCCAGCAGCTCGGTGTGCTGCCAGTGGGTCGTGGCCCGCTTGCCGTCGAGCAGGCCCGCCGCGCCGAGGACGAACGCGCCGGTGCAGATCGAGGCGACCCGGCCGGCCTGGGAGGCCAGTTTCCGCGCGGCGGCGGCGAGGTCCGGGTCGACGTGGCCCTCAGGGATCCGGTCGCCCCCGACCACCAGCAGGGTGTCGAAGGCGGGGGCCGTGGTCACGTCGGTGTCGACGGGCACCCGGACGCCGATGGAGGAGGCGACCGGGCGGCCGCCGGCCGACACGATGGTCAGCCGGTAGCGGGCGCCGAACCGATTGGCCTCGGTGAAGACCTCGGCCGGCCCGGACAGGTCGAGCATCTTCATACCGTCGAACACCAGTACACCGATGCTGTGCTCGCTCGGCTCCATCGTCCTCACCCTCGGCCTCCCGGCTCCCCGGCGGAAGCACGTACCGTACATTCTCCTCGCTCTGCGGGCGGCTGTGCCGGGCCCCTGCCGTCGGTACGGCGGTCCGGTCGCGGTCGTCACGCCGTGTGGTGCGCGAACGCCGCTCGTGGGCGGCGGGGCCCTGGGACACCTCGCGGGCGAGGACCCGGCGCAGGCGCGCGCAGCTCGGGAAGCCCGCGAGGAGCGCGGCCTGCGCCGAGTGGACAGCTCGTCGCACGTGGGCCGGGGGAGGTGGCACGGGCTGATGCCCAGGTGCCCGGCGAGGTCACCCGCCGACGGGTGGACCGTGCCGCCCCGGGCGTAGGGCGTCGGGTTCCATTCGCGTCCCCGGACGACGTTCGTCGCGCTTGTGCGTCACCGTCCGGTGCGTCGTGGCGGGCCTGCCGTGGAGCGGGTCCGCGGCGCCGAGGCGACGCCCCGGTGCAGACGGACGCCACCCGGACCGCCCCGGGAGCGCCCGCGTCGCTTCGACGGGGTCGCGGCCGACCGGGGCGCGCGGGTGGACGTCACCGCCCGGCACCACGAACGCGCCGGTGCCCGCTCCGCTGCCGCCGTTGCGTCGACCGCGACCCCGATGCCGGCCGTCCGGGTGCCGGAGGGCTGAGACCACCACGGCGGGCCGCCCCCGTGCCCGCCCGGCGGCCCGCCGCGGTGGCCGGTCCAGCGTCACCTTCACGCGGGGCCCCGGACGCCCGGCCGTGCTCGGGCTCGTCCGATCGGCGAACGAGGGACGCCGAGGACGGCCTGACGGCCGGTCAGAGGTCGAACTCGTGCGGGGGCAGGTCGAGCGCGTAGCACGCCTCGCGGACCACCGCCTGCTCGTCCTTGTCGAAGTCGCCGTCGGCGCCGCCGATGACGATGCCGATCTGGATGACGGCCCGCGCCTCGGCCGGCTTCTTCTTCGCCTTGGCGATCTCCTGCATGACGCCCACCTTGCCGAAGTCGAAGTCGGCGGCGAGTTTGTCGAGGTTCTCCTCGAAGCGACGGCGCAGGTCGTCGGCGGGGAAGTTCTGCAGGACCTCGTTGGTGGCGATGAGCTGGGCCACCCGCCGCCGCTCGGACGGATCGACGGAGCCGTCGGCGGCGGCCACCAAGGCGCACACGGCCATGCTCGCGTCGCGGAACGCGCCGCTCTTGAGGTCGTTCTTCTTCGCGACGAGCTGGGTCTGCATCGCCGAGGCGGACTCCTTGAGGCGGTCCCACAGTGCCATGAGTGAACTCCGTGAACGTGTCGGTGATTTCTACAGCACTGTAGAAGCTATCAGGTGGTGCGGGGTCGTGTGCCGCAGGAGGTCGGCCGGGCGGCTCGGACCGGTGCGCGTTCGCGGACCGCAGGGGCACCTCGCGGGCCGGACCCGGCCCGTGACGGGCTGGTATTACTGGGACATGCATGAAGAGACCGCGCAGGCCGCGATCGACACGTTCATCTCCGCCTTCAACGCCTCGGACGACGGCTATGTGACCGATCTGCTGTCGCAGGCACTGACCTCGGACGTCGTCTTCTGGGGGCCGCTGGGGCGCAGTGAGGGCATCGAGGCGGTCGAACGGTTCGTGCGGGACATCCGGCGCCACCCGGCGGGGACCGGCACGATGGTGCGCTGCTCGGCGGTCGACATGCCCGACGAGTGGGCCCGGTACCAGTGGGTGTTCACCACTCCGGGCGGAGGTCCCCGCCTCGTGGGCACCGACGTGGTCCATCTGCGCCGGAGCCTCATCGACCAGATCATCGTCTTCGCGGGCGAGATCGAGCCGTCCGCCCACTGAGCCGCCCGTGCGACGCCGTCACGGGGTCAGCGGTCACGGGGTCACGGGGTCACGGGTGCCAGGGTGCCGTTGGGACCGCAACGTACTGTCCAGGGGGTCTGTGACGGGACGAGATTCTCGTGGATACGGATGTCGACCCGAAATGCGGGGCGGTTGCCGGGGATGTGGGCGTGGGCAGCGGTGCAGGCGAGTTGGGCGACGGCGGTGACGTCGAGGTCGCCGCTGCTGACGGTGCCGGGGACGTAGAGGTCGACGGCGCCGTTGGTGGGGGTGGCGGTGAGCTGGCCTGCCATCGGGGGGACCTGTGTGGTCAGGCCGCGTTCGCGTTCGGCCCGGGTGGGGCCTTCCAGGAGGAGGTCGAGCGCCTGCTGGGGGCTGAGCGGTCGGTCGGTGGGCCGGTTGACCGCGCGCAGGCCGTAGGGGCCGGCGAAGTAGAGCTGGACGTTGCGGGCTTCGGTGCCGGGGCGCTGGATGCCGGAGGCGGGGGGTCCGGCGGGGACGGGACCGGTGGGGCTGATGCCGCAGCCGGCGGCGGTCAAGGCGGTCAGGCCGACTGCCAGGGCGGCACGGGCACGGGTGCGCGCGTTCATCGAGGTTCCGGCGGGGTGGGGTCGAGGGGCAGGGTGAGGGTGAAGACGGCTCCAGCGGTGGACGCGTTGGCGGCGGTCAGGGAGCCGTCGTGGAGAAGGGCGTTCTCGTGGGCGAGGGCGAGGCCGAGGCCGCTGCCTTCGGAGCGGGTGCGGGCGGTGTCGGCCTTGTAGAAGCGGTCGAAGACGTGGGGCAGGGCGTGGTCGGGGATGCCGGGGCCGTGATCGGTGACGGTGAGGATCGCCCGGTCGTGCTCGGCCCGCGCCCGGACGGTGACGGGCGGGTGGCCGTGGCGCAGGGCGTTGCCGACGAGGTTGGCGAGGATGACGTCGATGCGGCGGGGGTCGGCGTGAACGGGGACGGGTCGAGTGAGGTCGGTGGTGACGCGGGCGTCGTCGTCCCAGCCGCGCAGCCGGAGGGTTTTGCCGATCAGGGTGCGCAGGTCCACGTGCTCGGGGGACAGGGGGGTGGTCTTGGCGTCGAAGCGGGAGACTTCCATCAGGTCTTCGACCATGCGGGCGAGGGTGCGGGTCTCGTCGCTGATGAGGCGGACGGCGTCGGCGGTGTCGGGCGGGAGGGTTCCGGAGGCGGCGTCCTCGTCGAGGACTTCGGTGACCGCGGTCATCGCCGCGAGCGGGGTGCGCAGTTCGTGGGCGACGTCGGCGGCGAAGCGGCGCGCGCCGGCCTCCATACGGCGCAGTTCCGCGTCGTCTCGTTGCAGGGCCGCGGCCATGGTGTTGAAGGTGCGGGTGAGGTCGGCGAGTTCGTCGTGGCCGTCGGTGTGGAGGCGGGTGCCGAGTTCGCCGGCGGCGATGCGTTCGGCGCCGTCGTGGAGCCGGCGTACGGGGCGCAGGACGCGGCGGGCGGCGAACAGAGCGGGGACGAGGGCGAGAGCGAGTGCGGGAACCGCGCCGGCTTGGGCGGCGGTGAGCAGGGCGGTGATATCCGCCTGGGCGTCGTCGAGGGGGAAGGCGGCGTAGACGGTCAGTCCGGGGGGCCGGGACGGGCTGTCGGGCCGCGCGGGGTCGTCGGCGTACGAGACGGGCATGGCGAGCGCGAGCCAGGGACGCCCGTCATGCTCGACGCGCTGGTAGGCGGCGTCGGCGTCGTCCCTCACCGCCTGGCGGAGCTCACTCGGGGGCGGTGGGGACCCGGAGGAGGCAATGACGAGGGGACCGTCCTGGTAGGAGGCGGAGGTGTGCCAGGTGTGGGCGCCGCCGGCCTGGTCGAGCTGCAGTGTCAGGTCCCGCAGGTCTTCCGTGCGGGGCGGGAAGGGCAGACCGGGGGCGAGGGAGTCGAGTTGGGCGCGCAGGTCGGCGACGGCGTTGTCCTGGGTGCGGTCCAGGATCGCGGAGCGGGCCTGGTGGAAGGTGAGACCGGCGGTGAGCAGCGACCCGAAGGCGACGGCGGCCAGGAAGGCGACCACGAGCCGCACCCTCAGCCCGCGCGGGACGCGGAGCCGAAGGGTCATGCGACAGGCCCGAAACGGTAACCGAAGCCCCGTACGGTCTGCACGTACACGGGCGCGCGGGGGTCGTCCTCGAGCTTGGCCCGCAGGCGCATCACGCAGGCGTCCACGAGGCGGGCGTCGCCGTAGAAGGAGTGCTCCCAGACCTGCTCCAGGAGCTGCGGACGGCTGTAGACCTGGCCGGGGGTGGCGGAGAGGAACAGCAGGAGTTTGAGTTCGGAGGGGGCCAGGGCGAGTTCGGTGCCGTTCCTGGACACGATCAGCGCCGTGCGGTCCACGGTCAGGTCGCCGTGCCGTTCGTCAGCGGCGGGGGCGGGTTCGGCGCGCTCGCGGTCCTGAGCGGGGGCGACCCGGCGCAGGACCGCCTTGATCCGTGCCTCCAGGACTTCACCGCCGGCCGGCTTGACGATGTAGTCGTCGGCCCCTGCCTCCAGGCCGATCACCGTGTCGATGTCGTCGCCGCGGGCGGACAGGATGATGATCGGCACCTGCTTGCTCTCCCGGATGCGCCGGCACACCTCCAGGCCACTCATCCCGGGCAGCATGAGATCGAGCAGGACGAGGTCGGGCCGGTGGCGTTCGAGCGCGAGCAGTCCGGTCTCACCGCTGGCCGCGACCTCCACCCCGTGTCCGCGGCGCCTGAGCGCGAGGGTGACGCCCTTCTGGACGGCGATGTCGTCTTCGATCAGCAGGACTCGTGCCATGGCGGGGGTGCTCGTCTCCTGTCGTCGAAGGGCTTCGGTGTCTGTTCGACCAGAGTGCTCGAAGCGTATGACGACAGGTTCCGCTTTTCGTGATGAAACGATGACGCCCTGCCGCCCTCGTCGCCCGGACCGGTTCCGTCGAAGGCATGAACGATGCGCAGCACAGCAAGGTCGGAGCCGGGTCGAGCCGCCGGTCGAGCGGTACGACGGGGCGCGGGGCAGCGGCCGGGAGGAGCGGCTTCGTACGCCTGGCCGTGGCGGTCACGGCCGGCCTGGCCCTGACCGGGAGCGCGGCCCTCACTCTTCTCGACAGCGGCCACCGCCCTGGACGCCCCGCGAGCGGGACCGCCACCGGCGACCGGGGTGCGACGCCCAACGACGCCCTGCCGCACCCCTCGGTGGACATGACCATCGTCCGTGAGTCCGAGGACCCCGGGAAGACCGTGAACATCACCCTCGACGACGGCCCGGATCCCCGCTGGACCCCGAAGGCGCTCGACCTCCTGCGGCAGCACCGGGCCAAGGCCGTCTTCTGCCTGACCGGCCCCGTCGCCGCGGCCCACCCCGACCTCGTACGGAGGATCGTCGCCGAGGGGCACCGGCTGTGCGACCACTCCGTCCGCCACGACACCGCCATGGACACGAAGCCGGTCTCCTACCAGGCCGAGGAGATCCTGGACGCCAAACGGATGATCGACACGGCGTCCGGAGGTGCACGCGTCTGGTACTACCGGGCCCCCGGCGGTGCCTTCACTCCCGAGAGCCGCCAGATCGCCGCCGCCCACGGCATGCGCAGCCTGGGATGGAACGTCGACCCCAGCGACTACGAACAGCCCGGCACCGACCGGATCGTCCGCGCGGTCCAGGCGCAGATCGCCAAGGGACCGACCGTCCTCCTCCACGACGGCGGAGGCGACCGTGCCCAGTCCATGCAGGCCCTGGAGCGGCTCCTGCCCTGGTTCACCCAGCAGGGCTACGCCTTCAGCTTCCCCGAGGCCGGCTGACCGATTCCCCCGCCCCCTCGGCGCCCGGCCGCCGCGACGAGGCCGTACGCCCCCCATGACAGCTGCTTGCCCGCTTCGTGACGAAGCGATGACGAGCCGCCCACTCCCCACGCCGAAAGGTTCCGCTGGAGACATGACGAACAACCTCACCACCAGCCGCCCCGCCCGCCGTACCGTCGGCCTCGCTGTCGCCGCGACTGCCGCCGTCACCGGTCTCACCGCCTGTCAGGGGTCCACTTCCGGCACGGGCGTCCAGGACTCGGGCCCGGACGGCGGTCGGAGCAGGACGGCGGAGACCGCCACCCACGACACCAGGCCGCACAAGCTGCTGTGGATGGGCGACTCCGTCGGCGAGGTCCAAGCCCCCGCCCTGGGCGCCGCGATGAAGGCCGGCGGCGCCGCGTTCGCCTCCATGGCCGTCGCGGGAGGTGGCGGCGTCATCGGCGAAACAGCCGCCCCCACCTGGGACGAACTGCCCAAGAGGCTCGCCGCGTTCAAGCCCGATGTCGTCGCCTATCAGATCACCACCTACGACTGGGGCACCGCCGACGAACAGCGCGCCGGATACGAACGCCTGGCCAAGACCGTGAGCGACGCCGGCGCCGAACTCCTCCTCGTCTCCGCCCCTCCCTTCAAGTTCGACGACTTCTACAAGAAGCACGAGGCCGCCATCAGGACGGCCCCGCAGTCGGCCCGCGAAGTCGCCGACAACGACCCGGACGGCGTTCACTTCCTCGATGCCTCCGCGCTGTGGGGAACGGACGCCACCGCAGCCAAGGCGCAGCGCAGCAAGGACGGCATCCACTCCTGCCAGCAGGGATCGGCCGCCTTCGCCGCCTGGTTCGGCAAGGAGCTGAACAAGCGGTACTCCTTCACCCCCGCCCGGCCGCAGGAGTGGGCCAACGGGTCATGGACCGGCGAGAAGGTCTTCGGGCAGATCGGCTGCGCGTAACGCCCGGGGGCGCCGGCCGCCCGGCACCTCCCTGCCCGACACGCCCCATGCCCCGCGAGACGGCTCCCAGCCCGCCGGCCCGAGCCGCCTCGCCAGCCCCCGAGGTAGACCTCTTGGCCACGCACACGCCTGCCCCGCGCTCCCGCCGCCGCGCCCGCACTGCCCCCGCCCCGGTTCGCCGGCACCACGTCGCCGCCCTGGACGGCCTGCGGGGACTGGCGGTCCTCGGCGTACTGCTCTTCCACGCCGGCCACTTCGGCGGCGGTTTCCTCGGCGTGGACCTCTTCTTCGTCCTCTCCGGCTTCCTCATCACCGGCCTGCTCCTGAAGGAAGCCCGCACCCACCGCGGCCGCATCGACCTCGCTGCCTTCTGGGGACGGCGCGCACGCCGACTGGTACCGGCGCTCGCCCTCATGGTCGCCGGCACCCTGCTGCTCGTCCGGGCGTTCAGCACACCGCCCGTCGTGCGCCAGGCGCTCGACGACACCCCGTGGGTCGCGGCCAACCTCGTCAACTGGCACTTCATCGCCGACCGGGTCGGCTACTGGCAGTCCTCGGACACCCAGGTCTTCAGCCACCTGTGGAGCATCGCCGTCGAGGAGCAGTTCTACCTCCTCTGGCCACTGCTGATCACCCTGCTCGCCCGCGGCGGCACCACCGGCACGAGCGACCGACGTGTCGCGATCACGGCCGCCACAGGGGCCGTGCTCTCCCTCCTCGCCATGGTCGCGCTCGTCGACCCGGTCGACACCACCCGCGTCTACGAAGGCACCGACACCCGCGCCTTCTCCCTGCTCCTCGGCTCCCTGATGGCCACCGAACCAGCCCGTCGTCTCCTGAACCGCGTGAGCGAACGAGCCACCGCCTGGTGGAGCGCCGTCCTGGCAACAGCGATCACGGCGTACTGGATCACCGCCGACGGCCAGACCTTCCCCGGCCTCTTCCACGGCGGACTCTTCCTCCACGCCCTGACCGCCGCCCTCCTCATCGCCCTCGTCGCCCGCTCCCCGCACACCCCCGTCGGCCGAGCCCTCGCCGCGCCGCCGCTGCGCGCGCTGGGCACCCTCTCCTACAGCCTCTACCTATGGCACTGGCCCATCTACCTGCTGCTGGACGAAGACCGCCTCGACCTGACCGGCTGGAGCCGAACGGCCGTCCTGCTGACCGTCTCCCTCGCCACCGCCCGGCTCTCCAAGACCCTGGTGGAGGACCCCGTACGCTTCCACGCACGCTGGGCGTACGGTCGAACCGGCGCAGCCGCCCTCTGCATCACCCTGGTCGTCCTCGCCGCCCTGTGGGCCCTCATACCGCGGCCCGACCCCGGCGCCGGCTCCGTAGACGTCACGCGCCTGGACGCAGAAGCGGACACCAGCCACCGTTCGTGCCTCGCCCAGCTCGTTGACCCCGCCTCCCGGTCCGCGTGCGAGCTCGGAAGCTAGGGGACGTCGGTGGGGGAGAGGTCGGGGCGGGCGCGGTGCAGGCGTGCGGGGTGGCGCCGACGGCCGTGGGCGTCACGGCGCCCGGGCGAGGGGGTGGTGGTGCGGAAGGCGTACTGCAGGCGGTCAGGTCGCATCGCCCGGGGTGCGCACACGGCATCGGACCCCGGGCCCTGAGAGGCCCGGGGTCCGGTCACGGCGCGAGAAGACGGTCAGAGGCCGTCCGGGACGGCTTGCGGGACCGTCGCCGGCTTTGCCCGGTCCATGCCCAGTTCCCGTAGTGGCGGCCGGCTGTTCCTGGGTGAGTTCGTCCCGTCTCGCGCGGGTGCTCGACACCACACACCCACACACCCGGCTTCACGGTCACCGGCCTTTCCTCGCCGCCGACCGCACCAGCCGGCGTGGGGTGCTCAGTCCTCGAACTCGAATTCCGGGACGAGTGTGACGTCTCTGCCGGTTCGTACACGGTAGAGGATCTGAAGCCCTTGGGGTCCGAGTGCCCGGATGGTGCCCCAGGGGATGGTCTGAGAGGTCAAGAGGCCGGTGAAGTTGGGATCGTCCTCGATCAGGTCGAGGTTGACGCCGTTCTTGCGACGGCTGAGAGTCAAGGTGTCGCGGGGCTGACGGATCTCGACGGTGCATTGCTTCGCGACGGAGAGGTGGAGTTGCTCGATCCCGCTTGCCCCGATGGTGGCGCTTTTGTCCCGGACAGCCACGACGGCACCTCACTTCCTGTGTGCTTGCCGCCAGAGGCCGCGACAAGCTGCCTTGGCGCAGCACCGTACGGGACGCTTCGCGCGATCCGGCACTGGATCGCCGACCAGGGGCGAAGCTCCCCCGTCTGGCGCGGCAGGGAGACAGCGGGGAGGCGTTGGAGCACCTGCCCGCGGGTCCGCGGGTGGGCCGCATGCGGCTTTCCGTTCGTGGACGACAGGCAGGGTTCCAGGCCGGGTCTGCCGGCCGCTGCCGCGTGACCCGGCGGCATGGGCCCGCGAGCCTCGAAACGCCCGGACTTCGCCTGGACCATGCCGGCCGGGCGCCTTCGCGCTCACCGCGACCGCCGGCGGCAAGCTCGCCCACCGCACGGACGCTGCGTTCAGCCCGCCAGATGGCGCTGGATCCAGTCCGCGGCGGTGCGGCGGAAGAGGCGGCGGTTGTCGGCGCGGCGGAAGTCGTGCCCCTCGTGCTGGAGGATGACCAGCTCCGCCTCCACACCGCGTTCCCTGGCCGCCCGGACGAACTGCTCGGACTCACCCGGCGGCACGTTGGTGTCGTGCTGACCGTGCACCGCCATCACGGGCGCACGCAGGGCGTCGATGCGGCTCATCGGCGACAGGGAGCGCAACAGGTCCCGGTCGTGCTCCGGGTGCCCGTACTTGTGCGCCGCCGACCGGGCGATCCACGGCTCGGTCCCGGCGAAGAACGTGGCGAAGTCCGACATGCCGCAGACGGCGACGCCCGTGCGGAACAGGTCCGGATGCCACACCAGGGACGCCAGGGTCAGGTAACCGCCGTAGGAGTGGCCCATGACGGCGAGCCTCCTCGGATCGGCCAGCCCGGCCAGGATCGCGTGGGCCGCGCAGTCCGCGACGTCGTCGATCGCGGCGAAGCGTCCCGTGCCCAGGTCGGCGTCGACAAAGGAGCGCCCGTAGCCGGAGGAGCCCCGCACGTCGGGGGCGAAGACGTCCAGTCCCCGGCCGACGAGCTCGTGGTAGAGCGGGTCGAACACGGGACGTTCCTGGTCCTCGGGGCCGCCGTGCAGATGGATGACACAGGGCGCGGGCTCGCCGGGCGCCCGGCCCGGTGCGCGGTAGTACCAGCCACCGAGGGTGAGCCCGTCCCGCGCGGTCGGACGCATGGGTGCGGGCCGCACGGGCGGACGGTCACCGGGGACCGTGTCCTCGTCCCGGGACGACCAGGGGGTGCGCAGGGCCGTGCCCTGGTGCAGCCACCACAGACCCGGCCGGCGCTGCGATCCGGACAACGCCACGACCGGGCCGTCGGGGTCGGCGGTGGAGGCGATGCGGGTGACGACCTCGTGGGGGAGCGGCACCTCCCGTGCGGCCCCGGCCCGGGCGGGAGCCGTCCCGCCCGCCGCCGTGTCCGCGTGCTCCGCCGCGGCCGCCGTGTGCAGGGCGACGATCTCCAGTTCGCTGACCCCGCGCACGTTCCAGGCGAGCGCGGCGCCCCGGCCGTCGCGGTCCACCGCCAGCAGTTCGAGCCCGCAGTCCGGGCGTTCCGCCGCCACGGTGAGGCCCGTGCGACGTCCCCGCGCGTCGAGGCGCAGCGCGTACAGGGCGGCGAACTCCCGGTCGTGGTCGCTGCGCAGCCACACCGTCCTGCCGTCGGGGGAGAAGCCGCCGATCCACGGATCGCCGTCGGCGACGGGAAGGGCGCAGGTGATCCGCAGATCGCGGGTGTCGACGACCAGCGCCTCGCGGCGGCCGCGCGGCCCGCGGCGCAACAGCGCCAGCCGCCCGTCGCGGCTGAGGTCGCACACCCGCAGGGTGGCCGCGCCGCGCTCGCTCGCCAGGAACACCGGCGCCGAGGCGCCCTCGGGGTCGACGAGGTACGTGGACAGCGTCAGCGGCACCGGCTCCTCACCGCCGGGACGGTGGCCGTCCGGGGTGCGGTCGTCGCCGGTGAGGACGAACGAGGGCGCCGGGGCGGACGGTTGCCCGCCCAGCAGGACGGCGTGGCCGTCCCGCGTGTCCCAGCCGGGCGGCAGGGAGGAGCCGGGGACCCCGCTCTCGCCCCGTAGCGGTGCAGCGTCCGCTCCGCCCGCGGCCGTGTTCGCCGGCGGTTCCGCGACGGTCACGGCCACCGCCGAACCGTCGCGCCGCCAGCACCCCAGATGGGCGGAGCTGCCCGGTTCGGCTCCGGCCAGGACGCGCCGCCCGGTGCCGTCGGGGCGTACGCACAGCACGCGGGTCAGTTCGCCGCCCTCGGGAGCGGTCGTGTACGCGATCCATCGGCCGTCGGGAGACCAGGACACCTCGATCACCGGGTCGGGGTCGGCGTCCAGCAGGTGCACGTCGCCGTCGACGGGCCCGGCCCACAACTGTGGTACTCCGCGCCGGTCGCAGATGAACGCCACCTGCCGTCCGCCCGGGTCGGCCGAGGGGTACCAGCATCCGTGCCCCGCCAGCACGGTGGGCCCGTCGTCGGCCGCAGTCGCGTCGGGCAGGTGCAGGGGCGCGGGCGCGGGCAGCGAGCCGCCGGAGGCCGGGTCCGACGCCGGGCCGGCGTCCAGCAGGTCCCACAACCGGGCGGCGGTGTCACGCCCGTCCGTCACTGGCCGGGGTGGCCCCGGAGCGGGTGGGGCGGTCGTCTCCGGAGCCCCGGCCCACAGGGGCGGGGCGGCCCGCTCCGCGCGCCTGCCGGTTAGTTGATCCCGTGCGTCTGCAGCCATATCTCCAGCAAAGCTACCTGCCACAACGTGTTCGCCCCACGACGGGTGCGGTGCGCGTCGGGCGCGGCGAGCAGTTCGGTCACGTACTCCTGGCGGAACACTCCGCGGCCCTTGGCCTCGGGGGCGGTCAGGGCCTCGCGGACCCGCTCCAGCACCGGACCGGCCATGTGCTTGATGGCCGGCACGGGGAAGTAGCCCTTGGGCCGGTCCACGACCTCCCGGGGCAGTACCTTGCGCCCCACGGCCTTCAGGATGCCCTTGCCGCCGTCGGCGAGCTTCAGTTCGGGCGGGCAGGCCGCTGCCAGCTCGACCAGGTCGTGGTCGAGGAACGGCACCCGTGCCTCCAAGCCCCAGTCCATCGTCATGTTGTCGACGCGCTTGACCGGGTCGTCGACCATCAGCACGTGCGTGTCGAGCCTCAGGTCCGCGTCCAGCGCGGTCTCGGCGCCCGGCGCCGCCATGTGCCGGCGTACGAACTCCGCGGACACGTCCTGCGAGGGGAGCAGGGCCGGCTCCAGGATGCGGGCGAGGTCGGCGTGCGAGCGGTCGGAGTAGGTGTCGATGTAGGCCTCCGCGGCGCGCTCGCGCGGCACGTTCGCCATGGCGGGGTACCAGCTGTAGCCCGCGAACACCTCGTCAGCGCCCTGGCCGCTCTGCACGACCTTGACTTCCTTGGCGACCTGCTCGGACAGCAGGTGGAAGGCCACCACGTCGTGGCTCATCATCGGTTCGCTCATGGCGGCGATCGCGCCGTCGAGCGCCTGGGACACACGGTCGGAGGGGACCATCAGCTGGTGGTGGTCGGTGCCGAAGTGCCGTGCCACCAGGTCCGAGTAGTGGAACTCGTCGCCCTCCTCGCCCCCTTCGGACTCGAAGCCGACGCTGAAGGTCGCCAGGTCGCGCTGCCCCTCCTGGGCCAGCAGGGCGACGATGAGGCTGGAGTCGAGGCCGCCGGACAGCAGCACGCCGACCGGCACGTCGGCGACCATCCGGCGGCGTACGGCGGTGCGCAGCGACTCCAGTACGGCGTCCGTCCAGTCGTCGGCGCTCATCCCGGCGTGCTCGGGGCGGCGGACGTAGTCGGGCTGCCAGAAGCAGTGGTCGCGGTGGGTGCCGTCCGGCTCGATGACACGCACGGTGGCGGGCGGCAGCTTGCGCACGCCGTTCAGGACGGTGCGCTCGCCGGGGACCGTGGCGTGCCAGCTGAAGTAGTGGTGCAGCGCCACCGGGTCGAGGGAGGTGTCGATGTCGTCGCCGGCCAGCAGCGCGGGCAGCGACGAGGCGAAGCGGAGCCGGTCGGAGGTCTGCGTGAGGTAGAGCGGCTTGATGCCGAGCCGGTCACGGCCGAGGACCACACGGCCGGTGTCCTGCTCGACCAGCACGAAGGCGAACATGCCGTAGAAGCGCTCGACGCAGGCGGTACCCCACTCCTCGTACGCCTTCAGCACCACCTCGGTGTCGGAGTCGGAGAAGAAGGTGTGGCCGAGACCGCGCAGCTCGTCGCGCAGTTCACGGTAGTTGTAGACGCAGCCGTTGAACACGCCGGCCACCCGGCCGCCCGGGTCGGTCATGGGCTGGGCGCCGGTCTCCGACAGACCGATGATCTTGAGCCGGCGATGGCCGAGGGCCACCGGCCCCTGGGACCACAGCCCGCGCCCGTCGGGGCCTCGCGGTGCGAGGCGGTCGGTCATGCGCTCGACCGCCGCGATGTCCGGCCGCCGCCCGTCGAAGCGGATCTCGCCGCTGAGACCGCACATCAGACCCACCCCCTTCCGTCGCCGTCCACGACGTGAGCGGGCCGCGGCACGGGGGAGACGGCGTGCGGCGCCGGGGAAAGGGGCCACGAGCTGGGCATGGGGGAACAACTCCTCGATCGCAACGATGGTGTCGGCAGACCGGCGCGGCCGGACCTGCGGGGTCGGCGGGAAGCCGGGGAGAACACGAGAGGGTGGTGCGGCACGGGACTCAGCCTGCGATTCCTCCGGCGGTGCTCCGGCGCAGTGCCGGGCGGGCCGCGGCCGTCCCGCCGCCGGTCACCGGCCGCAGGGTGGCAGGGGCGGTGCGCCGGGAGGTGCGTCCGCCGCGCGTCTCGTCGACCAGGAGGTCGACGCTGGCCAGCAGGTCCTCGCGGGCCGCCATGCGCCGCAGCCGCTGGGCGGCGCTCCCGGCGGCCAGTGCCTCGTCCAGCAGGGTGCTCACGGCGTCCCAGTCACCGGCGGCCTGCAGCGCCGGACGCAGGCGGTCGCGCATCCGGCGCAGCACCGCGGCAGCCGGGGCCGCCCGCCGGGTCCGCGGGTCGACCAGGGGCCCCTCGAGGCCGGAGCGGGCGGCGCGCCAGGTGGCCGCGCGCAGCCACTCGTGGTGGCCGTCGCAGACCGGGCCGCTGTCCTTCTCCAGCCGTTCGCACGCGTCGCGCACCAGCGCCCGGAACAGCCCGGCGACCAGGACGACCGTCTCGGCCCGCGGGCAGGCGTCGCAGATGCGCAGCTCCAGGGTCCCCTGGTGCGCCGAGGGCCGTACGTCGTGGTAGAGCATCCCGGCGTCGCTGATGACGCCGGAGCCGATCAGCTCGGCGACGGCGGCGTCGTACTCCTGGGCGCTGCCGTGGCAGCCGGCCGGGCCGGTGGTGGGCCAGCGCTGCCACACCATCGTGCGCCAGCTGGCGTAGCCGGTGTCCGAGCCCAGCCAGAACGGCGAGCTCGCCGAGAGCGCGAGCAGCGGCGGCAGCCAGGGCGACACCAGGCACATCGCGCGCACGGCGGTGTCCCGGTCGGGCACGTCGACGTGGATCTGGGCGCTGCACACGAGCTGCTCGTGCACGAGCTTGCGGTACTCGTCGGCCATGTGCCGGTAGCGGGGGTCGTCGGTGACGTCCTCGGAGCCGAGCTGTGCCAGCGGTACCGTACCGGCCGCCACCACCGCGAGGCCGAGGGAGGACGCCGCCGCGTCCAGCCGGCGCCTGGCCCCGGCGAGGTCGGCGTGGAGGGCGTCGAGGGTGTCGTGCACCTCGCTGTTGCGCTCCACCGACGACCGCTGGAGCTCGGTGGTGAATCCGGGTCTGTCCAGCCGCTCGAGCACGTCTCGTCCCCGTGGCACCAAGCGCCCGCTCTCCACGTCCACCACGTGGAATTCTTCTTCTGCCCCGATACGCAACGTCACGGTCTCTCCCCTTGGCGGGTCTTACGTCGGCCGCCGCAAGGCCGCGGCCCCTGTGGCCGCGGCGGAGGCCGATCCGCGCCTACCGAGTGCCCTGACCTGGGCCGTACAAGCATGCGATGTGCCACGTGCGGCTCAGCAGCCTCAGATGAGCGATCCAGCCTCGGCCGCCCCAGGCCCCGCGACGGAGACGGCGGTCCGGCGCGTACCGGTCAGGCGGAGCCGGCGCGGCCGTGCCAGTCCAGGCACATCACCGTGGCGTCGTCCTCGGGATGGCCGTCGCAGGCGTCCTTCACGGCGTTGGTGAGGACCTGCACCGCCTGCCTGGGGTGCAGGTCACGGGTGTCGTGCAGCAGGGCGCGCAGGTCGACGGCGGCCGCCCTGCGATCCTGCATGCCGTCGGTGATCAGCAACAGCCGGTCCCCGGGCCGCAGGTCGATCTGCTGGATCCGGTAGGGGACCGGGGAGGCCACGCCGAAGGGCAGGTTAACGGCGAGACGGATCTCCTCCACGGCACCGTCGCGCAGCCGCAGCGGCCAGGGGTGGCCCGCGTTGATCAGCTCGACGCGTTCCTCCTGGAACTCGATGCACAGCAGCTGCCCCGTGGCCAGGGCGCCGCGGCCGTGCGTCAGCATCGCCTGGTGCGCCTGACGGGCCTGCTCCAGCACGTTGCACCCGGCCCGGCGGGCACCCCGCAGGGCGCCGAGCAGCAGCGTGGCCAGCAGGGCGGAGTCGACGTCGTGTCCCATGGCGTCGGTCAGCGACAGATGCAGCGTGTCGCGGTCGAGGCAGTAGTCGTAGGTGTCGCCGCCGATGTCGTCCGCGGGGACGAGGGCGCAGGCGACGGTGAACTGCGGTGCCTCGCAGCAGGACGCCGAGGGCAGCAGCTGGTGCTGGATCTCCGCGGCCAGGGTCAGCGGGCTGGTGCGCTGGCCCCATTGGTAGAGGTCGGTGAAGCGCCGGTCGGTGACGATGATGTACGCCAGCGCGTGCGCCGCCTCGGTGACGTGCCGCAGCACCGTCTCGTCGGCGTGGGGCAGCGTCATCTCCAGCACGCCGACGCAGTCGCCGCGGTTGGTGACCGGGGCGATGACGCGCTGTCTGCCCTCCGCGTCCGTCTCCCGGTGCAGCCGCTGGGTGCGCAGGACCCGGTCGTAGGGGCTGTTCCGCAAGGGCGTGCGCTCGGCGCCCACGTCCTCGGAGCCGGCGCCCGCGGCCTTGAGCCGCACCAGCTCCTGGCCCACGAAGTCGAGGAACAGGAAGGAGGTCGACACGGCTCCGAAGCGCTTCTGCAGATAGCCGGCCACCACGTCGACCGACTCCATCGGAGCGGCGTCCTCGGCAGCCGCCAGCACCTCTCCCAGATCGAACTCGACGGCCACGGCAACCCCCTTTCGGTCGCCACCTCTTTTATCCCGCTTCGGGAGGTGCACACCTGGGGCGCCGGTCCCTGCCGCCGTGCCCGCACCGGGACGGCCGCGGCGAGCAGCCGGGGGACCGGGGCCCGGCGGCGGTGTGCCGTCGGGCCCCGGTGGTGGATCAGGAGTGGGCCGTCAGCCGGAATCTCTGCCCGGCCGAGCCGTCGCACGGCCGCTGCACCAGCTGCGTGCCCGCGGCCGCCGTCCCCGTGGTGCTCAGGCACTTGCCGCTGTGCCGGGCGACGAAGCGGTAGCCGCCGTCCGCCTCCCGCACCGGCCGCCACTGCTGGTTCCCGCCACCTCCGTAGGACCACAGCTGAAGGGGGGCGTCGTCGGCCGTGGAGACCTCGGTGACGTCGACGACCTGCTGCGGGTTGCCGCGGGCGGCGAACCGGCCGTAGCCGCCGTCGGTGGCGCGGAACTGCCACTGCTGGGCCGCGGTCCCGTTGCAGGTGTACTGCTGCACGGCCGTGCCGTCGGCCGTGGCCGCCGCCCGCGCGTCGACGCAGGTGCCGTGGGCGCTGTCCGCCAGCGAGTACCAGGCCGTCCCGGAGATCGGGTCGCCGGGGGCGGGTCCGTTCCCCGCCCCGCCGAGCCACTTGAGGCCGTCGATGAGGAAGCGGTTCTGCGTGGCGCTCGCGAACGTCGAGGACAGCCGGGTGTTGGTGTCGTAGTCCATGGCGTTGTGCCCGAAGTTCGCATACAGCATCCGGTACCGGGTGTTGGTCCACAGGATCGGGTAGTAGCCGCTGTACCACGACTGGTCGGGGTCGGTGCCCAGGGGGAAGCTGGACGGGTCGACCGACGCCAGGACCTCGATGTCCGGGTTGGCCCGCAGGTCGTTGGACCAGCTGTACCACTCGCTGACCGACGAGGTGAACGTCGCGGGCAGCGCGGCGGTGGCCGGGTGCGTACGGTCCTCGGTGCGCAGCACCGCGGTGGTGGGCCCCCAGGTGTTGGACCGGAAGTCGCCGCTGCCGAGGAAGGAGTCGTAGAACCAGGGCCAGGAGCCGGCCTCGGTGGTGAACGCCGAGACGTGGAAGCCCATCCAGCCCCCGCCGGCCCTGACGTACCGCTCGAATCCGGCACGCTGGGCCGCGGTCTGCGGCGCGTCGTCCAGGAAGAGGACGACCTGGTAGTCGTTCACCCCACCGTTGGCCAGCAGGTTCCAGTCGGTGGTCGCCGTGTAGGCGAAGCCGTTCTCCGCCGCGGCCCGCGGGAACCACGCGTTGGCTTCCTTGACGAAGTCGATGTGGGCGGCGTCCCAGGTCCCGTTGTAGAAGGCGATGACCTCGAACGCGGGCGCCCGGACGGCGGCGGAGGCCGCGGGCCCGGCGTGGGCCGGGGCGATCAGCCCCAGCACCAGCGCCGGCAGGAGCAGCAGCCGTGCAACGAGCCGCCTCACGGGTAGCTCACCAGGTTCGCCACGTTGGTCGAGGAGTTCGACGGCCCGCCCCGGTCGTTGATGACGTGCCGGATGGTGCCGGTGCCGCCGAGCGAGACGGTCACCATGTTCCGGAACCGCACGTCGGGATGGTTCGGCACCTCGAAGGCGCGCTCCGCGGTGACGGACGGGTTGACGTTGAAGTAGCAGTAGCTGCCCAGCCCGTACGCCTGGTGGCTGGTGACGGAGTCGGCGACCTTGTAGGCGGCGTAACCCTGGGTCGAACCGTTCATCCAGGCGGCCTGGTTGGGCGGGTCGTAGGGCATCTCGTTCTGGTAGAAGTACGTGCGGCCGCCGTTGCCGTTCCAGATGGTCTGGTGCTTCTGGTAGTGCTCGACGAACAGGCCGTACATGGTCACGTCGTCACCGTTCACGACGAGTCCGGTGTCGGCGGTGTTGGCGTTCCAGCCGATGCCCGAGCCGTGGTCGCCGCGCCAGATCCACATGTGGTCGCCGATGACGTCGTCGCTGTTGACCACGAGGCTCGTGGTCGCCTTGCCGACGGCGGCACCGCCCACGCGGAAGTACACGTCGTGCAGCGAGGTCGGGTTCGCCGCGTGGTCGGCGGACGCGCCCGACGGCCCGACTTCCACCAGCGTCCGGGAGTTGGTGGTGCCCGCGTCGAAGAGGACCCCGGCGATCTTCACGCCGTCGACGTCGGCGACCGTCATGGCCGTGACGCCGTTGTCCGGGATGAAGGTGGCGAGCCCGAGGCCGAGGACGACGGTGTTCGCCCGGGTCACGCGCAGGGTCTCGTTCAGGTGGTAGACACCCGGAGTGACCAGCAGGTTCTTGCCCTCGGCGAGCGCCGCGTTGATCTGCGCCGCGGTCGCGCCCGGCTTGACGACGAAGAACTGGTCGATGCCCAGCGAGGTGCCGGCGGCGTTGCCCCCGGCCCAGGTGGTGGCGGAGGAGTCGGTCCGCAGGGAGGGGACGAACACCTTGTAGGCGCCGGCCCCGTCCACGTGGAGGAAGGGCTTCTCGCGGACGGTCGGGGTCTGGTTCACGGTCGTGTAGGGCGGGTTGGGGAAGGTGTTGCCCGGCACGCCCTGGCTGCCGACGAAGACCATGTTCCAGTTGGAGCCGGTCCAGCTGCCGAGCTGGGAGTTGCGGGTGAGCCACTGCTGCTGGCTGCCGGAGCGCACCTGTCCGTCGATCTTGCTGTCGGCCATGAAACCGCCGCTGGACCAGCCGCCGTCGCTGAGTTCGAGGTTGCCGCGCACGTGCATGCGCCGGTAGCCGGATGCCTGGGAGACGGCCCAGCGGTCGGTGCCTCCGGCGGGGTTCACGGACAGGTTCTCCGCGCCGCGCCAGAAGTTCTGGGTGGCGTTCTGCGGCGGGAACCAGTCGGCCTCCACGTGCACGGCGCCGTTGATGGTCACCGAGTCGGGCGACTGGCCGAGGCCCAGCACCTGCGTGTAGAAGCCGACGTTGACGTCGTTGCTGTAGGTGCCGGGCTTGAACATCACCGCGTAGCGCTGCGACCCGAACTGGTTGGTCTCCTGCTGCCGGAAGATGGAGTCCAGCCGGCTCTGGATCGTCGAGGAGGGCATGCTCGGGTCGAAGACGACCACGTTGGGGCCGAGGTCGGCGTCGCCGGGGGCGGTGTTCACCGGGGACACCTGGAAGCGCTGCGCCGCCGTGCCGTTGCAGGTGTACTGCACCAGCTGGACGCTGTCGGCCGTCGAGGCCGACGGGACGTCCAGGCACTTGCCGCTGTGCCGGTTGACGAAGTGATAGGCGCCACCGCCCTCGTCGACGGCACGCCACTGCTGGTTGTCGCCGCCGCCGTACGTCCACAGGTGCACGGCCGCGTTGTCGGCGGTGGACACGTCGCTGACGTCCACCACCTGCTGCGCGTCGTTGCGATTGCCGATGCGCACGTAGCCGTCGCCGGTCGGCGTGAAGCTCCACTGCTGGGCGGTGCTGTTGTTGCAGGTGTACTGCTGCACGGCGGTGCCGTTGACGGTGGCCGCCGCGCGGGCGTCCAGGCACTTGCCGCTGCCGCTGTTCACCACCGTGGACCAGCCGTCGGGCAGCGCGGCCGCGGCGGCGGGTGCAAAGGAAGCGGCCTGCGCCGGGGGAACGGCGCCGACCAGGGAGAAGACGGTGGCGGCAGCCGCCAGGGCGGCGACGAGGTGTCTGTGCGGAGCGGTGCGGGCGGGCCTCGGGCGGCTGCCGGAAGCCGGTCGGGGAGCAGGAAGCATGACTTCTCCTGTGCCGGTGGTACGGCGGGGGTGGGGGAGGGGAAAGGAGGGCTAGGGGACGGTCAGCCGGTGTACTGGGCGAGGACCCGGGTGAAGTCCCACGGCTGCTGGGAGACGCCCGAGCAGGTGTCGGCCCCGCCGCCCGTGCACGGCCGGTCGCGGTTGACCGACCAGAAGGTCAGCCGCGCCAGGTGACGCTGCTGGGCGTAGGCGAGGATCGTGCGGAAGTCGGCGACCGTCACGGTCTCGCCGTTGTCGGTGACGCCGTTCATCGAGGAGATGCCGGTGTGCCGGTAGGCCTGGTCGTCGCTGTAGCCGTAGGCGTTCTGCACCGCGGTCTTCAGGCCCTCGGCGGCACTGACGCTCAGCCGGCCCATGTTCTGCCCGGCGCCGCCGAAGTTGAACGGCATGATCGTCCAGCTGTCGACGGTGAGTCCGGAGGCCGCAGCCCTGTCGATCAGGCTGGTGTCCGGTCCGTTCTGTCCGGTGCCGAAGGTGACGTACACCTTGATGCCCGGGTTGTTCGCCTTGACGGTCTTCAGCGCGTCGACGGTCCGCTGCTGCACGGCCGGGCTGTCGTAGGCGGCCGCCTCGATGTCGATGTCGATGGCCTTGAGGCCGTAGGCGTCGATGACCTTCTGGTAGGCGGCGGCCAGTTCACCCGCGCTGCCGCAGGAACTCTCCAGCTTGTTGCCGCTCCAGCCGCCGAAGGACGGGATGACGTCGCCGCCGGCGGCCCGGACCGTGTTGACGGTCTGCTGGTCCACACCCCCCGTCAGGGGCCGGCTGCCGTCCCACTGGGGGTTGCAGTAGCCGTTGCTGAGGACGAAGGCGAGCGTGAACCACCTGACGCCGGTGGCGTTCATCACCGTGGTCGGGCTGGGCGGGCTGCCCCAGCCGTTGTACAGGTAGGGCGCCACGGCCATCGCGCCGGGCGACGGGGCCGGGCCGTCGCCGGCGGGTGCGGTCCACTTCTGGTTGGCCGCGCCGGTGCACGTCCAGATCTGCAGTCTCGTGCCGTCGGCGGAGCTGTTGCCGGTGGCGTCCAGGCACTTGTCGGCCTGCGGGTTGACGATGTCCCGCGCGGAGGTGACGGTCCACTGCTGGGCGGGGCTGCCGTTGCAGTCCCAGAGCTGCACCTTCGTGCCGTCGGCGGTGGCGCCGGAGGCGACGTCGAGACACTTGCCGAGTGCGCGGACGGTGCCGTCGGCGGCCACGTCCCACTGCTGGGCGGCGCTGCCGTTGCAGCCCCAGAGCTGCACGGCCGTGCCGTTGGCGGTGGCTGCCCCGGCGACGTCCACGCACTTCGCGCCGACTCCGGTGATCGGGCCCGTGGCGGCGGCGGCGCCGCTCGCGGGGACGCCGCTGAGACCGATGAGGAGCGACACCGCCGCGGTGACGCCGAGCACGTGACGTCCGGCGGAGCCGGCCGCGAGTTGTCTGATCATGGAGTCACGTCCGTTTCTGGAGACGGGCGCGGGCCGCAGGGCTGCTGCGGACCGGCATCGGCGGCGTCTGCACACGCCGGGCCCGTCGCCGGCGGGGACACGGAGGCACTCCGGGTGACTGTCATGTGCATGACAGTCACCCGGAGGTGAACGCGCTCGTGCGTGCTGCCCGCCGGGCAGGGGAGTGGGGGTCGTGGGGATGCGGGACAATCGTGGGGGTCTTATTTCAGTTCATGATTTAAGAAGTGATGCAAGCGCGTGTCAAGGTTCTGGTCCAGGCCAATTCGGCACCGGTGAAGCGCCGTTGACAGAGGCCGGCCGGAGTGCGGGATCCCGGCCGGCGGGGGTGGGCTTCACTCCTCGTGTCTCACACGGAACGGATGTCGAGGGAGGTGATGTGTCCCTCCCGGACCCTGAAGGCGAACCCGAGAACGGCGACGCCGCCGGGGAAGTTCCCCTCGAGGCGCTGCGTGACGTGCCAGATCCCGTCGTCGTGCCGTGCCACGGCCGTGGGAGTGGTCGTGTAGGTGTACTCGGCGGCGGAACGCGTGAGCCAGCCGCCGATCTCCGCGCGGCCACGGTAGGAGGCGCCGTCGTCGACGACCACCGCGCCCGGGGCGAAGCACGCCGCCGCTGCCGGGACATCGTGACCGGCGTGGGCGCCGAGGTAGGTCCGGACGGCAACGGGGAGCCGGTCGAGCGGGCTGAGGGGCATGATCGTGTCTCCTTGTCGAGTGTTGGTGGCTCGGGGTCCTGGTGGTTCGGAGGCTTCGCCGGCTCGGAGTCTTCGGCTCGGTGTCTTCGCCGGACGGCTACAGGGCCGGGACGGTGCCGCCGTCGATGGTGTGCTCGGCACCCGTGATGGCGGCAGCCCGGTCGGACACGAGGAACGCGACGAGTTCCGCCACCTCCTCGGGGCGGGCCGGCCGGCCGAGCGGAATGCCGCCGAGGGAGGCCAGAATCCGGTCCCACGCCCCGTCGTGGCTTATGCCCTCGGACCGGGCGATGCGGTCGGCCAGCGCTGTCGCCGCCTCCGTCTCGATGGCCCCGGGTGAGACGACGTTGACCCGCACCCCGTGCGGAGCCAGCTCACGCGCGAGGCCCTTGCTGTAGGTGGTGAGCGCCGCCTTGGCGGCCGCGTAGCCGAGCGTGGCGTCGGGCAGCGGCAGGCGCCGCTGGATGGACGAGACGTGGACGACGGCGCCACGGCCCGCCTCCCGCATCGCCGGCAGCAGGGCACGGTCCAGTCCGACCGCGGGCAGCAGGTTGAGGGCGAGTTCTTCCCGCCAGTGCTCGTCCGTGAGGGCGGCGAAACCTCCGCCGGGGGAGCGGGAGCCGCCGAGGGCGTGCACGAGGACGTCGAGCGTGCCGAGCCGCTCGCGCACGGCGGAGACGACGGTGTCGACGCCGTCCGGAGTCGTCAGATCGGCCGTGACGAAACCGCCGTCGTGGCCGGCGGCCGCAGGCGCGGTGCGCGCCGTGGCGAGCACGGTCGCGCCGCCGGCGCGCAGGCGTGCGGTGATCGCGGCCCCGGTGCCGCGGCCGGCGCCGGTGACGAGGGCGAGGCGGCCCTGCAGATCGGGAACGGGGAGGTGGATGCGAGTCATGGCGCCGACGCTGCCGTCTCCTCCGGCGACCGGGTCAACCGCTCGACTCTCCCTCCGGGGGAGGGTGCACAGTGGGACACGTGCTGACCATCGGCAGATTCGCCCAGCTGACCCACCTGAGCATCCGCACGCTGCGCCGATACCACGAGGCGGGACTGCTGGAGCCGGCTCACGTGGACCCGTCGAGCGGCTACCGCTACTACGACGCCGACCAGATCCCGGCCGCCCAGGTGATCTCCAGGCTGCGGGAACTCGACGTCCCTCTCGCCGACGTGCGGCGGATCCTGCTCACACCGGACCCGGCCGCACGCGCGGTCCTGGTCGGCGAGCACCTGCAGCGGCTGGAGGACCGGCTCTCGCGCACCCAGGCGGCCGTGAAGTCGCTGCAGCGCCTGCTGCGCCCGGGGCCGGCCGCGCTGGCCGTGGAACTGCGTCAGGTGCCGGCCCGGCTCGTGGCGGCCGTGGAGGGCACGGTCGCGCACACGGACGTGCTCTCCTGGTACGCGGGAGCCATGGCGGAACTCGACGCGGTCGTCGCCCACCCGGCGGGCCCCCCGGGTGGGCTCTACGACAACGCGCTCTTCACCGAGGGCCGGGGGCACGTCCTGGTCCACGTACCGGTCGACGCACCCGTGCCGGCCACGGGACGGGTCCACGGGGTCGAGCTGCCGGCCGTGGAACTGGCCGTCACCGTGCACGAGGGCAGCCACGACACCATCGAGGTGACCTACGGCGAGCTGGGCCGGTGGGTGTCCGACCATGCGCTGGCCGTGGCCGGACCGGTCCGCGAGACCTACCTCAGCGGTCCGCGCGACACGGCGGAGGCCGCGCGGTGGCGCACGGAGATCGGCTGGCCGGTGTTCCGTGTGACACCCCGGCCCGGCTGAGCGGGCAGCGCACGGGGGAACGCCCCTGCCGCGCTGTGGAGGCTCATCTTCCGTATCGCTCGCGGCAGTTGGCGGTGTGCCGTACCCCGCGCCGGGTATCCGGAACGCCCACGGGAGTACACACCCACACCACCCGGGAGGAACCGTCGATGTCGCGTCACGACACGCCGCAGCAGCACGGACTCGGCACACTCGAGCCCGGCACGAGACAGCGCGCCCAACTGCCCACCCGTATCGCCGACATCGCTTGGACCGCGCTGGCGGTGCTGGTGGCCCTGTGGGCCGTGTGGGCCTCCGTCGGGGCGGTACGGGGGACGACCGCGTGGGGTTACTGCGCCGCCGCCTGGGTGCTGCTGGTCGTGGCCCTGACGATGCGGGTCCTCACCGTCCGCCGGCGGACCAGGGTCTGAGCGGGGAGCCGCCCGTGGAACGGATCACCGCCTACCTCCGCAAGCACGTGTGGCTCCAGATCCTGCTGTCCGTCGCGGTGGCGAGCGCCGCGGTCCTGCTCGTGTTCCCGGAGCGGTCGCCCGCCTCGGTCGTGACCCGCATGGCCGTCTCGTCCGTCGGCTGCGTCGTCGTCCTGCTCGTCGTACGCAGAAGGGAGCAGCGGGCCACCGGAGGGTCGGTCGACGACCTGATGTCCCTGGACCGGAAACTGCGCCGGGGTGAGGTGCCCACCGACCCGGAGGAACGCAGGGTCATGCGCGATCTGGTCGCGCAGCGGTTGCACCGCACCCGCCACCGGGTCGCGGCGATGATCGTGCTGGGCGTCATGTGGGCCCTGTTCGTGGTCCTCGCCGCGCTCACCGACGGCCCGCGCCGGACGCTGGTCATGAGCCTGCTCGTGGGAGCCCTCCTGGCCTGGCCCCTGGTGTCCGGGCAGCGCCACCACCGGCGCCTGCGCACCATGGACGAGAAGCTGCGCCGGAGCTGAGGGGCCGGGCAGACGGCGATGTCAGTGGCGGCTGCGAGGCTGAACGGCATGAACGGAGACGAGCAGCTGCTGCGGGGCCGGGTGTACGGCCACGACCACGACGACCCCGACCCGGGGCCCTTGCCGCACCAGACGTACGCCGCGCTGACGGGCGGGCCGCTGGACGGACTGCTGCTGGACATCACCGGCTGGCGGCCGGAAGAGGTCGACGACGGCGCCGCCCTGCCCACCGAGCTGGGACAGTTCCCCGGCGGCCGCTCCCTGTACGACCCGCGCCCCGGCGAGCCCCGCAGACCCGGCCCCGGGGTGAGCTGCCGCTTCTACCACTCCGGAGACACGCCCTGACGTCCAGGCGCCCGCGGGACGCTCGGCGGCGCCCGGTCGCCATGCCCTCACGGCCCGGTCGCCGGACGCGGGAAAAAATAAGTGGGCATGTATGCATGAAGTCGGGGTAGACGGCCTTGCGCCGACCCGAGACGTGTCGGCGCCGAGCTGGACGGATGGGGAGGGAAGCATGATGGCGACAGCCATAGCTGCAGAAACCGACACGGACAAGGTGCGTCTGCCGGAGGTCGCCGATCCGTCCAAGGTGGCGCCCAAGGACGCCCGTGAGCTTTCCCGGATGTTCTTCGACCAGCTGGCCGTACTGGAAGAGGGCACGCCCGAATACCAGTACGCGCGCAACACGCTGATCGAGATGAACATGTCCATGGTCCGCTTCGCCGCCGGCCGGTTCCGCAGCCGCGGGGCGGAGGAGATGGAGGACATCGTCCAGGTCGGCATGATCGGCCTGATCAAGGCGATCGACCGTTTCGAGTTGACCCGCGAGGTCGAGTTCACCTCCTTCGCGATTCCCTACATCGTCGGTGAGATGAAGCGGTTCTTCCGTGACACCACCTGGGCCGTGCACGTGCCCCGCCGGCTGCAGGAAGCCCGCGTGCAGCTCGCACGGGCCACCGAGGAACTGCGCAGCCGGCTCGGCCGCACCCCCACGGTGAAGGAACTCGCCGAGCTGATGAGCCTGTCCGAGGAGGACGTCCGGGAGGCGCAGATCGCCTCCAACGGCTACAACTCCTCCTCCCTGGACGCGGCCCTGAGCACCAGCGACGACGGCGAGGCGGTCCTGGCCGACTTCATCGGCGCCGACGACCGCGCACTGGAGCTCGTGGAGGACTTCCACGCCCTGGCTCCGATGGTCGCCGCGCTGGACGAGCGGGACCGGCAGATCATTCACATGCGCTTCGTGGACGAGCTCACCCAGGCGCAGATCGGCGAACGCCTCGGCGTCTCGCAGATGCACGTCTCGCGGCTGCTGTCCCGCTGCCTGGCCCGGCTGCGTGAAGGCATGCTCGCCACCGGCTGACACCGCCCCCGCCCACCTCGGACTTCCCGGGCCGCCAGGCCGACCGGACTCGCTCCGGCCGGCCTGGCGGCCTTTTTGTGCCCTTCATGGACAGGGGCGTCAAATGTGCTACCTCGGGTACCTGGGACGTGTGAACGGGGAGCGAGGACTCACGGTGGCCCTGGACGGCGACATAGCCAAGGCCCGCCATCTGGCTGCCGACTTCCTGGCCCGGCGCCGGGCGGAGCAGGGGCTGACCATCTCCCAGCGGAGCATGGACCTGACCCAGCTGGTGGTCAGCGAGCTGGTCACCAACGCCCGCAAGTACGCGCCGGGCCGGGCACGCATGGATCTGCGGATCGAGGACGACGCGGTCGAGGTGACCGTGTGGGACTCGGATCCGGTGCTGCCGGTGCCCAGAGCCGCCGACGCCGGACGGGTGGGCCAGCACGGCCTGGAGATCGTGAAGGCCATCGCCCGGGACTTCGAGGCACGCCGGGAAGCGGTCGGCAAGAGCATCACCGCACGCGTGGCCCTCATGGACGGACCCGACGACAACGGGCGGTAGATCGCACACGAGCGATGCCCGACATGGCGCGCCGTACACGACGAAGGGCAGGGAGACCTCTCCCCGCCCTTCTCAACGTATAGCGCACAGGGGGGCTTGCGGCAAGGCCCCCGTCACCCCGCACAATCATCGACCGAGGCCGCGACCTGCACAAACGGGCAAAGGCGCGGGTGCCGCCGACGGAAGGCAACGGGAGATGACCGAGCAGTACCTGCTGGATCTGCGGGAGATCGACGCGACGCGGGCCGTGGCCGTCGGCGGCAAGGCCGCCCACCTGGGGGAGCTCTCGCGGATCGAGGGCATCCGCGTGCCGGACGGCTTCTGCGTCACCACGGACGCCTACCGACGCGTCGTGGCGGGCGTACCGTCCGTCGAGGAGCACCTGGAACGACTGTCGCGCACCCACCCGGACGACCAGGAGGCCATCCGCACGCTCAGCGCGCGGATCCGCCGGACCATCGAGGCGATCACCGTCCCCGACGACCTCACCGCAGCCGTCACCGCCGCCCTCGTCCGGCACGGGGAGCAGGCCGCCTACGCCGTGCGCTCCAGCGCGACCGCCGAGGACCTGCCGACCGCCTCCTTCGCCGGCCAGCAGGACACGTACCTCAACGTGATGGGGCAGGCGGCGATCCTGCAGCACATCAGCCGGTGCTGGGCCTCGCTGTTCACCGAGCGGGCCGTGACCTACCGTCAGCGCAACGGCGTCGACCACCGGACGGTCCTCATGGCCGTCGTCGTGCAGCGGATGGTCGTCCCGCACGCCTCCGGCATCCTCTTCACGGCCGACCCCGTCACGGGCAACCGGAGGATCTCCACCGTGGACGCCGGCTTCGGCCTCGGTGAGGCCCTGGTCTCCGGCCTCGTGAACCCCGACGTCCACCGGGTGCGCGACGGCGAGGTCGTCGCCAGGACGATCGCCGCGAAGGAACGCGCCGTCCGGGCCCTGCCGTCCGGCGGCACGCGGCAGGAGCCCGTCGACCCGCGGCGGCAGACGCAGCCGGCGCTGACCGACGCCCAGGTCGTGGAGCTCGTACGCACCGGCCGCCGCATCGAAGCACACTTCGGCCACCCCCAGGACATCGAGTGGTGCCTGGCCGACGACGGCTTCCGCATCGTGCAGAGCCGGCCGATCACCACCCTCTACCCCGTCCCGCGCGCCGGTGACCAGGACAACCACGTCTACGTCTCCGTCGGTCACCAGCAGATGATGACCGATCCCATGAAGCAGCTCGGCATCTCCATGTGGCAGCTGACGGCCATGGCACCCATGCACGAAGCCGGCGGCCGGCTGTTCGTCGACGCCACCAGGGCCCTCGCCTCGCCCACCAGCCGCGCGAGGCTCCTGGACGTCGCCGGCCGGTCCGATCCACTCGTGCGGGACGCGCTGGAGACCGTCCTCGGCCGCGGCGACTTCGTCCCGTCGATCCCGGATGCCCGGCCGCCCGGCCGGTCCGCCGGGCAGTCGGCCGGCACTGCGCCCGCCCCCATCCCGACCGACTCCGCCCTCGTCACCCAGCTGATCGAACGCAACGAGGCGTCAGTCGCCGGCCTCGAGCGCGGCATCCGGGACAAGACGGGACCGGCGCTGTTCGACTTCCTCCTGGAGGATTTCGAGGAGCACAAGCGCATCCTCGGAGACCCGCTGAGCATGCAGGCGATCATGGCGGGCATGGAGTCCACGTGGTGGCTCAACGACAAGCTGGGGGAGTGGCTCGGCGAGAAGAACGCGGCAGACTCCCTCACCCTGTCCGCCCCCGGCAACATCACCTCGCAGATGGGTCTGGAACTGCTGGACGTGGCGGACGTCATCCGTCCCCACCCGAAGGTCGTGGCACACCTGCGGACCGTCCAGGACGACGACTTCCTGGACGAACTGCCCGAGCTGCCGGGCGGAGCCGAGGCACGCGACGCCATCGAGACCTACCTCGACCGGTACGGCATGCGCTGCGCCGGCGAGATCGACATCACGCGGCCACGCTGGAGCGAGCGCCCCGGCACCCTGGTCCCGGCCATCCTCGACAACGTCCGCAACTTCGAACCCGGCGCCGCGAAGAGGCGGTTCGAGCAAGGGCTGCACGAGGCCCGGCAGAAGGAGCACGACGTCCTGTCCCGCCTGCGCCAACTGCCGGACGGGGACCGGAAGGCCGACGAGACCAAGCGGATGATCGACCGGGTCCGCACCTTCATCGGCTACCGGGAGTACCCGAAGTACGGCATCGTCCGCCGCTATTTCGTCTACAAGCGGGCCCTGCTCGGGGAAGCCGACCGTCTCGTCCGGGCGGGCGTGCTCCCCGACCGGGAGGACGTCTTCCATCTCACCTTCGACGAGTTCCGCGAGGTGGCACGCACGCACCGGGTGGATCACGGGCTCGTCCGGCAGCGCAAGGAGGCGTTCCGCTCGTACCACGCGCTCACACCGCCCCGGGTCCTCACCTCGGACGGCGAGATGCTCGACGGGACGTACCGGCGCGACGACGTTCCGGCCGGCGCCCTGATCGGCCTGGCCGTCTCCGCCGGGACCGTGGAGGGCAGGGCCCGCGTCGTCCTCGACATGGCACACGCCGACCTGGAGGCGGGCGACATCCTGGTCACGCCCTACACGGACCCCAGCTGGTCGCCCCTGTTCGTCGGCATCGCGGGGCTGGTGACGGAGGTCGGCGGTCTGATGACCCACGGCGCGGTGATCGCCCGGGAGTACGGCCTGCCGGCCGTCGTGGGCGTCGACCGGGCCACCCGGCGGATCCGCGACGGACAGCGCGTCCGCGTCCACGGCAGCGACGGGTACGTGGAGATCCTCGACTGACCGGCCGAGCCGTGCCGGAGGATGTCCCACCGCCCTCCGGCACAGCCCGACGCTTCGGCGCAGAACGGCTCGGGGCAGCCGGTCCGCAGGTACCTCGAAAAGCGTTATCCGTACGGTCCTTCGGCGGCTGGGTTGGCCGCAGCGAGTCCCCACGAGGAGGTGAGATGGCCGGTCGCCCGAGCACGCGCTGACGCCGCAGTCCGTTGCCGAGCACACAAGGGACCCCCGTGCCGTCCGACCCCTCCGGCGGAAACGATCCCCGCCGGCCCGCTTCCCCCGGCCTGTGGCGTGACCCCGACTTCCGCCGGCTCTGGCTGGGCCAGACCGTCTCCCAACTCGGCGAGCACGCCACCACGGTGATCCTGCCGCTCCTGGCCGTCCTCGCGTTCCACGCCGACCCCGGCGGGCTGGGTGCCCTGCGTGCGGTGGGCCAGGCACCGATCCTGCTGCTGTCCCTCTTCGTCGGCGCCTGGGTGGACCGGTGGCGGACCCGCACGACGATGGTGTTCGCCGACGCCGGCCGGGCGCTGGCCCTGGCTGCGGCCGCCGTGGCCTGCCTCTGCGGGCGGCTCGGGCTGCCCGCTCTGTTCGTCCTCGCCTTCACCGTGGGCGCGCTGTCCGTGGTCTTCGACGTGGCGTACCAGGCGTCCCTGGTACGCCTGGTACGGCGCGACCGGTTGCTGCGTGGCAACAGCGCGCTGGAGGGCAGCCGTTCGGCGGCGCAGATCGGCGGGCCCGCCCTCGGCGGGGCACTGGTGTCCCTGCTCTCGGCGCCCGCCGCCACCGCTGCCGGTGCGGTGCTCTTCGCGCTGTCGTTCCTGGCGATCCGGCGGATCCGCAGGACCGAGGCGATGCCGGAGCCTCCTCCGCGGCCCTCGCGCGTCCGCCACCGCGTCGGCGAGGGCCTGCGCTTCGTCGCCCGTGACAGGCTTCTGCGCGCGGTATGCGTGGCCTCGGCCGCCTTCCAGTTCTCCTTCGCGGCCCTGATGACCGTCTACCTGCTGTTCCTGCCGCGCGAACTGCGCCTGCCCGGCACGGTGGTGGGCCTGGCGCTCGCAGTCGCCGGGCCCGGTGCGCTGCTGGGCTCGCTGCTCGCGGCGCGGCTGCCCGCCCGGTTCGGGTACGGCCCGATGCTCGTCTGCGCGGCGGCAGCGGGCGACGCCGCCTTTCTCTGCGTGCCCGCGCTGCACGGTTCCTCCGCGGTGACGGTGGCCGCACTGCTCGTGGTGGGCTTCGTCTTCGGGCTCGGGGGCCAGTTGGTCAACGTCGCGCTCATGGCGGTGCGTCAGTCCGTCACCCCCGACGGCCTGCAAGGGCGTGTCGCCGCGACGATCACCTTCGTCGGGATGGGACTGACACCGCTGGGTTCCCTGGTCGGCGGGCTGCTCGCGCAGGCGTGGGGGCTGCGCACGAGCCTGTCGATCACGGCGGCGGGCATGCTGCTGTCCCCCGCGCTCATGGCCCTGTCGCCCCTCTCCCGCCTGGGCCGGCAACTTCCGTCCCCGCACGGGAAGTCGGCGACGGCCTGACGGCCCCGAGACCCGGCGGACTCCGCGGTCCCGTTCCCGCTCCGAGGGCAACCCCTGGAAACGAATTCAGGTCAGCCACGTTTGTTCGGCCGGATTCGGCGCACCCGTTGAGCTAACAAGTTCTTTATACGACGAAGTGGAGACGCACCATGGGCATCATTGCTTGGATCATCATCGGGCTGCTCGCCGGCGCCATCGCCAAGGCCCTGATGCCGGGCAAGGACCCGGGCGGCATCATCATCACGATGCTCATCGGTATCGCCGGTGGTCTGCTCGGTGGCTGGCTCGGCAAGGTCATCTTCGGTGTCGACTCCATCGACGGGTTCTTCAACCTCTCCACCTGGATCGCCGCGATCGTGGGCTCGCTCATCCTGCTGGCCCTCTACCGCGTGATCACCGGCAACCGTCACTCGCACCGTCACGCGTAACCCGCTTCACCCGGCTCACGCCTGCCGGGCGCTGCGCACTCATCTGAACGGCTCCCTCCCCTCGCGGGACGGGAGCCGTCAGTGCGTCGGGGCCCGCTGGACGGCATCGCCGTGGCCGGGCACCGCCGAACCCGGGTCAGTCGTGTGAAAGGCGTCGGTCACGGGCCCGGGCTGCCCGACCCGGCCAGGTGGACACGGGCATGCTGGTGGCCGTCGCCGCCGGCGCTCCCCGCGGGCACCGCGGCGACCTGCGGACTCCGTGTGGCGCGACAGGCGAGGGGAATCGGGTGGCGGACGACCGTCGGGCCGGCGACCGGCCGGAACCGGGTGCGGGCGAAGTCGACGAGACCGAGGCGGATGCGGGCGTGCTGGCCGACCGCCTGAAGGAGCGCATCTACGCGACGATCACGATGATCGCCGTGGTGGTCGGCCTGTCCCTCGGTGAAGTCGGCTCCCTCGGCGCTCTCGCCACGGTCCTGACGACGGCGCTGGGACTGTGGCTGGCGGCGTTCGTCGCGGACCAGCAGGCGCACCGCACGGTCCACCGCCGCTTCGCCACCGGCCGCGAACTGCGGCGCATGCTGTACGTCAGCAGCCCGCTGCTGTCGGCCGCCGTCGGCCCGGCCGTGCTGATCGGCCTCGCTGCCCTGGACGTCCTGTCCCTGGACACCGCGCTGTCGGTCGCGGCGGGCGTGGCTGTCGTGTCGCTGTTCCTCTGGGGCTGCCTCGGCGGGCTGCGCATGGGCGGCGGTGCGCTCACCGCGATCGCGGCGGGCGTCGTGGACGCGGCGATCGGCGTGGCGGTCGCCCTGGTGAAGGCGGCGGCCGGACACTGACGCGGCGCGCCGCCGCGTCAAGTCAGCTCTTCTGCTCGACCAACCGGCTGAAGGAGGTCATGCACGGGGTGCAGTGCCGGTCGGCCTCGACCTGATCGGGTTCGGCCGGTTCCAGTGGCCGTCCGCACAGGGTCACGGTGCCCTGCTTGGCTTTCACGTGCCACACCATGGCCGTGCCGGGCTCATCGGGGCCGGGGCACATCTCGTACATGCTTCCCCCATAGGACAGGCAGTTGCTCGGTCCAGCAGACCGCACCTGCCCGGTCCGCGCTCCACGAGGGCGGCCGTCCGGGTGACGGGCCCGGCACGCTGCGCGCCCGGGGCCGGCACGGGTCGAGTCGAGCGCGGCGGCGCCGGCGTCGAGTCACCGGACCGGCCGCAACGACGGGCTACGGGATATCGATCGCTTCGGCGCCCCGGCGTCGCTAGCCTGACCGGCCATGAAGCAGCGGAGGCAGAAGAAGCTGTCCCACCGCCTCTTCGAGGCGATCCTGTCCGGCGACGCCAGGAGCGTGGAGGCTCTGCTGCGCAGGGGAGCGAGTCCGGAGAGACGGGACACGGACGGCACCACCCCGCTGTACCTCGCAAGCGTTCAGGGGGAAGCCCAGGTGGCCCGCCTGCTCATGGAGGCCGGGGCTGCCCCCGACACGCCCAGCAGGGGAGCCGGGGCGGAAGGCACACCCCTGTGCGCGGCCGCCTGCTGGGGGCACACCTCGACCGTCCGGGAACTGTTGGCGCACGGCGCCGATCCCCACCTCCGCGAGGACGAGGGCACCGGCTGGTCCCCGCTGGACTGGGCGAACCACGGGCCCCACCCCGACACCGCCGAGATCCTCAGGGCAGCGGGAGCACGCGGCGGGGCGGATCCGCACGCGTGAGCGGAGAAGGACCGCCAGGCGGGCCGGCTCGAAGGCGGACGGCCCCCCTCGTTCACGCACTGGTGCCCCCCTCTCGCGTCATGGTGTCGGACCGACCCAATACAATCCGGTCGCATGCCGAAGCCTGACGAGCTGATCGTTGACATCGCCGCCCGTGTGGAGTCCGGGCAGAGCACTCGGATGTCCCTGACCGTGGTGACCGGTGGTGCCGTCATCACCGGTCGCCTCGCACCCGAAGCCGTATGGCGCAAGCGGGTGTCCGAGGTGCTGACCGACTCCGCCGACCTCGGCGAGTTCTCCGCCGCCTTCGACGCCCCCGGCCGGAAGGACGGGCCGCCCACGCATCTGCACTTCCACGTCGCCCGGATCCTGCAGGGAACCGTGGGCATCCCCGAGACGGGCGGGATGTACCGCGTCGCGATCGAGGACGTCAGCGCCTGGACGGTGGGTGACTTCAGCTACTCGGACCAGACGACGCGCTGACCCTCCGTTCGCCCGGGGAACGCCCCCTCGACCCGCGAGGCCCGGCCGGTGCCGTCCGGCCGGGCCTCGCGTCCAGGGAGTGGTCACCCGGCCGCCGCCTCCGTCCATCGCTCGGCGAGTCGGGACCTGCGGCCTCGCGGCGCGAGAGCCGCACGCGGGGGCGCCGGGGGTCCGGTCCTGGTTCGTCACCGTGCTACCCCCACCATCCGGACAGCAGCACCGGCCATGAGGGCACGGCCTGTGCGGCCGGGATCCGCGGCAGGCGGCCGGGTGCCCCGCACTCGAAGACACGTCGGCAGGGCACCGCGCTCACGATGTCTTGGCCCGCTGACGCGCCCGGTAGGCCCTCAGGTTCGCCGCGTTGCCGCATGTCTTCACGTCGTGCCAGACACCACTGTTGTTGCGTGAGCGGTCGTAGAAGGCCGTGCGGCAGCGAGGATTGCGGCAGGTCTTCAGCCGGCGAGCCGTATCGGCGATCTGGGCTCGGAGCAGCGCGGCGAGAATCATGGACACCAACTTGCGCCAACCGGTGCCCCGGGGCTCCATGTGGACCCGTCCGTCCGCATCCAGTTGCAGCGTGGCCGCCGCGGTCCGTATCCCCGTGGACGGCGGGCGGGTGCCTGCGGTGCCTTCGGCGAGGAGTCCGTGCAGCTCGTCCCGCAGGGCGCGCAGTTCGACCAGGCCGACCACATCGACCTCGACCTCAGGTGCGGGCAGGCCGGTGAGCACCGACCAGTCGCCTGTCGCCTGCTCGGCCCACTCCTGCGCGCTCGCTGCGTCGGCGAACAGGTCGGGCTCCAGTGGTATCCCCGCCGCGACCGTGTTCAGGAAATCCTGCACCAGTGCGAGGTCGCCCGGCGCGGTCTCCAGACCGTATCGCTCCGTCGCCTGCCATGCCATTCGTCCAGCCTCCTCCGAGGGTCTTTTCCCATCCTCGCACATGTGCGAAAGATGAGTGGGTCGTACGCTCCTTACTCGTAGCGATGCGCATCAAGCTGTGGTGTGAGGTGATCCATCCCGACCTGAGAGGGAACCGGCTCAGGACCACGAAGACCGGGCGGGTGCAACACGGGCCTGGCCGCTCTCCTCGTGTCCGTCATCGGTAACGGCGACATCCCCGAAATGCTTTGACTTGTTACCCGCGTCAGTCATCCACGGGACCTGCGAAATTCTTCCACCGCCGGAAGAGATGACCGCGCTGCAGCGGGAGAGTGAGGGGGAAGTCGTGGCCTGGTGAATGCGCCGTGAGCACCTTTCGTGAAGAGCCGTTGCCGCGCCTCGGGCCCTGGATCGCCGGTCGGGCCGAGCGGAAACCCGGGTGGGGGTGCGGTCGGACGCTGCCGGGCCCGTCTGGCGGTCAGCCGGGCGTGGCCGTTCGGGGTGGTGTCGGCATCCGGCGGGACGGGCTCGCGCTGCGCTCCGAACACGGTTTGCCGGGGGGTACGGCGACCGTGCCGGGCAGTCGCACGCGGCGCAGCCCGTCGGCACAGGAGCGGCCGGGAGGTGAGTCGTTCATGGCGTTACCTCGCTGTCGGTGGTCGTGGTCCGCGCCCGGTGAGTGGCGGGACACCGCGTGAAGTCACAGGAGCCCGGACCTTCTCCGGAGGTGAAGGAACGGCGGGTCGATCAGCGCCGCCCCTCCTCTCCGTCCCGGTGGTCGAGTCGTGAGTCCCGGACCGGACGGTCACGAGGCTGGTCCCCGGACGCGGCGACGGCGGCAGGAGGCAAGGCTCGCGCCCCGGGGTGAGGGCGACGGGCGGACGCCGATCGTCGCCACCCGGAAGGGGAGGACCGACGGCGGCCTCTCCCGTCGGCTGGGTGAGTGGCCTCCTTCCCTGCGCCCGCGACGCGGGGCTCGGCGCCATGGCAGCGCAGGCCGGGCAGTCATCCTCGCAGCGAGGCGAGCAGCTCCACCAGCGCGTCGATGTCGTCGCCCGTCGTGCGCCACGACGACACGGAGATACGCATCACGGGCACGCCCTGCCACACGCTCGAACCGAACCACACCGCTCCCGACGCCTGCGCCGCGGCGATGACGCGGGCCGTGTCCTGCGGTGTCGCCGCGTGGGCGATGATTTGATTGAGGACCACGCGATTGACCACCGTGTACCCGGCTTCGCGCAGTCCCGCCGCAGCCCGCTCCGCCAGTGCGACACTCCGCTCCACCAGGTCGGCGACCCCGTCGCGACCCAGCGCCCGCAGCGCCGCCCATACCGGAACTCCACGGGCCCGGCGGGAGAACTCGAGGGTGAGGTTTCGCTGGGCGTCGCCGTCGGCCTGTGTGTACGCGGCCTCGGAGGTCATCGTCCGGGCGAGCGCCGCACGGTCGCGGACGATCACCATGGCGCAGTCGTAAGGCGTGTTGAGCCATTTGTGGCCGTCCACCGTCCAACTGTCCGCCAGGTCCACGCCGTCGGCCAGTGCGGAGTGGGCCGATGCGCGGGCCCAGAGCCCGAAGGCACCGTCGACGTGCACCCACGATCCAGCTTCTCGCGCAATCGGGACGACGGCGGTGAACGGGTCGAACTCGCCGGTGTTCACCTCGCCGGCCTGGAGGACGACGATGGTGTTCTCGTCGAGCTCCGGCAGTTGTGCCGGGTCGATTCGGCCGTACCGGTCGACCGGAGCGGTGACGATGTCGTCGGTTCCGAACCCCAGGATGCGCAGAGCCTTCTTGACCACCACGTGGATGAGTTCGGATGTCACGACACGGACAGGCGGTGCTCCGTGCAGCCCTCTTCGGTCGAGATCCCAGCCACGGCGGGCCAGCAGCGACCGGCGGGCGGCGGCGACCGCGATGAGGGTTCCCGCGGAGGCGCTGGTGACGAATCCCACGGCGCTCTCGCGCGGCAGGTCGAGGATGTCCAGCAGCCACTGCCCGGCCACCTTCTCCACCGCTGCGGTGACGGGCGAGGTCACGTGCCCGAGGGCTCCGTTGTCCCAGGCGAGCACCAGTCTGTCGGCTGCTGCCGCCACCGGAAGGGTTGCTCCCACGACGAAACCGAAGTAGCGGGATCCGTTGGTCTCGACCGCCGCGGGGGACCCGACGTCGTCCAGGAGCGCCAGCGTCGAGGCGTTGCCCAGTCCCCGGGCCGGAAGTGCTTCCTCGAATCGTCTCAGCCCTTCAAGGGCGTGGGCGGAGGGGAAGACCGGCCGCTGCCCGATCCCCGCGGTGTAGGCGCGTGCACGCCGGTCGGCCTCCTCCAGGAAGGCGATTTCGCGTTCGACGTCGTTGTTCATCGTTGCCTGCCTGTCTGGAGGAGTGGATCGGGTTGAGGGGAGCGGGCACCGGACGGCCGCGTGTCACCGTTCGAGGTGGACATCCTTCAGATCCAGCAGGATCGCGGCCGCCTCGTGGATCGCCGTGTTGTCCTCCCGGCGCAACAGGACCCGCCGGCGCGTCGGCACTATCAGGCCTCCGAAGTCATGGTGCTCGCTGGTGTAGTGCGCGACCAGCGGGTTGCCGTTGACGTCGGGGGAGTAGTCCATGCGCCGTTGCAGGCCGGTGTCCGCGTCGAAGTAGTAGGTCTGTACCGAATTGTGGCTGGGGAAGGAGCCGGGGAAGGTGACCTCCAGCCGACGCCAGGTCTCTCCCGCTTCGCTCCACGGCTCCACCTCGCGCGTGGTGATGCCGGGCAGGGTGAACAGGTAGGGCTCCAGCAGGTACATACGTGTCGCGTAGGAGATGAAGTAACCGGTCTGTGGTGCGGTCCACGGGGTCTCCCCGGTGAAGCCGCTCATGCTCGCCCGGGGGTTGTCGAGCTCCTCGGCCACCGACCCGTCGGCCCGGGAGATGACGACCCGGTCGGCCTGGGCGTCGAACGACACGGACCGGTCCTTGCCGAAAGGGCTCATCCCGATGTGCGGGCGACGCAGGTCGACGGTGACTTTCTCCATGCCCAGCAGGTCGGGCTGACCCTTGAAGGCCCAGAAGCCCCCGTGTACGTGGACGGTGGCCGACACGCGTACGGCCTCCTCCCACAGTTCGAGGCCACCGTGCTTCTCGATCACGAACTCGACCAGGTCGTTCATGGTTTTCTCCTTGTGTCGCCCGTCCAGAGGGGCGGTCGGGTGGGTCTTGTTGTGAGCAGGGTCCTGCGAGCCGCGCTCAGGAACTGTTCCGACAACGGTGAGCCGGTCGTCGCCCGGGAGAGCATCAGGGCGCCCACCGTGGTGGAGAGCGTGGCCATGGCCTCGCCGGTGAGGGGAAAGTCCGAAGGGGTTCCCGTACTCGATCAGTGCCGCGCCCGGGCGGCCTCCCGGCTGTGACCGCCGACAGGCTCACGTGTGTGCCCTGCCGACGGAACAGTCCGGACGCTGCTGCGATCAGATCCTTCGGGCTTCGAGCAGCGAGTTCACCTGATGAGCGAGGCACGGGGGACCCCTCCCTGCCTGGATCGGATTACGGCCGTAAACCGATGTCGCGAGCAAGGCTAACACTCGGATGCCCACATGTCAGTAAGAATCTTTACGTCTATGTCTATGTTCCTAGTCGCTGGTCTCTGGCTGTTGGGCGGGTGGGTCGGTGCCGGGTTCGACGGGCGGCGTTCGACCTGCCTCCCTCTGAAGCGGTGTGCGAATGCGGCCAATGGCTGACAACGACTCCTTGCGGCCTCTCATCCCAGTCCCGCCCTTTCGCGCGGGGGACCGGGTGCTGCGGCCTCCCTTCCTCGCCCCCCTTCTGTCCGCTGCTGAATGCGCGACATAGGTGTGTTAGTTTTGACTATGTCTTACGGTGGTAGTTGGCGTCGGAAGCCGACGCGGCGCAATGCGTTCGCCCGGCCAAGGAGGAGTCATGGCGACAGTCGTGGTGCTGGGCACCCTGGACACCAAGGGAGAGGAGCACTTGTTCCTCGCCGAGGAGGTGCGGGCACGCGGATGTGACGTCGTCATCGTCGACGCGGGCATCGTCGGCGAGGCTCCCGCCAGGGTCGACGTCTCCCGCCACGAGGTGGCCGCGGCGGCCGGTAGCTCCACGGAAATCCTCGCCGAGGCGGGCAACCGTGCGGTCGCGGTCGCCACGATGGGGCGGGGCGCGGGCGAGGTCCTCAAGCGCCTGCGCGCCGAGCGCAGGCTCGACGCGGTGGTCACGCTGGGCGGCGGGAGTGGCACGACGCTCGCCGGGATCGCCATGAACGAGCTGCCCGTCGGGGTGCCGAAGCTTCTCGTGTCCACCATCGCGGCCGGGGACATGCGCCCTCATGTCCGCGGCACCGACCTCACCACGATGTACGCCGTGCTGGACATCGCCGGGCTCAACCCCATCACCCGGCGGATCCTGCGCAACGCCGCCGGGGCGGTGGCCGGCATGGCGGGCATCGGTCGAGAGCCCGAGACCGATGGCCGGCCCCTCGTCGGAGCCACCATGTTCGGCGTGACCACCCAGGGCCTGCAGGCCGCCCGGCGGCGCCTGGAGGAGCACGGATACGAGGTGCTCGTCTTCCACGCGACCGGTTCCGGCGGCGAGTCGCTGGAGGCGCTGCTGCGCGCCGGTTTCCTCACCGGCGTTCTCGACATGACGACCACCGAGCTGGCGGACGACCTCGTCGGCGGGGTGATGTCCGCAGGGCCCAAGCGCCTGACCGCGGCCGCCGAGGAAGGAATTCCGCAGGTGGTTTCCGTGGGCGCACTGGACATGGTCAACCTCGGCGCGCCCGGAAGCATCGCTCCGGAGTTCCGCGACCGCCACCTCTACAGCCACGCGACGACCATGACCCTGATGCGCACCACCCCCCAAGAGTCCGCCGAACTGGGCAGGCGCATCGCCGACCGCCTCAACGTATCCAAGGGCCCGGTGACGGTGTTCCTTCCGCTGCGCGGGATATCGGCCATGGCCGTCCCGGGCGGGGAGTTCCACGACCCGCACGCGGACGCCGCCCTCTTCTCCGCCCTCAGACAGAACCTCAGGCCGCAGGTCCAGCTCGTCGAACTCGACACTCACATCAACGACGAGCGGTTCGGCACGGCGATGGCCGACCGGCTGATCGCCATGCTGGCGGCATAGCCGCCCACCCACCAAGGAGCAGTCATGTCCAAGGATGCAGTCATCCAGCAGTTCAGGGCCGAGATCAGAACGGGGCGCCCGCTCATCGGGTCCGGGGCGGGAACCGGGTTGTCCGCCAAGACGGCGGAGAACGGCGGGGCGGACTTCCTTGTCGTCTACAACTCCGGTCGCTACCGGATGGCGGGCCGCGGCTCGCTCGCCGGGCTGCTCGCCTACGGCGACGCCAACGCCATCGTGCTGGACATGGCCGGCGAGGTGATTCCGGTCGTCTCCCGGATCCCGGTGTTCGCCGGCGTGAACGGCACCGACCCCTTCCGCGTCATGCCCGCGTTCCTCAAGGAGGTGAAAGCTGCGGGCTACTCCGGGGTGCAGAACTTCCCCACCGTCGGAGCCTTCGACGGCATCTTCCGGGAGAACCTCGAAAGCACCGGGATGGGGTACGACAAAGAAGTGGCCATGATGCGCGAGGCGGGGCGGCTCGGACTGGTCACCGCGCCGTACGCCTTCACCGAAGCCGAGGCCGAGGCCATGGTCAAGGAGGCGGAAGCCGATGTCCTGGTCGCCCACATGGGCCTCACCAGCTCCGGTACGATCGGCGCCTCCGCGGTGCTCCCTCTGGACGACGCCGTGGCCCGGACCCAGCAGATCGCTGACGCCGCCCGCCGCGCGGCGGGCGGGCGGCGGCTCATCGTGCTGGCGCACGGTGGTCCCATAGCCACCCCGGAGGACTGGCAGTACGTGCTGGAACGGGTCGACGGCGTCGACGGCTTCCTCGGCGCCTCCAGCATGGAGCGCCTCCCGGCGGAGCAGGCCATCACCGAAACGGTCGCGCGCTTCAAGACGGTCGAGGCGGGCGTAGGGCGGTGAAAGTCCGCATGCCGCCGGGTCGCATCGGACCGGCGCACCGCACGCGCCGTACCCGAACCCCGTCGACGCGACGGCCGGCGGCGCCGTGAGAAGAGGCAGAGACCACCCGCCTGCGGACCGACT
This sequence comes from Streptomyces sp. AHA2, assembly GCF_036857595.1. Classification (NCBI taxonomy): domain Bacteria; kingdom Bacillati; phylum Actinomycetota; class Actinomycetes; order Kitasatosporales; family Streptomycetaceae; genus Streptomyces; species Streptomyces sp. AHA2. The sequence goes on from NZ_JAUQWJ010000001.1 coordinate 657,225, forward strand.
GCGCACGAACCGCTCTGTCCAGGACGCTCCGACCTGTCTGAGGTCGGTCGACGTACGTCGGCGCGCGGAGGAGTGCACCGGGGCAGCACAGAAGCGTGCCACCGACGGTGCCGGGCCGGCCAGGCCTCCGGGTCGTGCAGCCGAGACACCTCTCCGGCCGGCTGCGCGTGGTCAGACGACCCCGCAGCCCTCCAGGAATCCCGAACGAGCCGCAGGAGCGTGCGCCACCGCGCACCAGCTAGGAGGAACCATGATTTCGATCCGATTCGACGAGTACGGCACACCCGGATCTCTGTACCTGGCCGAAGTCGAGGCGACGCATCCCGGGCCGTCGCAGGTGCGGGTCGCCATCGAGGCGGCGCCCATCAATCCCTCGGACTTCATGCTGGTCGAGGGACGCTACCCCTTCCGTCCCGAACTCCCTTCGCCGGCGGGTTCAGAGGGCGTGGGCAGGGTCATCGAGGTGGGCCCGGCGGTGACCTCGGTGAAGGCAGGCGACCGTGTCCTGGTGCTCCCGTCCGAGCAGCCGGGGACCTGGCAGGAGGAAACCGTCATCGACGAGCGGTTCGCGGTGCGCGTCTCCGGGGACACCGACCCCCATCAGCTCGCAACCGTGGGCATCAACGCAGCGACCGCCCACCTGGTCCTGCGTTACGGCGGGGACCTGCCGACGGGCACCTGGATCGCCCAGACCGCCGCGAATTCGGGGCTCGGCAGCTTCATCCGCGCCCTCGCCCGCAGGAAAGGGCTGAGGATCCTCGACATCGTGCGCCGCACCGACGCCGCCGAGGCGCTCCGGGAAACGGGCTCTGACGCCGTCGTCGTCACTGACGACGACTACACCGGGAACGTCGCCGAGGTCCTCGGCGACGAGCGTCTGGCGCTGGTGCTCGACGGTGTCGGCGGCCCGGTGGTGAGCGGCCTCGCCCCCTTCCTGGCGCGTGAGGCCGGCATCGTCAGCTTCTCCGCGTTGAGCGGCCAGCCGGTCACCATCCACCCGATGCACCTCAACTTCAAGAACCTGCACGTCCACGGGTTCTGGTTGAACAACTGGCTCGACTCCGCGCCCCGTGAGGAGATCGAAAGTCTCTACCGGCACATCGACGGACTCATCTCCGACGGCACGCTGTCGACCCCGATCGAAGCCGCTTATTCCTTCGAGCAGTTCGCCGACGCGATCCGCCACGCACAGTCGACGGGCCGCGACGGCAAGATCGTTTTCAGCACCACGGGTAACGGGAAAGCCCGTTGAAGGCCGCGTCGTCCAGGACCCCGATGCGTGGATCCCGTTGGCCGTCGTGGACTGTCCCGACCCCGGCAAGCCCGGCGACGGGGAGGTGGAAGTGCGGATCCACGCCACCAACTTGAGCCACACCGACGCCCGTGTGGTGCGGAGCGCCGAACACCCCGATGGCCGTATTCCGTTCGCGGACTGCGCCCGAGTAGTGGAGCTCACTTGGGCCAGGTCGTCGTCGCACTCTGACCCGGCCCTCGCTGCGAGCGGCGCACGTCACGCCATTTCACCGGCTCCGCCCGGTCTCACCGAAAGAACAACCATGACCAGCTACCTCTTCGACACGGCCGACACGCGGTACGCCGACACACCCCACGGCGAACTCGCCTACCGAGAGATCGGCCCTCGCACCGGCCGCCCGATCGTGCTCCTGCACCGGTTCCGCGGCACCTTGGACCACTGGGACCCGGCCTTCCTGGAGGTACTCGCGGCACAACGCCGCGTCATCACCTTCGACAGCGCGGGCGTCGGATACTCCGGCGGCAGGACACCCGACACCGTCCACGGCATGGCGGAAGTCGCGCTGTCCTTCCTCGATGCGCTCCGACTGGAGCAGGTGGATCTGCTGGGCTGGTCCATGGGCGGCTTCATCGCCCTCGACCTGGCCCTCGACCACCCCGACCGGGTGAACGCACTCGTCGTCGCCGGCAGTGGCCCCGGCGGAGTCCCCGGCAGTCCGGGACCCGACCCGCGCGTCCCGGAGCACGCCATGCGTGAACACAACGTCGACGAGGACTTCCTCTTCCTCTTCCATCCCGAGACCGAGGAGGCCCGTGCCGCGGGGATCGCCAGCCTGCGCAGAATCGACCGGCGACTGGCCGCGTCGGGGCAGGACGCATCGCCCGAAGCGCGCGGAGCCCAGATGAACGCGATCGTCCAGTGGAGCGGTGGCCACGGCTCCGCCTGGAACCGGCTCGGCGAGATGACCGTACCGACCCTGTTCGCCAACGGCGCGCACGATGTCATGGAACCCGCCTATCAGACATACGCCATGGTCCGCGCCGTGCCCGGCTCGAAGGCCCTCCTCTACGGCGACGCCGGCCACGGTTTCCTCTTCCAGCACCCGGGCGACTTCGGTGTCGAGGTGCTGCACTTCCTCGGCTGACCCCCGGCCCCCACCGCTTGCCGACGAACGGTTCCGCACGTCGCGTCGCGTGAGCCTTCCAGCCGAGGGGCCATGACCGGCACCCTGCGAGATCACCGGCCCGTGAGCATCCGGATTCGCGGCACCCGCGGGACGGCACCGGTCAACGCGACCCGCGCGTCCGTTCTGCGGGTGCCGAGCGAGTGGAGGCCGAATGACCGGTGGCCGACCGGCCGGCCGACCGAAGGGTCCGCACAACGCACCGCCGAGCCGCGCTTCGGCCGGGACCCCGCCGTGACGACGCTCGGCGCTCGGCCGGCTTGCCGATGCAGTGCCCGGGGTGCAGAAGCCGGGGGTGACATCCGTATCGACGGTGGACATCACCCGTGAACGCAGGTGCCCGCCGCCTCGGGTGGGCTGGCCGGGCGTTCGTTCTCCTGCGCGTACGACGTCCTCGGCCGGGTCGACCGGGGAGGGCGTAGGGCGCCCTTTGTCAGAGCCGCGCCTGACCGTTGGACGCGGTGGTGCCTCCGTCGACGGCCGGGAAGTGGAGGACCGGTGCCACATCTTCCCGTTCGCCCGGCCGCCCCAGCACGACACGTTCCTCGATCCTGGCGGTGAGCTCCGGGCCGGCAGTGACACCGCGCCCGTCCAGTCGCCCGCCAGTCCGGAGAGGCTGCTCGAGGCCGTCAGAGAGCCGCCGCGAGCGCGGCCAGGCCCGACTGCCAGCCTGGAAAGAGAAACACGACGAGTGCCCACAAGCAGGTCCGCGCCCGTGTCGAGCACGTCTTCGCCCGCATGAAGACCTGGAAGATCCTCCGCGACTGCCGCCTCAAAAGAGACGGCGTCCACCACGCCATGCTCGGCATCGCCCGTCTGCGCGACCTCGCTCTCGCCGGATAGGCAAGCAGGCCGCACAGCGAGCCACCATGCCCGAGGTAACCAGAAGATGATTCACGGGACAGGCCTTAGTCGAGCCGTTCCCGGCTCCGGCCGGTGATCACGACAGCGGCATCGGCCCGTACACACGCGTCAGCGGTGTCCAGGCCGGTGCCGCTGCACCGCCGCCCGCCCCTGGTGAGGGCGGAGCGGGGATCTCAGGAACCCAGCTCGATCGGAACGCCGACCAGCGAGCCGTACTCGGTCCACGAACCGTCGTAGTTCTTCACGTTGGTGTGGCCGAGCAACTCGTGCAGGGCGAACCAACTGTGGCTGGAGCGCTCGCCGATGCGGCAGTAGGCGATGGTGCCGGTACCGAAGTCGATGCCCGCCTCCTCGTAGATGCGGGCGATCTCCTCGTCGGACTTGAACGTCCCGTCCTCGTTGGTCGTCCGCGACCAGGGAACGTTGACGGCGCCGGGGATGTGGCCCGGCCGCTGCGCCTGTTCCTGGGGAAGGTGCGCAGGTGCCAGCAGCCGGCCCGCGTACTCCTCGGGGGCCCGGATGTCGAGGAAGTTGACCCGGCCGATGGACGCCAGCACCTCGTCGCGCAACGCGCGGATCGACCGGTCCTGCTCCTCGGCGGTGTACGTGGTGGCGGGCCTGACGGTCACCTCGCGGGTGAGTTCGCGTCCGTCCAGCTCCCACTTCTTGCGTCCGCCGTCGAGCAGCACCACCTTGTCGTGGCCGTACAGCGTGAAATACCAATAGGCGTAAGCGGCGAACCAGTTGTTGTTGCCGCCGTAGAGCACCACGGTGTCGTCGTTGCCGATGCCCTTGACGGACAGCAACTGCTCGAACCGCTCCCGGCTGACGAAGTCGCGCCGGACGGGATCCTGGAGCTCCGTCCTCCAGTCGATCTTGACGGCGCCCCGGATGTGGCCCGCGTCGTAGGCTTCCGTGTCCTCGTCGACCTCGACCAGGACCACTCCTTCCGTGTCCAGGTGTCCTTCGGCCCAGTCGGCCGACACCAGTGCGTCCGTACGGCTCACGGTCATCTTCCCTGTCGTTCTCGGTGAAGTGAACTGCTGCTCCTGATCGGTCCGCCCCATGCTCGCGACCGGGGACGGACCGGTGCCTGTCCTAGCGGACGGCCGACACCACGTACTCGATGACACCGTCCTCGCGGAAGCGGCCCTCGCCGATGAAGACCGACGTGTTCAGCCACGCATAGCGCGGGTCTCCCGTCTCGACGGAGAAGACGACCCGCGCGTACTGGTCCCCGAAGTCGGAGGGGCGGCCGTCGGTGAGCGCGGCCTGCGTGGCCTCGTTCAGCTCGATCAGGCCGGTGCCCTGGACGTAGAGGTTCGCCCCGTCCGCGGTGACGGCGGTGTAGCGGATGTCGGCCCTGGCGTAGCCGTCGGGGGCGGCGACGAGCCAGTCGCCGCCACCGGGCAGCAGCGCTGCGTCCAGGCCCTCTCCCCTGATCGTCCCGGCAGCGGCTTCGACGAAGCGGCGTAGTCCCGCGGGCCCCGCGCCGACGTCGGCCACCTTTCCCACTTGGACCGAGATGATGAAGCGCTCTTCGAGATGCATGGCAACCTTCTTCGGCCACCGCCCGGAAGGGAGGCGGCGCAGTTGATGTGTGTGAAACAGGCTATACCCAATAGATTATGTCTGCTCCGTGGGTTCCGCCACCTCAGGTCTCCTGCCGGGGGCACTCGCCGTTCGATCGCGGGCGGGGGTGACCTCGGGGTGCCGGCCTTCCCGGCGTCGGGCGCGGGCGGCACGCAGGTCGGCCGCGCTCCGCATTGCGGTGAGGCGCTCACGGTCCGGGAGCGAGGCGACCTGGCGTCATCGCGCACCGCGTGGGGCCGTGAAGGCGGTCCGGTCGTCCGACTGTCGCAGCGTCACGGCGACTTCCGGGATGATGGTGCCGGTCTGTCCGGCTTCCCGGCCCTCGTCGCGCTGCTTCACCGGCTTTGGCGGGAACGCGGCGTCGCAGTCGGCAGGTGCGCGCCCGCAGAGGTGCTCGGGCGCCGGTGTGTCGGTGTCTGCTTGGACCGCTCGCCTGCGACAGCCGTGCGGGCGAACGCGCACCAGGAGGTGGCTGTCGCCGTGTCGGCCGGCAGGTTCTTCGTGTCCGTCGCCGGCGGTGTTCAGGAAGGCCTGACGAAACTCAGGCCGCCCGGTGCCGGGTGCACGCCCGGTCGGGCCTTGGCGTCCATTGTCGTGCCTCGCTGGCGGGCGCCGTGGGCGCGCAAGGGATCGTTCTTTCTCGGTGCGACATAGGCAAAGCAATTTGACTTCTGTCCACGCGTGACGCAGGGTTGAACCGAGGGCGATTCAGGGCGGCCCTGCTCGGCCGACCGCCTCGCCCGCCCAAGGAGAAGATCATGATTGTCGTCACCGGTGGTAACGGCAGCCTTGCCCGGAAGACCATCGCCCATCTTCGGCGTACGGCCCCCCACCAGCGCGTTGTAGCGGCAGCCCGGCGGCCCGAAGCGGCCGCGGATCTCGGAGTGGAGGTCCGGTACGCCGACTACGACGATCCCCGCTCGCTCGTGAGCGCCTTCGCCGGAGCGGACCGGCTGCTGCTCGTTTCCGGAACCGCATTCGGCCGACGGATAGCGCAGCACAAGGCAGCCGTGGACGCCGCAGTCGACGCGGGAGTCGGCCACATCGTCTACACGAGCGCCCCCCGCGTGGATGCGACCGACCTCGTTTTCGCCCCCGAGCACATCGGCAGCGAGCGGGCCATCCAGGAATCCGGTGTAGATTACACCTTCCTGCGCAACAACTGGTATCACGAGAACTACGCGCCCACGATTCTCGAGGCCGTACGCACCGGTTTCATCGTGGGCAGCGCCGGCGACGGAGCGTTGGCCAGCGCGGCGCGCGAGGACTACGCGGAGGCGGCGGCCGCCGTCGTGACCCGGGACGGCCACCGCAACAGCACGTACGAGCTCGCCGGTGACACCGCCTGGACGTACGCGCAGCTCGCCGCCGCGATCGCCGAGGCCACCGGATACCCGGTGACCTACAGGGATCTGGAGCCAGAGGAGAGACGGGGGCGGCTTGCGGCAGCCGGCGTCGAGGCGAGCGGCATCGAGGCGATCGCGGGCATCGAGGAGAACATCGCCCAGGGCGCGCTGGCACTTGCCGACGGTTCGCTGAGCCGCCTCATCGGCCACCCGACCGAACCACTCGCCGACGGCGTCCGGCGCATACTCGCCGGCTGATCTGCGCGCGTGCAGGCTCCCCCCTCGCCCTTCCAAGTGCCGCCGGCAACGACACCGGAGAGGTTCCGCGTGACATCAATGCAGTTCAACGCATACGGCTCACCCGCTACCGTCCGTTCGTCGACGACGAGTTCCTCCTGCCAGGGCCCCGGCCGCTCCGAGGGGGAGGACCAGGACGCGGTCGCCCACTGCGGCCAGGGACACGTCCGTCCCCGTCTCCACCACGGTCCCGGCGCCCTCGGAGCCGGCCGGGGAGGGCAGCCGCGGGTGGAATCCGTGGATTCCGTCCATCAGCATGAGTCCGAGGGATGCAGGGGCGGCCTCGGCGCGTACCCGCACCTCCCTCGGGCCGGGACGTGGTGGCCCGGCGTCGGCCGGGAAGGCTCGCCGTGGGCGGCAGCCGATTCCGACGTCGGACGGTTCGTTGTCGCCGTGGCCCGGCGGGCTGCAATGCGCGCTCAACGTCGTGCGCCGGCGGGATGCGGTCCAGCCGTTGCCGGGCGCGGGCGCTGACGCACGCCGTCCTCGTGAGCGGCGAGGTCCTGCCCGACCGGGCGGGCGAGGCACCGGGAGACCAACGCCTCACCCCGTCACCTACGCCCCACCCGCGAACCCGTCGCCATCAACCGATGCACCTCGCTGTCAAGAACCCGCGCGTCCACGGATTCCGGCCGCACAACTGACCCGACCACGCGCCCCGCGCGGAAGTCGTCGGTGTCTGCAAGCAGTCGTCGCGGACGCCACGGAGAAGTCCTCTTCCACCCCACCCAGACAGGAGCCCACTGATGAAAGCCGTCATCGTCGACAGACCGGGAGAGCCCGACGCCCTGAGCGTCGTGGAGCTCCCGGACCCGGGGAAGCCGGGTCCGGGAGAGGTGCGTGTGCGCATTCACGCCTCCACCCTCAACTACAACGACACGCTGGTCATCCGTAACCCCCGTACACCCGCCGGCCACATCCCCCTGGCGGACGGCGCCGGAGTCGTGCAGGAGGTGGGTGAAGGAGTCACCGACCTCGCCGCCGGGGACGCCGTCTTCGGCTGCTTCTTCCCGCAGTGGCTGGACGGGGGCCCGACCGTCGACAACTTCAGCACCACCCCCGGCTTGGGTCTGCCCGGCTACGCCCGGGAGGTCGTCGTCGCCCCCGCCGCCCAGTTCGAACGGGCGCCCGCGGGCTACAGTCACGCCGAAGCCGCCACCCTGACCGTGGCGGGCCTCACTGCCTGGCGCGTGCTCTTCTCCGACGGTGGCCTGAAGCCCGGTGACAAGGTGCTCATTCTCGGCACCGGGGGAGTGGCCGTCTTCGCCCTCCAGTTCGCCAAGCTGGCCGGCGCCACCACCGTCGTGACGTCGTCGTCGGACGAGAAGCTGGAGCGCGTGCGGCAGTTGGGAGCCGACCAGGTCATCAACTACCGGAGCGAACCGCAGTGGGGCGACCGCGTCCAGGAGCTGACGCACGGCGGCGCCGACATCGTGCTCGAGGTCGGGGGGCCGTCGACGCTTCCGCAGTCCATCCGCGCGGCCCGGATCGGTGGCCTCGTGTCACTGATCGGAGTGTTGACCGGAACCGCGGGCGAGATTCCCACCGGCGAGCTGAACATGAAGCAGGTCCGGCTGCACGGCCTGGTCGTGGGCGGCCGGCGACAGCAGCGCGACATGGTCAGGGCACTCGACGGCGCACCGCTGCGACCGGTCATCGACCGGACCTTCGAGCTCGACCGCCTCGGCGACGCTCTGGAGTACTTCTCCTCCGGCGTTCACCTGGGCAAGGTCGTCGTCGAACTCTGATCGCCCCGCTCCCGCAGGACCTGGACGTCGTCATGACCGACCTGTTGAAGACCCTGATCAACACCTACGGCGGCATGGAGCGGTGGCGGAGGATCCGCACCGTCACGGCGCGCAGAAGGTTCGGCGGCGTGACCTGGCCGATGAACGGCGTGTCGGGCATCCTCGACGACGGCTCGGTGACCGTCCTCGGTCCAGGGAGAGGTGGGCGGCATCGCCGTGCCGCGCACCCGGGTCGTCCACGGCCGGGGACAGAACAACCGGCCCCACCCGGAGCCGATCATCGTCTCGATCGGCCTGGAGGACATGGTCGTCCGCTGATGAGCGGCCGTCGTCACCGCCGCCCGGCCGGACCGGTGAGCGGCCGGCAAGTGAACCGATCAGGAGAAGAGACATGACGACAGAGGACGTGCGGCTCGCTGTGTACCGGGGATTCGCGAGCACAGGCCACGCCCCTGCGACGGCCGCGCTGGCGGCCGCCACGGGGCAGTCGCCGGACGATGTGCGGACCGCCCTGCGGCAACTGCACGACAACAGGGACCTCGTGCTGGATCCGGCCGACCCCGAACGGATCGTCATGGCACACCCGTTCTCCGGTATTCCTCTGCACTTCTCCGTGATGGGGCCCGACACCCTGTGGTGGGGAGGCTGCGCCTGGGACTCCTTCGCCATCCCGCACCTGCTGGACGGGCTGCCGGACGTTCTGGCCGCGACACGCTGTCCCGCATGCGCCACCCCGCACGCCTGGACGGTCACCGCCGAGGCGCCTCCGAAGGGAAACCAGGTGGCGCACTTCCTCACCCCGGCGAGTCGGGTGTGGGACGACGTGGTCCACACCTGCCGGAACCAGCGCCTGTTCTGCTCCGTCGACTGCGTCGAGGACTGGCTGGGGCGCACCGGTGAGCAGCGCGGCTACGTCATGGACCTGCCCACACTGTGGCGGCTGGCCCGAGGATGGTACGCGGGCCGGCTCAACCGCGGCTACCGGCGACGCGACCCGGCCTCGGCTGCGGCCTACTTCGCCTCGGTCGGTTTGCGGGGGCCCTTCTGGGGGCTGCCCGAGGACTGACCGGTTCCCAGCCTGACGGTTGGTGGATGCCGGAGCCACCCGATACCCACACTCCGCCCCCGCACGTCACATCGTGGTGTGCGGGGGCGGAGTTTTCCCCTGCCTGCCCTTGACACTCCTTCCGGCTATGTTGATGATTTCATCGAACTTGATGACTCATGGATTCGAGGTAGGGATGACAAGCGAAGCCACCCGGCAGGGGACGGGCACCGCCGACGGGGTGCGCGAGCACGTGGATGTGTTGATCGTCGGTGCCGGCCTGACAGGCATCGGTGCTGCCTGGCGTCTTCACTCAGCCCTTCCGCACAAGAGCTACGCCGTCCTGGAGGCGCGCCAGGCCATCGGCGGGACCTGGGATCTGTTCCGCTATCCCGGAATCCGTTCCGACTCGGACATGCAGACGTTCGGGTACGCGTTCCGCCCCTGGCGAGAGCCGCGGGCCATCGCGGACGGCGCGTCGATCCTCGACTACATACGGCGCACCGCCGCCGAGGCCGGCATCGACCGGCACATCCGATTCCGCCACCGGGTGGTCAACGCGTCCTGGTCCACTGCCGACGCCTGCTGGACGGTCGACGTGTGCCAGGGCGACGACCCGGCGGTCATCACGACCATGACCTGCAAGTTCCTGTACATGTGCACCGGCTACTACCGGTACGACCGAGGCTACGCACCCTCCTTCGAAGGGCAGGAGCGGTTCACCGGCCGGATCGTCCACCCGCAGCAGTGGCCCGCCGACCTGGACTGCACGGGCAAACGCGTGGTCGTGATCGGCAGCGGTGCGACAGCCATCTCGCTGGTTCCCGCCCTGGCGCGCACTGCGGCCCACGTCACCATGCTGCAGCGCTCCCCGACGTACATCCTCTCGCTGCCGGCCGAGGACCGACTCGCAAGCGCCCTGCAGCGACTGGTCGGCAAGCGGGCCGCCTATCCGCTGGTCCGCTGGAAGAACATTCTCCTCAACGCCGTGTCCTACCAGTTGGGCCAACGCGCCCCCGGCGTCAGCAGGGCCTTCATCCGCAGCCGGATCAAACGCCTGCTGCCCACGGGCTACGACGTGGACACCCACTTCAACCCGCGCTACAAGCCCTGGGACCAGCGGCTGTGCGTCGTGCCGGACGCCGACCTGTTCAAGGCCATCGGCGAAGGACGTGCTTCCGTGGTCACCGACCACATCACCACCTTCACCGAGGCGGGCGTGCGGGTGGCATCGGGCGAGGAACTCGTGGCGGACATCATCGTCACCGCGACGGGCCTGGACCTGCTCGGCATGGGAGGCGCCCGGCTCGTCGTCGACGGCACGGAGGTGGTTCTCTCGCAGACCACCGCCTACCGCGGCACGATGCTCAGCGGCGTGCCCAACCTCGCCTTCACCATCGGTTACACCAACGCCTCGTGGACCCTGAAGGCCGATCTGGTCAGCGACTTCGTATGCCGCCTGCTGGCGTACATGGACCGCCACGGCCACCGCCAGTGTGTCCCCGTCGAACCGGCCGGGACGCTGCACCGCCCCCTGCTGGACTTCTCCGCCGGCTACGTCCAGCGGTCCATCGACCGCTTCCCGCGGAGCGCCGCTCAGGATCCCTGGCGCTCCGGCAACAACTACCTGCGTGATCGCTTCACCTTCCGGCACGCCCGCCTCGACGACGAGACACTGCGGTACTCCACCCCCGCCTTCTCGGGCCCACACACCACACGGACCCCGTCATGACCGCGCACAACGACCTGCCGTCCGACACCTTCCACCGCGCTGACGTCACCTTCCCCTCGCAGGGCGAGGACTGCGCAGCCTGGCTGTACGGTCCCGCCGGCGCCCAGGGACCCCGACCCTGCGTCATCCTCGCGCACGGCCTGGGAGCCACCCGCACCGGCCGGCTGGACGCCTTCGCCGAGCGTTTTGCGGCAGCGGGCTTCAACGCCCTCGTCTTCGACTACCGCTACTTCGGCGACAGCTCCGGACAGCCGCGTCACCTGACGTCCATCAAGGCACAGCTCCGCGACTGGCGTGCCGCCGTCGACTTCGCCCGCCGCGTGCCCGGAGTCGACCCCGCCCGGATCGCGCTGTGGGGAACGTCCTTCAGCGGCGGACACGTGGTCCTCACCGCGGCTGAGGACCCTGCCGTGGCAGCCGTGATCTCCATGAACCCTTTCCTGGACGGTCGCACCACCCTGTTCGGCACACCGCCCTCGCAGGCCCTCGCTCTCGGCTGGGCCGGCCTGCGCGACACCGCCCGTGCTGTGCTGAACCGCGCCCCTCACCTGGTCCCCGCAGTGGGCGGCGCCGGCGCGAAGGCGGCCATGGCGAGCACTGAAGCACTGGAGGGCTTCCGGGCGATGTTCCCCGCAGGTTCGCCGCCGTCGACCGAGGTCTCCGCCCGGATCCTGCTGCGCCTCGGCCACTACCGCCCAGTGACCCGCGCCACCCGTGTCGTCTGCCCCTGGCTGCTCCAAGCCGGCACCACCGACGACATCACACCGGCCGGCCCTGTGCGCCGGGCCGTGGCCCGAGCCCCCCGGGCGCAGATGTCCCTGTACGAGGGAGGCCACTTCAGTCCCTACACCGGCGCCGCCTTCGAGCAGGTGGTCGCTGAGCAGATCCGCTTCCTGAGCGAGCATCTCCGCTGAATCGGCGGCCCCTGCCACCGCCCTTCACGGAAGGCCACGCCGCGTCTCCCGGCCGCCGTCTCACGGACCGCGCCCGCCGGACGATCACGCGACTCGTCCCTGATTACCATGACGCCATGACACAGTCCCCGGACCGCCCCGCCAATCGACACGAGCGCCGCCGCGCGGCCACGCGCAGCGCGCTCATCGGGGCGGCGCGCGAGATCCTTGCGCAGTCCGAAGGCACAGATGTCAGCATTCAGCGCATCGCTGAACAGGCGGATGTCGGCTTCGGCTCTTTCTACAACCACTTCTCCTCCAAAGCCGAACTGTTCGAAGCGGCGGTGACCGACGCCCTGGAGGAGTACGGGCGCAGGGTGGACGCTCTCACCGCCGACATCGAAGACCCTGCGGAGGTGTTCGCGGCCAGTGTCAGACTGACCGTTCACCTGGTCGAATCGGCCCCGCAGATCATGCAGATCCTGCGTCGGCACGGCCTCGGCCAACTGAGCAAGAACAGCGGCCTCGCCCCGCGTGCCCTACGCGACCTCGAACGGGCTGCTTCTTCCGGCCGGTTCCAGCTGAGTGATCCCCACACTGCGCTCTTCGCCGTCGGCGGTGCCCTCATCGGGCTGGTGGAGTACCGCTCCAGCCATCCTCAGCCGTCCGACCCGAACACCGGGCAACACGTCGCAGAACTTCTCCTACGCATGCTCGGACTGCCCGCGGAGGAAGCCCGCGAGGTCGCCTCACGGCCCCTGCGCACCGCGTTCGATCAGTAGCGCCGCGGGCAGACGCGTCGGCAGCGGCCCTCCCGGGGGCTCTCTCCGGGACCCGGCAGGTCACAGCCGCTGCCCTCGCGGTGGCTGGTCTCCGCCGCCGCGCGCACCGCGCTGCTGGAGCCCGATGGCCTCCAGCGATGACGGCTGTTCCCACCGCGCCGGCAGGCCGCCCTTCAGGTGAACGTGCATGCCTTCATTTTGATGACATCATCATTTATGATTTCCCCTGGCAGTTCGGCCCGTTTGCTCGCTCTCAGTAGCTGGAGATCCCTTGCCCTCTGCTTCCGGCCCCTCCCCGGCGCGCGCTGCGCACACCGCCCCGCTCCCTTCGTCGCCCCCACCCTTGAGCGCCGCCGTGGACGTCCATGCCCACTACATCACTCCGTCGCTGCGGCAAGCCATGATCGCCGCAGGGCACGACCGCCCCGACGGAATGCCCGCGATTCCGGACTGGAACGTGCGGGACACGCTGGCTTTCATGGACGCGACAGGCATCGCCGTCTCCATGCTTTCGGTGTCCTCTCCCGGAGTGCACCTCGGTGACGCCTCCTTCACGCGGATCCTGGCACGCAAGGTCAACGAGGAGGGCGCCGCCGTGGTCCACGCTCACCCCGGCCGCTTCGGCCTCCTTGCCTCGCTGCCGCTGCCGGACGTCGAGGCGGCCGTTGCCGAGGCCGCCTACGCCCTCGATGTGCTGCACGCGGACGGCATCGTCCTGCTGACCAACTACGACAACGTCTGCATGGGCGATCCGGTTTTCGATCCCCTCATGGCCGAACTGGACCGGCGTCGCGCCGTGGTGCTGCTCCACCCCACATCGCCCGCCGGGTGGCACGACACCTGCCTGGGGCGACCCCGCCCCATGATCGAATTCCTCTTCGACACCACCCGCGCCGTGACGCAACTCGCGCTGAACCGGGTACTGGAGCGCTATCCGGACATCCGTTTCATCATCCCGCATGGGGGAGCAGCGTTGCCGGTCCTGGCCGACCGGATCGCGGCCTTCGCCTTCACGGAATCCGACCCGCCGGTGGATTTCGTGGCCGCCCTGGGCAAGCTGTACTACGACGTGGCGGGGTTCGTCCTCCCTCGAACGCTGCCGGCCCTCCTGGGGCTCGTCGGCCCAGAGCAGTTGCTCTACGGCAGCGACCACCCGTTCACCGCGAGCTGGATCGCCGAAGGGCTGGCCCGGACGCTCGCCACCAACGACGTCCTCACGCCCGACGGTACGCAGCTACTGATCTCCGGTAATGCGGCAGGTCTTTTCCCCCGTCTGCGGCCTTGAGTGCTCGAACGCGCCCCCCAAAGGGCGAACCTGGCGGCCGTCCCCTGCATCCGCAAGCGGGTGATCGAGCATCCGTGAGCAGGGGGGCCGGGCAGGACCTGCTCCGAAGCGGCCGGAACCCGCGGCCACCCGGATGTGCACCGCGGTGCGGGCAGGGGCTCGGTCGGAGGCACTCGACGACCCGCAGCGGGTTGATTCCTGCAACCGTACCGTGATTGACTCTGTCGCAGACGCGTCGATCGGTCGCACACGTCGTGCCGCTACTCCCTACGGACACCACGCAAGTCCCATGGCGGGTAAGGGGCAGACGTCTCCTCACCCGCAGTACCGCCCCGGTCGGCGCTCCCCCGAGCCGGCCGGGGCCCTTCGCCCAGGACACCGCGCATGCATCAGCAGATCGCCCCCGGAATCACCCAGATCGCCACGACCAAGCGGGACAACGCCTTCCTCGTCGAGGGCGATGACGGCTTCACTCTTGTCGACGTCGGTTGGGCCAAAGCCCCTGCCGCTCTCCTCAAGGCGGTGGCGGACCTGGGCCGGAAGCCTTCGGACATCCGCCGCGTCGTCCTCACCCACGCTCACCCCGACCACGTCCAGGGCGCGGCGGAGCTGCAACACCGTCTGGACACGCGGATCCTGATCCACCCCGCGGACCTGCCGTGGCTGGAAGCCGGCCGTGTCCCGCCCGACGGCAGGTCCGGTCGCACCGGGCGCCTCCTCGATCGCCTGCCAAAGCTGCACTGGACCCCTTTCCCGGCCGACGGGACGGTCGCCGACGGTGATGTCGTGGAAGGCTCCGGCGGCTTGCGCGTCATTCACACTCCCGGTCACACGCCCGGGCATGTCGTGCTGTGCCACGAACCGACAGGTACCGCTTTGATGGGTGACGCGGTGTTCCATCGCGGCGGCCTTGCCGTGGGCCCGGCGGCCCTCGCCGCCGACCCGGCTCTGCGTATCGACAGCCTGAGCAGACTTCCCCGCGGCCTGCGCACCGTCGGCTTCGCGCACGGAACCCCATTGGTGGACGCAGGCATCGGAGACTTCTACCGATTCCTCTCGGATCTCACCTCGCAGGTCTGAGGCGCCGCTCCGGGGCGTGCCGGTCCTGTCCCGTCCACGGCCGAAGCTTTCCCGGCAGCGGGGGTGCGTGACAGTCCGAGGCCGCCGTGCGGACACACTGGTCGGCCACACGCATGAAACACCTGAAGGTGAGTGACGTCTGTTCCACACCCGCGGTCACCGACATGTTTTCACCCACCCACAGGTGGGCAGCCGACCGAAGCTTCTTCCGCCTGGCCTGCCGCCCGCGACAGTGCGTCTGGGCGTGGTGCGGCAGTCGGCTGCACCACGCTCAGCTCCCTCCCGCGCGGGTCGCAGGCGGGCGACACATGGGATCGGAGGTTCGGGACGGGCCACGGATGCTGCGGTCCTCCGAAGCGCCGCTCCGGCCCGGGCGAGTCCCGGCTCAGTCGGTGAGACCGCTCGCCTTCATCCGGGCCGCACCTTCGGGTGTGTAGACCAAGGCCACGTTCTCCGGCGGTACGAGAACGGAGGGATCGGTGACGAAGCCGATGCGCACAGGCTCCCCGGTCTCGGAGATTTCGCGAGTCTGGGAGACGCCGTCGGCCGGTGGGATGTGGTCGTCGCCCCACTGGCCCAGGGCGGCCAGCACGACGAGCAACTCCCGGCCGGCGTCGGTGGGGTGGTAGGCCATTCTCGTTCGCGATCCGGCTTGCCTGTACTCGCGCTTCTCGACCACGCCTGACCGCGTCAGCAGATCGAGGCGGTTGGTCAGGATGTTGGGCGCTATCCCCAAGGTCTTGGTCAACTCGCCGAAGCGGGTCGCTCCCCGGGTGAGCAACTCCCGCAGGATCAGCAGCGTCCAACGGTCACCCACGATCCCCACGGTCCGCTCGATCGAGCAGAACGCCTTGGCCGCGGGCGTACTCAACGTCACCGACCGCTCGCTGCGAGTGTCGCCGGCCTCGAGACTCTTCTCCGTCGTCTCAGTCACGCGCGCTCCTTCCGGCACCCCGCGGCCACAGCCTTCCGGCGGCTGATCAACTGCCGGAGGCGATGACCCTGGCTTGCAAAAAAAGAGCGTACCAGTGACCACGTAACTATCATTTTGATAGTCAGCCTGCTACGGTCGTCGCATGGCTCAGATCACGATTGCGAAGCCGACTCCCGCCCTGTGGCGCGTCCGCTTCGACAACGCCCCCATCAATCTCATCGACTCGCAGACCGTCGTGGAGCTGCGCGCACTCGTAGAAGCCGCCGAGGCGGACGCCGAGGTCGCGGTCATCCTGTTCGAGAGCGCGAACCCGGACTACTTCCTGGCCCACTGGGACCTCGCGGACGACGGCGAACGTCAGTCGAGCTTGCGGCCGGGACCCACCGGACAGCATCCCTGGCTCGATGTCCTGATCCGCATCAGCAAGCTCCCGGTCGTCACGGTCAGCGCGATCCGCGGGCGAGTACGCGGTGCCGGTAGTGAATTCGTCCTGGCCACCGACATACGCTTCGCCAGCCGCGAACGAGCCGTTCTCGGTCAGTTCGAGATGGCCACCGGTGTCGTCCCCGGAGCCGGTGCCCCGGCGCGACTGCCACGCCTGGTCGGCCGGGGTCGTGCCATCGAGATCATGGCCGGCGCGGAGGACTTCGACGGAGACCTGGCTGAACGCTACGGCTATGTGAACCGAGCGGTCCCGGACGCCGACTTCGATGACTTCGTCACGGCCTTCGTCAACCGCGTCTCACGCTTCGACCGCCGGGCCATCGAAGAGCTCAAGCAGTGGGTCGACCCGCTGACGCTTCCCGACGACGAGGAGTTCCCGCCTCAGTTGGACGCCTTCTTCGAGGCCGTTGCCCGTCCTGAGGTGCTGGCGCGCATCGGACGACTCTTCGAGCAGGGGTTGCAGTCGCCCGGCGTCGTAGAGGATCGGCTCGGTGAGTTCGCCGCACGAGCCGAGAACACGTCCGGGGCTGCCGGCTGAGGGACGGCTCCTTCCTCACGGCAGGGTTACCTGTTGCACCACGCTCTCGCCCAGTGCTCACCCCGGCGCACCTCTCCACCGCCTACCGCTCGGCCTTGTGCGCGAGTTGTGGTTGGCACGACCTCGGTGAAGCGGTCGCGGTCAGCGAGCAGCCGGTGTTTCGGATGCTTGGGCTCTGTGGCACCTCCCGCGACCACTGATCGGCGTCGGCACCGTCGAGCCAGCCGGTTGCCATCCAGCAAGGAGGGCGCGTTCCAACTGACCGGTGTGGCGTGCTCAGATGCCTCTGCGCTCGCCCACCGCTCCGTCCACGGGCCGCGTGACCGTTCCGGCGACGGCCGTGTTCGAGCGCCCGGCCACCGGCCCACAACCCAGCGTGTGCACCGGGGAGCCGCCTTGGCGTACGGGCCGTCGTGAACGGGCTGCTCGAACAGCTCAGCTCGGTGGCGGGGCCGGACCCGATCGGGACGCACGACCACTGCCCGCGTCGGTGAGATGCGGCGCGACCACGAAGACGGAGGCTGCGGGTCAACGCCGACGGGACCGTGATCGCGTCGGATCGAAGCCGGCCGCCGGAACATCGAGTGGCACCGCACCGCCCCCAACGGCCCGCACCGCAACGAGGCCCGAGCCCCCGGGGCCGCCTGCATCGCGACAAAGGGAGTTTGTGGCTTGTTGCAGTGGCGCCGGTCCCCGGCGAGTGCGTCGAGTGCGTCCGTGTGGGGAAACAGCGGCGACTCGGCTCGTGCCCCGCGTAAAGGTTGAAGGCCCGGTGTGGACGTGCGGCGCGGGAACAGCGGCCGCGCGCGGGAGTTCGCCCCCGCGCCGTTGCAAGACCCGCCCTGTCCGGAAGAGATGCTCGTCTTTGCGTCCGGCGCCCGGGAACGACAAGTTCAGTTCTCGAACGCGCCGTCGCCGAACGCGCGGCGGTTGCCGACACCTTTCGAAGCCACCTACGCACGAACGCGGAGATGACCCATGATCAAGCGGATGAAACGGGCCGGCATCGCTCTCTGCGCCGTCACGGTGTTGAGCCCCGCCCTCTCCGGTGCGGCCCACGCCAGCTCCCTCACCCCTGCCCCCGCGTGTGTCGCCGTGCACGAGAGCTGGCGGTATCTGAGCGCCACCAACAACTGCGCCGGTACCGTGACGGTGAGGGCCGTCTACGCGGACGGCGCCACGGGGCTGTGCCACACGCTCGCGCCGAGGACTGTGAGCACGGTCGGTGAGGGCTATCTCGGGCAGCACGGCCGCGTCGGTCACCTCGCACTCTGCGAGGACGTATGACGTATGACGTACCGGCTCAGCAGGGGCTGCGCCACGCCCCGAGTTCCGGCTTCTTCACCATGGACGACAGCCCCAGCCGGCGGGACTCGGCGCAGAAGCTGCTCCGTGGCTCGGTGTACTCCACGTGGAACACCGCCTTGCCGGCCTCGATGAACGGGGACAGGGCACCGCACTCCCGGTACTGCGCGCACTCCTCGTTGACCGCGAAGTCGAAGTGGTCCACGAGCTGGGGGATCTGAGGCAGGTCGTTCTTCAGCCCCACCGACAGCCCCCGCTCGTGGGCGATGGTCGCGATCATCCGGTTGTACCTGAGCTGGTCCCGTGCGGTGAGCGGGAACCCCGTGTCGTTGCCGTATCCCTCCACCAGATCGGGTTCCACGGCGTCGAAACCCTTGTCGCGGCACATGTCGAAGCGGCGTTCCATGATCGGTCGCAGGACGTCCGACCGCCGGATGTCCAGCCACCGTTCGCCCGTCCAGCCGTTGGGCCGGCCGAGCACGGAGCGCGGGAACGCCTTCCGGTCCGGCCGGAAGTCCTCCCACGCGCCGACATTGATGTAGCAGATGACCTTCCGGCCCGCCCGGTGCAGCCGGGCGACGTCCGCGGCGGAGTTCTCGAAGCCGTCGATGTCGTACACCGGCACGTCGGCCGACGGGTCCGCCTTGCCGTCGAGTTGCCACTGCCAGGCGAGGCCGGGACGGGGCTGCCAGCGGGGTCCGGCCGGAGTGGTCTGCGGTGCGGCCGTCGCGGTGCCGTGTGCCCCGCCCGGCCGCTCCTCGCCGCCGGAGCAGCCCGTCAGTGCGGCCGCCCCTGCCAGCGCGGCGAGCAGGGCGGCGCGGGGCCGGGTCCGGGTCACCGCTCCGCCCCGCTCAGTGCCGGTGTCAACGTGGCCCAGGGATTGGGTGGTTCACCCGTCACCGGGCCGCAGACGGCCGCTCCGCGTTCGTGCGCGGTCCGCACGGCGAGCGGGACGAGCGCGTCGGGCACCCCGTACACCAGGTGGCAGAGCCGCTCGGGCGGTCGGCGTGCGGCCCAGGCCGGACGGCTGAACGCGGAGACGTACGTCGACCAGTGGCCCTCGAAGGTGACCGTCAGGTCGGCGAGGCGGACGTACCCCGGCTCCGGGTGGACCCCGGGGTTGAGGACGACGGTTCCGGTACCCGCCCTGCGCAGTGACCGCACGAGCCGGCGGCAGGCCGCGAGCCCCTCCGCGGTGGCGGTCACGCGGTCGAGGAAACAGCCGTCCGTCCCGTACCACTCCCGGTGGCGGCGCAGGTCCTCGACCACGTCCCCCGGATCACGCACGCCGTAGTCGGTGTCGGCGTAGCCCAGCAGCCGAGCCCC
Source organism: Streptomyces sp. AHA2 (assembly GCF_036857595.1). NCBI lineage: Bacteria > Bacillati > Actinomycetota > Actinomycetes > Kitasatosporales > Streptomycetaceae > Streptomyces > Streptomyces sp. AHA2. The sequence continues at coordinate 676,875 of NZ_JAUQWJ010000001.1, forward strand.
CGCGTCCCGCAGGGCGCCGGCCGCTGCGGTGAAGGCCGGGTCGGGGGCGTCGCCCGGACCGCTCGCCGGGTTCAGGACGACTCCGTACGTGCGGGGTGCGGCGGCGATCAGCCGGTGCCAGGCTCCCGGATCCTCGGCCGGGTGGACGTACAGCGGGATCAGCAGGTTCACGGTGTGCGGCCGCCTTCCCACAGCGCGGTCAGCGCCTCGTCGAGGGTGTGGGCCGGGCGCCAGCCCAGGGCCTCCTCCGCGGCGGTGATGTCGGAGCACTGCCACGACACCTGCGCGGAGCGCGGGGAGCCCGCGGTGCTCGCCGCGGCCTCCTCGACGCGGCCCCGGAACCCGGCCAGCGCCGTCAGGTTCCGTACCAGATCGCGCACCGGCAGAGCCCGGCCCCCGCCGATGTTCAGGACCCGCGGCAGCGGGCCCGGGGCCGTCGCCGCGAGGACCGCGGCCCGTGCCACGTCGCGTACGTCGACGAAGTCGCGGTGGGCGGACAGGTCGCCCAGCCGCAGCACCGCCTCCGGGTCGTCGCCGGCCTCGCGCAGCCGAGCGGCGATCCGGCCGGGCAGGCCGGTGGGCGGTGCGCCCGGGCCCACCGGGTTGCCCACGCGCAGGACGACCGCGTCCAGACCGGAACCGGTCACGGCGACGGTGCCCGCGAGCTTGGTCGCGCCGTAGGGACCGGCGGGACTTGTGGCCGCCGACTCCGTGTCCCGGGTGCCGGGGGCTCCCGGCCCGTACTCGGCGGCCGAACCCAGGTGCACCAGACGGGCCGCGGGGGCCGCCTCGCGCAGGGCGGCGCACAGCACCGCGGGGCCGCGGGCGTTGACCTCGGCCAGCGTGACGGCGTCACCGCCGGTCGCGCCCGCGCAGTTGATCACGGCGTCGGGCGCGACTCGGGCGAGGGCCTTCGCCAGGTGCTGCGGACCGACGCGAGCGAGGTCCACCTCGAGGTCGGCGGCCCGTGACCGGCCGCCGCCGAGGACCTGCGCACCCGGCAGGGCGCGCAGCCGCTCGGCGACGTGGGCGCCCAGGTAACCGGTGGAACCCAGGACGAGAATGCGCATGAGGTGCTCAGGCTCCCTTGAGCAGAAGCGACTTGCGGGTGGTGAACTCGGCGTTGGCCTGGTCGTAGTCGTCCGGACGGCCGATGTCCAGCCAGTATCCGTCGAACTCGTAGGCGTGCGGCTGGTTGTCCGACTTCAGCAGGTCGAGGACCAACTCGTCGAACCCGAGCGGCAGTCCGGGCGTGTAGCCGTCCAGAGTGGAGCGGGACAGGCCGTAGACCCCCATGGAGACGCGGTAGTCCATGCTGGGCTTCTCGGTGAACGCCACGACCCTGCTCGCATCCGTGGTCAGCACCCCGAAGTCGATGTGCACCGTGCGGGCGTAGGTGGCGATCGTCAGCGGCGCGCCCGAGCCGCGGTGGCGGCGCAGGACGTCGGCGTAGTCGAGGTCGGTCAGGACGTCACCGTTCATCACCAGGAACGTCTCGGGCAGCCGGTCGCGCAGGGTGAGCAGCGGTCCCATGGTGCCCAGCGGGCTCTCCTCGGTCGCGTAGTCGACGGCCAGACCCCACTGCGAACCGTCGCCGACGTAGGCGCGGATGATCTCGCCGAGGTGGCCGATCGCGATGGTGCAGCTGGTGAAGCCGGCGGCGGAGAGCTGGCGCAGCACGATCTCCAGGATCGCGTGCTGGTCGCCGATGGGGACGAGCGGCTTGGGCAGCGCCGTGGTGTAGGGCCGCAGCCGGACGCCCTTGCCTCCCGCCAGGATCACTGCGTGCATGGTGGGCTCCTCCTTCGTGAACGTTCGGGACGTGCGTGACATGCGTGACGTGCGGGGACGGGGCGGACGAGGCCCGCCGAGGCTCAGATGTTGTAGATGCCGGTCTTGTAGCGGGCGAGGTTGGCCGGGTCGCGGAAGAACGTCACGGTGTGTTCGAGGCCCTCCTCCAGGGTGTGGGCCGGTCGCCAGCCGGTCGCGGCGGCGAGCCGGCTCGCGTCGGCGACCAGGCGCATCACCTCGGAGTTGGCCGGACGGATGCGGGCCTCGTCCTCCCGCACGTCGAGCGGGGTGTCCATCACCTTGCCGATCAGCGCGACGAGGTCGCCGACCGAGATCTCGCCGCCGGTACCGGCGTTGAAGGTGCGGCCCACGACCTTCCCGGCCGGTGCCGTGCCGACGGCGAGGAACGCCTGGGCGGTGTCCTTGACGAAGGTGAAATCCCGGGTGGGGCGCAGGTCCCCGAGGGTGATGGTGCGCTCCCCGGCGGCGACCTGGCCGATGACGGTGGGGATGACCGCCCGCATCGACTGGCGCGGCCCGAAGGTGTTGAAGGGCCGCAGTGTGACGACGGGGGTGTCGAAGCTGGCGTGGTAGCTGTCGGCGAGCCGGTCCCCGCCGGCCTTCGAAGCGGCGTACGGGGACTGGGTGTTGATGGGGTGGTCCTCGGTGATGGGCACGGTCCGCGCGGTGCCGTAGGTCTCGCTGGTGGAGGTGTGCACCAGCCGGGGCGTGCCCAGGGCCCGCACGGCCTCCAGCACGTTGAGGGTGCCGGTGACGTTGGTGTCCACGTAGCTGTGCGGTGCCTGGTACGAGTAGGGGATCGCGATGAGGGCGGCCAGGTGGTAGGCGGTGTCGGCGCCTTCGAGGAGGCCGCGGACGGAGCCCGGGTCCCGTACGTCGCCGAGGACGATCTCCACCTGGTCCAGGACGTCCGGGTGCAGGGTCTCCAGCCAGCCGTAGGAGGAGAAGGAGTTGTACTGCGCCATGGCCCTCACGCGGTGGCCGGAGGCCACCAGGGCCTCGGTGAGGTGCGAGCCGATGAAGCCTTCGGCTCCGGTGACGGCGGCGAGCGGTGCGGAGGTCAACTGAGGGGTCCCTTCGACGGGTTGGGAGGTGAGTGGGTCGTGGGCCGGGGTCAGGCGTGCGGGGAGGGCCGGCCGAGCAGCCACAGGACGCACGCCGACAGACACAGAGCGGCGGTGCCGCAGCCGAGCGGCAGCGCCGTCGCGATGCCCGGTGGCAGCCGCAGGAGCACGACGGCCGCCGCCCCGGCGGCCGCCGCGAGACAGATTCCGGCCGGTGGCCAGGCCGCCCCGAAGGCCTGCAACAGCAGCGCGGTCCACAGGGCGGCCGCCAGGAGCAGCAACGCGACGGGATCGGCGTCCAGGAGCAGCGCCGCGGGCAGCAGCGGTGCGAGATACCCGAGCAGGCAGAGGCCGAGGATGCCCGCCGAGCGCAGCAGGAAAGCGGCGGGCGTGGCGGTGGAGCGCAGAGCGGCGACCGACAGCCCGCGGTAGCGGTACAGCAGCCATTCCGCGGGCCCCATGCTGAGCGTCAGGACGATCACCGCGTACGGCTCCTGCCGTCCCTCCAGCAGCACCAGAACGCCGGCGGCCAGCCCGAACAGGCCGTACGGCAGCGACGACCGCAGGCGCGGCCCGCTCGCGCCGGTGACGGCCGGGACACGCAGGGCGCCGCGCAGGACGTGGGCCGTGACGGCGAGCGTGGCGAGCAGTGCCAGCGCGGGCAGGCCGGTGCGGACCACCGCGCCGGGCTCCCACCAGGGCAGCACGGCGGCACCCGCGAGCAGCGGGCTGAGCGCGGCCAGCAGCAGCCGTTCCCGGCCCAGCACCAGCAGTACACCGGCCGCGGCCAGATAGGCGGACTGCGCCGCGGCCACCAGCGTCACGGGTCCGCCCCCGGCGGGCAGTGCGGCGATCGCCGTGGCCACCACCGCCCCCGCGGGGGCGCCGACCAGGAGCGTACGGCCGGCCTCCCGCCGTCCGGTCGCCAGCCGCAGGTGCGCGCGGTGGCCGAGGGCCTGCCCCCACGCCCAGGAGGCGAGCCCGGCGACGACGAGAGAGGGAACGTTTCCGCCGGCGTTCCACAGCGGAGCGGTCAGCAGGTAGGCGAGCCCCGGCAGGGCGAACAGCACACCGCGCAGCAGACACCGCACGGTGTCGGGACGCCACGGGTCGGCCGCGGCCGGGGGTTCGGGGAAGGTGCGCGGCACGCGCTCGTACAGCGCGGAGGCCAGGGAGAACAGGTTCGGGTGACCGTACCGTTCGTCGATCACGGAGGCGGACAGTCCCTCCGCCTCCAGGAGCGCGGCCACCTCGTAGGGGTGGACGGCGGGCCCTATGCGGTCGGCGAGTTCGGCGGCGAGTTCGCTGACCGCCCGTTCGTCGGGGCCGCCGCGCGGGAGCCGGACGGCGAGTGTGTCGTCGTCGAGGGCCCAGCGCGGGCGCCGGCGGGGCGGCCGGGTGCCGGCCAGCCGGATGGCCAGGGTGTCCTGCTCCGGGCCCCCGGGTTCGAGGGATATCGGCCCGCTCACAGGGCGAGACTTCCGGCGCCGTCGACGGCCGGTGCGGGGATCCTGACCACGGTGGGCATGACCGTCGGCTCCTGTTCGGGGTGGGCGAGTTCCAGGTAGACGGAGCGAAACGTGTCAATGGTCCGGCGGAGCGTGAACTGATCGATGACCCGCAGCCGGGCCGCCTCGCCCATCGCCCTGCGCCGGCCCGCATCGTCCAGCAGCTCCAGCGCGGCGGCGGCCATCGCCTGCGGATCGCGCGGGGGCACCACCAGCCCGGTGTCCCCGACGGCCTCGCGCACTCCGCCGACGTCGGTCGACACGGTCACCCGGCCGCAGGACATGGCCTCGATCAGCGTGAACGGGAAGCCCTCGCTGATGCTGGAGAGCATCACCACGTTCCCCGCGGCGTAGGCGTCCTTGATGTCCTCGACGCGTCCCTCGAAGGTCACGGCGTCCGCGTGCCCGAGCTCGGCGGCCAGGGCCTCGCAGCGTTCCCGGTAGGCCTCTCCGCCGCGCGGGGTCCCGCCGAACAGCCGCAGCCGCGCCTGCGGCAGACGCGCCCGCACGAGGGCGAAGGCGCGGATCAGGGTCTCCAGGTCCTTGATGGGGTCGACGCGGCCGGCCCAGCTGAGCGTGGGCACCTCGGGTTCCGGCCCGGCCGCCGGGAAGGCCGCGGGGTCGACGCCGTTGTAGACCGTGCGGATCGACCGCGGGTCGGCGCCGCCCTCCTCCTCCCACAGCCGGTTGTAGCGGTTGCCCGGGGTGATCAGGGCGGCCTTCAGGTAGCTCTCCCGCGCCAGCAGCCGGAAGAACCCGAGGATCACGGCCTTCACGGGCCACCGGTAGGGCGCCGTGCGGTAACCCAGGTAGCGCTCGCGCAGGTAGACGCCGTGCTCGGTGAGCAGCAGGGGCACCCCGTGGTCCGCCAGGGCGGCGAGCCCGGGCAGTACGGCGACCCCGCCGCTGACCGCGTGCGCCACCCCGCTCACGGGTGCCGGGGCGGTCAGCGGACGCAGGGCGTGCTCCAGCAGCGCGGTCGCGGTGAGCGCGTCGTGCAGGGTCGGCCGGGCCTCGCGGACGGCCAGCCCGGGTCGGTTCCACAGGGCGGTGAGGATCGCGACGGCCCGGTCCCCGCGCAGGAACGCGCTCAGCGTGCCGTCCGGTGCGGTTCGCGCCAGCGCGTACAGGGCGGGCGCGAACCCGTCCTCGGCGCCCGGGTCGAGCAGCGCGGTCAGAAACTGCTCGTACGCGGTGGTCAGCCGGTTGCGCGCACGGCCCCGGGGCGGGCGTCCTGCCGGCGGGGAGCCCCACAGGGGGACGGACAGGACGCCGGAGACGTGCGCGGGCAGTTCCCACACGACCGGCTCGCGTCCGGTGCCGGTGACGGCGATGACGTCGAAGGCGAGGTCGGGCATGCCCTGGACGAGCTGGTCGCACCAGACGCTGACACCGCCGTGGCTGTGCGGGTAGGTGCCTTCGGTGAGCAGGGTGACGCGCGTCGTTCCGGTGTGTCGCGCGCCCTGGGGAACGGGCATCGGTGTGCTCCACGGCTGAGATGCGGGGTGGTTCGGGCCGGTCCCGGCCGCCGCCCAGGGGGCGGCCGGGACCTTCGGTCGGTGCGGGGCGCGGGTGCGCCGCTCAGCCGTCTGCGGTGTGGCCCACCCGGTCGGTGGTGCCCGCGGGGACGCGGGTCCGCGGATCCGTGAGGCCCGCGGAGACGCGGGTCCGCGGATCGGTGACGCCGGCCGGGACACGGGTCCGCGGTGCGGGGCGGGTCACCTTCGCCGGTCCCGAGGTGTCGTCGGCGGCCGGCGCGGCCGACGCCGGCAGGGTGAGGACGAGGGGCGTGTTCCCCGCGGTGGTCCAGCCGGACACGGCACCCGCGTAGGCCTGGCCGAACGCGGCACCGCGCAGCGTGCTGCCGGTCGGCAGGGTCGCGGTGACCGCCAGGCCGGCCGGGGCGTCGACGCTCACCGTGGTGCCGACGCGGTAGGCGGTGACCTGCCCGGCGCCGAGCGCGGCCCGCCAGTCGGCACGGCGCTTCAGCTCGACGCCGATGTCGCGCATCCGTGGGTTCACCAGGGGCGTGTCGTCGGCGAACAGCGCCTTGTAGCCGTCCAGTACGCCGTCGAGGACGGGGTAGGCGATACGGTCCTCGGCGAGGTTGGACTGGTGGATGAAGTGCGGCTTGGGGTCGTTGGACAGGACGTGCCCGAGGGCGATCCGGGTCTCCAGCGGCACGATGTGGCCGGCATAACCGGTGGCGGTGTCCAGGGGAGCCGGGAGGCAGGTCGTGGTGTCCGGGTTGTCCTCGCAGATGCCGCTGCCTCCCTGGGCGCGGCCGGTGTAGATCCAGTTGTACTCGTCGACCTGCTCGGCCGCCCGGCCCGCGTTGTAGAAGACGTTCATCGGGTGGCGCGGCACGGTCGTGGCCGGGCCGACCCGGCGCTGGGTGGGCTCACGCGAGTTGTCCGAGCCGAGCCAGGCGATGCCGTTGTCGCCCAGGGCCGGGGCCAGGTTGGGATTGTCCTGGGGCTGCTGCGGGAGGACCTTCATGCCCGAGTGCTCGCCGGTGACCAACTCGTCGTTCACCAGCGGCAGTCCGGCGATCTGGCCCCAGACCCGGTTGACGGCGATCTCGTCGGAGATGTCGTCGCGGCTCATCCAGCGGGTGCTGCCGTCGGGGTGGGTGGCGCACTTCCACGGCACGACGGAGATGTCCTGCACGCAGCCGAGGAAGGGGTGCGAGTAGGTGTGGTTGATCCAGCGGAACTCGCCCCGCCGCGCGATCAGCCGGTCGGCGAGGGGATCCCGGCCGTTGTTGTCCTCGCGGTGGTCGACGCTGCCGGCGCCGTTGTAGGCGAAGTCGAGGGTGAAGTCCTTGCCGTTCTGCCACGCGACGGCGTGGTCCACGTCGGCGGCCGTCATCCGGATGGGGTCGGGTGTCGCCTGCGGGTCGGTGCAGTCGACGTCGCCCGGTGTGCAGTTGAGGGTGCTGTTCCACCGGTCGTCGGCGGCGAAGACGTCGTCCACGTGCACCGAGAAGTAGTTGCGTGAGGCGCCCAGGTGCACACCGCCGGTCATCCACTCCACGATGCCGCGGGCCAGGAGCCGGAACTGCTGCTGATACCGGTTGTAGACGAAGGTGACGACCAGCTCCCGCCGCCCGTCGTGGCGGTACTCGCCCACCAGGGTGCCCTTGGCCGTCCGCCCCGGGATCGCGGCCTCCACGTACGGCGTGAAGTCGGCTCCCGCCACAGGCTTCGACAGGTAGCCGTAACTCTCGCCGACGGACGGGTCGTTGTCCTCGAAGGGCACCGCGCCGTCGAGGTAGGCGAAGGGGCCCGAGCCGCCCGCGGCGGTCACCTGGGCCTGCTTGCCGTCGAGACTGCCGGCGTAGCCCCCGTCGACCGGATACTGCAGTCCGGCCTCGGGACGCGCATAGGTGTACGCGTCGACCTGCGGGATGTCGTACGCCCGCTCGTAGGCCGCGAGTGCGGCCATCTCGGCCGAACCGGCCGGGAACGGATTGTCGTTGGGCAGCACCACGGCCTGGAACCTGGCACGGGGCCGGCCGTCGACGGTGTCCGCGAGGAAGTCGGCGTCGATCACGGTGCGGCCGGACTGCGTGAGGTCGACCGTGGTGTACGGCGTGCCGGCCGCGGCCAGCTCGGCGGCGATCGCGTCGATGGACGGGCCGCCGTCGCTCACCACCAGCACCCGCAGATCGATGCGGGGTGCGGGATCGGCGTGGGCCGTGCCGGCCGGCAGGCCCAGCGCGGCGATGAGCGCGCCCACCGTGACCATGGTGGTGCGTATGGTCCGCTTCATGCGGTCGTGTCCCCTCCCGGGCAGGGGTGAGCACGGCTCCCGTGGAGCGGACGCACCCCCTTGCGCGCCGCCGGCGTCCCCCTCAGAAGCCGGTTCGGCGCGCATCCGTCGCGTCACATAGTGAGGTCTGTGTGCAGATTTCGAGGTCGTGTTGCGCAACATGACGAAAAAGCGCAGGTGTCGAACCGTGTGCGCCCGGGAGGGGGCGGGAGCGCTTCCGTTCGCCGGGCGAGCCCGGGCGAGGCGGCGGCGAGGGCTTCGCCGCTGGCCCGGGGCATGTGTGGCGGACCGGCGGGCCGCGGGGGCCCGCCGGTCGCCGTACCGGCGGTCCGGTCCGGTGCGAGGAACCGGGCAGGGTGACTTTCCGGTCACGCGCGCCGGCTCACCGGGGGTGCGTCAGGCGCAGAGCACGCGCGTCACGGGCGTGTAGACCGGGCCGCCGCTGACGTTCTCGGAGTTGCTGAACTCGGCGTAGAAGTACGAGTAGAAGCCGATGTTGCCGTTGCAGCCGGAGTCGGCGGCGACGTCCAGCTTCAGGGTGACCGTACGGCTCTGGCCGGGCGGGACGGTGGTGCCGTAGTTGCCGCCGAGGTCGGCCGGGCCGGTCCCGGCGCAAGGGGTGGCGCCGTTCGCGGTGGCCAGGGTGCAGCCGGAGAAGCTGTACTTCAGGTCGGGCCGCTGCGTGGTCAGCCAGGTCGGGTCGATCGTCTGGTACACGAACCACACGTCATGGGTGTTGTGGTTGGTGAGGGTCATCGACAGGTTGACCGTGCCGCCGGGTGTGGTGGTGGCGCTGTCGGTGGCGAAGGTCAGCTCGGCCGGCGCCGGATCGGCCGCGGTGGCGGTGGGGGCCAGGCCGGACACGGTCAGGACGGCGGCGAGGAAGGCGCCGAGGCCGATACGTCGCATCAGGGGTGATCGCATGGCCAGGGAGGCTAAGCAGGGCCCGGCCGCACCGTCTGCCCCACGGAGCGAAGGCCGCCGAGAGCTCGGCCGGAAGTGTTCACTGTGTGCGTGAAGGGTGACGGAAATGTGGAGCGCCTGGGCCGTGGCCGTCTCCCCAGGTGGTCGGCGCGCGGGCGGGTCCGGCGGAGCCCCGGACGCAGCGGGCCGGTGCCGGGGCGCCGCGAGACGACATTGGCGCGTATGACCCCCGACGGCCCCGCCGTTCGCCGGCACGCCCTCTGCCCTTCTCGGCCGTCCGCCGCTGTCCGGCCGTGACCCGGTCGGCCGGTAGCGCCGGCCGGGCCCGAAGTCGTCACCCGCCGGACACCCCCTCCTGACATGCGGCGATGTGACGGGATCCATCGATGCAGCGGATCCCTGCCGGGCGTGCATCGGCCGGTTCGGGGGACACGAGGCGGTATGGCGAGAAATGGCGGGAACAGATTGCCGGCGGAATCGGCGGGTCAGGAAGCGGCCCCGGAGGGCACGGCGCTCAAGCGCGCGCTGACCACTCCGCTGCTGTACTTCTTCATCCTGGGCGATGTGCTCGGCGCGGGCGTCTACGTGCTGGTCGGGCAAGTCGCGGCCGACGCCGGGGGAGCGGTGTGGGTGCCGCTGGCCGTCGCGCTGCTGCTGGCACTGCTGACCGCCGCCTCCTACGCCGAGCTGGCGACGAAGTACCCCCGGGCGGGCGGCGCCTCCCACTACGCCACGCGCGCGTTCGGGCCGTTCGCCGGCTTCGTCGCGGGCTTCTGCATGCTGGCCGCCGGCATCGTCTCCGTGGCCGCCCTCGCCCGGGGCTTCGGCGGCGACTACCTGTCGGCCTTCGTGACCCTGCCCGTGGCCCTCGTCGCCGTCGTGTTCCTGGCCCTGCTCGCCCTGGTCAACGCCCGGGGCATCAAGGAGTCGACCCGGGCCAACGTCGTCGCCACCGTCGTCGAGGTGGGCGGACTGGTCGTCATCGTCGTGCTCGGCGCGTGGCTGCTGTTGCGCGGCGACGGCGACGTCGGACGGCTCACGCAGCTCGGCACGCCCGAGAAGGGCGCTGCCGCCGCCGTGCTGAGCGGCTCCGTACTGGCGTACTACTCCTTCGTCGGGTTCGAGACCTCCGTCAACGTCGCCGAGGAGACCCGCAACCCGCGGCGCTCCTACCCGCGCGCCCTCTTCGGCGCCCTCGCCACCGCCGGGGCCGTGTACGTCCTGGTGGGCATCGCCGCGTCCGCCGCGGTGCCGACCGCCCGCCTGGCCGAGTCGAGCGGACCGCTGCTGGAGGTCGTGAAGGAGGCGGGCGGCGTGCCGACCCGCCTGTTCAGCGCCATCGCACTCGTGGCCGTCGCCAACGGCGCACTGCTCACCGGCATCATGTCCTCCCGTCTGGCCTACGGCATGGCGAAGGACGGACTGCTGCCCGCCGCCCTGACCAGGGTGCTGCCGGGCCGCCGGACGCCGTGGGCCGCGATCGCCGTCACCACGCTCCTGGCGATGCTCCTCGCGCTCACCGGCAGCGTCGCCACCCTGGCGTCGACCCTGGTACTGCTGCTCCTGATCGTCTTCCTCATGGTCAACACGGCCGTGCTGGTCCTGCGCCGTGACACGGGAGAAGCCGACCACTTCCGGGCCCCGACCGTCCTGCCCGTCCTGGGCATCGCCTCCTGCGTCCTGCTGGCCACGCAGATCGAGGCGGAGGTGTGGCTGCGCGGACTGGTGATCGTGGCCGTCGGCATGGTGCTCGGCGCGGTCAGCGCGGTGCGGCGCGGCCGGCGCGCCGACGACGACGCGCGCGACCACCGCTGAGCGGCGGCCGGAGGGGGCGACTGCTCCGGCCGGAGTGCCGGGAATGAGCGGGGGAAGTCGGGGAACGCGTGATCGAGCACCGAGTGCTGGACGCGGGCCGTGCCCGCCTGAGGGAAGGACGTGGGCGTGCCCGGGGTGCCTGGCCTCCTGCTGAGGAGAATGACCGTCGTGTCGGGCCGGACGAGACGGACGGTGCGCACGGCCCTGTCCACTCTCAGCGAGGTCCGTTCCTGCCCGTACTGCCGCGCCTGGATCGCGCCCCGGAGCGTCGTCTGCCCCAGCGGGCACCGGCTGAACTGACGGCCGCGTCGGGGCTCGCCGGAAGCCTGCAGGATCGTGGCAGGGCCGCCGGCCGGCCTCTCGCACACCGACGCGGGGCCCGGTGCGCGTGCACCGGGCCTCACTCGTGCCGGGTCCTGCGACTCGGCCCCGCCCCGCCGCGACCGGTGTCGCGGACGGCGGTCGCCGAGTGGGCACGGCGGGCATTTCGGAGGGACGCTTGAGGAGGGCTGCGACCGGCATGCCCCCGGGAAGCGGCCTCGCGCCACCGGGAGGGCCGCGGCCGGCGTGGCGGCGGAATGGGAGAAGAGCCATGAGGGTGGGAGTGCTGACCGGCGGCGGTGACTGCCCCGGCCTCAACGCCGTGATCCGCAGCGTCGTACGCAAGGGCGTGCAGGAGCACGCGTTCGACTTCCTCGGCGTCCGGGACGGCTGGCTGGGCCTTCTCAAGAACGACGTCGTCCCCCTCGACATCAGCAGTGTGCGCGGGATCCTGCCCCGGGGCGGAACCATCCTCGGCTCCTCGCGCACGAACCCTCTCAAGCACGAGAACGGGCTGCAGCGGGTACGGGAGACACTCGCCGCGCACGCGATGGACGCGCTCGTCGTCATCGGCGGGGAGGACACCCTGGGGACGGCCACGGAACTGAGCCGGCAGGGGATCGACGTGGTCGGAGTGCCGAAGACCATCGACAACGACGTCTCGTGCACCGACTTCACCTTCGGCTTCGACACCGCCGTCGGGATCGCGACGGAGGCGATCGACCGTCTGCACACCACCGCCGAGTCCCACATGCGCGCCCTGGTGGTGGAGGTGATGGGGCGGCACTCCGGCTGGATCGCCCTGCACGCGGGGATCGCCGGCGGCGCCAACGTCATCCTCATCCCCGAGCGGCCCTTCGACCTGGACCAGGTGTGTGAGCAGGTGATGCGCCGGTTCGAGATCAACTACGCGCCGATCGTCGTGGTGGCCGAGGGAGCGGTCCCCAAGGAAGGGCAGATGATCGTCAAGGACCAGTCGCTGGACGAGTTCGGCCACGTGCGGCTGTCCGGCATCGGCGAGTGGCTGGCGCAGGAGATCACCGCACGCACCGACAAGGACGCCCGGACCACTGTTCTCGGCCACATCCAGCGCGGTGGCACACCCAGCGCGTTCGACCGGTGGCTCGCCACACGGTTCGGGCTGCACGCCGTCCAGGCGGTCGCCGACGGCGACTTCGGCTGCATGGTCGCCCTGGAGGGCACGCGGATCGTCCGGGTGCCGCTCGCCGACGCCACGGCGCAGAACAAGGTGGTGGACCCGTCGCTGTACGACGAGTTCGAGGTGTTCTACGGCTGAACCGTCACGCTCCGGGCGGTACCACCGCGACGGGACAGCGGGCGTGGTGCAGCACGGCGTGGGTCACCGGGCCGAGTCGTCCCCCGGCCGGCCGGGCCTCGGCGCACCGTCCCACGACGAGCAGATCCGCGTCCCGGGAGGCGTTGAGCAGCGCCTCGGCGGGATGGAGCAGCCGCAGGTCGAGGGTGGCCCTCACCTGCGGATACTTCTCCTGCCACGGGCGCAGAGCATCGGAGAGGTCCACAACCGCCTGGTCTTCCCAGGTGGCGCGGTCCTCCTCCGTCACCACGAACGGGCGGGCGGAGACGGACTCGGCGGGCAGGACCCACGCCTGCACCACGCGCAGGCGAACCGAGCGCAGTTCGGCGGCCGAGAACGCGAAGTCGGCAGCTTCGCCCGCGGGACGGTGAGCGTCGAAGCCGAGCACGACTCGGGGACCGCCGCGGCCCGCCACGCCGTCGGTGAACGCCCCCGGGCGGGGAGGCACGAGCACGACGGGGCACGGAGCCGCTGCCGCGATGCGCAGGGCGGTCGAACCGACCGCCAGGTCCCCGAAACCGCCTGCGCCGCGGGTGCCCGCCACAACAAGCCCCACGTCGTGCGCAGCGGCGTCGAGGATGGCGTCGGCTTCGGCCCCCTCGGCAGGTGCGCCGTCGACGTCGAGACCCGGACAGCGCCCGGCGAGATCCTCGACGGCCCGCCGTACCAGGTGAGTGCCGATCCCCCGCAGGTGGGCGGAGGCCGCCGCCGGGACGGCGACCCCGGGAAGCCGCGGGGCCACGTGCAGCAGACGCAGTGCCACGCCCCGCAGCCCTGCTTCGCGCGCGGCCCACTCGGCCGCGGCCGCGGCACACTCGGAACCGTCGATGCACGCCAGAACAGGTGGACGCATCCGGCCTCCTTCGCCCGGTCCGTGCCGTCACAGGCGCTCGTCCTGCTCTCCACTGTTCCACGCCCGGACCCTTCCGGCTCACCGTGGCCGGATCTCGCACGGCGGACGCGGCTCGTGCGACTGACCCGGCCGGACGACTCGGCGGGCGGTCCGGCTATCGCCTCACGCGGTAGCGGAGGTAGACGAACTTCGAGTCGAAGGTGCGGGTTTCGGCGAGTTCGAGATCCACCCGGCGCTCACCCCGAGGGAAGAAGGAAGTGCCGCCACCGACGAGCACCGGGTAGACCATCGCCCGGTACTCGTCGATCAGGTCCGACGCCGCGGCCTCGGCGGCGAGCGCCGCGCCCCCGATGGCGATGTCACCCTCCCCCGGCTCGGCTCGCAACCGCTCGATCTCCTCCGCCACCCCGCCGGAGGCCAGGCGGGCGTTGCCCTGCACCGTCGTCAGCGTCGTCGAGAAGACGACCTTGGGCAGCGGATTCCACAGCCCGGTCCACTCGCGCTCCGCCTCGTCCAGCGAGCCGTTCTCCTCGGCGGTCTCCCAGTACAGCATCGTCTCGTACAGCCGCCGCCCCATCAGATGGACGCCGACCCCCCGGATGTCGTCGATCCAGAAGCGGAACACCTCCGGGTCGGGCGCCGTCCAGTCGAAGCGGCCGTCGGGCCCGACGATGTAGCCGTCCAGTGACACGTTCATCGAGTACGTGACGCTGCGCATGAGAAGTCCTCCTCCGTACCGGGTTCGACGGTACGACCGCAGGACACCTCGAAACTCATCGCGGCGCGCCGGATTCCCCGATGCGCCTCGAAGCCCTCACCGGCATGGCCCGGAGGATCCGTCATCGTGTGTCCCGCAGGTGCAGGAGGTACCTGGCCGTCAGGGCGACCGCCCGGTCGGCGTCGTGGGACAACGTCGTCAGGGCCCGGGAGGCGGTCGTGCCGGGGATGTCCGCCAGGGCCTGGGTCAGCCGGCCTCGTGCCGGTGCACCCGTGGTCTCGTGGGCGAGGCGGTCGACGATGCCGGCCGCGATCCGGTCGGCGGTGGCGGCATCGTTCGACAGGCCGCTCAGCGCGTCCGCGGCGTCGGTGTCGTTCCTGCCGGCCACGACCATGTCGAGGAGTGTCGGGATCGCTTCTGCCACCCCCCGCGTTCCGAGTGCCAGAGCCGCGTACCCCCGCACCCCGGGGTCGGGGTCCGCCAGGGCGTCCCGCAGGTGCCCGGCCGCCTCCTCCCCGGGCATTTCGGCGAGCGACTGCACGGCACGGGTCCGCACCGCGGCCACCGGTGAGTCGAGCCCCCTGGCCAGCAGTGCGGGTGCGCCCTCGCCCGACTGCGCCAGCGCCCAGCGGAGGGCGCCGGCGACATTCGGCTCCGTCTCGCTCAGCGCCGCCTCGACCAGGGCCTCCACCGGCACGGCGACCCCGTCGGCAGACGAGAGAGCCGCGCGCTGGCGGACGTCCGCGCTCGGCGACCCCAGTGCCTGGAGCAGCGAGACGACCCGCAGGACCTCCTCCCAGTCGGTGGGGTCCGCCGTTTCGATCCTGCTCAGCCGCGCGAGCAGCTCGGTCTCGGCGGTGATGCGCTCGCGCGTCCGGCGGACGAGGTCGCCGACGAGCGCCGAGGGCGTGAAACCCGGATCGTCCAGGGCGCGCCCGATCTCCCGCAGGGACAGGCCCAGCGACCGCAGGCTCTCGACGTGGAAGATCCGCCGGATGTCCTGCGCGGAGTACTCCCGGTAGCCGGAGCCCGTACGGCCGGAAGGCCGTACCAGTCCCAGCGTCTCGTAGTGCCGGAGCATGCGGGCACTGACCCCGGAACGTCTCGCCACCTCACCGATCAGCACGCTCCTATCCTCCCTCCCGCGGCGCCCCGGTGAGTGCCACGATGCGCTTGGCCTCCTCGATCACCGACTCGAACCCCGCGTCCGGGTCGTGCAGCAGCCGACGTGTGGCGAGCGCGTGCGCACGCACCCCCGGGTCGCCGGCCGCCGCCGCGACGGACAGCACCGGCACGATCACCTCACCCAGCGCGACCAGCGCCTGGCTGAGACTCAGCTGGACCTTCCGGTCACCGCGCCCGAGCTGCGTCACCAGGACGTCGGCCAAGTCGGCCTCCTCGCCCTCCGGCACGAGCACGACCGCTGCCCGCCAGGCACTCCGCGCCACCTCGTCGTCGGCATCGGACAGCAGCGCAGGGGTGATCGCCGGCCACGCCTGCCGGTCCCGGATCTTGGACAGGGTGTGCAGCGCCTGGCTGCGCGCCTGCGGACGGTCCGCGCGGAGGTCCCGCAACAGCTCCGGAAGCGTCAGGGACACCGGGTGCCGGGTCAGCGCCCAGGTGAGCATGTCCCGGACGAAGAACTCGGGCTCGACCGCGCATCGCTCGACGAGCTTGCCGACGAAGGCGGGGTCGGGCGTCGAGCCGGCCGCCATGGCCGCTCGCAACCGCACGGACGAACGGTTGTCCTCCAGCCCTCGCAGTGCCCGCTGCACGTCTGCGTCCCGTGGTGCCGTGGTCATCGGACCACCTCCTCGGGACGCAGTGAAGACCTTGTCACCGTGTCAAGGTCAACGACGCCGACGGCAGGGCTGCGGCATGCGTGCTCCGCGACGGCACGGCTGACGTGTGCGCGGGCCCGCCACCGTCGATGTCCGGGACGGTGGCGGGCCCGCTCGGTCGGTCCGGGCCGCCAGGTCAGGCGGTGTGCAGCCTCAGCCCGTAACGGTTGAGGATCTCGTTGACCGGCTGGTGCCAGGTCTCGCCGCCGCTGCTGCAGTTGCCCCAGCCGCCGGAGGTGACGCCCTGGGCCTGGTCACCGCTGATGAAGGAGCCGCCGGAGTCACCGGGTTGGGCGCAGACGCTCGTCTTCGTCATCTGGTGGACGGCGCCCTGGCTGTAGTTCACCGTCTCGTTCTTCGCCAGCACCCTGCCGCAGTGCCAGCGCGTGGTGGAGCCGGAGCGGCAGACGGAGGCACCCACCGGGGCCTCCGCGGAGCCGCGGACGAGCTGGTCGGGGACCGTGCCCCAGCCGAGCACGACCGGTACGGTCCACCAGCCGCTGCCCACGTTCACCCAGGCGTAGTCGTTGTCCGGGAACGACGACCCCTGGAAGGTGCCGACGTACGAACGGTCCCAGCCGTAGACGGCCGAGCCCGGCGAGCCGCAGTGCCCGGCGGTCACGAAGCCGCCGTGCACGGAGAAGCCGATGGAGCAGCGGACGTTGCCGGTGTAGTAGGGGTCGCCACCGACGGTTCCGGCAGCGAAGGTGCGTGGTGCGGCGGGAGTCTGCCGCACGGTCACCGGACCGGCCTCACGGGCCCGGGCGAGGAAGGCCCGGACATCGTTGTCGTCCCGGTGCCCGGCGACGACGTTCACGACGACCTTGTTGGCCTTCGGATCCACATGCCAACTGCCCACACCGGCGGGCGCGGACAGTGCGTCGATGGTCGCCTTCGCCGCGTCGAGCTGCCGCGCGGTGTGCCGCACGAGACGCACGGCCGCTCCGGTGTCGCGTACGGAGTCGGTGACGGTGTCGCTGGTGACGGCCACGGTGAGGCGGCCGCGTTCGGCGTCGAACCAGGAGCCGCCGTAGGCGGAGCCGGCTGCTTCGCGCGCCTTGCGTTCGGTCGCGGTCGCCTTCCTCTCGGCGGCGAGGCGTGCCTCGGCCGCGTCGCGGGTCAGCCCCAGGTCCCGTTGCATGGCGTCGAGGAGGCCGGGGGAGGCCGGAGCCTGGGGGGAGCGCGCGGGGGACTCGGCTGCGGAGGCGGGCAGGGCACTGGCGGTGACCCAGGTGCCGAGCAGGAGGAGTGCGGACAGGGCGGTGCGCAGGGTTGTGGTGCGTCTCAAGGGATGCCCCTTCGTTGTTCCAGCAGGGTGGGGGTGGAACAGCAGAGCTTGAGAGCGCTCTCTGGCGTGCGCGGCAGAGCCTAGTGCGTGATCAAGGAAAGGTCTATGCCATGGACCGCCTCCGATACGGGCGGTGAGGGTTCATCTGCCATGCACGCGGCGGGAGTTGAGCTGCCGGACGGATGCCGGTACGGCGCGATGGGTTCCGGCGGGCCCGGCGGGACAAGCCCTTGGAGCCCTCGCGGGAGGAGAAGGCGCGGCCGGGCGGCGAGTGGGCGTCTGCCAGGATTGCGGCATGGGTCCCGATGTCCTGCGTCTTCCCGAGCCTCCGGCGCGCGAGGCCGATTTCGCCGACGACTTCACCGCCCCGCACCTCGGGCGGGACTGGTGGGTCGATCACTACCTGCCGCACTGGACCTCCCCCGACAGGTCGCGGGCACGGTACGACATCGACTCCGCCGGACTGCGGCTGCGGATCGACGCCGACCAGCCGGACTGGCGCGAGGAGGACGCTCCGCTGCGGGTGTCCAGCGTGCAGACCGGCGTCTTCTCCGGGCCCGTGGACTCGCGGCGGGGAACACACCGGCATCGCCCGGACGGACTGGTCGTCCGCACGGAGACTCCCGAGAGGCTGCTGTGGGCACCGACTGCCGGACGCGTGGACGTGACGGTCAGCGCGAGTGCGGACGAGGGGTGCATGCTCGCGGCGTGGCTCGTGGGGACGGAGCACCTGTCCGAGCAGGACACCGGGGAGCTGTGCATCTTCGAGTTCGACGCGGACGCCGTCGGCGCGCAGGGCAGCCGCGCCCGTTGCGGGGTGAAGGCGCACTCGGACGGACGGTTGACGACCGACATGACGGAAGTCGTCGTGCCCCTGGACGCGTCGGAGCCCCACACCTGGACCGTCGTCTGGGGGCCGGCGGGGACGCTCATCGGCTGTGAGGGCGTGGTCGTCCAGCAGTCCTCCCAGGCTCCCGCGTATCCCCTTTTCCTGTTGATCGACCTGTTCGAGATCGGCCCCCGGTCGGACACCGGCTCGGCGTACCCGAAGACGGCCCGTGTCCACCGCGTACGCGGGTGGGACCTGGAAGCGGGGGCGGGCGCACCGTAGGGGTGGCTCCGTTTTGAGGACACGTCTGTCTTTCCCCGCGGGTGAGGTGCCGGCGGTGGCGAAAGCCCGCGCCAGTCACTGTCCGAGGCGGCAGCGCCCAGCGCCCTGCATTCCCGCTCGGAAATGTCCGGCGCCCCTTTGGTTTCGGCCTTTCGCTCGGCGGTACTCCGTAGGAGCCCGTCACGGCAGAGGCAGGAAAGTCTCTCTGCACGACCGGCGCTGCGTGCCTGCACCAGGCGCGAGCGCGTGCATCCAGCTGCCCTGCCCGGACCACGGAACCGAATTCCTCGGGACAACGGGGCGGCGCAACGTGCGGTCGAATCCATGGCGGAGCTCACGAAATCGCAAAGGATCGCCATGTCGGAATCGTCACCCCCACCTGTTTCCACCTTGAACAACGGCAGTCTTCTCGACGCTGCACACGCCAGCGGTGTCACCACGCCCGGTTACGACCGGGCCCGGCTGGAGCCGGCGGTCGTGCATTTCGGAGTCGGCGGATTCCACCGCGCCCATCAAGAGGTGTATTTCGACCAGCTCGCGGAGCTGGGTTTCACCCGCTGGGGAGTCGTGGGTGTGGGAATGAAACGGCCGGAAATGGGCCGGGTTCTCGACGCCCAGGACAACCTCTTCACCGTGGTCGAGCGCGGCGGCGAGGAAAGCGCGGCCAAAGTCATAGGGAGCATGGTCGAGTACCTTCTGCTGGCCGAGGACCGCGAGACGGTGCTGACGCGTCTGGCCGACCCGCGCATCCGCCTGGTGACGCTGACCATCACCGCCGACGGCTACGTGCTTCCCGACGAGCCCGGCCAGGCCGGTGACACGGCGTTCGGCCTCATCGTCGACGCCCTCGAACTGCGCCGCCGCGGCCGGCTCGCTCCGTTCACCGTGCTGTCGTGCGACAACCTGCCCGACAGCGCAGCCGCCACGCGGGAGGCGGTTCTGGCCCTCGCCGGGCGGCGCGAGGCGGCACTGGCCGAGTGGATCGCGGAACGGGTGTCCTTCCCCGGAAGCATGGTCGACCGGATCACTCCGTCGACCACAACCGGGGTACGGGACGAGGTGGAGGAGGACTTCCGGGTGGGCGACCGCTGGCCCGTGATCACCGAGCCGTTCACCCAGTGGGTCATCGAGGACGACTTCTGCAACGACCGGCCCCCACTGGACCGCACCGGCGCACTGTTCGTGGAGGACGTCGCCCCGTACAAGCTCATCAAGAGCCGGCTCCTCAACGGCGTGCACTGCGCCCTGGGCTACGTCGGGCACCTGGCCGGTCACCGCAGCACCGACGAGGCCATGCACGACCCGTCGGTGGCCGGCTTCGTCGAGCGGCTGATGCGCGAGGAGATCGTCCCCCTGCTGCCCCCCGACGTGCGGGGGATGGACCTGGACGCCTACTGCGACTCCCTGCTGGAACGCCTGCGCAACCCGGGCATCGGCGACCCGCTGGCCAGGCTCTGCCGCCGGGGCTCGACCAAGATGCCCGACTACCTGCTGCCCTCGCTGCACGCGGCGCACGCCCAGGACCGGCCCCGCGCCCTGCTGGCCTTCGCCGTCGCCGCGTGGATGCGCTACCTGCGCGGTCAGGACCTCGACGGCGCGCCCATCGACGTGCAGGACGCCCGTGCCGGGGAACTGCGGGACGCGGCCCTGCGCGGCGGGGACGACCCCGGCCCCTTGCTCGCCCTCACGGACGTCTTCGGTGATCTGGCCGGCGACGCGGAGAGCGTGGCCGTCATCCGCAGGTCACTCGCCGGGGCGTTCCGCACCCGTGCCAGCCTGCGCTCCGCACTGGCCGCCCCGCGGTGAAGCGCCGAGCGACCCCTGCCCCCCACCACAGCGGGAGACCCATGAGCATCCCCGATCTCTCCGGCGTCACGACCGTGCTGCTCGACGCCGACGGAACCCTGTTCCCGTCCGAGGAACCCGCCTTCGTCGCCTCCGCGGTCGTGACGGAGGAGTTCGCCCGCCGGTTCGGGCTGCGGGGGGACTTCTCCGCCGAGCACCTCCGGCGCACGACGACGGGCAAGAACTTCCGCACCACGGCCCAGGACCTCGCCGCACGGCAGGGCGTACCGCTCACGCCGGCCGAGCTCGAGGACTGGGTGGAACGGGAGAAGTCCGCGGTGACGGCCCACCTGGGGCAGGTGCTGACGCCGAGGCCGGACGTCGTGGCGGCGTTGACGGCCCTCGGCCGCCGCTACCGGCTGGCCGTGGTCAGCTCCAGCGCCCTGACCCGGCTCGCCGCGTGCTTCACGGCCAGCGGCCTGGACGCTCTGCTGCCACCGGAGTGCCGCTTCAGCGCCGAGGACAGCCTGCCGCGACCCACGAGCAAGCCGGATCCCGCCGTGTACCGGTTCGCCCTGTCGCGGCTCGGCCTCGCCCCCTCCCAGGCACTGGCACTGGAGGACTCCGTCACCGGAGCGGCCTCGGCGGTGGCCGCGGGCATCACGACCGCCGGTCTCGTCCAGTTCGTGCCGCCCGACGAGCGGGCCGAACGGACCGGGCGACTGCGCCGGGCAGGCGCCGCCTGGGTGTGCTCGCGCTGGCAGGACGTCGCCTGCGACCTCCTCGGCACCCCGGCGCGGGTGGGCCCGTGACCGGCACCGGGCGCAGACGCGGGTTCACGGTGCCCCCGTTCCAGGCCGGGCGGCAGATGGGCCGGCGGGAGAGGGAGCGCGCCGGGCACTCCGCTGCGGGTGGTGAGCCGGAGGCCGTGGCGCCGCGGGCGTCCCGGTCCCGTTCCCTGCTCGGGTACCTGGTCATGCCCCGGCCCAAGGACGCGGTCAAGGGGCTCCTCATGCCCTTCACCTTCATGCTCGCCGTGGCGGCGGGCGCCGACGCGACGGGGCGGACGGTCGTCCGGGCCCTGATCGTGTGGGGCGCCCTGGAACTGCTGATCTATCCCGCGCGCTACCAGTGGAACGACATCCGCGGGTTCGTCGCCGACCAGAACCACCCCGGCCGCAAGGACCGCGGCCGGCTCCCCGGCCCCCTGGAGCGGGCCAGGTCCCGGGTCGGCGCGAGCGGCGCGGTCGCGCTGACGCGTCTCGCGCTCGTGGCCGTCCTGGCCCTGGCCCTGCCGCAGCTGCACCTCGCCGGTGTGCTCGGCGCGGTGACCGCGGCGGTCTTCGGGGTGGCCGTCGTCTACGAGGCGCTGCGCGCACGCGGCACGGGCAGGACGGGAGCGTTCCCGCCACCCGCCCGTCCCGCGGTCGTCGCCCTGTGGGTCGTCGTCGGCGCGGGCTACGCCGTACGCGGGACCACCGGTCTGGCACTCGCCGTCGACCTGGGCGCGAACCCGGGTCTCGCCGTCGCGGCGGCCGTGGCGCTGTGGGCGTTCGGCATCGCGTTCGTGACCAGCAGATGGGTCCTGGAGAGCCTGGCCTTCGCCACCACGGGCGATGGCCGGCTGAGCTGGGAAGCCCGGGCCGACCAGGCGCGTGAGCACCTTCTGGCACTGGTGCGCTGGCTGCCGCCGTACCACGCCGGTGCGTCGCCGAGCGGCTGGGCGCCGCTGCGCGGGCGGACCGCCCTCACCGCGCCGTGGAACCTCGCGCTCCTGGCCGCCGGCACGGCGGCGGCCGCGACCGGGTCGCTGCTCGTCGCGCCCGGAGCGGGGACGCGCGCCCTCGTCACCGCGGCCGCGGGCGCGGTCACGACGGCGGCGGTGATCCTGTCGGCGAGATCGCGTCCGGTCGTGGTCGGCTGCGGGGCCCTGCTCCTGCTGGTGCCCGCGCTCACCGGACAACCGCGCTCGCCGGCGGTGCTGCTGCCGTGGCTGTCCCTGATGGCCGCCCACCTCACCTTCAGCAGCCGTTCCCTCGACACCATCGGTCTGCTGCCGGGCCGGCTGCGTTCCCTGACGGCGGCGTGCCTGGCCCCGCCGGCCCGGGCCGTGGTGGGGCAGGCGACCTGGGAAGCCCTCCGGAGGGACACCGATGCACCTCGATGATCTGCTGGGCCTCGCGCGGGAGGCCGCCGAGGCCGGCGCCCGCACCGCCGTGTCGTGGCACGAGCGGGCGCACCGGCTCCTCGTGGAGGAGAAGGCGGGCCCCGACGATCTGGTGAGCCAGGCCGACCGGGAGTCCGAGCAGGCCATCCGTGCGGTGCTCGCGCGACACCGGCCCCAGGACACGATCCTGGGCGAGGAGGCGGGAGCGACCGACGGCCGCGGCTCAGTGCGCTGGATCGTCGACCCGATCGACGGCACCACGAACTACCTGTACCGGCGGCCGGACTGGGCCGTGAGCGTGGCGGCGGCCGACGCCAAGTCCCACCGCCTGCTGGTGGGGGTCGTGATCGAACCCGCCGTGGGGCTGGTGACCGAGGCCCGGGCCGGCAGCCGGACGACGTCCGGCGGCACCCCCGTCACCGCCCTGGACCAGGACGACCTCGCCCGCGCCCTGATCGAGCTCAACCTCGGCCGGCCGGACCAGCGAGGACGGGCCGGCACCATGGTGGACGCCCTGTTGCCCCACGTGCGTGATCTGCGCCGCGGGGGCAGCGCGGCGGCCGGCCTCGCCCAGGTCGCCACCGGCCGCGCCGACGCGCTGTGGGCCCCGGGCCTGCGGTCGTGGGACTGTGCCGCGGGGGCGCTGCTGGTTCAGCAGGCGGGCGGAACCGTCGGCGACCTGAGCGGTCCGACAGCCGGGACGTGGCCCCCGAGCGGTGACGTCCTCGCGGCCCCACCCGCCCTCTGGGAGGGTGTTCGGGCCCTGCTCGCCCCGGCCTACGCGACGACGGACGGAGCGGCCACCGCGCAGCCGTCGTGACGGTGTGGTGACAGGCCCACGGACGGACACCGGCGCGGGCGCCGCCGCCCGTCAGAACGCGTAGCGTACGCGCAGCCACGGAGCGTGTCGGTCGATGAGGCCGCGCAGGGTCCGCACCGCCTCGCCCTTGATCCCGTTGCGGTAGCGGACGTTCATCGCGCCGTTCTCGGAGCGCTTGGCCTGCTGGAGTTCCGGCCGCCACAGGGCCTCCTCCGCCCGGGGGTGCCAGCCGAGGTTCACCTCGTGCAGCTCCTGGTTGTGGGTGAGCATGATCACCTCGGCGGCGGCCTGCTGCTTCACTCGCCGGGGCAGCACGTCGTCGAGGTGGGTCAGCAGCTCGGACCAGGCGTCCTCCCAGCCGGGGCGGACGACGACGGGGGAGAGGTTGAAGTGCACCTCGTACCCCGCGTCGAGGAAGTCCGCCGCCGCGGCGATCCGTTCCGGGACGGGGGAGGTGCGCACGTCGAGCAGCCGGGCGTCGTCGGGCGGCATCAACGAGAAGCGGATGCGGGTCCGGCCCCGTGGGTCCAGGGCCAGCAGGTCGGGGTTGACGAACTTGGTGGCGAAGGACGCCTTGGCCGTCGGCCAGTTCCGGAAGGCGTGCACCAGATCCGCGGTGTTGTCGCAGATCAGCGCGTCCACCGAGCAGTCGCCGTTCTCGCCGATGTCGTACACCCACGCCTCGGGGTCGCACTGGTTCGGCTCGGGCTTGGGCCCCTGCCGCGCGATGTGCCGGCCGAGGTGCGCGATGATCCGGTCGATGTTGGTGAAGACGGTGATCGGGTTGGCGTAGCCCTTGCGGCGCGGCACGTAGCAGTAGGCGCAGGCCATGGCGCAGCCGTTGGACGGGCCGGGTGCGATCCAGTCCGCGGAGCGGCCGTTGGGGCGGGTGGTGAGGGTCTTCTTCTCGCCCAGGACGAGGGTCTCGCCCTTGACGCGCACCCAGCGCTCGACGTTGCCCTCGTTGCCGTGCAGGCCGGGGATGCGCCAGTGGGAGTCCACCATGGTCGTCCGCGCGTCGGGGAACCGGGCGCGGATCTGCCGCCCGCGCGGGGACGCGGCGGCCGCGGGCTCGGCGTAGATCTCCCGCACGGGCAGCAGGCGGCGGGCCGCGGCGGAGGTGCGGAACGAGGGGCCCTGCCGGTCGGTCGCCGCGACGGCTCCGGGGGACAGCGCGTCGAGACCGAACAGCGTGCCGGAGTCGTCGTCCGGGATGCCGGACGGGTGGTGCATGGGTGCTCCCGTACGGGTTGGTGCGAGGAGGGGGGAAATGTCCCCCGCAGACAACTGTACGGGGCTCCTGACGCGCGGGTCGGACGCTGAGCTGCCGGATCGCGAGGAACACGGCCCGGCTTCGCCGCCGCGGGAGTAACGGTTCCGTGGTGCGCGGCTTCCGCCGCCGGGTGTCTCCGTGCGGGGCTCCGGCCGTGCGGAGACGGCCCGTCGCCCCGGTAACCGGCGGCCGGACGCGTGCCGGGCCTCACATCCGCGCCCGTGGCCGCGTGTGCGCTCCCGCGGGAACAGGCCATGGCCATCCGTGCGCCGCACACCTAGCATGGGAGGCGCGACCCCTGCCGGGCCTGCGGCGTCGTCGTGCCGCAGCCCATCCACCGGCCCAGCCGGTGCTACGCGGAGGTGCGCCGTGCCCGAAGATCGCTGGTTGCCGTACCGCGATGCCGTAGCCGAGGTCCTCGCCGGCGGCGGTCGCGCATGGCTGCGGGAGGCCGCCTGCGTCGGCGAGGATCCCGAGCTGTTCTTCCCGCTGGTGGAGCGGGAGACCGACGCCCGGGTCGCCGAGGCCCGCGCGGTGTGCCGCCGTTGCCGCGTCCTGCCGGCCTGCCGTTCCTGGGCCATCGAGCACGGCGAGGACGCGGGCATCTGGGGCGGCACCACCGCCCGGCAGCGTCGTGCCATCAGCCGGGAGCTGCACATCGCAGGCGGCGAACGGCCGGCGCCCTGAGGGCGGGGATGTCCGTACGGCCCTCCTGGAGGGGCAAGCGGGCACCCGCGGTGGTTGCCTGACCGGGAGACGTCTTCCCCGCCGGCAGGAGAAAGGTACGGCCGTGGCCCCTGAGCCCTCCCTCCATTACACCGTCCCGGGCATGACCCCCGAGGACAGCTCCCAGATCATCACGCTGCTCCAGCGGCGGCTGCACTCGCTGAACGATCTGCACCTGACCCTCAAGCACATCCACTGGAACGTCGTCGGCCCGCACTTCATCGCGGTGCACGAGATGCTCGACCCACAGGTCGAGCAGGTGCGGTCCATGACCGACGACCTCGCCGAGCGGATCTCCACCCTGGGCGGAGTGCCCCAGGGAACGCCGGGCGCCCTGGTCGCCGACCGGTCCTGGGACGACTACTCCATCGGCAGGGCCGAGGCCATCGAGCACCTGGGCGCGCTCGACGTGGTGTACACCCGGCTCATCGAGGACCACCGCGAGGCCATGGAGGCCACCGAGACCTCCGACCCCGTCACGCAGGACATCCTCATCGAGCAGCTGCGCGGGCTGGAGCTGTTCCAGTGGTTCGTCCGCGCCCACCTGGAAAGCAGCGGCGGCCGCCTGAGCACCGCGGACGCCAGGACGGAGCAGGCGGCGGCCGACCGGGCCGCCGAACAGGCCCGCCAACAGCCCTGAGAAGAAGGCGGTGTTGCCCCCCCCCCCCCCCGCCCCGCGCGGTGGGGGCCGTCCGGTTCACGCGGTGCGTGCGAGAATGCCGCCCGTGACCGGATCGTCTTCCCCGTCCGTCGCCGAGAGCACACCCGGCCGAGCCGGCCTGGGCCCCCGTGCCGCGGCGGTACTGGTGTTCGTGTCCTCGGCGGCCGTCCTCGTCGTCGAGATCGTCGCGCTGAGGCTGCTCGCCCCGTATCTCGGACTCACGCTCGAGACCAGCACCATGGTGATCGGCATCGCGCTGAGTGCGATCGCCTTCGGCTCCTGGCTGGGCGGCCACGTGGCGGACCAGGTCGATCCCCGCCGGCTCATCGGCCCTTCGCTGGGAGTGTCCGGCGCGGTCGTGGCGCTCACCCCGGCGGTGCTGCGCAGCACCGCCGAGTGGGCGCCCGTGGTGCTCCTGCTCGTCGCGGGACTGACCATCCTCGTGCCGGGGGCCCTGCTGTCCGCCGTGACGCCGTTCGTCACGAAACTGCGTCTGACCAGCCTCGCGGAGACGGGCACCGTCGTCGGCAGGCTGTCGGGGGTCGGCACCGTCGGCGCCATCGTCGGCACGGTGCTCACCGGGTTCGTCCTCGTGTCGCGGCTGCCGGTCAGCGGCATCCTGCTCGGCCTCGGGGCACTGCTGGTCGCGGGCTCGGCGTGGTTCGAGTGGCGCACCCGCGGCTGGAACGGCGCACCCGCCCTGACGCTCGTGGTCGTCGCCGGTGGTCTCGCGACCGCGGTCGCGCCCGGGGAGTGCGACGTGGAGACCGAGTACCACTGTGCGCGGGTCGTCGCGGACCCCGGCGGGGGCGACGGCCGCACGCTCGTCCTGGACGGGCTGCGGCATTCCCACGTCGACCTCGCCGACCCCACCCGTCTGAAGTTCGCGTACGTGCGGGCCATCGCGTCCGTGGTCGATGCCGCCTTCCCGGCGCGGCAGCCGCTCGCCGCCCACCACGTCGGGGGCGGCGGACTCACCCTGCCCCGGTACCTCGCGGCCACGCGGCCCGGGACGCACAGCGTGGTCTCCGAGATCGACGGCGGGGTGGTGCGCATCAATCACGACCGGCTCGGGCTGCGCCCCCGGGCCGGCATCGACGTACGCGTCGAGGACGGCCGGCTGGGCCTGCGGCGGCTGGACACCGGCAGCCGTGACCTCGTCGTCGGCGACGCCTTCGGCGGCGTCAGCGTGCCGTGGCACCTGACCACCGCCGAGGCGATGTCCGAGGTGCGGCGCGTGCTCGACGCGGACGGGGTGTACGTCGCCAACCTCATCGACCACGGGGACCTGGACTTCGCCCGCGCCGAAGTGGCCACCCTGGCCGGGACCTTCGCACACGTCGCCGTGCTGGGCGAACCGGCCGGTCTCGGCCTGGGACCGGGCGCCGAAGCACAGGGCGGCAACCTCGTGGTCCTCGCCTCCGACAGGAGGGTCGACCTCCGGGCGGTCCAGAGGGAACTGGAGGCCCGGGACACCGGCTGGCGCGTCACCTCCGGTGAGGAGCTCGACTCCTGGACGGGCGCCGCCGAACGCCTCACCGACGACCACGCCCCGGTGGACCAGCTCCTCCAGCCCTACGGCCCGCAACGCGACCAGGGGCACTGAGGGCCGCTCGGCCTCGCCGTCAGCCGCCGGCGCCGAGCGCTTCGGCCACCAGCCCGCGTACGGCGTCCAGCGCATCGGCCCGGTCCGCCGGGACCAGGCCGATGCGGGTGCGCCGGTCGAGCAGGTCGGCCTCGTCGAGGGCGCCCTCGTGCCGCAGCGCCCACAGCAGTTCCGCGCCGGTGACGGGGTGTCCGGGCACGACGGGCTCGCCCAGGCGCGGATCTCGCGCGGCGAGCGCGTGGACCGCCGGTGCCTCGGTGCCGTAGCGCTGCACGAGGCGGCGCGGGGCGCGCAGCGCGGCGAGCACCGTGGGCGCCGCGGCGCCGACCAGGGGCAGAGCGGCGGTGGGGGAGGGGCCGGCGACCAGACCGCGCGCGCCGACCGCCGCGTCGACGGCGTCCTCGGCCATCCGGCGGTAGGTGGTGAGCTTGCCGCCGACGACGCTGACGATTCCCTCCGGTGAGGTGAGCACCGCGTGCCTGCGGGAGATGTCGGCCGTGCGTGCGGCGGCGCCGGGCTGTGCGGTGGGCGCGGTGTCCAGCAGGGGGCGCAGTCCCGCGAAGGCACCGACGACGTCGCCGCGCCGGACCGGGACGTCGAGCACCGAGCCGAGGACGTCGAGCAGGAAGCCGATGTCCGTCTCCGGCACCTCCGGCACGTCGGGGACGGGCCCGTCCAGGGGTTCGTCGGTGAGCCCGACGTAGAGGCGGCCGTCGTCCTGGGGCAGGACGAGGACGAAGCGGTTGGTCTCGCCGGGGACGGGGATGTGCAGCCCGGCGGGGAGCGGGCCGATGTGGTCGGCGCGCAGGACGAGGTGGGTGCCGCGCGAGGGCCGGATGCGGATGCCCTCGACCAGGTCGCCGGCCCACACACCGGAGGCGTTGATCACCGCACGGGCCCTGATCTCGCCCTCCTCTCCGGTGAGTTCGTCGCGGACGCGGGCGCCGGAGCCGGTGAGTTCCAGGGCCCGCACACGTGTCAGGACGCGGGCGCCGCGTGCGGCGGCGGTGCGGGCGAGGGCGGTCACGAGGCGGGCGTCGTCGGTGAGCCGCCCGTCCCAGGAGAGCAGGCCGCCGCGCAGTCCGCCGGAGCGCAGTGCCGGGGCCAGGTGGCGGGTCTCGACCGGGGAGAGCCGGCGGGGGGCGGGCAGGGTGGCGCGGGCGGTGCGGGCCGACAGCCGCAGGGCGTCGCCGGCCCGGAAACCCGCCCACGCCAGCGCGGCCTGGCCGCGCGAGACGAGTCCGGTCAGGGGCAGCACGAAGGGCTGGGCGCGCACCAGGTGGGGCGCCGTCCGCTCCATCAGCACACCCCGTTCGACGGCGCTCTCGTGGGCGACGTCGAACTGCGCCGAGGCCAGGTACCGCAGCCCGCCGTGGATGAGCTTGGAGCTCCAGCGCGAGGTGCCGAACGCGAGGTCGTGCGCGTCGACGGCGACGACGTCGAGGCCGCGTGCGGCGGCGTCGAGGGCCGCTCCCGCGCCCGTGGCGCCGAGGCCGACGACCAGCACGTCCACCACACGGCCGTCCGTCGCCTCGGACAGCTCGCGGGTGCGCCGGACCGCGGACAGGGAGGCCCCGCCGGCCGGGACGGTGGTCTGGCTCATGGGGTGAGGGTCCTCTCCAGGACGGTGCGCAGTTCCGCGAGGAACGCTTCGGAGGTGAGGTCGTGGTCGTCCTCGTCGGTCATGGTGCGCAGGGACAGGGCGAAGGACTGCAGGATCAACAGCACGGTCCGTGCCTGCAGATGGACGGGGGCCTCGCGCACCGAGCCGTCCGCGTGCCCCTCCCGCAGGGCCCCGGCCAGCAGCTCCAGCAGGGCCTCCTGGCTCGCGCCGCGCCGGTCCAGTACGTAGGGCAGCAGGAGTTCGGGGTCCACGTCGACGATCTTCTGGAACAGCGGATGGGCGCGGAGCGCCTTCACGCCCGCCACCAGGCCGTCGACCAGCGGTGGGCGCGTGCCGGTCCCCGGCCGGCTCTCGGGCATGGCCCCGGTGGCCGTCGCGATCCACTCCCGCGTCATCAAGTCGCCCACCAGCGACCGGACATCGGGCCAGCGGCGATAGAGCGTCATGCGGGAGACACCCGCGCGGCGGGCGACGTCGGTCATGGTCGTCCGGCGCACACCGACGGCCAGGACGCAGTCGCGGACGGCGTCGAGCACCACGTCGTTGTCGGAGGACTTCTGCTGTGCCGAGCCGTTGTGACGATTAGGCGTCATGTGTAACAGTGTAACGCGCAGAGCCGCCGCGGCGGCAACCCCGACGACCGGTGAGGGACGACACGCATGGACATGCTGTGGAACGGCTGGGGCGATCCGGCCAGGGCGACGCCGCTGCCCGGCACGGTCGCCGGGCTGCTGCGGGACTGGCTCGGCGTCAAGCCGCAGCCCACGGCGTCGGCCCGGCTGGAGGAGATCGAGGTCGGCACGCCCGCCCTGGACGGCGCCGCCCTTCAGGCCCTGCGGGCCGCCCTGGGCGAGCGGGCGGACAGCGTCCGCACGGACACCGAGAGCCGGGTCCGGCACACCCGGGGCAAGTCCACCCCGGACCTGCTGCGCATCCGCGCCGCCGACACCACCGACGCCCCCGCGGCCGTCGCCCTCCCGCAGAGCCACGACGAGGTCCTCGCCGTGCTCCGTGTCTGCGCCGAACACGGCCTCGCCCTGGTCCCCTTCGGCGGCGGCACCTCCGTCGTCGGCGGGCTCGCACCCGCCGGCCGGGCTTCGTTCGTCGCCCTGGACCTGCGGCACATGAACCGCCTGCTCGACCTCGACCCGGTGTCCCGGACCGCCACCCTGCAGCCCGGGCTGCGCGCACCCGAGGCCGAGGCACTCCTGGCCGGACACGGCTTCACCCTCGGCCACTTCCCCCAGTCCTACGAGTGGGCCACCATCGGCGGCTTCGCCGCGACCCGCTCCAGCGGACAGGCGTCCGCGGGCTACGGACGCTTCGACGAGATGGTCCTGGGCCTCACTCTCGCCACCCCCGAGGGCACCCTCGACACCGGCCGGGCGCCCCGCTCGGCCGCCGGCCCCGATCTGCGGCAGCTCATGCTCGGCTCGGAGGGCGCCTTCGGCGTCATCACCTCCGTCACCGTCCGCATCAGGCCCGTCCCGCGGACGCGCCGCTACGAGGGCTGGCGCTTCGCCTCCTTCGACCAGGGCACCGCCGCGCTGCGCCGCCTCGCCCAGGACGGTCCGCGCCCCACCGTCCTCAGGCTCTCCGACGAGACCGAGACACTGATCGGCCTCGCCCAGCCCGAGGCCATCGGCTCCGCCGCCGAGCAGCGGGACGCGGGATGCCTCGCCGTGGTCGGCTTCGAGGGCACCGAGGAGGACACCGCGCGGCGCCGGGCGGCGGCAGCGGCCGTACTCACCGACTGCGGCGGGGAGTTCGCGGGCGACGAGCCGGGGGAGCGCTGGGCCCACGGCCGGTACGCGGCACCGTACCTGCGGGACTCGCTGCTCGAGGCGGGCGCCTTCGCCGAGACCCTGGAGACCGCCGCCTACTGGTCGAAGCTGCCGGGCCTGTACACGGCCGTCCGGGACGCGCTGACCACCACGCTGACCGAGAACGGCACCCCGCCCCTGGTCATGTGCCACATCTCGCACGTCTACGAGAACGGCGCCTCGCTGTACTTCACCGTCGTCTCGGCCCAGGGCGACGACCCGGTGGCGCACTGGACGCGCGCCAAGCACGCCGCGAACGACGCCATCCTCACGGCCGGCGGCACGATCACCCACCACCACGCCGTCGGCACCGACCACCGCGAGTGGTACGTACGCGAGGCCACCGACCTCGCCATCGCCGCACTGCGTGCCGTCAAGCGAACGCTGGACCCGGACGGCCTGCTGAACCCCGGCGTGCTGCTGCCGGCCGACTGAAGCGGGCCAGGCCCGTCCGGCCGCCCACACCCACCCTCACGACAGCCCGGCACCACCCGTAGCCCGGAGGCACATCGATGCGACAGTTCACCGCCGTCGTCAACCCCACCGCGGGCGGAGCCACCAGCGCGGCGGCGCTGCTGAAGGTGGCCCGTCTGCTCCGGGAGGCGGGAGCCGAGCTGGAGACCGAGTACAGCCGCAGCCTCCCCCACGCCCGGGAACTCGCCCGGACCGCGGGAGAACGCGGCCGGGTCGTGCTCGCCGTCGGCGGCGACGGCATCACCGGAAGCGTCGGCGGAGCCCTCAGCGGCACCGGCGCCCTGTTCGGCATGGTCCCGGCCGGGCGCGGCAACGACTTCGCCCGTGCCCTCGGCCTGCCCGGCGACCCCGAGGGCGTGGCGCGGGTCCTGCTGCACGGCACACCGCGTGCCGTGGACACCATCGAGGTCACCTCGTCCGTCCACGCCGCCACCGTCGTCCTCGGCAGCGTCTACGCGGGCGTGGACGCCCTGGCCAACCAGCACGCCAACCAGTCCCGGATGCTGCGCGGCCCGGCCTCCTACTACGCCGGTGCCCTGCGGGCGATCAGCACCTGGCGTCCCGTGCGCTACCGCGTCACCGTCGACGGCCACGACCACGCCTACAGCGGCTACACCGTGGTGGCCGCCAACTCCAGCTACTACGGCTCCGCGCGCCGCATCGCCCCCGACGCCCGCCCGGACGACGGGCTGCTCGACGTCGTGATGATCCGCGACGCGCCGCGCCGCCTGTTCTTCACGCTGATGAAGGAGCTGGACACCGGGGCGCACGTCCACCGGCCCCAGGTGCGGGTGGTGCGCGGCCGCGAGATACGTATCGAGGCCGACCGGGACCTGCCCTACGGCGCGGACGGCGAGATCGAGGCCGTCCTCCCGGTCACGGTCAGGGTGCTGCCGGGCGCCCTGCGGGTGCTGTGCTGAGGCGGGCCGCCGCCCGGGGGTGTCGCCTCCGCAGTCACCCGTGCGGCGCCGTGCCGGGGCGGGCCGAGTGGTCGGGGTGGCCGCCGGTGCGCCGCTCCTCCTTGAGCTCGGCCTCGAACAGGTGGTCCTTGCCCTCGGCGAGTTCCGTCCGCGCTTCCTTCTCCGTGGTCCTGAACGGCTCGTAGTAGGTGTCGTTGTAGGCCTCGACGATCTGGAACGTCCAGTGTCCCGGGATGACGTTGCGGCCCAGGATCTCGTGCTGGACGCGGTCCGCCCAGGCGTCGTGGCCCGCCTCGCGCAGCAGCTTCACCGCACGGTCCAGCTCGAAGTCCGCCCCGCCGGTCAGCTGGTGGAAGGCGTACAGGTGTCCCCGGGCGCGCTCGGTCGTCTCCAGCGCCTTGGACAGGGCGCCCAGGGCCTGGACGGTGGTGTCCGACACGCCCTGCGGTCGGCGGTGGGCGGCGTCGGGGCCGTCGTGGTGCTCAGTCATGCAGGAGCGAGTGCCCAGTCCCGGGCCGCTCACATCGGGCTGTTCGGGGGACGGGCTCGGCCGGACGGGCGGTGGCCGGCCGACTGCATCCGTCGATGCCGCCGGTCCGGAAAGGACCGGTAAGGGTGCGGGACACCGTCCCGCACGAGGGCCCGCCGACACGAGGGATACGGGCGGCGGCGCACTCCCCGGGCCCTGGCGCGGCGGCGCGGGGGCCCGGGTCCGAACACCGCGGTGGCTCCGGGGCGGAACCGTCCGGGCTCGTCGCCTCAGGCGGCGCTCTCGTGCCCGTCCGCATCCGGCAGCCCCGGCGGCGTGGGCCCGTCGTCCTGTCCCGCCCTGCGCCCCGGCTCGGTACAGTCCAGCTCCCAGTGGTGCCGGCACTCCTCACAGCGGGGACCGTCCGTCCTCACGTCGAGCACCTCGCCGTTCGGGCAGTCGGTACCGTCCCCCCGCCCGGCACACGGTTCCTCGCCGACCTCCATGAGCCCGACGGTGCGCCGCCCGTGACGCGCCCGGGAGGGCGCCGGTGGGGGCGCACAGGAGCTCGGGCCCGGTACGGCGCCCCAGTAGCGGTCCCCCGCCCCACCAGGCAGCGCGAGACGAGGGTCCGGCGCGCCTGCCCGCCGCCTGCGGAGTGGCTCCCGCTGAGTGTATTGACCCGCAGGGTTGTTCACCCTGCGGGTCAATACACCTAGCCGCGGGGCGCAGGCCGGGGACTCGCGGCGGCGCCCGTCCGCAACAGGTCCTCGACGCCGTTCAGGAACGTCTCGGAGATGAGCGTGGGGTCGAACAGGCAGCCCGCGGCCATGGCGCCGTCGCGGAGCATGACGAAGTGACGTCCCGCCGTCTCGGCCGGGGCGCAGCCGGCCTGTCCCAGCAGCTCCGTGGCGGTGTCGAGGAACCACTGCCGGTGTGTCAGTACGGCCCGGTGGACCGGGTGTGCCGGGTCGGGGTACTCGGCGGCCGCGTTCAGGAAGGCGCACCCGCGGAACCCCGGGCTCTGGATGCCGTCGGCGATGGACCGGCCCACCGCGCGCACCGTGTCGGCCGCCGTGAGGTCCTGGTCCAGGACGGCGGCGACCTGACCGCGAATGCCCTGGTCGGCCTGCTGGAGATAGGCGAGGATCAGGTCCTCCTTGCCCTTGAAGTGCCGGTACAGGGTGGCGCGGGTGACCTGCGCCTCGGCGATGATGCGGTCCACGCCGACCGAGTGGATCCCCTCGGCGTAGAAGATCCGGGTCGCGGTGCCGAGCAGCCGCGACCGCGCCTCCGACGTGCTGCCAGTTCCGGTACCCGCGCTCATGGCGCCACGGTATCAGCCCGCGAGGGAGAACGTTCGGTCTTGACAGATGGGTACGGCCCGGCATTGGATGAATCGCGTCCCGAGGTAGACCGAACGTTCTCCCTCATCGTCGAGCAGGAAGAAGCCCGTCATGGCCGGCTCCGTCGCCCCTCCCTCTCCCACCGTCTCCCCGGCAGCGGCTGCTTCCGCCTCGCTGCGCCGTCTGTACTTCGTCCGTTTCGCCTTCGCCGTCGTGTGGGCCGCCCTGCTGTTCACCACCGCGCGCACCCTCGGATCGCTCGGGATGGTGCTGCTGGTGGTCTATCCCTTGTTCGACGTGGCGTGCGCCGTCGTCGACATCCGGTCCGCGAGGGCCGGCCGCGGACCGGTGCGCGGCCTCCACGTCAACGTCGCGCTGAGCACCCTCACCGCCGCGGGGCTGGTCGCCGCGGTCACTTCCGGCATCCCGGCCGTCCTGCGCGTCTGGGGTGCCTGGGCGATCACGGCGGGCCTCGTCCAGCTGCTCGTCGGCATGCTGCGGCGCGGCATGGGAGGGCAGTGGCCGATGATCGCCAGCGGCGGCATCTCCACCCTGGCCGGAGCCTCCTTCATCGCCCAGGCGGGCAAGGAGGGGGCCACGCTGGGTTCCCTGGCGGGCTACGCCTTCCTCGGCGGTGTCTTCTTCCTCGTGTCCGCACTCCGCCTCGGACGAGCCGAACCCTCCGTGCGCCCCTGAACGGCCGCGGCGGACGGCGGGCCGGGCGGGAGACCCGCCACGTCAGCTCTCCAGATGCGCGATCACGGAGCGCATCGCGTGGAGCAGGGCGGGGCGGGTCTCCTCCGGCGGGTCCAGCGTCTCGAAACCGTGATGGCCGTCGGGTACGTCGACCAGTTCCAGGCGCGCTCCACAGTCCTGGGCCGCGGTGACGAACGCCTCGACGGTGGCAGCGATCTCCGGTGTCTCCAGCCCGGCGCGCAACAGCACGAGCGGCAGGCCGCCCGCCCGGGCGACGGCCCGCGCCGGGTGGAACCTGCTGTCGGTCAGCCCCCAGTTCGGCAGGGGCGCGAGAACGGGGTAGGACGCGGCCAGGCAGCGCAGCCAGGCCGGGGGTTCGGCCAGCCAGTCGGCGGTGAGCAGGCCCCCGCCGGAGAAGAACCACAGGGCGATGCGCTCGGGGTCCACCCGGGGGTCGGAGCGGACCGCTCGGACCGCGTCGGCGACATCCCCGGCGGCACGCTCGTAGTCGGCGACGTCGTGCAGGCTGTGGTCGAGGGTCACACCGACGGCACCCTCGGCGGCCGCCAGCCGGGCGTATCCCACCAGGGTCGGCCAGTCCCGGGGAGTGGGCCGGGCCCCGGCCGGGACCGGGCCCCCGTGCACGAAGATCACGGCCGGACGCGGTGGTTCTCCTGCGGGGACGTAGAGATCGACCTGCCCCTTGCGGTCGCGGGCCACCTCGGGAACGTCGAGGGGGAACGGCCGCAGGTGGGCGGGCGACGAGTCCGTGCCGACCGGGCGCAGGCGGCGACCCTCGCCGGCCGCCGCTCGCAGCAGAACGTCCGCCAGGTCCGCGGGGCAGGACAGCATCGGCCAGTGCCCGGTGGCCAGTTCGAAGAAGCCGACCCGGGGCTGGGCCAGCGCCGTCAGCGTGGGGTCACCGAAGTCGACGAGCCGTTGCACCAGGTCGACGCTGACGCCGTTCCCCGTGCACAGCACCCCGGTGACCGGCACCGCGGCCACCGCCCCGCTCAGCCGCAACGGCTGCAGCAGAGTCCGCAGCGGCTGCGGCGCCGCCAGGGCGGAAAGCCGGTCCAGTGCCGTGCCGGGGACTTCGGCGGTACTGCCCCAGCGCCGCCACTCCTCACCGGCCGGTGGCGTCAACTCCCCGTCCACGTCCCCACGTTCGCTCCGCTCGGCCAGCTGCGCACGCAGTGTGCGGTCCGGTACGGCGGCCAGCGCCGGAACACCGTTCCGCGGCATCCCGCAGTCCAGGTACACGAGGCGCGCGATCCGCTCCGCCCGCCGGTCGGCTGCTCCGAGTGCGGGATGGATGCCGTAGTCGTGCCCGACGAGCACGATGTCCCGGTCGGTGCCGACCGCGTCGACCGCAGCGAGCACATCCGCGATGTGTGTCTCCAGATCCGTCGTGACCGACGGGTCGGCGGGTCTGGCCGCGTCGAGTCCCGTCAGGGCGACCGGGTGTGCCTCAGCACCGGCCGCGGTCAAACGGGCGGCCGTCTCCTGCCACACGTGTGTGCCGGTGAACACACCCGGCACCATGATGAACACCGTCATGGGTTTCTCCTCCCGGTTCGCCGCATCTCTGCGCCGCGCGCAGCCCCCGGCCCGAGGTCGGGGACGTACGCCCGTTCCGTGCGCCGGTACCGTAGGAACTCCCCCTGAGGGAGGTTCAACCGTCCATGCGTGACGAGCAGTTCTGGAGCATCGGCGAACTCGCGGAGCGCGCGGGCGTCACCGTGAAGACCGTCCGCTTCTACTCCGACCGGGGCCTGCTGCCCGAATCCGCCCGCAGCGGCGGCGGGCATCGTCGCTACGGCCCGCAGGCGCTGGAGCGGCTCGGACTGATCCGCTCCCTTCGCGCACTCGACCTGCCCCTGCCACAGGTGCAGCGGGTCGTCGAGGACGCCGGCGGGGCGGACCGCGTCCTGGAGGACGCGGTGGCGGGCCGACTGCGCGAACTGGGTGCTGAGTTGACGGCCATGCGCTGGCGGGAGGCGGCCCTGCGGCTGGTGGTGGAGTGCCCGCCCGCGGAGCGGGCCGACCGGCTGCGGCTGCTGGGCGCCGTGAGCATCCCGCCGAGCACCGCACCGCTGGCCCGCTTCTGGCGTGGCTGGCTGCCGCCGCGGATGCCCGCCCGGGTGACGGCGGCGTTCCTGGAGGTGGCGGTGCCCCAGCCGCCCGACGAGCCGACCCCTGACCAGGTGCTGGCCTTCGCCCGGCTGCACGCGATGACCACGGCCCCCTGCCCGGCCGGCCGGCAGCCGCAGCCGGAGGTGCACCGAGTGGGCGGCGCGGGTGGCGCGTCCCTGCTGTACGCCGGACTGATCGAGGCGTTCGACCTGGCGGGCCCGCAACTGCGCCGGGCCCGTGACCCGTACCCGGGCGAGGCGCTGGACGCGTATGTCGCGGCGTACGCGAGCGCCTACGGCAGCCGGGACACGCGGCAGTTCCGGCGCCTGCTGGCCGCACGGCTCGCCGCCGAGCCGCGTCTGGACCGCTACTGGGAGCTGACGGCCGTGCTGCGCACACCACCGTCCGGCGTGCCGGAGCCGACGCCGGGCACTGCGGACCACTGGTTGCGCGGGGCTCTGGAGCGGGACAACGCCGCGGCGGCTTGAACACCTGCCGCATTGGGGCAGCTCGAGCGGGCGAGTCGCCGCTCATGCAGGCGAGGTGTCAAACCCGGCGTTTCGACGAGCCCGTCACGTGGGCACGGCCGAGCCTCAGGCGGCCCGTTCCCGCGAGTGCGCCGCGGCGCACCGAAGACGTGGAGCTTCCCGTCGGGGCCGAGCGGCGGGGAGCCGATCCTCGGTGCCGTCGTGCTCCTCGGTCGGCCGAGAGCCGGTCGGCGCCGACGGCCATGCCGGTGCCGCACTCGTGGAGACCGGTCGACCGGCCGCCATGGACCCGACCCGGTGCGGGCCGAGTTCGTCCTGCCGCGCGGGGCCGCCGCGGGAAGCCGGGCCGCGCGGTCGAGCGGCTGGACGCCCCGCTTCGACGGCTCGCCCTTCGAGCTGCGCCTTTCCGCCGCCGGCCGGCCGCGACGGAGCGCCGGAGGGTCCGAAAAACCGTTTGCCGGCCCGGTGGCTGTGTGTCACCGTTCGGCTTGGACCGGCAGTCGATCATCGGCGGCCGGTCGTTGCTTGACATGTCGGCGGCCTCTCGGAACGACCGGAGAGGCATCGAAACGATGGGGACCGGTGCCGTGGGGAACAGTTACGAGGACGAGTGTCGCCGGTCGTTGGCCGAGGAGCAGGCGAAGAGCCTCGCCGAGACCGACAACTGGGAACATGTGGACAGGGCGCGGGTCCACCAGGACTGGGACGTGCTGTACCGGGAGATCACGGCTCTCCTGGACGGCGGCTCCCTGCCAGGGGACCAGCGGATCCAGGAGCTCGTCCGCAGGCACTTCGACGTCGTCTGCCGGTTCTACACCCCCTCCAGGGAGGCTTACGTCGGCATGTCGCTCTTCTACGCCGAGGACGAGGCCATGAGGGCCTTCCATGATTCCTACCACCCCGGGATGGCGGAGTTCCTGGGCTCCGCGATGAGGGTGTTCGCCGAGCAGGGAAGCGGCTTCGCCCCCAGGGCGCGGGCCCAGGGTTCGGCGTAGCCGGGCGACACGGCCCAGGACCCGCATGGGGGGGCAGATCCAGGAGCTGTCGCAGCCCCTGGGAGGAGGAAACCGGAACCGAGGTCTCCCGCGCGGCGGGGGCGGGGGCGCCGCGGACGCCCGGGCCCCTGCCGCGTGGCAGGCGGCGGCCGGTGCCGCGCTCCGGCGCACCCGTCCCGGAAGAAGCGGGCTGTCCCGCGCCTGACGCCCTGCTGAGTCCCGGCCGGGGGTCTGCGGGCCGGGCGACGTTCAGGGGATGCCGGTCGGTCTCGCTGTCTGTCCACCGTCGCCCAGCGGCGCCGGGCACCACGCCTCCTCACCCGGGAAGATCCTGCGAAACCCGTGACATCACGGGGCTGCGCCGCGCCTCAGGAATGGCGTCCCGCGCGCAAGCCGACGAACGTATCCCGGATACCGGCGTCCGCGATCGAGCTTTCGCAGGTTGCGCTACGCTCGACGCGGCGGAAGGGAGACGTGAACAGGTGGCCCTCCTGGACGTGGAACCCTACGTCGGTCGGCATTGCGAGTCGACCACGCTGGTGAATCTGCTGCGGCAGCGGGAAGTCGATGTGTCGGAGCCGTTCGTCTTCGGTCTCGCCGGCGGTCTGTCGTTCATCTACTGGCGGACGAAGCAGATGCCGACGCCGTTCGTCGGTGGCCGCATCAAGCCCGACGCCTTGACGGACAACCTGGCGCAGGCGCTGAGACTCCGGCTGTCCGTGCACGAGACGTCCTCCGGGAAGCGGGCGAGAGATCATCTGCTGGCCGAGCTCGCCTCCGGCACCGTCGTCGGACTCAAGCTCGACCGCTACCGCCTCGACTACTCCACCGACGACTTCCGCTTCGCGGCCCACTACGTCGCCTGCGTCGGGCACGACGACGAGGGGCGGTTCGCTCTGGTCGAGACCCGGCCGCTCGGCCTGCAATGGGCGTCCGGCGATTCCCTGGCGGCCGCACGGAATCCGGGTGGCCCGATGAGTTCCCGCAATCGCGCCTTCACGCTCGACCTCCCGAAGGACGGCCTGCCCGATCTCGGAGCAGCGGCCCGTGAAGGAATCGGTACGGCGGCGGAGACCTTCCTGAATCCGCCGATCTCGAATCTCGGCTACAAGGGCATGCACAAAGTCGCCGATCTGATGCCCCAGTGGCTGGACGACCTCGAATCACCCGCCGAGGGCCTCGCGGAAATCGCCACGATCATGGAGGACGCCGGAACGGGTGGGGGCCTGTTCCGTGAGATGTGGGCGGAATTCCTCGCGGAGGCCGCCGGCATCACCGGGATCGAGGAGTACCGGGACACCTCGGACGCCTACCGTGAGGTGGCGAGGAAGTGGACCGAGGTGGCCGCACTCGTCCGCGAGGCGGGTGCGTCGTCGTCCCGGGGATTCCTCCACAGCGCTTCGAGGATCGTCCATGAGGCCGCGGACGAGGAGCGGCGGCTGATGCAACGCCTGCTGGAGCTGTCCGGCTGACCGGGCCGCCGCAACGCTCCCCGGCCACGGCCTCTCCGGCGCCCGGACCGTGCCGGCCGCCGGAGAGGGTGCCCCGCTCGGAGATCCACAGGCTCAGCAGCCGCCGCAGTTGTAGTACGTGACGTCCCAGTGGTTGCCCTCGTCGGCGTAGACGTTGCCGGAGCCCGAGCGCCACTGCGGCGCTCCGTCGCCGCGCACGCCGATGTAGGTGAAGGTGTTCTTGATGTAGTTGCCGACGCAGGTGTATTTGCTGAAGTCGAGCTTGTAGCCGTTCCAGTGCGAGTAGGTGCCGGAGGCGTGCCCGGTCTCGGTGCCGCCCGTGATGTTCAGGGCGCAGCCGCTGGCCCGCTTGAGGGTCTGCGCGCCCTGGGCCGTGGCGAGGTTGAGCTGCTCGAAGGACGTACAGCTGGCGTTGTTGCGGTTCGAGCAGTTGCCGGACGACGACCAGGTGATGCCGACCTCCCGGAACATCGAGGTCGCGGTGGCGTGACTGATCTTGGTGACGGCGAAGGCCTCGCCGGCGGTGCCGACGACGGCCGCGCCGGGTGCGACGACGAGCGCCAGTGCGGTCAGCAGGGAACGGAGCTTCGGGGCCTGGAATGCCTTCATGCGGAGACCTTCCTGCGGTGGGCCATGCTTCTTCCGGGACGGCTGTGCAGGCGGTGCAGACCGATGATGCCCGCGGTCTACGCGCGTCCGCCAGAGGACAAAACGGAATGCCGTCAGCGCCGCGCCGCGACCGGCGCACCAGCGGCTGCGCACCCGATCTTGCGATCCGCTGCACACCACCGTCCATGACACACGTGACGCGGGGTACCGGTGGGTGGCCACCGCAGTGTGTGGCAGGTGAGCAGAAGGGTGGCTGACACGTGACGAATCCCGACGCGGTCTTCGCGTCGCTCGGAGTGGGCGCATTGCTCGCGTCGGTACTGCCGCGGGTCCTGGCCGGGCGGCCGCTGTCGCTGCCGTTGATCTTCCTGTTGTGCGGCATCGGGGTCTATCTGCTGCCCCTGCCCCTGCCGCTGCCCGCGATCGACCCGGTGGCCGACCGGATGGTGACCGAGCACGTCACCGAGGTCGTCGTCATCATCTCGCTGATGGGTGCGGGGCTGGCGCTCAACCGGCCGGTCGGGTGGCGCCGGTGGCGGGTGACCTGGCGGTTGCTGGGCATCACCATGCCGCTGACCTTCCTGATCACCGCGTGTCTTGCGTGGTGGTTGCTGGACTGGCCGCCGGCCGCGGCGCTCCTGCTCGGCGCGGTCCTCTCCCCGACCGATCCGGTGCTCGCCTCGGAAGTACGCGTGGGGGAGCCGACGGACGACGAGCACGACGAGGACGAGGCCCGGTTCGCCCTGACCAGCGAGGCGGGGCTGAACGACGGACTCGCCTTCCCGCTGACGTACGCCGCCGTCGGGCTGGCCGCCGTGGCGGGCACCGGCTGGTCGACCGGGTGGGTCGGTTCGTGGGCGGCGCAGGACGTGGCCTACAAGTGTGCCGTCGGTGTGCTGGGCGGACTTCTGGTCGGCCGGCTGCTCGGGTGGCTGTTCTTCCGGGCGCGGTCGACGTCGCTGCGCTTGTCCCAGCACCGGGAGGGCTTCGTCGCCCTGGGCGCCACCTTCCTGTCCTTCGGGCTGACCGAACTGGCCGGCGGCTACGGCTTCCTGGCGGTGTTCGTCACCGCCTGCGCCATCCGCGCCGCCGAGCGCGCCCACGGCTACCACAACGTCCTGCACGACTTCATCGAGCAGGTGGAACGGCTGCTCACCGCCGCGGTGCTGTTCCTGCTGGGCGCCTTCATCGCATCCGGCGGCCTGTCCGCCCTGACCTGGCAGGGCGCGGTCGCCGGGGTCGCGGTGCTGCTGGTCGTCCGGCCGTTGTCCGGGTGGCTCGGACTGCTGCGGGCCCCGCTGGGGAAGAGGGAGCGCTGGGTCGTCGCGGCGTACGGGGTGCGGGGGATCGGCTCCCTCTACTACCTCGCCTACGCCCTCGGGCACCACGGCTTCGGCGTCCCGGCGCGAGAACTGTGGTCGGTGGTCGTGTTCACCGTGCTGGTCTCCGTGGTGCTGCACGGCGTCACGGCGGGACCGGTCATCACCCGCCTCGACCGGCTGCGCGGCATTCACACCCCGTAACGGCACACCCGTAACGGCGCCGGAACCGAGCCGCCGGTGTCCCGCACCGGCCGCGGCCGAGGTCCCGGACGCGCGGGCGGAAGGCGGCGGTGCGGGCGTCACCGGCCCACGGGATCGCCCTCGGCGCCGTCGTTCCGGGTCCGAAGCGCGAGGTGACCGCCGTGATGCAGCGGTGTGCTCAGACGCGAGCACGTCGCCTCGCGGCCGGTGAGCGCATCCACGATGTGCACCTCGCCGTGGCCGCCCCGGGTGACCGCGACCCAGTCGGCGTCCGGCGAGGCGGCCACCGCCCGGCGCTGTACGCCTTCCCAGGGAGTGCCGCCCCGGCGGGGAGCACCCTCCATCGCGGGCAGGGGGACCCGGCGGACGACGGCTCGGGTGTCGACGAGGAGCAGTTCGTCGCCGTCGGGGTGGATGCGCGTGAACGCGGTACGGCTCCGGGCGAAGGCCAGCCGGAAGACCAGTCCATCGCCGAGGTCGGTGCGGTGCGTGCGGCCCGTCTCCAGGTCGTGGCGCCAGGCCTCGTTGGTCCACTCCGGCCAGCACCGCGGGTCGGGATCACCACCGCGCAGCGTGCTCCACAGAGCCGGCCGCCGGGTGTCGAGACGGAGGTACCAGCCGCGGGCGGGCGAGTCCCAGGGGATGACGTCCTCGGCCGCGAGGGTGTCACCCGTCCTCCTGGCCCGGTGCACGCCCTCGCCGGTGGCTGCGAACACGCGTGAGGACCGGGGGGCCTGGGCGTCCCCGTGCCCGTCATCGGGCAGTGGCAGGAGTGCGTGGGGCGTGACCACGGGGCAGCCGGGCGGGGCCGCGAGCAGTTCGGCGAACCGGTGCACGGCCAGCGCGCCCGGTTCCCGGTGCCGCAGTACGACCAGGGGATCTCCGCCTCCCAGCACCGTCACGCCCGGCTCGCCGGCCCGCGTGCGTATCCGGGTGGCCTCCCCGGTCGCCAGATCGACGACCGTCAGGAGGTCCGACCAGGCTTCGGAGTTCCTGCCCAGACCGGTGGTCACCGCCACCCGGCGCCCCTCCGGGTCGCCGGCGAGGTGCTCGGCCGGCACGGCGACCGGGACGGAACGTTCCACCAGCTTCTCGCCGTAGGGGTCGAGCACCAGCAGTTCCCCTCGGCGATCGTCGACGCACGCCACCCGTCCGCGCGGCAGGGCGAGGAAACCGGCGTGCTCGGAGAGGTGGCGTCCGGCGAGGCGTCCGATGACGGTGCCGTCCGGCACGGTCAGCACGTGGACGGATCCCGCCACGTGGTCGGAGACGAACAGGACGGGTGTGTCAGCGGGCACGGGTCCTCCGAAAGTCAGGTAGGTGAAAACGATTATCATGTATCTTCGGTGCGTTCCCAGCACCTGAAGAAGAAGCGAGGGCATCGATGCTGCGCTCACCGTCGAGATTCGTCCGTACGTGGATCACCGCAGCGCTGGTGGGTTCCGTGCTGGCGGGCTGCGGCTCGTCGTCCGGCGAGCCCGCGAGCGACAAGGCCAGGCCCGGGGCGAAGACCGAGGTCACCGTCGAACCCATCAAGGCGACCCGGGAGTTGACCGACACGAACGGTGTGAAGGTCGCTCTGCCCGAGCAACCCGAGCGCATCGTCTGCCTGTTCGCGCTGTGCGACGACATCCTGACCGAACTGGGCATCGTCCCGACGGCCACCAACAGCGCCCTGCTGTCCCATCCCGGCTTCCTCGGGGAGAAGAAGGCCAAGGAGGTCGACGTCATCCCCGGGGGATTCATCGCCCCCGAGGTAGAGGCGATCCTCGCCCACAAGCCCGACCTGGTCATCGGGCTGGGGGACACCCACGGCAAGCTCGCCCCGGCCCTCAAGGGCGCCACCACGTTCTGGGCCATGCAGCCCGAGACCTGGCAGGACAGCGTCGGTTACCTGCGCGACGTGGCGGCCCTGACCGGCCGCACGGCACAGGGCGAGAAGGCCGAGAAGACCTTCCGCGCCAAGCTCGCCGCGGCCGAGAAGACGCCGAGCGACAAGACCGCGCTCATCATCTACGGCAGCGACGAGAACTTCGGCGTCGCGACCCCGGAGACCGACGTGGCCGCCAGCCTGTTCCCCAAGATCGCCCGGTACCCGTGGAAGTCCCGTGGGGTCGAAGGCAGTTACAGCCTGGAGGAGATCCTCGCCCAGGGCGTCGACGTCCTGTTCGTCGAGACCATGAGCTTCGGCGGCGCGGACGGCAAGCTCTCGGAGAAGCTGGCCGCGAACCCCCTCTGGAGCAGGATCCCGGCTGTGAAGAGCGGCGACGTCCACGAGGTCGACTCGGAAGTGTGGGCCAAGGGACGCGGCACCCGTTCGCTGGGCATCGTCCTCGACGAGGCCACGGCCGCGCTGCGGTGAGGCGGTCCTCCCTCCCGCCGCCCGCCGCGGCCGACGCGGCGGGCGGGCGGCGTCCCTCGCCCGGCGCGCACAGGTGGCAACCGATCCCGGTCGCCGTGCTGCTGGTCGTCTCCTCGGTCTGCGCGCTCAGCCTGGGCACCCCCTACGTGCCGCCGTACCGGCTGGTCGGCGCGATGCTGGACGGGGGCGACAGCCTCGCCGGAATCGTCGTCACCCAACTCCGCGTGCCCCGCCTGGTGCTGGCGCTCGTCGCCGGTGCCTGCCTGGGCGCGGCCGGACTGGTGCTGCAGGAGGCGCTGCGCAATCACCTGGCGGTGCCGGAGATGCTGGGGGTGTCGTCCGGGGCGGCGCTGGGGGTGGCCGCGCCTCTGGTGCTGACGCTGTCCCTGCCCGCCGCCGTCCAGCCCCTGCTGGCCATCGGGGGCGCCGCGCTCGGCGGCGGGCTGACCCTGCTCGCCGCGGGGCTGGGCCGCAGCCCGTCCGCCGTACTGCTCACCGGGGCAGCGGTCAGTGCCGCGTTGCAGGCCGCGCTGCTCGTCCTGATGGTCATGGCCGACCAGCTCGACCTCCAGCTCGTCTACCGCTACCTGCTCGGGTCCCTGTCCGCCCGGACCTGG
This sequence comes from Streptomyces sp. AHA2, assembly GCF_036857595.1. Taxonomy (NCBI): domain Bacteria; kingdom Bacillati; phylum Actinomycetota; class Actinomycetes; order Kitasatosporales; family Streptomycetaceae; genus Streptomyces; species Streptomyces sp. AHA2. The sequence continues at coordinate 721,832 of NZ_JAUQWJ010000001.1, forward strand.
GACGACGTCGAGGGGCTGTGGCCGTGGCTGCTCGTCGCCGCGCCCGCCCTCGTCCTGTGCGCGCCGGTGCTGTCGGTGATGCGGCTGGGCGACGAGGACGCCGAGGCGCTGGGGGTGCGCGCCCACCGGGCGCGGCTCGCCGCTCTGGGCATCGCCGTCGTGCTGATCGCCCCGGTGACGGCCGTGTGCGGGCCCGTCGCCTGGGTGGGCTTCCTCGCGCCGCACCTGGCCCGCTGGTTCGCCCCCGGCGCGGGAGCCGTGCGCTGGCTCCCGTGGTCGGCCGCCTGGGGCGCCGCCGTCGTGACGGTCGCCGACGTCCCGGCGCGGCTGGCCCTGGCACCCGTGGAGACACCGGCGGGTGCCTGGACGGCTCTGCTCGGAGTGCCGGCGGGAGTGGCCCTGATGCGGTCGAAAGGCCGCGGCCGCAAGGCCGGCGTGGCCGTGACGCGGCACGGATCGCGGGCGGCCGTGCCCCGCCCGCCGGGCGAACCTCCGGGCTCGAGGAAAGCGTCCGACGCCCCCGGGGACGGCGACGCCGGCGCGCCCCCGCCCCACGAGACCGGAACGGAGACCCCGCGGTGACCCGGCGGTTCACGGCCCTGGCGGCACTGGCCGTCCTGTGCGCCTGCGTGGAACTGGTGGCCGGACGGGGCATGTCCCCGGCAACGGCCTGGGACGTCCTGACCGGCGGCGGTGACCCGACGGAGCGCCACATCCTGCTCCGGCTGCGCCTGCCCAGACTGCTGGTGTCGCTCGGTGCGGGCGCGTGCCTGGCCGTGGCGGGGCTGGTCCTGCAGTCCGCCCTGCGCAACCCGCTCGCGGGTCCCGAGGTGACCGGCGTGACGCCGGGCGCGGTCCTCGGGGCGGTCACCGCCACGGCACTGGGCCTGGCCGGACGGGACTCGCCGCTGGCCGTGGTGATCGCGGCCTGCGTGGGCGGGTGCGCCGGTGCGGCACTGCTGTGGCTGCTCGCCGGCCGCGGCCGCGGTGACCCGGCACAGACCGCCGTCCACGGGGTGCTGGTGTCCGCGGTGCTCGGTGGACTCACCGCCGTGGTGCTGCTCGTGGAGCCGGGCGAACTCGGCAGCGTGGTGCAGTGGCTGGTGGGCACCACCGAGGGCCGGGTCTGGCAGCACTGGCACCTGCTGTGGCCGTGGGCGCTCCTCTGGGGAGTCGCGGCCTGGCTGCTGGCCGGTCCGCTGACCCTGCTGCGCTGCGGCGACGACATCGCCCTCGCCGCCGGCCTCGCGGCTCGCCGGGCCCGCACTCTGGCCCTGCTGTGTGCGGTGGCGCTGACGGCGGGTGCGGTGGCCGCCGTGGGCGCCCTCGGCTTCGTCGGGCTGCTCGTTCCGCACCTGGCCGTGGCGCTCTTCGGTGCCGATCTGCGCAGGAGCCTTCCCGGCGCGGCCCTGACGGGGGCCGTCGTGGTGTGCGGGGCGGACGCCGCGGCGCAGCTGTCCTCGCGCCTGCTCGCCCAGGGGCTGGGCTCCGGGCGGCTCACGCTGCCCGTCGGGGCGCTCACCGCCTGCCTGGGTGCCGCACTGCTGCTGGTCGTCGTGCGCCGCACGCCGAGCCGTACGTTCTGACGTCGAATCGAGGACAGAGCATGACCGAGTCCGTGGGGATCCACGTCGAGGGGGTCCACTTCGGCTACCCCGGACGGCCCGTACTGAGGGGCGTCGACCTGACCGTCCGGCCGGGCGAACTGACCGCGCTCATCGGCCTGAACGGCTGCGGCAAGTCGACCCTGCTGCGGCTCGCCGCCGGGCTGCTGCAACCGGACCGGGGGCGCGTCCGGCTCGGTGGCGACGATCTGGCCGTGCTGTCCAGGCGGGCCGCGGCACGCCGGGTGGCGCTGCTTCACCAGTCCGCCCCGGCCGTCCCCGGTATGACGGTCCGTCACCTCGTCCGGCAGGGACGGTACGCGGCGCGGGGTCCGCTGGGCATGCTGCGCGAGGGCGACGACCCCGTCGTCCGGCGTGCGCTGCGCGACGTCGGGGTGGAGCAGTGGGCCGACCGTGACGTCGACGCGCTGTCGGGAGGCGAGCGGCAGCGGGTGCGGCTCGCGATGGCGCTCGCCCAGGACACCCGGGTCCTGCTGCTCGACGAGCCGACCACCTACCTGGACCTGCACCACCAGCTCGACGTGCTGCAGACGGTGGTGCGTCTGCGCCAGGAGCGCGGGCTCACGGTGGTGACGGTGCTGCACGACCTGGCCCACGCGGCCCGGTTCGCCGAGCGGATCGTCGCCCTGCGGGACGGCCGTGTGGTGGCCGACGGCACGCCGGAGCAGGTCGTCACGCCGGGGCTGCTGGCGGACGTGCTGAACGTGGCCGGACGCGTCGGCCGGGACCCGGAAGGGGGCTGGCCGGTGTGTTACCCGGATCACCCCATCGCAGCCCTTGAATATGAAAATCAGATTCATTAGCGTAGGGCCCGCGGCGCTCGACCGAACGCCGTATCTCCCTGACATGAAGGAGAGTTCATGGACAACGAGCAGGTCTTCGCACCCATCGTCGACCCGGGCCAGCTGGCCCACGACTCGGCCTCCCACTCCAACGCGCTCGTCGAGAACCCCTTCGAGGACACCGAGGAGTAAGCGAGGGCTCAGCTCCCTCGACCGTGGGCCCGCCCGATGCCTTCCGGGCGGGCCCACGCCCGTCCCAGACCCGCCGTCAGGAGGATCCGTCGTGTCCCGCAGCCGACTCGTACCCGGTGCCGAGGTCGTCGCCGTGCCCGGACGGGGTCTCGCCGTCCGCACCCCCGAGGGGGAGTTCCTCAGCGTCAGGACCGGCGAAGCCGACGAGCAGTCACTGCTCTCCCGCCTCGCGGGTCAGGACACCGGCACCCGGGTGGACGACGAACTCGACCGGGTCGTCGGCGGGTTCGAGCAGGCGGGATTCCTGACCGGGGACGCCCCGCCCGCCCCCTGGCCGGCCGAACGCCGACGCGTCCTGCTGCTCGGGGACCAGGCCCTGACCGGACCGCTCGCCGCACAACTGGCAGCCCTGGGCGCCGAACCCCGCACCGGCACGGCCCCGAACGCGTCCCCCACCTCACCCGCCCGCGTCGGCGACCTGCTCGCCACGCACCCCGCCGCCGTCGTGTGGTGCCTCGACGCGCCCGCGCCCGACGGACTCTGGGACGCCGCCGATCGGCTGCCCGAGCACGGTGTCGCCTGGCTGCGCTGCCACCGCGAGGGCTGGCAGGCGTACGTCGAACCGCTGGCCGCCCGGCCCGGAGACGTCACCTCGGCCCACGTCCGCGCCCGCCGGCTCGCCGCCACCCCCGCGTACCGCGAACTGGCGGCGTACTGGAGCGGCCCCCGCACCCTCGGCGCACCGGTCCGGCTCACCGCACCGGGCGCCTGCCTGCTCGCGGCGCTGCTCGCCGACGACCTGTGGCGATGGGCCACCGGCGCCCGCGAGACCACCGGCCTCCCGGCACGGCGCCGGCTCCGCCGCGTCGACCTGCGCACCCTGGCCGTCACCGAACACCCCGTTCTGCCGGTCCCCGACGTCGCACCGATGCCGGAGCCACGCGCGTGACGGCCTTCGACACGACGGTGGGCGGCCTCGCCACCGACGTCCGTCTGCCCGCCGGCGACGGTCCCTTCCCGACCGTGCTGATCCGCACCCCCTACGACCGCACCCGGCACCGGGCCGAGGCACGCGGCTGGGCCCGCCGTGGTTTCGCCGCCGTCGTCCAGGACGTACGGGGCCGCTTCGCGTCGCCGGGGGAGTGGCACCCCTACGCCGACGAGGCCGCCGACGGAGCGGCCGCCGCCCGCTGGATCCGACAACAGCGGTGGTGCGACGGCCGACTGGTCGCCGCCGGTGCCTCCTACGCCGCCCACTGCGCCCTCGTCCTGGCTCTGGAGGCGCCCGGGGACGCGCGAGCGGACGCGGTCGTGGCGGCCGTACCGGCCCTCGGTCCGGCGGAGACGGCGCGTGAAGCGTCCGGCGTGGAACGGCTGTTCGCCCGCGCCGGCTGGTGGGCCGCCCACGGCGACCGACGGGACTCCGACGAAAGCGCCCTCGACAAGGCCCTCGCGGCGGACCCCGGCCTGCTCGCGCACCTGCCCGTGACCGCCCTGCCCGAGCGGCTGGGCCGCGACCTGCCCTCCTGGACGGCACTGTGGGCCCACCGCGAGCGAGGGCGCCTCGCGGCGCGGGCGGTCGACGCCGAGGTGCCCCTGCTCGTGGTGGGCGGCCACCACGACCACTTCGCCGACGACACCGTCGCCCTGTGGCACTCCTGGGGCGGCCCCTCGGCGCGTCTGCTGCTCGGCCCCTGGCGGCACGGTCTCGTGGGCACCCCGGGCCCGGACGCGGGCCCCGCCCACCGGGTCGACCTCGGTGATCTGTACGTGCGCTGGGCACGCCGCGCCCTGGCCGGTGCGCTCACGTCCGGCCGCCGCGGCGCACTGGCCCTGGGAGGCGCCGACGTGTGGCTGCCCGCCGGCACCGACGGCGAACCACGCACCCAGCGCCTGCGGATGGTGCACGGCGCCACCTTCACCGCCGACCCCGACCGTCCCGTCCGCTCGGACGAGCTGACCGTTCCCACCGACGGCCCGCCCGACCGGTGCCTGCTGGTCACACCGCCACTGCCGCGCCCCCTCGACATGGTCGGTCCCGTCGGCCTGCGGCTGCGGGCGACCGCCCACACCCCGTCCGCCGACTGGGCCGCCCGGCTCGTCGCGCTCACGCCCGAAGGCACCGCCGAGCCACTGGCCGTCGGCGTCGTCCGGCGCGCCGAAGCCGCCGGGCACCAGGGCCGGTTCCGCATCGGCCTCGGCCGGCTCGCCCGGCGCCTGCGGGCCGGCACCCGGCTGCGCCTCGAGATCGCCGGACACCACTTCCCCGCGCACGCCCGCAACCCCCACACCGGCGACGACCCGGTCACCGCGCACCGCCTGCTCGCCTCCCGGCGCGAGGTCGACCCGGCCGGTGTGGCGCTGACGCTGCACGTGCTCCCGTCCCGCCCCACCCCCATCGACCCCGCCGAGGAGATCCTGCGATGACGGCGCTGCCCCTGGAAGCACTCGTGGACCCCGTCTGCGGCATCGTCCGCAAGGTCAAGCCCGTCGAGCACCCGCCGGGCACCCCGCCCCGGTACACCGCCCTCACGGCCGAGGTGTCCGACGCCCGCAGACTCGGGCTGTGGCCCGCCGACCGCGTCTCCCTCGGCACCACCTTCGGCGACCCCGAGCAGGCCCGCATCGCCGCGATAGCCGAGGGCGTGGAACGGTACTGCGGCAACCGCGTGCCCCCGCCCGGCCACCCCGACGCCCCCCTGCGCGCCACCGCCGCCGAACTGGCCGACAAGGGCATGCGCCTGTACGGTCCGGGCGACCTGCCCGCCTACGCACCCTGGCAGTACGCGCGGGAGAAGTTCCCCTACCGCCCCTTCACGGCAGACACCCCGGCACTGTGGACCCGCGGAGCCGAACAGCGGGCCGACGGCACCACGGCCGAGGTGTGGGCGCCCGTCTCGCTCACCCATCTCAACTGGCGCCAGGGCGAACTGCGCGCCCTGCCCCGCACCCACCACCTGAACTACGCCGGGATAGCCACCGGCCGGGGCCACGACGACGCCGTCGAGCGGGGCCTGCTGGAGATCGTGGAACGCGACGCGCTGGAGTTGTGGTGGCACCTGGACGGCCCGGCCCGCGGCATAGACCCGGCGAGCGTGCCCGGCCTCGCCGACGACCTCGCCGGCTGCGCACTCGACGTCCACATCGTCGAGATGCACTCGGAGTTCGCCCCCTGCATGGCCGCGCTCGTGCACGACCCGCGCCTGGGCCTGTACGCCGCCGGGTTCGCCTGCAAGTACGACCCGGCCGAAGCCGCCCGCAAGGCCGTCCTCGAAGCCGTCCACACCTGGGTCTTCACCCAGGGCCTGACCGGTCCGGACGGCTGGGTGTTCCAGGCCGTCGAGATGGGGCTGCTCGCCCGCGGGCTCTACCTCGAGCACCGCGCCGACGGCCGCTACCTCGACGTGTGCGGCGAGCAGTTCGAGCACGTACGGGACCTGGGCGCACACGTGCAGGTGTGGCTCGACGAGCGGATGGCGGCCGAGGCGAGACGGTTCACCGAGCCGGCTCTGGGGACCGTGCCCGTGGACGCGGTCGAGCCCGGTGACCGGCGGCGGCTGGACGACGCGCTCCGCGCCGGCGGCCACCGCGTCATGACCTTCGACCTCACCACCGAGGACGTGGCCGAGACCTCCCTGCGCGTCGCCAGGGTCCTCGTCTCCGGGCTCCTCCCCAACGCCCCCGCGGCCTTCGGCTACTTCGGATGCCCCCGCCTTCCCGAGGCCGCCGTCGCACGCGGGTGGCGCACCCGGCCGCCGGCCGGGCCCCGGGACTTCACCCTGGCTCCTCCGCCCCACATGTGAGGCCCTCGTGGAACACCCCTGTGACAACCGCCCGGTGGACCTCGTCGCCGCCCTCGCCGTCGCCCGCTCCCCGCAACCACCCGGTCCCGACACCCCGGCCGGGGCGGCGGTCCGGGCCTGGCCGGGGACGCCGGTCCCCGTCCCGAAGGCCGGGCCGGCGGAGCTCGACCTGCACGCCCTGCTGCGCCTGTCCCTGGCGGCCTCGGACACCTCCGGGCGGCTGCGGCCCGCACCCTCCGCCGGCGCGCTGCACCCGGTCGACACCGAACTGACCGTCGGCACAGGGTGCTCCCTGCCGCCGGGCCGCTACGGCTACGACCCGCTGCGCCACCGCGTGCACCACCTCGACCGGCATCCGCCCGACACACCGCCGGGGGTGACGGCCGCACTCACCGTCACCGCGCAGCGAACGGCCTCCCACTACGGCCACCGGGCCTGGCCCCTGCTGCTCCTGGACACCGGCCACGCCGCCGCCGCGCTGTTCCTCGCGGCCCGGGCGCTCGCAGCGGGCGAGCCGCGCGTGCGCATGGACGGACTCACCGAGAGGCCGCTGGCCACCGTGCACGTCCCGCCGCCCCGCGGACGGGGGCCGGGGCGGGCCGCCCCCGACGACGGCCGCGCCGCTGAGCAGGCGCAGCACCCTCACACCTCCGCCGAGCTGCTGGCACGCCGGAGTGCCGCGCCACCGTTGCGGGGCGCCCCGAGCCCGGACGCCCTGCGGGCGGTCCTCACCGCGGCCGCCCGGGCGGGTACCGGCGACCTGCACTGGTCCGTCGCAGTGGGCCCGCCACGACCCGGCCTGGTGGAGCCGGCACCCGGCGGCACGAGCCTGCGCCAGTACGCGACGGGAGACGCCCGCCCCACGCTCGCCGCCTGGGCCGCGGGCCAGGCGTGGATCGCCCACGCGGGCGCCGTCCTGCTCGCCCACGGCTGCCCCGCCGACGCCGACACCCCCCATATCCGCCGCGCCCACCTGCGGGCGGGCTTCGCCGTTCACCTGGCCCACATCACCGCCCTGCGCCTCGGACTGACCGCCCGGCCCGTCGGCTCCTGGCAACAGGCCGACCTGGGAGCCGCGCTCGGCGCCGCCCCGGGCCGGGACTGGATCGTGCACGCCCTGGCCCTCGGCACCCGCCCCGCCGACGAGGAGAACCCCACGTGATCGTCCACCCGGAGCTGCGCCGTGCCGCCCGGCGCGCACGGCGCCCGTTGCTCGGCGCCACCCTTCTTCAGGGCGCCGTCACCCTCACCCATCTGGCGCAGGCCGCCCTGCTGGCCCTCGCCCTGGCCGGCCTGGCCCGGCAGGACACCGGCGACCTGCCCTGGCTGCTGGCCGCGGTGCTCGCCGTCGTCGCGGCCCGCGCCGGGCTGACCCTGTGGCAGCGCCGTACCGCCACCAGGGCCGGGGCCCGGGTCCGCGTCGCCCTGCGCGACGAACTGCTCGCGCACCTCGGCCGGCTGGGACCCGCACACCTGACCACCGCACGCGCCGGAGCGGTCCGCACCACCCTGGTCGACGGGATCGAGGGCGTCGACGCCTACGTCTCCCGCTACCTGCCCCAGCTCCTGGTCACCCTCGCGGTGCCGCCCCTGATCCTGGCCGCCCTGGTCGCCGTCGACCCCCGGGCCCTCATCGGCCTCGTCCCCGCCCTGCTCCTGGCCCTGGCCGGACCGCGCGCCTGGGACCGGCTGCTCGCCGCCCGCGGCAAGGAGCACTGGGACACGTACGAAGGACTGGGCGCGGACTACCTGGAAGCCCTCCAGGGCATGCCGGCGCTGCGGGCCGCCGGCGCCGTCGGGCGCACCCGCGCACGTCTGGAGGAGCGGTCGGCGGCACTGCACCGGGCGACCGTCGCGAAGCTGCGCGTGTCCCTGGTCGACACCGGCATCACCGACCTCGCCATTCAGGGCGGCACCGCCGCCGCGGCCCTGCTGGCCTGCTGGTCGGCCACCACGGGCTCCACCACGGCCACCGGCACGTATCTGATGCTGCTGCTGGCCTCCGAGTGTTTCCGTCCCGTCCGCGACCTCGCCCGCGAATGGCACGCCGGATACCTCGGGGCCTCGGCCGCCGACGGTCTCGCGGCCCTGCGCACCGCCCGGCCGGCCGTCCCCGACTCCGGAACGACCCCGGCCGACTGGAACACGCCACCCGAACTGCGCTTCCACGACGTCCGGTTCGCCTACGACGGCGACGCGGACCCTGCTCTGGACGGAGTCTCCTTCACCGCGCGGGCGGGCCGGACGACCGCGATCGTCGGGCCGTCCGGCGCGGGCAAGTCCACCCTCCTGGCCCTGCTCCTGCGCCACCACGACCCACAGGAAGGCCGGATCACCCTCGACGGCCTCCCCACCACCGCCTACTCGCTCGACGCGCTGCGGCGCGGCATCGCCGTCGTCTCGCAGGAGACCTGCCTCTTCCACGCCACCATCGCCGACAACCTGCGCCTGGCCCGGCCCGACGCCACCGACGACGACCTCGTGCGGGCGGCGCGCGTCGCCGGCATCCACGACGAGATCACCGCCCTCCCGGACGGTTACACCACCGTCCTCGGTGAGCGGGGGGCCACCCTCTCGGGTGGCCAGCGACAGCGCCTCGCCCTCGCACGGGCGCTGCTGGCCGACGCCCCGGTCCTCGTCCTCGACGAGGCCACCAGCTCGGTCGACGAGCGCCGCGAGGCGGACATCGTCCGCGAGTTGACGACCGCCGCGCACGGCAGGACCGTCCTCGTGGTCGCCCACCGGCTCGCGGCCGTCCGGCACGCGGACCGCATCGTCGTGCTCGACGCGGGACGGGTGGACGCCGTCGGCGAGCACTCCGGTCTGATCGAGGCCGGCGGCGTCTACACCCGGCTCGTCGAGGCCGGCCACGTCCATCGAGGAGAACTCGCCGCATGACCACCGCCACCCCGTCCGCAGCCAAGGACGCCGTCATACCCGCCCGAGGGGCGCTGCGCGCCCTGCTCCCCGCCCTCGCCGGGCACCGTGCCATGACGGTCCGCACCTGCGCCGCCGCGCTCCTCGAACAGGGCTCCCTCGTCGCGCTGCTGACCCTGGCCGCGCACACCGTGGGTAGCGCCGTCATCGAGCAGGAGACACCCCCGGCCGGCACCGTCACCGCCCTCGCCGCCCTGGTCGTCCTGCGCGCCCTGACGACCTGGCGGGAGATGGACCTCTCCCACGACCTCGCCTACCGGGTGCTGGCCGCGCTGCGGGTACGCGTCTTCGACGGGCTCGCCCGCAGCGCGCCCGCCCGGGTCGCCGGCCGGCGCAGTGGCGATCTCGCCGCCACCGCCATGGCCGACGTGGAGGCACTGGAGTTCTTCTACGCCCACACCACCGCCCAACTGCTGGCGAGCGGGAGCGTGTTCACCGCCGGGTCCGTGGTCCTCGCCGTGCTGGAACCGTGGTTGCTGGCCGCCGTGCTGCCCGTCGCCGTGCTGCTGGCCGCCGCACCTTTCGCGGACGCGCGCGCACGCACGGCGCGCGGCGGGCGCACCCGTGCCGCCGCGGCGAGGCTGTCGGCCGACACGGTGGAGACCGTCGACGGGCTGCGCGAACTCCTCGCCTTCGGCGCCCTGCCGGAGCGTCGCCGCATGCTGCGGGAACGGGGACGGCAGGTGGGGGAGGCCCAGCGCGCCGAGGCGACCTGGGAGGCCGCCGCCGCGGCCGTGCGCGACCTCCTCATCGTGGGTGCGGTCCTCGGCGCGGTGGCCGCCGCCGCGCACGCCGTGACCGCCGGACGACTGCACGGGGCATGGGCGCCCGCGGCGATGACGCTGGCCCTGTCCGTGCTCGGCCCGGTCGCGGAGTCGGCCCGCGCCCTGAGCCAGGCCGTGGCCCTGCGCGCGGCCGCCTCCCGCGTCGGCGCGGCCGTCGAGGCCCCCGCGCTCGCACCCCCGCCCACCGCGCCCCGCCCGCTGCCACCCGGACCGCTGGGTGTCCGGCTGCACCGCGTGCGGTTCGACTACGGCGGCGCACCCGTACTGGACGGGGTGGAGCTGACCGCCTCCCCGGGACAGACCCTCGCCCTGGTCGGCGCCTCGGGCGCGGGCAAGTCGACGTGCGCGCACCTGCTGGCCCGCTTCTGGGACCCGGCCGCCGGGGAGGTCCAGTTGCTGCCGTCCGGAGGCGACCCGCTGGACGTACGGCAGGTGAGCGACGCGGAACTGCGGCGGGCGGTGATGCTGGTGGGGCAGGACACGCCCCTCTTCCACGGCACCCTGGCCGACAACCTGCGGCTCGCGGCACCCGAGGCGGACGACACGGCGGTGGCCGAGGCGGCACGTCGATGCGGCGTCGACCGGATCGGACCGCTGAGCACGCCGGTGGGCGAGCGCGGCGCCACCCTGTCCGGCGGTCAGCGGGCCCGCATCGCGCTCGCCCGCGCCCTGCTGGCCCGGCCGAAGATCCTCGTACTCGACGAGTCCACCGCTCATCTGGACAACACCGGCGACGCCCAGCTCGCCACCGCACTGGCCGAGGAGACCCGCACGACCGTCCTCATCGCGCACCGCCCGGCCACCATCCGCCGCGCCGACCGCATCGCCGTCCTCGAAGGAGGACGCATTGTGGAGGAGGGCACGTGGCAAGAACTCACGGACCGGCCGGACAGCGCGCTGAACCGCGTCCTGGCCGCTTCGGAGGGCGGTTGAGGCAGGGGGCGTCCGTCACGGACGGTGCCGTCGGAGGACGGGACCCGGTTCTTCGACCGCCACCTGACGCAGGACCTACGGCGGCCCGGTCCCTCGAGTCGAGGACGTGCGGCGGTCCGGCTCCCGCGCGCGTCCCACCCGCCTGCCCCGGGCAGGCGGGCGGGACACCGCCCCGGACGGCAGCGGCGCACCGGCCACCGCGTCGTTCACCGTCACACCCCGCGTAACCTCGTCCTGTGTCGTCCGCCTCCCGTCTGCATCGCGTCGCCGTTCTCGTGCTCGAAGGTGCGAAGCCGCTCGACGTCGGCATTCCCGCGCAGGTCTTCACGACCCGCGCGAGCATGCCGTACGAGGTGCGGGTGTGCGGGGCGACACCCGGGCTGGTGACCGGCGGCGACGGTCTCGCGTACCACGTCGCCCACGGCCTGGACGCGCTGGAGTGGGCCGACATCGTCTTCGTCCCCGGCTACCGGCACCCCGACCGCGAGGACCCGCCGCGGGCCGTCGTCGACGCGCTGGTCGCCGCCCATGCCCGGGGAGCGCGACTCGCGGCGATCTCCACCGGCGCCTTCGCCCTCGCCGCCACGGGACTGCTCGACGGCCGACGCGCCACGACACACTGGCACTACACCCGCGCCCTCGTGGCCAAGCATCCGGACGTCCGCGTGGACGAGAACGTGCTGTTCGTGGACGAGGGCAGCGTGCTCACCTCGGCCGGCGCCGCCTCGGGCATCGACCTCTGCCTGCACATCCTGCGCGGCGACCTCGGAGTCGCCGCCTCCAACCACGCCGCCCGGCGGCTGGTCGCCGCCCCCTACCGCAGTGGTGGCCAGGCCCAGTACGTGCCGCGCAGCGTGCCCGAACCGCTCGGCGAGCGGTTCGCCGACACCCGCGAGTGGGCGCTGCACCGGCTGGGCGAGCCCCTCACGCTCGACGTCCTGGCGCGCCAGGCGGGCGTGTCGGCGCGCACCTTCTCCCGGCGCTTCGTCGAGGAGACCGGCTACACGCCGATGCAGTGGGTGATGCGCGCCCGCATCGACCTGGCCCGCGAGCTGCTGGAGCGATCGGAGCGCAGCGTCGAGCAGATCGCCGCCGACATCGGCCTCGGCACCGGCGCGAACCTGCGCCTGCACTTCCAGCGCATCCTCGGCACCACACCGAGCGAGTACCGGCGCACCTTCACCCGCGGCGCGTAGCCCTGCCCGCACCCCGCCCGCAGCCCTGCCCACGGCGCGTGGCGAGATCCTTTTGAACCATGGCGATACCGCCACTGTCCGCGGCGCCGCCCGCGAGCGAGCCTGGGGGCGAAGGGAAGGGACACCACTCATGACTCGCATCGCCATCAACGGATTCGGCCGCATCGGACGCAACGTGCTGCGCGCCCTGCTGGAGCGCGACAGCGCCCTGGAGGTCGTCGCCGTCAACGACCTCACGGAGCCCGCCGCCCTCGCCCGGCTGCTCGCCTACGACAGCACGGCCGGCCGGCTCGGGCGGCCGGTGACCGCCGACGGGGACCACCTCGTCGTCGACGGGCGCCGGATCAAGGTGCTGGCCGAGCGTGAGCCGGCGCAGCTGCCGTGGGCCGAACTCGGCGTGGACATCGTCCTGGAGGCCACCGGACGCTTCACCGCGGCCAAGGCCGCCCGCGCCCACCTCGACGCGGGCGCGAAGAAGGTGCTGGTCAGCGCGCCCTCGGACGGCGCCGACGTCACCCTCGCCTTCGGGGTCAACTCCGACACCTACGACCCCGACCTGCACACCATCGTCTCGAACGCCTCCTGCACGACCAACGCGCTCGCGCCGCTGGCCAAGGTGCTCGACGAACTCGCCGGTATCGAGCACGGGTTCATGACGACGGTGCACGCCTACACGCAGGAGCAGAACCTGCAGGACGGCCCGCACCGCGACCCCCGCCGTGCCCGGGCCGCCGGCGTGAACATCGTGCCGACCACGACCGGCGCCGCCAAGGCGATCGGCCTGGTGCTGCCCGGCCTCGACGGCAAGCTGTCGGGCGACTCGATCCGCGTGCCGGTGCCGGTCGGCTCGATCGTCGAGCTCAACACCACCGTCGCCCGGGACGTGTCGCGCGAGGACGTGCTGGAGGCGTACCGCAGGGCGGCGCAGGGTCCGCTCGCCGGCGTCCTCGAGTACTCGGAGGACCCGCTCGTGTCGACCGACATCGTGGGCAACCCGGCCTCGTCGATCTTCGACTCGGCGCTCACGCGCGTCGACGGCCGCCACGTCAAGGTCGTCGCCTGGTACGACAACGAGTGGGGCTTCTCCAACCGCGTGATCGACACGCTGGAGCTGCTGGCCACCCGCTGAGCCGGGACCGGGACGGGACGCTCTCCCCGGCGACCGTCCCGGCCCGCACCTTTCCCGCAGCGCTCCGGTCGGCCGGTCGCGTCGGCCGGGGCGCCCACGCGTGTGCCCGCTAGGTGGGCTCGCCCTCGGCCGGAGCGGCGGCGACGGTGGCGGGCCGTCGTACGGTCAGCCGGCTCACCTCGTACGACATCTCGGTCGTCGTCGGCTCCGGGGGCGGGTGGTAACGCCCGGCGCAGACCGACAGGTTGACGATGAGATAGGCGTGCCAGCTCTGCCCCACCCCCCGCCCGTCCGCGAAGACCTGTCCGCCGTTGAGCCACCATCGCACCGAGCGGGCGCCGAACTCGGTGCGCAGGTCCACCCACGCGCCCGGACGGACCGCCTCGTCACGGTGGTAACGGTTCGTGCCGCGCACGTGGTTGGTGAACTCGAGCAGGTCCGGGTTGTCCGGGTGGTACTCGAAGACGTCGATCTCCTGGTCGCCGTCGCGCCAGGTCCAGATGGCCGGCCAGGCCCCGATCTCCTCGGGCAGCCTGACCCGGGCTTCGAGCACGTCCCCGGCGCGGACGGTGAACCCCTCCGGACTCCCCTCGGTGGTCAGCAGCCCGGCGTTCCACCGCCCGTCGCGCCGCCGCCCGGCCCGGAAGACCCCCGAGCGGCTGTACGCGGCATCGGACACCAGGTGGTCCAGCTTGTCGTCGCGCGGATTGATCGGGCCCCCGTCCGGGTACGCCCACGAACGCCCGGCGACCCATTGCGTGGTGGAAGCGAAGTCGGCCGTGAAGACGACCGGAGCGGCGGCCGGACGAGCCGGTAAGGGTTCGGTCATGCCGAATGTCTCACCTCGTCCATGAGGTGCCATGCGCCGAACCCGCACCCGGCGGCCCCTTTGACCCTTTCGAGTGAGCGGCCCCGCGGAGCGCCGTCTCTTCTCCTCGTCCACGTACCCGGACGCCTGTGTGAATGCCGCTCTTCGTGTGGACGGTGCCGACCCTCTTGATGCCGCCGGGCGCCTCTGCTTCCCTTCGGTTAGGAAAGTTTCCTACTAGTCATGCGCCTGAACGGAGTTCACATGAGGGCCCCACACCTGTCGCTCCGCCGCGGAGTGGCGGCCGCCGCGCTCAGCGGCGTCCTGCTGCTCCTGCTCGGTCTCGTACCGACCGGTTCCGCGCACGCGACCGCCACTCCCCGTGCCGCTGCCGCCACCCCGGTCTCCGCCAACGGCCAGCTCAAGGTCTGCGGCACCAAGCTGTGCAACAGCCGCGGCAACCCCGTCCAGTTGCGGGGCATGAGCACCCACGGCACCCAGTGGTACCCGCACTGCCTGACCGGCGGCTCGCTCGACGCCCTGGCCAACGACTGGAAGGCCGACGTCCTGCGTGTCTCGACCTACGTCCAGGAGGGCGGCTACGAGACCGACCCCCGGCACTTCACCGACCTCGCGAACTCGCTCATCCGGCAGGCGACCGACCGCGGCATGTACGTGATCGTCGACTGGCACATGCTCACCCCGGGCGACCCCCACGCCAACCTCAGCCGGGCCCGGCAGTTCTTCACGGACATCGCCGACCGCAACAAGGACAAGAACAACATCCTCTACGAGATCGCCAACGAGCCCAGTGGGGTGAGCTGGTCGCGGATCAAGAGCTACGCGGAACAGATCATCCCGACGATCCGCGCCATCGACTCCGACGCGCCCGTCCTGGTCGGAACCCGCGCCTGGTCGTCGTTCGGCGTCTCCGAGTCGGGCAACGAGTCGGAGGTCGTGAACAACCCCGTCAAGGCCACCAACATCATGTACACGTTCCACTTCTACGCCTACTCGCACCGCGACGAGTACCTGGCGACCCTCTCCCGGGCCGCCGACAGACTGCCCGTGTTCGTCACCGAGTTCGGCACCCAGAACTACGCGGGCGAAGGCGCCGACGACTTCGCCATGTCCCAGCGCTACCTCGACCTCATGGCCACCAAGAAGATCAGCTGGGTCAACTGGAACTTCTCCGACGACCACCGCTCGGGAGCCGTCTTCAAGACCGGCACCTGCGACAGGTCCGGGCCGTGGACGGGTACCGCGTCGCTGAAGCCGGCCGGGGTCTGGATCCGTGAACGCCTCAGGACGCCGGACGACTTCCCCGTCGCGTGACGGCGCTCCGCGCCGACGGCCGGACCGAACCCGTGGAGGGGAGCGGCGCTTCCCGGGCCCCGGCGGGCTTCGTGCAACGGCCGAGCAACAACCCCCGGTCGCCGCGCTCCCCGTTCACACGCCCGGCGACCGGGCCGCGCCTGTCCCTCACGGCGCCCCCGGCGGTGTAGGGGCACGCCCGGGAACCGGTGCGGTCGGTGGGCCGGAAGGCGCAGCCGCGCCGTGCACCGGACGGCGTCAGCGCCCGACGCGTGCGCGGGTCACGACACGCACGGCCGCCCCTGCTTCCGGCTCGACTCGCCCATGTCGAACGCACCGCACACCAGCACCGCCTGCGGCCGCGTGCCCAGTTGACGCAGGATGACCAGCGTCTTGTCCACCGGGGGCGCGTTGACGTCCGGCGCGTAGGCGATGTAGCCGGTGGCCCCGTTGAACGGGGCCACGCCGCCCGCGAGGGTGATCAGCACCGAGCGGCGCTCGATCCGCTCGTCGCGCGACCGGGCCTGGTTCACCGCCTCCGACAGCACGTGGAAGGCGTCGTACGAGACCGCGGAGTGGCCGTCCTGCCGCCAGGGGTCGGCACCGGCCCCGTAGGTCCGCACGAAGGCGTCGTACCGCGACAGGAACTGCCGGGTCTCGGCGCTCAGGGAGGGGTGTCCGTCGGGCAGCCGGTGCGCCGAGTAGTACAGCCGCAGCCAGTCCTGCGTGGAGTAGGCGCCGGTCTGGGCCACGTTCGTCAGTTCGTTGCCGCCGAGGACCGTGACGGGCTGGTCCACGCAGGTGCCGCGCTTGTCCACCGCTCTGATGAAGGCCGTGAAGTCCTTGGCCCGGGCCGACCAGTACACGACGGACCGCGGCTCCTCGGCGAGGGCCTTGCACAACTGCTCGGCGAGCACGCTCGCACTGGTCAGAGTGGGGGCGCCGTCCGGTGGCTGCGGACCGAAGTCGCCCTCCTGGTTGAAGTCGAAGACGCGCGTGCTGCCGGGGAACGCCGACACGAAGCGGCCGGCGAGGCTGCGGCTGTAGAGGTCGGCCGAGTTCCTGATGACGACGGCGCGCCGGGCGGGGGAGCAGCTGTCGGGGTCGTCGCGCCGGGCCACGATGTCGGCGCCACCGGCGAAGTTCGCCGCGATGCGTGCCTCGCGCTCGTTGTCCGGGGTGAAGGGCCAGTAGCTCCTGGTCGCGTTCCCGTGCAGCATCTCGTTGGCGGTGGCCGTCGTGCCGACGGTCGGGATGCCCTCCCGGTCGAGTACCCGGAGGGCGGCGCGTGTCTCGTCCCGGCTCTGCGCGTACGCCAGGACGCCGACGATCTTCTCGTGGTCCTCGGTGTCCTTCTCCTCACGCACCTCCGCGACCAGCTTCCGGGCCTCCGTCACGGCGCCGCGGTACGCCTCACCGGTACTGCGCACCTCCACCCGCAACGGCACGGCGTGCTCGTCCGAGCCCGCGTCCTGGTTGAGCTGCTGCTGCCACATGGCGATGCCCCGCAGTTCCGGGATCGTCCCGTCGAAGCGCATGTCGTCCTCGGTGCGCGGCGGGCTGGAGACGAAGGCGACGACGGTGCGCACGTCCCGTCCCTTCGCGGCATAGGCCTCCGCGCGCCGGTTCTGGTCGGCGATGGCCCTGAGCGCACCGGCGTACCAGCCCCTCGCGTTCAGCGGAACGGGGCGCGAGCGCGCCCGGTCGGCGACGGAGGCCGTGCCGCCGACGCAGCTGCGGTCGCCGTCGTCCCGGACCCGGTCGACGGCGACACCCCCCGCCGTCAGGGCGAGGACGGCCGTGCCGGCCAGGAGCGCGGTGGTGGTGCGCCAGCTGGTGCGGAAGCGACGGTGCGGTTCGACCCGGGCGATGGGCAGCCCCGGACTGGTGAGGGACGCCTCGTCGAAGGTGAAGGCGACGGGGGCGCCGTCCTGCGAGCTCAGTGCGGTGGCGGCGTGGGAGAGGGTGGACTCGCGGGCACCGAGCTCGGCCATGAACGCCTCGTCCGGTCTGCCGACGGCGATGACGAGGGGCCCCGGCCGCGGGGCGGTGTCGCGCAGCTCGTGCAGGACGCGCAGGAAGCGCTCGGCGCGGCGGGCGCCGTCGGCGCCGGGCGGCGGGACCTCGATCAGGAGCACCGGTCGCGCCGTACGCCGTCGCCGTTTGGGCAGGTACCGGCCGGTCCTCGGTGTGGCCAGGTCCTCCAGCAGAGCCCTGAGCAGGAGCTTCTCCAACGTCTGCAGGGCCTGCTCCCGGCGCCGCTCGTCCGAGGCCATGCGCAGCCGCGGCGCCTGGGTGGCGGCGACGTGGGCCATCACCTGGTACAGGTCGCGGCGCCCGCCCGCCTCCCGCATTCCCCCGAGCCAGCGCCGCGTGACCTTCCGGGAGATCAGACGGGACCAGACCCAGCGGGGCAGATGGCAGGTGAACGACAGCCAGAAAACCCTCAGCAGCCAGCCCTTCACGTCCGCGCCGTCCGGCGCCACGTCGGTCGAGGCCGCCCTCGGCAAGCGCCCGAGCAGGCCTCTCCGCTCCGCCTGCTGCCGGTCGCAGGCGTGCCTGCGCAGCTCCTCGGCGTAGCCGCCGGCCGTCTGCTGGGGATGGTCACGGACGTACGTGACGAGGGACCGGACGACGGCGAAGTGCGGATACCTGTCCGGCGTCATGCGCCGCGGTGTGCCGTTCTCCAGCAAGTGCCCCGCCTGCTCGGTGAGCAGCACCGGCTCCTCCGCGGCCGGCACGAGTGCGTAGGGGACGAGCGGACCACGGTCGTCCAGGGGCCTGCGCAGCGCCCCCAGCACCCGCCTCACGCCCTCCTCGCCGGCGGGGCCGTCCGTGGCGACGCGGAAGACGAACAGCGGTGGCCGGGTGTCCAGGCGGGCCGGGTCGGCCGGTGTGATGGCGGTCGGATAGTCACTGACGAAGATCTCGGCCCGGCCGTTCACCGGGTCCGGGAAGAGCTCGTCGGATTCACCGCGAAACGACGTCATGCGGAAGGCCCCCGTTGCCAACGCTGCCTGCACTCTGCGGAGTGCAGAGGGTACGCCTCGAACACGCGCCGTCACAACGGGTGTTGACGCGCCATCAGGCACCGTCACGGGTGACGGGCGGTGCACCGGGACGGGCTCGACGAAGGCGCTGGGCGTGATCGTGACAGACGGTCCCGGTCCGGACGGAAAACCACGGCACACGCCTGCCGCGGTGGGCGGGCGCCGCGCGCGGCCGCCCATCGCACGAGCGTCGCACGCGTGTTTGACGCGGCGAATAGGGGTCATCCGCATGCCATGCCCGCCTCCCGGCGGGAGCAGCCCGCACAGGGCCACGCGCAGAGACGACGCGGACGACGAGGGGTGAGACGCGATGACCGTCGCGACACAGCAGGGTGGCGGGGGCGGTTCCAGCGGCCTCTACGACGTTCTGGAGCTCATTCTCGACCGTGGCCTGGTGATCGACGCGTTCGTGCGCGTCTCACTCGTGGGCATCGAGATTCTCAAGATCGACATACGCATCGTGGTGGCCAGCGTGGACACCTACCTCCGCTTCGCCGAGGCGTGCAACCGCCTCGACCTGGAAGCGGGGCCGCGCAAGCCGGCCGGGCTCAGTGAGCTGGCGGGCAAGGTCACCGAATCCGGTGCCCGCGGCAAGACCAAGGGCGCTCTGTCCGGCGCCGCGGAGACCATCGCCGACGCCTTCCAGCAGGCCCGGGACGAGGGCCGGGAACGTCAGGCGGGACGCGGTCGCTCGTAGAAGACGCGTTTCGCACCGCTGCCGGCAGGGAACCCGGGGCGTCCTGCGACTGGCCGAGGGCCCGGAAGCCTCGGATCCGGGACCCGCTCCCGCCGACCCTCAGGCTGGTTCGCGGGCGAGAGGGCCGCACTGCTCCCGCGACCGTGCAGGAGTGAGGTGCGGGCCGCCCTGAGGTGTTCCTTCGGACTGTGGAGTCCGTAGCCCCGGTGGCACGACAGGAAGCCGGCCGAGAAGGCCAGTGAAGGAACCGCTCATGAGCGCCGGTGACGCCTACGACGGCAACCGCATCCCCCAGCTGCTGCTGGAGGCCGACTCGCTGGAGGCCTTCCTCCAGGCACTGGCCGACACGGCCCTGAGACTGGCCCGCTGCGAGGGCACCGGCATCACCCTCGAACGTGGCGGGCGGCCCGTCACCGTGGTGAGCGCGGGGCCACCGGCGCCGAAACTGGACGAGAAGCAGTACGGCCAGGACGACGGCCCCTGCCTGCAGTCGCTGCGCAGGGGCGAGGAGATCCCCGTCCGCGACATGCGGGACGAGAGCCGCTGGGGCGACTATCCCGCGTACGCCGCCTCGCACGGCATCCTCTCGTCCCTGTCGCTGCCGATCGCGCCGCACACCCATACGGCCGGCGCCCTCAATCTCTATGCCGGGTCCCCGGCCGCCTTCGAGGGGACCGACCTCTCCGCGCTGCGCGACCTGGCGTCCCAGGCCACCGGTGGCATCGCCCTGGCCCAGCGCATCGCCGACGCGGAGGAGTTCGCCGAGCAGGCGCAGACCGCCATGCGATCCCGCGGGGTCATCGACCAGGCCATCGGTGTGGTCATCGGCCAGAACCGGTGCACCGCCGAGGAGGCGTTCACGATCCTGCGCTCGGCGTCGCAGCACCGCAACATCAAGATGCGCGACCTCTGCACCGAACTCATCACCAGCCTCGGCGGCCGGCCTCCCACGACGCCCGAACTGCGTCACCGCCCCTGACGCCACCTGACGGGCGAGCCGGCTGCTGGGAACCAGCCCCCTGCTGGGCACACCCGGCAGCGGGCACCCGATGGGGACGACGGCGACGGACGGGCGGCGCGCGAGCACGGTCCTTCCCTCACCCGCTCCCTCGACGGGGAGCTGTCCCGGCTGCGCAACGCCTCGCCGTCACCGCCCTGGGCGGCCACCTGCCTCCCGGCTACGGCGGGAACCCCCTGAGGACACCCGGCACACCGCGACCGCCTACCTCTGCCGGGTGCTGACCAGCGGTCCACGAAGGGGAACCCGGCGGCGCGGGGACGTACGGTCGACCGGCGCACGGGTGCCCGCCCGGCCACCCGCACGGCTCACGGTGCGCGGAACTGCTCCAGCAGCGCCACGTACCCACCGGAGCCGTGACCGGCGGCCACGGCTCGTTCGGCCAGCGCCCGCATCAACCGCGGCAGCTCCGCGTTGACCCCGGCCGACTCGCTCTCCTCGATCACGTGACCCATGGCCACCAGGTGGGTGCCGACCGTACCGTCGTCGGACGGGTACGCGCCCTCGTCGGCCTGGCGGGCGTAATCCGGCAGCCGGCCCGCCATCGTCCCGATCGCCGTGCGGGCGACGGGGAGGTAGGCCCCAGCGGACACACCGGCCTTCTCGAGGATGGCGACGCCGTTGAGGAAGCCGTCGAGCGTGCCCCACATGAGGAGGAGCGTGGCCATCTCGTAGGTGGCCGACAGGCCCGGGTCGTCGCCGAGGTGGAGGCCCGTGCCGAGACTGCTCAGGGCGGCCTCGTACTGGTCGTACAGCGGCCGCGGCCCGCTGTACGCGAGCACGGCCTCGGGTGTGCCGACGGCTTCGGGCACGGCCTGACCCCTCCGTCGAGGTAGCCGCCACCGCGGCGCCGCACCTCCTCGGCGAGTGCCCGGGCACGCGACGGCGTGCCCGTGGTCAGGTTCACCACGACCCGGCCGCGCAGCGGCCCGTCGAGGATCCCGGCGACGGCGTCGTAGTCCGACACGCAGACCACGACCAGCGGGGCTGCCGCGACGGCGGCGGCAGAGGACCCGGCGAGCGTCGCGCCCCGGGCCACGAGGGCGTCGGCCTTGACGGCCGTGCGGTTCCACACGGTCACCGGATGCCCGGCGCGCAGGAACGCCCCGGCGAGAGCGCCCCCCATCAGTCCGAGACCCAGGACGGCGACGGGTGTACTGGTCCGCATTCGAAGCTCCTTTGCCGGTCGGTGGCACAATCGTGAAGGCTCACACCGGTATGAAGGTCAAGGGGGGACTGCGCGTGCGCATAGGGGAGTTGAGCCGCAGGACGGGGGTGAACCCGCACCAGCTGCGGTACTACGAGGTCCAGGGTCTGCTGGTGCCGGACCGCGGCGGCAACGGCTATCGCGACTACGGCGAGGAAGCCGTGGTGACCGTCGCCCAGATCAGGAAGCTCCTCGACGCGGGGCTGTCGACCCGGGAGATCGGATACCTCCGGCCGTGCGTGTCCGGTGCGGCCCCCGACCTCACGCCCTGCCCGGAAACCCTGGATCTGCTGCAGGCGCGCATCACCGCCCTGGACGAGAAGATCGACACGCTGGCCCGGTCCCGGCAGACGCTGCGCGAGTACCTGACGGCCACGCGGGAGCGGCTGGCGCCCACGGTTCCCGCGCCACCGGCAGCCCTGACGGAGAACCGGAAGACACCGGGAGCATGAAAGTGCCCGACTCCTGTGTCGATGATCGAATAGTCGAGCCGACTTCGGGGTAGAACGGTCCACGGGTCTCTTCCCCCAGCGGAAGGACCCGTCACTCACCCGGCCGGTACTCCCGGCGAGATCGAAGGATTCTGTATGGCCAGCGGCACCGTGAAGTGGTTCAACTCCGAAAAGGGCTTCGGGTTCATCGCCCAGGACGGCGGCGGACCGGACGTCTTCGCTCACTACTCGAACATCGCGGGCAACGGGTACCGCGAGCTGGTCGAGGGCGAGCAGGTCACGTTCGACGTCACCCAGGGCCAGAAGGGCCCGCAGGCCGAGAACATCGTCCGCGGCTGACGTTCCGCCGGCCCCTGGAGCCGGGTTGCGGGGCGACACCGCGGACGCGGTGACACACCCGGCAGCCCACCGGCTCACGACTCAGAGGCCGCAGGTCTGAATCCCGCTACGCGCGCCTCAGGGGCCCGGCACCGCCGGGCCCCTGAGGTGTTTCTCCGGCCGATCCGGCCTCCTCGTGACGGGGGAAGGCCCGACACGGCTCGGGCGGCGCCCGCGCGGTGAGCGCGGACGCCGCCCGGGGCGACAGCAAGGGCGAGGAAAGCGAAGGAACTTGTGTCGGAAAGGAGTGAGAAGGAAGCCCCTTCATGGCCTCGCCGAAGGCAACGCTAGCACTCAGTCGGGGATCAGGTCGCGCAGGTTTTCCAGGGTGACGACCCGGGAACCCGCGGGCAGTCCCTCGGGGCGTTCGAGACCGATGTACGTCACGGGCTCGTCCGGGGCCGCCCCGCCGTCCCACAGCTCGGCGGCAGTGGTGCCGTGGGCCAGCAGGCCGGCCAGGTAGCGCACCGTCAGGTACTCGCGCTCGGCCAGGGCCCGCACCACCTTGGACACCGACACCTGGTTCTCCTCGACCCGGTTGGCCGACGAGATGCCCTTCAGATACAGGTGCAGCCACTTCGCGGACCACCGGCCGTCGTCCTGCCGCCGGAACACCAGCGGCAGAGCGACCCGGCCCGTCCCGCGCAGCTCCGACTTCATGCGCACCGTACGCGGCTCGAACGGCCGGCCCTTCTGCTCGCCGTCGCGCACCATGAAGCCGAAGAACGACTCCTCGGTCTCCTCGAAACCCTCGCCCGCGTAGATGTTGACCTGCGGCACGATGAAGGTGCTGCGCACCCGGTCCAGGGACAGGTCGATGAACTCCGACGCCCCGTCGGGCGCCTCGGTCACATCGCCCGAGTGCCGCCCGCCGACGGCCCGCAGCGACGTGTACGACAGCCAGGAATCGGTGCCGTAGTCGCTGCGGAGCAGCAGGGCCGACAGGTCGTAGTCGGTGCGCCGCCGGTCCTGCTTCCAGTACACGAAGAAGCGCAGGCGTTCGCCGTCGACCGCCGAGAGCGAACCGCGCGGCAGCACCCCGAGCCCGGCCGCGGACGCCCTGCCGCTGAGCGGGAGCGCCACGTCCAGGACGCCCGGGTCGAGCAGCAGCCGGCCCGTCGCGGGCAGCCTGCGGCGCATCTCGGCGTCCAGGGCGTTGAGCAGGCGATCGCGGTCGGCGGCGGGCACCGGCGGCCGCGCGTCCGGGACGACCCAGCCGCGGCCCCGGCGGTTGACGAAGATCCGGTGCTGTCCGCTCTCCCGCTCCCGGTTCTGGAAGTGCTCGCGCACCGACAGCACGACCCGGCCGGACACCTCGGGAGCGACCTCCACCGCGGCCGCCACCACCGCGTCCCGCTCCTCCTGGCGGACTGCTGCACGCAGCAGCAGGTCCAGGGCGCGGAACAGCCTGCCGGGCGCGGACTTCAGCAGGCGCACGGCGCCGAGCACGTCGGACGCGTGGAGCAGCTGCTCGACGCGGCTGTCGAACGACGGCGCCTCCTTCTCGCCCCGGGCCACGGCGAACACATCGGCCGCGTACGGCCACTGCGGGTACTCGTGCGGGTGCAGACGCTCCCCGAGCCGCTTGAACGGCTCACGGTGGGCGTGCACGTCGGCCAGCTTGGCGGGGTTCGCCTCGACCACGGCGTCCAGGCCCGCGAGCAGCTTCCGGCGCACCGGCCGTGGGAAGCCCTTGAAGCGGGTCGGCTCCTGCAGCGTGACGTCACCGCCGGAGAGGGCACACGCCAGCCGCAGCACATCGACGACCGTGTCGACCAGCGGGTCCGCACCCACGGCGAGACGGGCCGCGTTGACGACGGCGCGGCTCTCCCTGACCGGGATCGCCTCCGGCTGCGGTCCGAGCGCGCACGCCCCGGCGAGGACCCGGAGGTCGCCCAGGTGCTCCTCGCCCAGGGGTGTCGTACTGCCCGCCAGGGCCAGGTACAGCTCGGTGACTTCGTCGTCCAGGTCCCGTCCGAGGTGCAGGACGGTCACGCGGTCGCCCGCCGAGGCGATCAGCTCGTCCTGCGCCGCGAGCATCTCCTCGTAGGTGTGCCGGTAGCGGCCGTACGCGGGCAGGCTGAGCAGGTCCAGCACGCCCTGTGCCAGTTGCGTCAGGACGTTCTGGCGCGATGTGCCGTCGCCGAGCGCCTGGCCCACGCACCGCATCCAGAACTCCTCGGTGTCCGGCACGTTGGCCGGGAAGTCGATGAAGTACGAGTTGTGCCGGACGTGGTCGCCCACCATCTCCCGGACCGTGCGCAGTGTCCGCTTCGCGGTGTGCACGACCGCGGCCTCGGACAGCCCGGAGAGCCGTTCCAGCAGCTCCGCCGAGAGTTTGAAGCCGACGGACGCCAGCGTCGCGTCGAACTGCCGCGCAGCGGTGGTGCCTTGCCCGGCGGAGCCCTTGGGGGAGGGGATGCGGTGGGTGTGTCGGAGGACGAGTGATTCCAGACCGTGCGCCATCCGGGGATGATCGCAGATGTGTGCGAACGGGTGCACGGTGATTTCCCGCTGCCCGGAGCGTCCTGTGGGCCGTTCGCGCGCCGGCCGGTGTCAGGTGAGGGGCTCGTAACAGTCGTAGTTGCGCTGAGCGACGATCCTGCCGTCCCGGAACTCGAGGAAGGCCGCGATGTGCGCGCGCATGACATGGCCTGCGGGCAGATCACCGAAGCCGACGGCAAGTGTGCCGGACCACTTGATCTCCAGGGCGACCCGGTCCCCGGAGGCCACCGCGTTGATCACTTCGTAGCTCTGATCGCTGAGCAACGTGCGAGCCCGGGCGGACGCGGCGAGTGTCTCCGTGAGATCGCGTTCGGTGCCGGTGGGGAACAGGGCGTTGGGCAACTGGGAGTGGGTCATGTCCGGGTGCAGGAACTCGGCGAGTTGCTCCGGTGCGGCCAGCCGGGCCACCGCCTCGTGATAGCGGAGAGCGGTACGGACGTGGGGGTGCTGATCGGTCCGATCGGTCTGCGTCATATGCACAACCATAGTTGCACAACCAGGGTTGTCAAAGGGATGCTGGCTCCATGCGCGAACCGGTCGAACCCTCCAGCCTCGACCTCGGCAGCCTCGCCCTGTTCGTCGGCCTCGCGGCTGGCGGCGCGGTCCGGGCCGACCTGGCGTCCCGGGGATTCGGCGACCTGCGGATGTCGCACGGATACGTCTTCCAGCACCTCGTCGACGGGCGACCGACGGTGAGCGACCTGGCGGCGAAGCTCGACATGACGCAGCAGGGGGCCTCCAAGGTCGTCGCGGAACTCGAGCGCCTCGGCTACGTCGAGCGCCTGCCGAGCCCTCGCGACGCCCGGGTCCGCCATGTCGCGCTGACCGGCAGGGGCAGGGAAGCCGTCACCGCCGCACGGCACGCACGCGAGCGACTCGAGGCGCGTCTGCGGGAGCGGTCCGACGGGGCGGCCGCCGGCGGGTCGCGCGGCACGCCCTTCGACGTGACGCGGGCGGTGCTCGTCGATCTCCTCGACGAACTGGGTGGTACGGCGGCGGTCCATCACCGCGATGTCAGGCCGCCGCGCTGAGGCAGGGGCGTCCACGGCGGCCCGTTCGTCCGCGGGCGAGGCCGGCGCCCGGTTCTGCTTCCGTGTGGGGGCGCTCAGACGATCATGACCGTGATGCCGCTGTTCTCCAGTGCCGTGGTCTCGTCCGAGGGCGCACCGGCGTCCGTGACGAGGACGTGCACCGACGTCGAGGGGCCGACGTAGGCCTGAGCGGTGCGGCCCAGTTTGCTGCCGTCGGCGGCGGCGACGACGCGGCGGGCCGAGGCGATCGCGGCCTTCTTCACCACCGCCTCGTCGAGGTCGTAGGCCGTCATGCCATCCCCCGCGGTCAGGCCGCAGCACCCCAGGACGGCGGTGTCGAAGCGCAGCGCCGCCAGGGAGGCCAGGGTCAGCGGCCCGATGAGGGCCCCCTCGGCAGCGCGCGGCCGGCCGCCCGGGACGAGCAGCGAGGTCGGTTCGGGCGCGTCGCCGAGCACGTGGATCGCCTGCAGCGACAGGGGCATCACCGTGACCTGCCGGCCCCGCAGCAGCCGCGCGACCTCCAGGCAAGTCGTACCGCTGTCGAGCAGCACCGTCTCCCCGTCGGAGATGAGCGATGCCACCTCCGCCGCGATCCGGCGCTTGGCCTCGACGGCTTCGTGGGCGCGCAGCGAGAAGGGCGGTTCCTCTCCCCGCAGCAGCAGAGTGCGCGCGCCACCGCGGAACCGTTCGAGGACCCCCTGCGCCGCCAGGTGGTCCAGGTCCCGGCGAATGGTCATCTCCGAGGCGGCCGTCAGCTCGGCGAGTTCGGTGACGGTCGCCCGGCCGGCCTCCCGGACGGCCTGGGTGATCTGTCGATGACGCTCCACGGTGTTCATGAGGTGATTCAACACCACCTTCATCGAACGTGGAAAGTGTTCGATAGGCACTGTTTCGCACAAGCCTTGTGTTCGTTAGGGTGGGTGCATGGAAAGAGCGCTGCGCGTCGCCCGCGCTGTGACGGTCGTCTATTTCGTTCTCAACGGCACCTTGCTCGGTATGTGGGTGGTGCAGATCCCGGCGGTGGAGGAGCGCGTCGGCATCTCCCACGCGGCCCTGGGCGGGTTCCTCGTACTGCTCGGCGCCGGGGCCTTCGTCGGCATGCAGGTCGGAGGACGCCTGTCGGACCGGCTCGGCACCCGTGCCGTCGTCCCCGTGGCGGGAGTGCTGTGCAGCGCGACCCTCGTACTGCCCGGCCTCGCGCGGGAGCCATGGGCCCTCGGCGCGGCCCTCCTGCTCTTCGGGTTCGGCAACGGCACCCTCGACGTCAGCATGAACGCGCACGCCGTGCAGGTCGAGAAGGCCTACGGCCGGCCTGTCATGTCGGGCTTCCACGCCACGTTCTCGGTCGGCGGCGTCCTCGCCGCGCTCGCCGGTGCCGCGGCCATCGACATCGGCTGGTCACCGGCCACCATCCTGGGCGTCGCCGCGACCGCAGGTGTCGTCATCGCCCTGGTCTCGGCACGCGGCCTCCTGCCCGCCGTGCGGACCACCCCCGTGCCCGACGCCGAGGACCGGCCCGAGCAGCCCGAGCGACCCGTCCCCGGTCGTATCCGGCTCCTGGCCGTCCTGGCCCTGCTGATCATGCTGTGCGAGGGCGCCGCCAACGACTGGAGCGTCCTCCATCTCAAGACCGTGCTGGACGCGCCCGAGAGCACCGCCGCATTCGCCTACGGCACGTACGCGACGACCATGACCGTCGGCAGACTGCTGGCAGACCGGATATCCGGGCGGTTCGGTCCGGTCGCGGTCCTCCGCCACGGTGCGGCTCTGGCCGCCGTCGGCATCACGGTCGCGGCCCTGTCCCCGTGGATCTGGGCGGCGCTGACCGGCTGGGCGTTGTTCGGCCTGGGTCTGTCGGGCTGTGTCCCGCAGTTGTTCAGTGCCGCGGGGCACGCAGACCCCGCAGCCGCGGGCGCGAACGTCTCGCGGGTCGCCGGGCTCGGGTACATCGGCATGCTGGCGGGCCCCGCCGTCATCGGCTGGATGACCCACCTCATGGCGCTCAACCACACCTTCCTGCTGCTCTCCCTCTTCTGTGCGACCGCCGTCCTCGCGGCCGGCGTCCTGCGCCCCGTCCCGGACCGGGCGCGGACCGCCGAACCTGCCTCCTGACCGCCTGCGCGGCGCGGCCTGACCACGCGCCGCGCAGGCCCGCCACACTGCGAGTTCGGTGCCGGGCACGGCCCGTCCAGCGCGGACAACCGCTGGTTGGAGTGCCCACCCCGTTCGTTGTTTGCTTCCCGTGCGCCCCGCTCGCTTCGATGCCTTCCGGCGGCGGCGAGTCGATCAGCATGTCGCAGACCGCCGCACTCCGCCGGCGCGCCCGGACGGCCGATCGCAAGGAGCCCGCATGCCCGACCACGACCGTCTCCACCTCCGCACGGAAGAGTTCGCGCGGGTGGCCGAGCGGATCGAGTACGTCACCACGCTCACGTCACGACTCAACGTCCTGCCGTTCGACGACAAGACCGCCCGCGCGGCCCTGCTGGCCGAGATCGTCGGCAAGCCCGTCCACGAATCCGTCACTGTCCACCCGCCCTTCTACACCGACCACGGCCTCGGTATCGAGTTCGGCGAGCACGTCTTCGTCAACCAGGGGTGCACCTTCCTGGACCAGGGCGGCATCCGCCTGGGCGACGGAGTACTGATCGGCCCGAAGACCAACCTCATCTCCTCCGACCACCCGCTGCCGGCCGCCGAGCGGAGCAGATACATCACCCGGGCGGCCGTCACCATCGAAGCCGGTGCATGGCTCGGCGCCGCGGTGACGGTACTCCCCGGTGTGACGATCGGCCGCGGGGCGGTGGTGGGCGCGGGAGCCGTCGTCACGAAGGACGTCCCCGCCGACACGTTGGTGACCGGACCGGCGGCGGTGGCGCGCAAGCGCTGGGCGCAGTGAGCGCTGACCATGTCGCCGGCCCGAGCCGACACGGTCGATCAGCCGGAGGCCGTGATCCCCACCGTTCGGAAGGCCTTCTCCAGCTCCCGCTTCACTGTATAGCGCAGGGGGGATCTTGCCGCAAGGCCCCCATATCGGGCGAAGATGACCCCTCGCGTCACGAGGCGCGGAGGAATCCGGGAGTGCGTATGCGGGTGTTGTTGTCCACGGTCGGGTCGCGGGGAGAAGTGCAGCCGGTGGTCGCTCTGGCCGTCGAGCTGATGGGTTCGGGGCACGAGGCCGTCGTGTGCGCGCCGCCCGATTTCCGGGAGTGGGCCCGGTCGCTGGGGGTCGCCTACGTCCCGGTCGGACCGGAGTTGCGTGCGACAGCGAAGCGGCCCAGGGATCTCGTGCCCACGCCGGAGCAGCGGCGAAGGATGATCGAGGGCACGGTCGCCGGTCAGTTCCGAGCGGTGCGCGCGGCTGCCGAGGGGTGTGACGTGATCGTCGGAGGCGGTGCCCTGGCCATCGCTGCCCGCTCGGTCGCCGAGGAACGGCGCATCGGGTACGTGTACGCCGCGTTCGCGCCCGTCACCCTGCCCTCACCGCACCACGCGCCGCCCGTGTTCGGGCTGTTGGGAGAGCAGCCGTCGGACGGCCCGCCGGACAACCGGACCCTGTGGGCTCAGGACGCACAGCGCTGGAACACCCTGTGGGGTGCAGCCCTCGACGCGCAGCGCGGAGCCGCCGGTCTCGCGCCGGTCGGTGACGTGAGCCGTCACCTTTTCACCGGCACCCCGTGGCTGGCCGCCGACCCCACCCTCGCCCCGTGGCCCGAACCGTCGGAGCTGGACGTGTTCCAGACCGGGGCGTGGATGATGGCGGATCACCGGCCGCTCGGGGCAGAGGTGCAGGAGTTCCTCGACGCCGGTGAGCCACCCGTCTACTTCGGCTTCGGCAGCATGCACGCCCCTGCCGACACCGCCCGGACGGCGGTCGCCGCCGCCCGGGCACTCGGCCGCCGCGCGATCATCGCCAGCGGCTGGGCCGAGTTGTCGCTCGACGAAGCCGCGCCCGACTGCCTGCTGATCGGTGAGGTGAACCAGCAGGCGCTGTTCCGCCGGGTCGCCGCGGTGGTGCATCACGGCGGGGCGGGCACCACCACGACAGCGGCCGCGGCCGGGGTGCCCCAACTGATCGTCCCGCGCGTGTTCGACCAGTTCTCCTTCGCCCGCCGCGTCGGCGAACTCGGGATCGGCCTCGCCCACGCGCCCGGTGACCCCACGGTCGGCTCCCTGACCGCGGCGCTGGGCAGCGCCCTTGCACCCGAGGTGACCGAGACCGCCCACGCCGTCGCGGGACGGGTCCGCACCGACGGTGCGTCGATCGCCGCCCGCCGACTGACCGAGGTGTAGCGGTCACGCTCACGTCCGCCCGGCCGCGTGGGCGGCGCGCTGGGCCTGGTGGAGGTTGGCCGGGCGGACCACGTCGGTGGTGCCGTACAGCTCCAGACGGCTGTGCAGGTCACCTTCGAAGTCCGGTACGTCGATCTGGTCGAACTCCCGGACCTGGTTGATGCCGACGGTCGCGGAGTACGGCGCCAAGCCGTCGATCTTCATGAGGCCCGCCCGCCCGTTGACGACGCGGATGTTCCAGTGGGCGAAGCGCGCCCCGAAGAGGGGGCCGGCGCCGGCGTCGCCGCCGTGGCGGCCGTTGTTGTTCACGGTGATGTCGGTGCGGACGTTGGCGAACGGCATGCCGCGGTGGCTGTCGAAGGTGCCCATCCTCATGTCTCCGCGCGACCAGACGTTGTGGGAGGACAGGCCCTCGACGTTGATGCCGTGCAACTGGGTGCCGGCGGGGACCGGCGTGGTGCGCTCCTCGATGGTGAAGTCCTCGATCAGGTTGTCGTGCGAGCCCTCGCGGCAGAAGTAGGGGTGGTGACTGCCTCGTCCCGTGACACGTGTGCGGCGCAGGGTGCAGGCGGAGGCGGCGACCAGGCCGAAACCGTTGTCGGTGTGCCGGACCGTCACGTCGTCCACCCAGCAGTCGTACGCGCACTGCAGTACGACGCCGTTGTACCCCAGGTCGAGGAGGTGGGGCCGCTGCGGGGTCTCCACCGCCTCCAGGGTCAGGCCCTCGACGCCCGATCCGGTCAACTCCGCTGTGTGGGTGGTGAACCGGGGCTCCCACTCGGGACGCAGATCCAGTGGGAGAGGGCGTTCGAGCGTCACCCTGTGTCCGCGGACGCGGGTGATGCGGACGGGCCACTCGTAGGGAACGTAGGAGAGCAGTTTGCTCTTGTCGCTCCAGGTGTAGGACTCGGGGCCGGGGCCGTCGCCCGCCATGTGTTCCAGCAGGGTGTGCCCGGCGTCGTCGGCGAGGCGGAGCAGGACCAGGGCGCCGGGGCGCAGTCCGGCCGGGTCGGTGACGGTCACGGTCCAGTCGCCTCTGCGTGCCGCCGCGATGGGGGTGAGGGTGCGCCACTCCTCGCGCCGGTTGCCGGTCCAGCCCTCGAACGGCCAGGCGCGTGCTCTGATCGCGTCGGTGAGGGAGTTCCAACGCGCCTCGGGCGCCAGCCAGATGAGTCCGCCCGCCCACGACCAGGACGACTTGTCGCCACCGTACCGGGAGCCGTAGGGGCCGATGAGCTCGGTGAGATTCCTCGTGGCGTGGAGCGTCGTCCGGGCGCTGCCGGCGCCGCGCAGGACGACGTGGGAGTGCCCGAGGCGGATCAGGCCCTCGATGCGCAGGACGCCGGGCGGGATGCGGACCGTGCCACCGCCGGCCGCACCGGCTGCGGCGATGGCGCGGTTGATGGCCGGGGCGCAGTCGGTTCGGCCGTCCGCCACGGCGCCGAAGTCGCGTACGTCGGCGACCACGGGGCGCCGGGGCAGTCGGGTGGCCCCGCCCCGGAAGCCCGCCCGTCCGACGAAGGGGATCTGGGGATGCCGGTACGGCTCACGCGCGTACTCGTGCCACAGATCCGGCACGGTCCGGACGCCGGGTCCCGGTGCCGCGTACGCGGTGCCGGCCCCCGTGATCACACCGGTGGCCACGGCCGCGGCGCTGCCGAGCAGCGCACGCCTGCTGACACCGGAGGCGGTGCCGGACTGGTTTCCGTCCATGCGTGCAACTCCTGTCCTTCCGGGACCTGGCCACCCGAGAGTGGCACGCGGAAGCCAGTCCGTACACCCATGCGCACGATGTTCATCTATATGAACACGCGCGAGGTGCTTCCGGCCGACCGCCCCGAGTCCCCGGGGCGACGTGCGTCCTGCGCCCCGGGGACTCGAGCCGTCCGTCGGGTC
The DNA here is from genome assembly GCF_036857595.1 of Streptomyces sp. AHA2. Taxonomy (NCBI): domain Bacteria; kingdom Bacillati; phylum Actinomycetota; class Actinomycetes; order Kitasatosporales; family Streptomycetaceae; genus Streptomyces; species Streptomyces sp. AHA2. The sequence continues at coordinate 753,863 of NZ_JAUQWJ010000001.1, forward strand.
AGGGGAACTGGACCACCTTGGAGGGGACGGTGTCCGTCCCTGACGTCGGGGCTCCGGTGTCGTTGATGACGTGGCGGTACTGCCCCTTCCCGCCGAGGGAGATCACCATCAGGTGCCGCATCCTGATGCCGGGTTTGACCGGCACCTGGAAGCCGTGGTGCTGCACGATGGTGTCGTCGGAGGTGTAGTTGCAGTAACTGCCGAGTGCCCACGCCTCGTGCTCGTTCACCGTGTCGGCGACCTTGTAGGCCGCGTATCCGACGATGCCGTCATGGGTGATGGCGGCCTCGTCGGGAGCGTCGTACGCCTTCTCGTTCTGGAAGAAGATCGTGCGGCCGCGCTCGCCGTTCCAGACCACGTCGTACTTGTTGAAGTGCTCCACGAACAGACCGGTGGTCAGGACGTCGTCGCCGTTGACGCGGAGACCGTAGTCGGCGCGGTTGGTCTCCCAGCCGACACCCTCGCCGTGGTCGGCACGCCAGATCCAGGTGTGGTCGATGAGGACGTCGTCGCTGTTGACGACCACCGAGTCGGTGGCGAGACCGGGGCCCGCACCGCCGATGCGCACGAACACGTCCTGCAGGGTGGTGGGGTTGGCCGCGTGGTCGGCCGACGCGCCGGGCTCGCCGATGCGCAGCAGCGTGTCCGACCTGGTCGCACCGGCGTCGATCAGGAATCCCGCCAGGCGGACGCCGTCCACGTCGGCGACGTGCATGGCGTCGATGCCGCCGTCGGGGATGATCGTGGCCAGTCCGAGGCCGAGGACGACGGTGTTGGCGCGGTCCACCTCGATGGTCCGGTCCAGGTGGTACACACCCGGCGTGAACAGCAGGTGGAGACCCTGGTCGAGGGCCGCGTTGATGGTGGCGGCCGTCGCGCCGGGCTTGACCACGTAGAACTGGTCCAGCGGCAGGGAGGTTCCGCCGGTGTTCGCCGGCCAGGAGACACCGCGCGCGTTGGTGCGCTTGGCGGGCACGAACACCTTGTAGGTGTCGCCGTCCAGGTAGAGGAACGGCTTCTCCCGGGAGAGGGGAGTGGTGTCGAACGTGGTGTAGGGCCCGGTGGCGAAGTTGGTGGCGGGCGCGCCCTGGACGCCTGTGAAGGTCATGTTCCACACGCCGTTGGTCCAGCCGCCGACGCTGCTGTCGCGGGTGTACCACTGCTGCTGCGAGTAGGGGCCGACCGTGCCGTCGATCTTCGAGTCGGCGATGTAGCCGCCGGAGGCCCAGCCGTAGCCGTTGGGGGCCAGGTTGAGGCCGCCCTTGACGTGGATCCGGCGGAACGGCGCGGCCTGGGCGACCGCCCACCGGTTGGTGCCGTTGGCCGGGGTGAGGGCCAGGTTCTCGGCCGACCGCCAGAAGTTCTGGGTGGCGTTGCCGTCGAACCAGCCCGCGTCCACGGTGATGTCACCGTTGATCTGGACGTCGTCGGGGTTGAGGCCGAGCCCGGAGATCGAGGTGTAGAAACCCAGTTGGGCGTTGATGTTGTTGTAGGTGCCGGGCTTGAGCAGGAACTGGTAGCGGCCGCTGCCGAACTGGCTCTCCTCCTGCTGGGCGAAGACCTGGTCGAACTTCTGCTGCAGGTTCGGCGTCGACGGGTCCACGACGATGACGTTCGGGCCCAGGTCGCCGCCGCCCTGGATCGGGCCGGTGGTGCCGCCGGATTCGGTGTGCACCGCCATCTCCCACAGGGAGTAGCCGTACGGGGTGGCGCGGGCCGTGCCGAGGACACGGACGTAGCGGCCGGCCCCGTCGACCTCGTAGGAGGCACGTCCGCCGGTGGCGCCGGTGACCTCCTTCAGCACGGTCCAGTCCCGGCCGTTGCCGGACGCCTGGAGCTGGAAGTCCTTGGCGTAGGCGGCCTCCCAGTGCAGGTCGATCCTGCACAGTTCCTTGTCCGACCCCAGGTCGACCTGGAGCCACTGGGGGTCGGAGGGCCGGCTCGACCAGCGGGTGCCGGCGTCACCGTCGAACGCCGCGGAGGCCGGGGTGCCCGTGTTCTCCACGGAGGAGGCCGAGGAGGGCTTGCCGCGGGCGGCGTCGGCGGTGTCGCACGCCCCGGAGGGCGCGTCGCCCCTGGTGCCGAAGACCTGGAACTCGAACAGGGAGTAGCCCCAGGACGTGGCACGCTCGAGACCCTGCATGCGTACGTAACGGGCCTGGCCCGAGACGTCCACGGTGTCGATCCCGCCGTCGCCTCCCGTGACGGTCTCGGCGTCGCTCCACCCGGCGCCGTCCCGGGACAGCTGGATCTTGTACTCCTTGCCGTAGGCGGCCTCCCAGTCCAGGACGACCCGGGTGACGGACGCCGTGGCGCCCAGGTCCACCTGCAGCCACTGGTCGTCGCCCGCGGCCGACGACCACCGGGTGCCCCGGTCGCCGTCCACGGCGTTGGCTGCGGGCGTCCCGGCGTTCTCGGTCGAGGACGACGTGACGGGCCTGCCCTGGGACAGCGGCACCTCCGCCGCCGCCGCGGGCAGTTGGGCGGGGAGAGTGACGAGTGCCGCGGTGGAGATCAGTGCGACACCCAGTGCTCGGCGTCTGAGGCGTCGCACGCCGGTGATGTGTCTCATGCGTCAACTTTCTGCGGGGCCGGTGCGGGGCTCACACGAGGGCGTGCCGCTCGGCGCACAGGCGTGCCGATGGGGAGTACGGCGGTGGGGCCGCTTAGTTCACGATTTGATTTAAGGGGTGACCCATCGGCGGGGCAAGCCCTCGGACACGGATTGCCGTCCGGGGAGCGGGAATTGGCGACGCGGGCGGGCGGCCAAGCGTGCAGTCGTGCGGGCCCGGAGGGTCAATCGGTGGTCGTCGACCGGCGGACCACCACGGAGGTCGGCAGGACGACCTGCTGTCCGGGGTACGTCTCGCCCGACAGGTGGCCGAGGAGCATCCGGGCCGCGGTCTCTCCCATCCGGCGCATCGGTTGCCGGACCGTCGTCAGGGCGGGCTGGGTCAGCCGTGCCATCGGGATGTCGTCGAAGCCGATCACGGCGACGTCCTCGGGCACCCGCAGTCCCGCCGCGCGCAGGGCGGACATGGCGCCCATGGCGGCGAGGTCGTTGTGCGCGAAGACGGCGTCGAAGTCCCGCCCCTCGCGCAGCACTCGGCGGACCGACTCCTCACCGCCGGCCTCGGTGAAGTCGCTCTCGACGAAGAGGGCGGGATCCCTCGCACGGCCGCTCCCGGCGTACACCGCGTCGAAGCCTTCGCGGCGGTCGCGCACGCAGCCGAAGCGCAACGGCCCGGCGAGGACCAGCGGCCGGAACCGTCCCTCGTCCAGCAGGTGCCGCGCGGCCGCCGCTGCCCCTTCACGGTTGGCGGCCGACACGTACGGGAACTCGGGGTGCCGGCCGCGGTCGTCGATCAGCACGACCGGGAGTCCCTTGCGGTGCAGTGCGGTCAGCATCGCCAAGGTGTCCTCCGGTTCCACCGCGATCAGCCCGTCGAAGGCGCCGGCCGAGACCTGGCTGGTGAACCACTCGACCGAGTCGGTGCCCCGGTTGCAGGTGAACAGCAGCAGTCCGAACTCGGCCGCCTCCACCGTGTCGACGACCCCTTGGAGGACCTCACCCATCCACGGCCAGGTCAAGGACGGCACGAGCATGCCGACCGTGCGGCTCCTGCCGCGGGCCAGGCCCACCGCGCCGGAGCTGGGCACGTACCCCAGCCGGTCGATGACCTCCCGGACGCGGGCGGCCGTTGAACTGTCCACCTCGGCGCGGGTGTTCAGTACCCGGGAGACGGTCGTCTTGCTCACGCCGGCCATCCGGGCCACGTCCGCGATGGTGACACGCACCGCATCCCTCTTCCTGCACACGATCACTCGGCCATCGGACGGGGCGCCCCGCCCGGGTCCGGCTCCGCTTCCGGGCGCGACGCCCGAGTCAAACAGCGGCTTCCCACCTGCGTCAACACCGCGGACGGGCACCGGGGCCGTGCCGCCGCAGCGCACTGGGCGAGAGCGCCGCACCCACCTGTCGCAGCGTCAAGTCCCGAAACGGGAAGGGAGTCGGGGCGTACCAATCTCCACGAGAGGTATTGACGACGGCGTGGCATGTCCCTTTCATTCACGCACAAGGCCGGAACCGGTTCCGGAACCGCTTCCGGTGGCAGCCCCCACCACTTCCCCCCAGGAGGAGTGCTGTGCTGAGAACCTCCCCCCGCCCGTTCACCGGCAGCCGGTCCGGGCGCCGCGCGTGGACGACCGCCCTGGCCTGTCTCGGCCTCCTGCTCGCCACCCTCTACACCGGAGCGGCCGTGCCCCGCAGCGGCCCGGACAGCACCGACCTGAACGCCGCCCCCCAGGGCGCCCAGGTGATCCGGGTCGCGGAGTTCCTCGCCGAATGCCCCTACAGCCATCGGCTCCCGGACGACCCGATCGTCTTCCCCGGCCTGCCGGGCGCCTCCCACATGCACAGCTTCTTCGGCAGCAGGGTGACCAACGCGCACACCGACGTCACCGACCTGCTCGGCTCGGCCACGACCTGCGCCCCCGCCGTGGACACCTCGTCGTACTGGGTGCCCACGCTCTACCGCAACGACCAGCCGGTGGAGCCGACCGGCACCACCTTCTACTACCTCGGCGAAGGGGTCCGCGACGACGTCATCCAGCGCATCCGCCCGTTCCCGCAGGGGCTGCGGATCGTGGCCGGCAACGCCAGGGCGACCGGCGTCGGCGACCCGACGTCGGTGGCCCGCTGGTCCTGCCTCCACCACGGCGAGGTCAACCCCTCGAAGGACTTCGTCACCTGCCCCGCCGGTTCGATGCTGGAGTCCTACCTGGACTTCCCGCAGTGCTGGAACGGGAAGGACCTGGACTCCGCAGACCACAAGAGCCACATGTCCTATCCGGTGAACGGCGCGTGCCCGGCCACTCACCCGGTGCCCGTACCCAAGCTCCGGCAGGTCCTGCGCTATCCGGTGTCGGGGAGCACCCAGGGTCTGCGCCTGGCCTCCGGGCCCGGCTACACCATGCACGGTGACTTCTTCAACGCCTGGCCCGAGAACGAACTCGCCCGCAGGGTCACGAACTGCATCAACGCCATCGTGAAGTGCGGAGCGGACGGCAACCCCTCCTGATCGCCCGGTGCACGGCACGTCCTCCACCTCGGCACGGCAACCATGCCCAAGGAGCAGCGATGGCGCACCCGACCCCTCGCCTCTTCGGCAAGGCCCTCGTCGCCACACTGCTGTGCGCCGTGGCCGTGTCGGGCTGCGACGGCTCACCGCGGGAGCAGCGGCCGGGACCCGGTGCGGCTGCCCCCGAGGGACCGCACGCGACCGGGGACGTGAACGAACGTGCCCGGGTCCCCTCCGGGGGCCCGGGCACGCGGCCGGACGCCACCGAGGTGGGGTGGATCCAGCTGGCGATCGCGATGGACCGGCAAGCCCGGCACATCCTGCTGCTGGCACGGGAGCGCGGGGGTGACAGGGACCTCGCGGTCTGGGCGTCCGAGGTCGCCGCGAGCCGCGGAACGGAACTCACCCGGCTCCGCGCCCTCCTGGCGCAGCGAGGAGTGCCCGACGACAACCCCCACGAAGGCCACGACATGCCGGGCATGGTCGACGGGCAGGAACTGCGGGCTCTGGAGAGTGCCCGCGGCCGGCCCTTCGACCGGCTCCTGCGCTCGGCGATCCGTGACCACCTGGAGCAGGCGCAGACGTTGTCCGCCACCCTGCGGAAGGCGCGCGTCGGCCCGGACGTGCGGAAGACGGCACTCGGCGTGGGCGCGACGGCGACCGACGCCTTGCGCCGCATGCCGCCGCCTTGAGACTTGCGAAGGCCGTGCGGTCGCACCCGCACGGTTCGGTCGCGGCCGGGCTGTGCCCTCCGGTCGGTTCGGCGACGGTTTCCCGGAGCGTCGGACGACCGACTCGGGGGCCGCGGCGCCGTACGGTGCCGCGCCCCCCTGACCGCGTGGTCGTCGGCGCGCATCCGTCCGGGTGGCGCCGGGCTCGTCGGTGGTGATCAGAGAAGACCGAGAAGATCGAGCAGGAACTGGATGAGGCCGTATCCACCTTCCATCGAGGTCACCCCCTCTCTGTCCATGCACTGGGTGTGGATCATGCATACCGGGGGCGGCGGCCCTTGATGTTCGGCCGGATGAGGTATTTGTGCGCGGAGACGGCGGCGATCGCGCCGGCGCCGTCGGTGTCGGGTACGCCGTCGTGGCCGTGGAAGGTGCGCCGCCAGTCGTCGAGACGGGCGTCCTGGGTGAAGGCGGTGGCGAACACCTCGCTGTCGCCGCGGTTGGTGGCCTCGGTGACGGTACGGATGGCGGCCGGGACGTCGACTGCGCTCATGACGTGCTCCCTCATGTGCCGGTCGTGGGAGGGCCGGGCGAAGACGACGACGACCCTGCGCCGCGAGCGGTCCCGGGGGCCATGGCGTCCAGGGCTGCGGGGGCTTCGTCCACGAGCGGCGGATTATAAGGGCCGTCAACGTGTCCCTCACGACGGGACGTCGAGCGCAGTGGGGTGCTGTCTACTCCACGTGTGCCGGTCGAACGAGCCGAGCATGGCCTCTGCGCCACTCGGCGCGTACCTCTGTGCCAGACACGTGGAGAACTGGATGAGAACTCGGGTTACGGCGACCCTCGCCATCACGGCCGCGCTCCTCACGACCGGAACGGCGGGCGCCGGTCATGCCTCCGCCGCGGGCGGACCGAGCCACCAGGCGGTGTCGACCGCCATCCGGCACGCGATCGCGGGCGAGGCCACCCAGGCGGACCTGCAGATCATCAAGAACGACCCGCAGTTGGCCCGGACGGTCCCGGTGTCCCTGCGGGCGGGCAAGCCCGTCATCACCGAGGCCGCGCCGCCCGCGCGCAAGGAAGCCACGGCCTCCCGGACGGCAGCCGCCGCCACAGCCGACTACCAGACGAAGTGCCTGACCGTCGACTTCCCGCTGACCAACACCAGCTACCTGGGCGAAGTCATCTACACCTGGCACCACAAGTTCTCCTGGTGCACCGCCAACACGGTCTCGGGAGCCGAGTGGTCGCGCGTCATCACGGCCGGCCCGTACAACCGGTACGACTACTTCACCGACAAGTCCAGCGTGGTCTACCCCCAGGGACTGACCACCGACGTGTCCTTCGCCCCGGTCGGAGCCCCGATGGGCACCGTCAACCCGAGTGGAGCGGGGTCGCCCTACCACTCCTACCTCGCGAGGTCGGTGAACCTCTGCATCGCCCAGTACGCCTGCTACGCCAGCAACCTGCCGCAGAGCGACCTCACCATCGGTCGGGACAACGCCTATCCCGCGACCGCGAAGGCGCTCTGACCGACTCGCCCTGAACCGACGCTCGCCCCACCGCTCCGTCAGGCGGTGGGGCGACGCCCCGGCCGACCGTGCCGTGCCTGAGTCACCTGTGAGGGGCCGTGTCACCGACATCCCGTAGGCTCCCGGCCATGAACGAGGGGGAATCCGGCAGACGGGTCATCGACGGGCGGTTCGAACTGCAGGCGCGGCTCGGTGGTGGCGGCATGGGCCTGGTGTGGCGGGCCCGCGACCTCATCCTCGACCGGGCGGTCGCGCTCAAGGAGGTACGGCCGTCCGATCCGGGTCTCGCCGAATACGATCCGGCTGCAGCGGCGATGCTGCGGGCCCGGGTGCTGCGCGAGGCACGGGCACTGGCCCGTGTCGACCACCCGAACGTCGTGACCATCCACCACGTCGTGGACGGTGCGGAGCACACCTACCCGTGGCTCGTCATGGAGCTGGTGACCGGAGGGTCACTCCAGGACCGGCTGGACAAGGGCCCGCTGGCGCCCGTCGAGGCCGCCCGGATCGGCCGCGAGGTGCTGGCCGCACTGCGTGCCGCGCACGACGCCGGCATCCAGCACCGGGACGTGAAACCCGCCAACGTCCTCATGCGGCCCGACGGTCGCCCCGTGCTCACCGACTTCGGCATCGCGGCCATCAGGGAGTCGACCGCCCTGACCGCGACCGGTTCCCTCATCGGCACGCCCGACTACATGGCTCCCGAGCGCATCTCCGGCGGCGAGGGCGGCCCGGGCTCCGACCTGTGGTCGCTGGCGATGATGCTGTACGTCGCCGTCGAAGGGCATCACCCGCTGCGCCGGGGGACGACCCTCGCGACGCTCGCGGCCCTCCTCAGCGAGGAACTCCCGCCCCCTCGCCGGGCCGGAGTGCTGACCGGCTTCCTGAACGCCGTGCTCGTCAAGGACCCGGCCGTCCGGGCCGGTGCGGAGACGGCGGACCGGATGCTCGCGGAGGCGGCCGGAGGCTCCGGTTCGGCTCCCGGTGTCCCCGGCGCAGGGAGCCACGCCACCTCCTTCCGTCTCGCGCCGCCTGCGGACCCGGCACCCACGCCCGCCGGCTTCGGGCCTCCGACGGGTTTCGGGCTTCCGGCCGGCTTCCGGCCGACGGGCCGCCACGACGCCGTGCCCGGGCCCGTCGCCCCGCCGGCGCCCTACCCGGCGGTTCCCACCCGCCGGGCGGCGGCACCCGGGCCGGGCAGCCGGGCCAGGAGCCGCATCGCCGTCGCCTCGGCCGTCGTCGGCACCGTACTGGCGGGAGTCCTGGTGTGGCAGGTGCTGCCGGAGGGAGGCGGCAACGGCGAGAAGAAGGCGGCCGATCGGCCCGGCTCCTCCTCGACCAGGACGGACGACCCCACCGGCCGCGCCCCCGAAGCGCCGGGACCGTCGCGGTCGGCGCCGGCCGCACAGGCCGACGCCAGGACCGATCTGCTCACCCCGGACGGCATCCGGACGGCGGTGAAGGAGCTCAAGACCGCGACCGGCACGGACCACGCGTGCGACTTCGCCGTCTACCCGGGGCACGTGTCGGCGAAGATCATGGTGAGGGGAAGCGACACCAAGTACGACACGTACACCTACCGGCCGGCTGAGGGCGTCAAGAAGGGCATCATCAGCGGCGCGACCATCGGGGGCGACCAGCCCTTCGACCTGGACGACTTCGACTGGGGCGTCCTTCCCCCTTTGCTGAAGCGGGCGGAGAAGGACCTCAACGTGGATCGGCCGACGCTGCGCTACCTGCTGGTCCGCCCCGCCGACGACACCTTCGACACGCCCCTCGGGCTGGCCGTGTACGTCGCCGACGAGCACGTCAGCGGTCATCTGGACGCCGATCTGAAGGGCACGGTGACGAAAGTCTTCCCGGCCCAGGACTGACCGGCCGGTGCGACCGGTCGCCGGGGCGTCGCCGGCGGGGCGCGGGCGCAGCCGCCCGCCGGCCGGCTACTCCTCCTGCTCTCCGCCGGACTCGCGCCCGGCCCCCTCCTCGGCCTCGACGCCCTCCAGGGGTTTGCCGGCCGTCGTGCCCTGCTCCGTCCGGTAACCCTCGCGGTTGCTCGCCGTGCCCGGTATCGAGCGCTCCTGCGCCTGGCTCTCCGCGCCGGAGTGCGAGCCGGGCTCCTCGGGATCCCGCGCGCGGTCGTAGCGGTTGTCGGACTGGTTCTCGTGGTCGGCCATGTCGGTGCCTTTCGCCGTCGGGTCGTCGCGGGTTCCCCGGGGTGCGGCGCCGGAAACGACAGCGTGTCCGTGACCGGCGCCCGGCACGGCCCCGCCCAGCGGGCAGGCGGACCGCCTAGGACTGTCGGCGTGTCCGGTCGGCGACGCTCCCGGCCGAGTCACGGGCCTGGTCGGCCACGGTCCCCGCCTGGTTGCGCGCCTCTTCCTGGGTGGCCTGGACGGCCTCTCCCGCGGTGCCCTTCACTTCCTCCGCCGCGCTCTGTGCTGCCTCGCGGGCGCCTTCCTTCAGGGTCTGCGCGGAGTCGAGTGCGGCCTGCTTCACCGGTTCGAGGGCTTCCTGGCCCTGTTCCATCAGGGTGGAAGCGGCCTGCTGCTCGGTCTGCGACGCCGGCAGGAAGGAGGAGGCCAGTACGCCGGCACCGAAGGCGATCAGCCCAGCGGTCAGTGGATGTCCTTCCGTCTGCCGCATGGCCTGCTCGGGTGCCTGCCGGACCGTTTCGCCGGCCTGCTGGACCGCGTTGCGGGCCGTGTCGGTGGCCTGGCCGGCGCCCTCCTGCAGGGAACCGGCCGCCGACCGGGCGCTGCCTGCGGCGCCGTGCGCGGTGTCGTAGGCGGAACCCATGACCCGTTCCCGCAGGCCGGTGACCCTGCCCCGCGCCCGGTCGGTGCGGCGTCGCACCATCTGGCGGGGGCTGACCCGGTCGGCGAGCCGGTTGACATCGGTGGACAGACGGTCGCGGGTGACGCCGATGTCCGCCCTCATCTGGTCGGGTGACGTGCCCATCGGGTGTTCTCCTTCATCGTTTCGATGGTGTGCTCGGGCTTGGGGGAGACGGTGCGCATTCCGGCGCGGCCCCGTGCGTACAGCACGGCTGCCACCACGGCCCACACGGCGGTGACGATCAGGGCGGCCCAGCCGGCGTCCATCACGTTCGCCAGGCCCAGAACGGCGGCCAGGGACGCGAACAGCACGACCATGTACCCGGCGAATCCGGCGCCGCCGTACATGCCGGCCGCCTTGCCCGCCTTGGCCGCTTCCTGCCGCACCTCGGTCTTGGCCAGCTCCACTTCCTGGTGGAAGAGGGTCTGGACGTCCGACGTCACCTGCGCGACCAGTTCCCCGACGGAAGTCTCGCCGTCGTGGGGACGCGTGTGGTGGTCCGGCTGGATCGAGGCCACTTCACACCCCCGGGTGCGGAGGCGCCGGCGTGCCACCCGGAGCCGGACTCACGGGCGGGACGGGCGGGGGTGCCGGTGACCCGGACGGGGGCGACACCGGCTGCGGAGGCGTCCACTCACCGCCACCCGGCTCGGGTGTCGGTATGTCGGGGTCGACCGGGTACTGCGGCTGCGCCCCCGGGGCGGACTGCTCCTGCCCGCCGTCGCCGGACTGGGCGGCCTTGCCCGCCGCCTTGCCCATGCGCCCCGCGGCCAGCCCGGCCAGCAACGCCCCGCCCAGGAACAGGCCGGGGCGGCGACGGGCGAAACTCTGCACGTCGGCGAGGATGCCTTCGACACCCTGCTTGTCCACGTAGTCGGCAGCCCGGTGCCCGCGGTCGGCCACCTGACCGGCGACGCTGCGGGCGGGCGAGTCGCCGGGGGCGTTCTCCGCGAGCCCCGCGACGTCCTGCGCCCACTGCCGCAGCACTTCCGCGGCGCGACGGGTCTGCCCTTCGGCTTCCTGCATGGCGCGGCTGCGCAGATCCTGGACGACGGAGCCGGCCTGGTGCCGTACTTCCCCGGCGACCTCCTTGGCCTGCTGCGCGGCCGTGGCCGCCACCTGCCCGGTGGCCTGTCTGGTCTGGTCGGCCGTGGCGAACGCCTCGCTCCTGGCTGCCTGTCCGGCCTGCTGCAGCTTTCCGCCGCCGTTGTGCATGGACTCACTCATCGGACACTCTCCTCGGCACGCCGACCCCACGAACTTCGTGGGAACCTGCTCTGCCCGAGTGACTGTCCTGAGGCGATTCACACACCTTTGGGGCGATTAAGTGGTTTTTTGCGATGCGGCGTTCTGGATCGTGAAGTGTTCGAGTGTTCCGGTGACTTCCAGCAGACGGGCGACCGAGGCGTTGAGCGGGCCGAGCAGGACGAATGTGCGGTCCGTGGCGGCATGACGACGCTGTGCGTCCAGGAGGGCGTTCAGCAGCATGCTGTCGGCGAATTCCACCCGGGAGAGATCCACGGCGGTGGTGGGCGCCCCGGCACGGTCGGCCGCCGCCCAAGCGGCCTCGACGTCCTCCGCGTCCTCGAAGTCCAGCTCACCGCGCAGAGCGACGCACACCACCTGATCAAGGCGGGTGACGTGTACTTTCGTCGACTCGAAGGGCGCAGACATTGGCTCATCCTCACACCGGACCGAAACGAAGATCCAGTGACCTCCGGTGTGACGGCCACGACACCGGCGCGCGCGGCGGGTGTGCCGGACCCGATGCCGGGAGCCCTCACCGATGCCCCGTGGGGCGGACCGGAAGGTCACCGGCATGTTCTACTGTCTGACCATGGCTGCACGGCATTCGGCCCACGGACGGCACTCGGCCGGCTACCCGGCTTCGTACGATCTCCCGGCCCTCGATCTCGCTGACATGGCCGCGTGCGGTGCGCGTCTACGGGAGGCCGTCCGTGCGGCGCCGACGCTCGACGCTGCGGCACAGTCACTGGCCGACTTCCTCCACAGCCGGTTCAGCACGGGCCGGGGCACGGGGCGTCCGGGCGTCAGCGTGTGTCTGGCTCCTCGCGGGATCCTCGGCCCGGTGCGGGAGTTCCGTCCGCAGGCCGCCCCTTCGCCGGCCGTGGACCGTGCGGACCGTGCGGCCGTCCTCCCGCCGTCGCCGGACGCCGCCGGTGGCCCCTCCTTGGCGCACCGGTTGCTCGAGCGGGCCGGTGCCCGCGCGGACGCCGCGGACGACCCGCCCCTGCTCGACTCGGGCGTCGCCGTCCTGCGGCTGAGCCGCGCGGACGACGGCCCGCTGGACGGAACCCCCCACCACGGTCACTCCTCGGGCCTTTTCTTCGGCGGTCCCCTGACGGCGGGGGAGTGGTTCGTGGTGACGCTGACCTGTCCGGCCGAGCTGGCCGACGAGACCGTGGAACTGTTCCGCCCCCTGGCCTGCAGCGCGCGCCTCGCCCTGCTGTCCGCCGGTGGTGCTCCGCCCGCGCTCCGGGCGGAGGCGGCGAACGCACTGGCGGACAGCCTGGACGGCACAGTGGCCGAGCGGGCCGCCCACCTGCAGACCGCCGTGGCCGAACTGCGCACCACCGAGGCCCGGTTGCGCCGCTCCCAGCAAGAGCTTCAGCAGCGCGAGAGTCAACTGCGCGAGGAAGCGGCCATCGTGGAACTCCTGCAGGAGATCGGCAGCACGCTCGCCGCGGAGCTGGACCTCGACGCACTGGTCCAGCGGGCGGTCGACACCGCGACCCGCCTGGCCGGGGCGGAGTTCGGCGCCTTCTTCTACAACGTCCTCGGTGAGACCGGCGAGTCGTACCTGCTCTACGTCATCTCCGGAGTGGACCGGTCGGAGTTCGACAAGTTCCCCATGCCGCGCAACACCCAGGTGTTCGAGCAGACGTTCCGCGGCCTCGGGATCGTGCGGTCGGACGACATCACCGCGGACCCCCGATACGGGCACAACGCGCCGCACCACGGCATGCCGGAAGGGCATCTGCCGGTCCGCAGTTACCTCGCCGTGCCCGTGGTCTCCCGTGGCACCGTGCTCGGCGGCTTCTTCTTCGGGCACGCCGAGCCCGGAAGGTTCACCAGGCGCCACGAGCGCCTGGTCACGGGCGTCGCCGCGCAGACCGCGGTGGCCCTGCAGAACGCGCAGAGCTACCGCCAGGAGCGGGAGGCGGCGATGGAACTGCAGCAACACCTGCTGCCGCGCCTGCCCCAGGTGGACGGCATCGCCATCACGTCGCGTTACCTCCCGGCGGCCCGCAGCCGCGGCGCGGGCGGCGACTGGGTGGACCTCATACCGCTGCGCGACGGCGAAGTCGCCCTGGTGGTCGGCGACGTCATGGGCAAGGGGGTGAAAGCGGCCGCCGTGATGGGACAGATCCGCACGGCCTGCCGCGCCTACGCCCACCTCGCCCTCACCCCCAGCGAGGTCCTGGAGCACCTGAGCGTCCTGGTCGACGACATCGCGCCCGGCTCCATCGTCACCTGCGCCTACGCCCTGCTGGACCGTGACCGCACCCACCTGCGTGCGGCCGTGGCCGGTCATCTGCCGCCCGCTCTGCGCGATCCGCGCGGCGGCGTACGGTTCCTCGACGAGCAGGTGGGGCCGCCCCTGGGCGTGGGACGACGGCAGTACGCCCAGACGGAAGCCCGCCTGGAATCCGGCGCCCGGCTGCTGCTCTACACCGACGGCCTGGTCGAGCGCCGAGGACGGTCCATCGACGAGGGACTGCGGCAGCTCGGTGAACTCCTGGCCGGCCCGGTGGGTGAGATCGAGGCGGACTGCGACTCCTGGCTGGAAGCGCTGGCCGACGGGCAGCACGACGACGACATCGCCATGCTGTACCTCTACCGGCCGGAGGACCCCGCCCACCGGGTGGTGTCGGTCGTACGTGACTACCCGCCGGTCTCCGGCGCGGTTCCCGAGGCCCGGGACCTCGCGGCGCAGACCATGCGCGCCTGGGGGCTGCCCCACCTCGCCAACGACCTCATGCTCATCGCGGACGAACTGGTGGCCAACGCCGTACGCCACGCCAGGACCGCCATGCGCGTCGAACTGCGGCGCAGCGGCGACCGCGTCGTCCTCGAGGTGACGGACAGCAGTGCCGAGGAACCGCGTCTGATCGTCTCCAGTCCGGGGGAGTTCGGGCACCGTGGCATATTCCTGGTGGACGCCTTGGCGACTCGCTGGGGCACCCGCCCGATCGACGGCGGCAAAGTCGTCTGGGTGGAGGTCGCCACCGCATGACGACCGCCCCGGCCCGGTTCACCGGCCGCAGCACGAACGACCGACCGCCCTGCCCGCCCACTCCACCGGAAAGCCGCCCCCGATGACCCCGTCCCAGGAACCCCCGGCGCCCGAGCCCGGCAGCCCGTCACCGGCCGACTCAGGCGGTCTGCTCCCGACCGGGCCCTCCCTGACCCTCGTCTCCCATCGTGGCCCGCGGCACGCGGTCGTCGCCGTCACCGGCCCCATCGACTACCACACCACCCCCCAACTGCTCGGGCATCTGGGCACCAAGGAGATGCAGGAGGCCCCCCTGCTCGTCCTCGACCTCAGCCAGGTCGACTTCTGCGACTCCAGCGCCCTCGGTGCGTTCGTCGCCCTGCACCGCAGCCGCACCGACGCGGGTCGTCGCTTCGGGCTGACCGGGCTGCAGCCCGAGGTCCTGCGCATCCTCGAACTCACCCGCCTGACGACCGTGCTGCCGCTGTACGGCACCGTCGACGACGCCCTGCCGGCCTGAACCGCCCCGCCGGCCCGCCGTACCGGGCAGCCCCGCGGGGTGTCGTGTGCAAGCGGGCACCGGCGGGGTACCCGCGTTCGGTGATCCGTCGGTGACGGGTGGGCGAGCGGTGCGCGCGGGCGCGGTGGGGAGATCGAGGTGGGGTTGCGCGAGGTACGGGGCGCACGGGTGTTGCGGGGATGCGCCCGGATTCTGGCGGGCCGCTACCGTCTGGACGCGCTGATCGGTTCGGGCGGCGCGGCGGACGTCCACCGCGGGTTCGACCTGCGGCTGCGCAGGCCGGTCGCCGTGAAGGTCTTCCGCGCCGGAACCGGCTTCGACACCGAGGAGGCCCTCCGCAGCGAGGCCGTCATCCTGGCCCGGTTGCAGCATCCGGGGCTGGTGACCGCCTTCGACGCCGGACGCCACGACGGCGAGGCCTTCCTCGTCATGCAGCTGATCGACGGGCCCACCCTGAAGTCGCGCATCGCCGAGGGGCCGTTGACCTGCCAGGCCGTGGCCGGACTCGGTGCGGCACTGGCCGACGCCCTGGCCCATGCCCACCAGGCGGGCATCGTCCACCGGGACGTCAAGCCGTCCAACATCCTCCTGGACCCCGCGGGACGGCCGCACCTGACGGACTTCGGCATCTCCCGGCTGTTGGACGCGACCACCCGCACCGCCACCGGCACCCTGACCGGAACAGCGGCCTATCTCTCGCCCGAACAGGTACTGGGCCGACCCGTCGGACAGCCCGCCGACATCTACGCCCTCGGCCTGGTCCTCCTGGAATGCCTCACCGGCCGACTCGAGTACGACGGCGGCCCCCTGGAAGCCGCCATAGCGCGCCTGCACCGCCCACCCGCGATCCCGGACTTCCTGCCCGGTGCCTTCGCGAGCCTCCTCGGGCGCATGACGAGCCTGGAGGAGCACGACCGGCCCACCGCGGACGAGAGTTCCCAGGCGCTGGCCCGTCTCGCCGGAGCGGACGCGGCACGCCCGGTCGCGTCCGCTCCGCGGCGCGCGCTGAGTGTCGTGCCTCCCACGGTCGCGGATCAGGCGGACGGCACCCACCGGAACCTGTCGCCGGCGGTGCAGGCACACTTGGCCCCGATCGCCTCACCCGACGCTGCCGACGCGCAGTCCCGGTCCGCTTCCAGGCGCGGCCGTCTGCGAACCGGTGGTGTGGCGGCCGCACTTGCCGCCGTGGTCGCGGCCGGAGTGGTGATGGCCGACGGCTTCTCGCACCACGACGCCGCCGGGGAGGCGGCTCCGTCGGCCCCCGGCCGGGACGGCTCGTCACGGCCTCGGGACTCCGCCGTGCGCCACGAGGACACGTCCTCCGCGTCGGCGACGCCGCCTTCGGCCAGTCCTTCCGTTTCCGCCCGTCCGGCGCGCGACCCCGCCCCCACGCGTGCCGCTGACGCACCCTCCTCCGGCTCGGAGCAGGCCGACCGGCTCTCCCCGGCGTCCGGTACGCCCGAGCGGCCCCGGGGCGAGAAGGCCGCGACGGGAAAGACCAAGGGCCAGGGCCGGCCGCCGGCGCACGCGCGATCGAAGCAGCACGGCAAGAAGCCGGCACACGCCAGGTGACGAGCCGGGGCGCAGGCAGCCGCGGTGATCTCCCGCGCGGACGTCGGGCCCACCCGGCCCTCCGGCCCGCTCGGCCGCCCGGGTCCGCTTGCCCACCGGCCCCGCTCCGCCCCGCCGCGGTGGGCGCGCCCGCCGGGAGGGTCCCGCCGGGCGGCGCCGCGGACGAGAGGTCAGCCGGTGCCGACGGAGAGCACCAACTTGCCCCGGGTGCGCCCTTCCCTGCTGAGCCGCCAGGCCTCGGCGGCGTCCGCCAGCGGGAGGACCCTGGCGACCGGGACGGTCAGGCGCCCCTCACCGGCCAACCGGCCCAGCTCGCTCAGCTGCGCGGAATCGGGCCGCACCCACACGTAGTGGCCTCCGTGGGCGGCGACGGCCGGGTCGACGATCGAGGCCAGTCGGCGCGGATCGTCGAGCAGGCCCAAAGACACCTCCACGGCCTCCCCGCCCACGAAGTCGAGGGCGGCGTCGATGCCCTCGGGAGCCAGCGCGGCCACGCGCTCCGCCAGGCCCTCCCCGTACGTCACCGGCTCGATGCCCAGACCGCGCAGGAACTCGTGGTTGTGTTCGCCGGCCGTTCCGATGACCCGGGCCCCGCGGGCCACGGCCAGTTGGGCGCCGAGCACCCCCACCCCACCGGCCGCGGCGTGCACGAGGACGGTCCAGCCGTCGCGCACTCCGACACGGTCCAGGCACTGCAGGGCCGTCAGCCCCGCGAGCGGCATGCCGGCCGCCTCCTCCCAGGACAGCGAGGCCGGCTTGGGCGCCAGCATGCGGACATGGGCCGACACCTCCTCCGCGTAGGCGCCGAGCTGTGCGGTGTCCTTGCGGATGTAGCCGAAGACCTCGTCCCCCTCGGTGAACTCGCTCACGTCGAAGCCGACTTGCTCCACGACACCGGCGACGTCCCAGCCGGGGATCAGGGGGAAGCGGGTCTCCATCAGGGAGTCCAGGGCGCCCCCGGCGAGCTTCCAGTCCACCGGGTTCACACCGGCGGCCTTCACCCGGATGAGAACCTCACCGGGTGCGACCTTGGGCCGTGGCTGCTCGGTCAGTTCGAGATCGTCGCCGGTTCCGTACTGCGTGAGTGTGATGGCCTTCATGAGAGTCGAGCATACATGCGGACGCGGTTAACGGGTGGTGGCAAATTATGCGCACGCATATGTGTCGGTTGGGGACCGGCTGGCGCCTCGTGGCTCACGCGGTCCGGAGATGCGCCCGGTCCGGCCTGCCGCGATCGTGGAAGCGTCGGAGCACCGCCCTCATACCGCGACGGGAACGTGATCGTGGACAAGTCGCAGCTCAGCCAGATGACCGCTCGACGTGCCGCCGATGCCCCGGACGGCGGGCCGCTCGACACGGACGACATCGGCCGGATCCTGGATCTGCTCTTCGGCACGGTCGAGCAGGCGGGTGCCATCGCCGAGGCGCTCAAGGCGCAGGAGACCGTCACCCTGGGAAGCTTCGGCAGCTTCCGGGCGGACGACGGCACGGTCACGTTCCGGCCGGGCACGGCACTGACGGAGTACCTGCGCGATCAGACCCGGTGACCGGTCCACAGGACCGGCCGCGCGGCGGCCCCGCTGCACTGACTGGTCCGGCCCTGCCGCCCCTGCTCCGGCTCCCCGTCGGCTCGCAGCACGGCCGGAGGCGTCCTCAGTCCACCGCGTCCACGAGATGCGCTCCGTCGTTGCGGACGTTGTTGACCGCCGTGGAGACGGGGCGCGCCCGCAGGTTCCCGTCCGCGGGCCGGGTGAGCAGCTCGCGCAGGTCCTCGGTGTCCTGGTGGCCGGGGTCGAGCCAGGCCGCGTAGTGTTCCGGACGGAGGGCGAGGGGCATGCGCGGGTGCACCCGGCCGGCCGCGTCGGTGGCCTCGGTGGTGATGATCGTGCAGGTCATGAGCCAGGCGTCCGGATCGTCGTCGTTCCGGACATCGGGGTTGCGCCAGTACTCGTACAGGCCCGCCATGGCCATCACCTGCCCGTCGGCGGGGTGGATGAAGTACGGCTGCTTGCGGGTCCTGCCCGTCGCCTCGTCCTTCACCTGCTCCCATTCGTAGAAGCCGTCGGCGGGCAGCAGACAGCGCCGCTTGGCGAAGGCACGCCGGTAGGCGGGCTTCTCGTGCACGCTCTCGACCCGGGCGTTGATCATCCGGGCACCCGCCTTCGGGTCCTTCGCCCACGACGGCACCAGACCCCACCTGAGCGCCCGCAGCTCTCGCCGGACCTCGTGCTCCCCGTCCCGCGCGGCACGCTCGAGCACCGCGTAGACCTGGTCGGTCGGCGCGACGTTCCAGCTGGGAGCGAGCGTCTCCTCGGGGCGCCAGTCGGTGACGTCGAAGAGCTTGGTGAGGTCCTCGGGGGCACGGGTGGAGGTATAGCGGCCACACATACCGCCACTGTGCCACGCCGCCGCAGCCCCGGGTGCGGATACCGCCGCAGTGGCGTGTGCCCGAAACGGCCGGGCGGCGGCCGGCCGTCCGCGCGCCGAGGGGGCAGAATCGTCCGCGTGGAACCACAGCGGTCACCGGAGCGGACTCCGGACGGGCACTTCGTCGTCGTCGGGGGGAGGAGATGGCGGGCCACCGATCCGGCGATCCCCGAGGAGATCGCCGCGCGTCTTCGCCGTCACCTCATGTCGGCCCGTCGCGCGGTGCGCTCGGCCACGAGCGCCGCGGACGCGCACGCCGAGCGGACGGCGCGCGCACGCGTGAACCAGGCGAAGATCGCGCTGGGTGAACGGGGCGCCCCCTGGTGGGACCAGACCGCGGACGAGCGCCGACGACGCTGGGAGCAGGGTCTTGCCCGCCTCGAGGAGGAGGCGCAGGACTGAGCCGCGCCGGCGGTACGGCCGTGTGGGCTGCTCGTGCGCGCTCCGGCCGGGTGACCTGGAGGTTCCGGGACTCAAAGACCCATGGAGGCGATTTCGACGGGGGAGCGGTGGGAAGCGGCGGCGGTGACCCCACAGGCCCGGTACGTCCGGTTCGCGCGGCCCGCGCCGAAGTGGTCGCGCACCTGCTGCCAGCAGCCGACCCCCACCGCGTCCGGCCTGCTGTCGAGTGACCACTCGCGGCCGCGGGGGCGGTCCGAAGACCGCACGAGGGGTGCGGCGCGGTCAACGGAGACAACTCGCCGTCGACGTGGAGGAGGTGGAACAGGGGCGCGGACAGCCGGCTCGGCGGACCGCGGCCCCTGTCCCACGACCGCCGTGCGGTCGGCTTCCGGCCCTCAGCCCTTGAGGCCCGACCGGGAGACGCCCTCGATGACCCAGCGCTGGGCCACGACGTACAGCAGCAGGACGGGCACGCTGGCGATCACGGCCCCGGCCATCAGCAGGTCGTAGTGGATGCTGTTGGCGTTCTGGAAGTTGGCCAGGCCCGCGGGCAGGGTGAGCGACTCGGGGCTGAGCAGCACGTACAGCGGCCACAGGAAGTCGTTCCAGTTGGCGAGGAACGACAGCATGCCGAGCGTGGTCAACGCGGGTTTGGACAGGGGCAGGACCACCTTGACGAAGATCTGCCACCGGTTGCAGCCGTCGAGCTCCGCGGCCTCCTCCAGTTCGGCCGGCACGGTGAGGAAGAACTGGCGGAGGAAGAACACCCCGAACGCGCCGGCCGCACCCGGGACGATCACCGCGGGCAGACTGTCCACCCAGGCCAGCTCGTTGACGATCAGGAAGTTCGGGATGAGCAGGACCATGGGCGGCACGAACAGCGTCGCGACGATCGAGGTGAAGAACACCGTCCTGCCCCTGAACCGCATCCGCGCCAGGGCGTAGGCGGCCGGGGTCGCGGTGACCAGGACCAGGGCCGCGTGTGCGGCGGCGGCGAGGACGCTGTTGGCGAGCCACCGCAGGACCGGGCTGTCGGTGGCGGTGAGGATCTCCCGGTAGGCCTGCAGCGTGGCGGGGGAGGGGAACCACTGCGGATCCGTGGACCCGGCGGCCTCCCCGGTCTTGAAGGAGGTGACCACCATGTACGCGAGCGGGCTCAGGTAGAGCGCCGCCACGACGGCCAGGACCAGGTGGAGCAGGGAACGGCGCAGACGCCGCGTGGCCCCGGGGGGCGGCCCTCCCGCCCGGCTCCGCCCGTCGGAGACGGCGTGTCCGGTCGGCCGCCACTGCTTGGTCTGCGTGTGGGTCATCGTCCCTCCTGACGTTCGCGGAAGACACGGAAGACCACCGCGCTGGCCGCCATCAGGGCGAGCGCCAGGATGAAGCTCATGGCGGACGCCGACCCCATCTCGAAGCGCCGCAGACCCGTCTCCGCGATGAGGAAGATGGCGGTCTTGGTCTCGTCGGCGGGAGCCCCGCCGGTGATGATGTAGGACTGGCCGAACATGTTGGCCGAGGCCAGCAGTGTGGAGTTCACGACGAACAACGCGACCGGCCGCAGCCCGGGGAGTGTGACGTGCCGGAAGCGCTGCCAGGCGCCGGCCCCGTCGACCTTGGCGGACTCGTAGAGTTCGGCCGGGATGTCCTGCAGACCGGCCAGGTAGATCACGGAGTTGAAGCCGAGCGTCCACCACACGGTGACCAGGACCAGGGCCCACCAGGCGGCCGGGGTGTCGGTCGTCCACTGGATGTCGTCGGGCAGACCGAGCAGCCCCAGGTAATGGTTGACCAGGCCGATGTTGCCGTCGAGCAGGAACCGCCACAGGAGGCCGACGACGGCGACACCGAGGACGTACGGAGCGAAGTAGACGGCCCGGTAGAGGTTGCGGCCGCGGAACCTGCCGTTCATGAGCAGGGCGGTGAACAACGGCACGATCAGCAGCAGGGGCGTCGAGAGCAGGGTGAAGATGCCCGTGGCGCGCATGGCCTGCCAGAAGCGAGGCGCGTCCACACTGCCCGGGTCGAACAACTCCCGGTAGTTGTCGAGTCCCACGAAGGGCTTGGCGGGCAGGTTGATGTCCCATTGGTGCAGGCTGATCCACAGTCCGTAGCCGATGGGGATCACCACGAAGGTGAGGAAGAGCACCAGGTACGGTGCCATGAACACATAGGGTGTCCACCACTGGTAGGAGCGTGGGACGGCCCGGACCGCGGTGGGGTCCGCGTCCCGCGCTCGCGGGTCCTTCGTGGCGGACGGGGTGGTCAGCCGTCGCACCGGGATCGCCTCACTTCGCGTACTTCTGCTTGTTGTCGGCCAGGATCTTGTTGGCGGTCTTCACCCCGTCGGCCAGTGCGTCGCCCGGCGACTGCTGGCCCAGAACGGCCTTCTGGACGGCCAGTTCGAGTGCCTTGCTCTGCACGTCGCCCAGACCGGGGAGGGCCGGCAGGAAGCGGAAGACGTCGACGTCGCGGGCGAGCGGGGTCTGCGGCAGACGGGACACCTCGGGAGTGGCGCGGACGCTGTTGCGGGCCGGGATCATGCCGGCTCGAGCCCACTCCGTGGAGCGCTCACTCATGTAGTCGATGAAGAACTTCGCGGCCTGCACCTTGTTCTTGTCCCGCCCGGCCTGGGACGTCAGGACGAAGTTGTGGCTGGCCGTCCACACCGCGGGCGTGGATCCGATCGTGGGCAGGGACGACATGTTCCACTTGATCCTCCCTGCGGTCGACTTGAGGTCGTTGATCTGCCAGATGCCGTCCCAGGTGAAGCTGACCTTGTCGTTCTTGAAGGCGTTGTACTGGGAGTCCTGCGCGACCTGTGCGGGGCTGTAACCCTTGCGGATCTGCTCGGTCATCCAGGCCAGCGCCTCCTCGCCCGCGTCCGAACCCCACAGGGCCTCGGTGCCCTCCTCGTCGTACAACTCCCCGCCGAACTGCCACAGCAGGCTCATGAACATCAGGTGCGCCGGCCACTTGTTGGGCATCCAGAACGGCTGGGCGATGCCGGCGGACTTCAGTTCCTCGAGCGCCTCCTCGTAACCGGCGCGGTCGTCCGGGGCCTTGTCCAGCCCGGCCCGGGTCAGGTGCCGCGCATTCCAGTAGTCGGCCAGGCAGTGCACGTCGAGGGGGACGCTGTAGCGCTTGCCGTCGTAGATGCCGGCCTGCCACACCGCCGGGATGAAGTCGGACTCGCTCAGCTTCAGGGCGGAGACGACGTCGTCCAGCGGCATGAGCGTGCCGCGCACGGCGAACGTGGCGATCTGGTCGTTGTGGATCACGGCGATGTCCGGGCCCTTGCCCGCGCTGATGGCGGTGGGCATCGCCGGGTAGAGGTCCTCCCAGCGCCGGGTGGTGTTCTTGACGGTGATGCGGCCCTCGTACTTCTTGTTGAACGAGGCGAGCATGGCCTGCATGTGCGGGCCGTCGCCGCCGGTGAAGCCGTTCCAGTACTCCAGGGTGACCTCGGGGCCCTTGTACTCGTCGCCGCTGAAGGCGGGGGCGTCGTCGGTGCCGTTCTGCCCGGCACCCACCTTGGTGCCCCCGCCGCACGCCGTGAGGACACCGGCCGCCGTGACACCGGCGGCCGCGCCGAGGAACGTTCTGCGGTGGACGGGGGACGAGGGGGAAGCGGTGCTGTGCGTCATTTCCTGCTCCTGGGGTGGGAATGAGATGGCGTGGGAGCGGCGGTGCCCCGGAGGGCTCAGGCCGCGGAGAGGCGGATCATGCTCCAGCTCACCGGGGGGAGATCCGCGCTGAGGACGTGGTCGTCGATCTTGGTGCCGCTGACGTCCCGCGGCCGGACCCGGTCGGGGGCGGCCTCGGTGTTGGCCGCCGCTCGGTCCGCGTCGTGCAGGATGACGTGCTCGGCGACGCGGTGCCGGGGGAACGCGCGCAGATCGACGGAGAGGGCCAGTTCCTCCCGGGCACTGCGGTTGACCGCGAAGAGCACGACCTCACCGCTGTCCTCGTCGTGGGTGGCGGTCGCCCACAGGGCGGGAACGGGGCCGTACTTGGCCGTGTCGACGAGCGGGGAGTCCGGCTCCACGCGCAGCACGGTGCCGCGGGCGTGGCGGGCCGTGCGGGCGAAGGGGTGGAAGATGGTCTGGCGCCACGCGGGACCACCGGGCCGGGTCATGATCGGGGCGATGACGTTGGCGAGCTGCGCCTGGCAGGCGGCTCCCACGCGATCGGCGTGCCGGAGCAGGGTGATCAGCAGGCTGCCCACGACGACGGCGTCGGTCACGTCGTAGACGTCCTCGATCAGCTCGGGCGCTTCGCGCCAGGGCAGGGAGGACTCGCCGCCGAAGCGGTGCTGGTACCAGACGTTCCACTCGTCGAAGGACAGCTTGATCTTCTTGTCGCTGCGTACCCGTGCTCCCACGTGGTCCGCGGTCGCGGTGATCGCGGCGATCATGCGGTCCATCTCCTCGCCGCTGGCCAGGAACGAGTCGACGTCACCGTTCTCCGGCTGGTAGTAGGCGTGCAGCGAGATGTAGTCGACGAACTCGTAGGTGTGCTCCAGCACCGTCGCCTCCCACGCGGCGAAGGTGTCGATGTAGGCGTTGGAGCTGCCGCAGGCGACCAGTTGCAGATCCGGGTCGAAACGCTTCATGGCGCGGGCGGTCTCCGCCGCCAGGCGCCCGTACTCGTGCGCGGTCTTGTGGCCCATCTGCCAAGGGCCGTCGAGCTCGTTGCCCAGGCACCACATGCGCACGTCGTGCGGCCGGTCCACGCCGTGCGAGCGGCGCAGGTCGGACAGGGCGGTGCCCTGCGGGTAGTTGGTGTACTCCAGCAGGTCGAGCGCCTCGGCGACGCCGCGGGTGCCCAGGTTGAGGGCCATCATCGGCTCGACTCCGGCCTTGCCGGCCCACGCCATGAACTCGTTGAGCCCGAAGGCGTTGCTCTCCAGGCTCCGCCACGCGAGATCCAGCCGCCGGGGCCGCTCGGACACCGGTCCGACCCCGTCCTCCCAGCGGTAACGGGAGACGAAGTTGCCGCCCGGGTAGCGCACGGTGGTGACACCCAGTTCCCGCACGAGACCCAGGACGTCGGTGCGGAAGCCGTCCTCGTCGGCGGCCGGATGCCCCGGCTCGAAGACACCTGTGTAGACGCACCGGCCCATGTGCTCCACGAAGGAGCCGAACAGCCTGCGGTCGACGGTGCCGACCTCGAAGGCCGGGTCCAGAGTGAGTCGGGCTGTGACCATGCGGGGGAACTCCCGGGGGTGCGACGGAGGGGAAGCCGGCTGCGGCCGCCGCCCGTACCGCCGCCGCGGACAGGGGCGGAACGGAGCGACCACGGCACACGCACGCCATCGGTGCGTCGCTTGTGGGAGTACGATTACATCGTTGAAACAGCGTCGTAAAGTGGTCGGACGACAGTTGCTCGAATCGTGGCCGTGACTGCGGCGGGGCGAACGGTGACCGCAGCGATCAACCCCTGTGCCAGGGTGGTGCTCGCCGCGTGAGTGAAAGCGCCGGGAGGCGCAGTGGAGGTGATCTGGTGGCAGCCAGTCTCAAGGACGTCGCAGCCCTGGCCGGAGTCTCGGTGAAGACCGTGTCGAACGTGGTGAACGGCTACACCTACGTCGCCCCACCGACCCGGGAGAAGGTCGAACGCGCCCTGGCGGAACTGGACTACCGCCCCAACCTGTCCGCCCGCAACCTGCGCCAGGGACGCACGGGTGTGGTCGCCCTCGCCCTGCCCGAACTCGACGCACCGTACTTCGCGGAACTGACCCGTTTCGTCATCGACGCGGCGACCGAGCGGGGCTGGACCGTCGTCATCGAGCAGACGGACGGGCGGCCGG
Organism: Streptomyces sp. AHA2; assembly: GCF_036857595.1. Classification (NCBI taxonomy): domain Bacteria; kingdom Bacillati; phylum Actinomycetota; class Actinomycetes; order Kitasatosporales; family Streptomycetaceae; genus Streptomyces; species Streptomyces sp. AHA2. The sequence continues at coordinate 778,952 of NZ_JAUQWJ010000001.1, forward strand.
AACGCGAACGGCAGGTCCTCGAAGGGATCCGTGAGCAGCGCATCGACGGCCTGATCTTCAGCCCGATCACGGTCGGGCGCGACGAGCTGGCCGACCGCGACGACTCCACCGCGCTGGTCCTGCTCGGCGAGCGGATCTTCGAGGGCCCGACCCACCACGTCGCCATCGACAACATGCGCGCGGCGAGGGAGGTGACCGAGCACCTGCTGTCGCTCGGGCACACCCGCATCGCCGCGATCGGGCGTCAGACCAGCCCGAACGCCAACACGGCCCACCTGCGGCTGGCCGGTTACAAGGAGGCACTTGCCTCAGCCGGACTGCCCTACGACGAAGCGCTCGCACCGCCGACCGACTCCTACCACCGCAGGGACGGCGCGCAGGTCATGGCGCGGCTCCTGGCCCTGGACGAACCGCCGCAGGCGGTCTTCTGCTTCAACGACCTCCTGGCACTCGGCGCCCAGCGCACCGCACTCGCCCAGGGCCTGCGCATCCCCCAGGACGTGGCGCTCGCGGGCTTCGACGACATCGAGGACGGCCGCTACAGCACGCCGACGCTGACCACCGTCTCCCCGGACAAGGAACAACTCGCCCGCGTCGCCGTCGAGATGCTGGAGCAACAGATCTACGGTTCCCGGCACACGGGCAGCCGCCCGCTTCCGCGGGAAGTGACGGCGGCACACAGGTTGCTCGTGCGGGAGAGCACCAGCGGCCGGGGTTCGGGGTGTTAGCCCCCGGGCGGACGGGGCACTCATGATCGCGCCCGGGCTGCTTGCAGCCCTTCGTTCACCAGGACCGAGGAGAGTGCCTCATGACGACGGCCCGCGAGATCATGACCGAGAGTGCCGAGTGCGTCGGCGCCGAGGAGAGCGTGCTCGACGCCGCCAGGAAGATGACCGAGCTGGGCGTCGGAGCCCTGCCGATCTGCGGCACGGACGACAAGCTCAAGGGCATGCTGACCGACCGGGACGTCGTGGTGAAGGTGCTCGGCGTCGGCAAGGACCCTGCCCAGGTCAAGGCGGGGGACCTGGCTCAGGGCGAGGCGGTCACGATCGGTGCCGACGACGACGCCGCGGAGATCCTGCGCACCATGACCGAGCACAAGGTCCGCCGTCTGCCCGTCATCGACGGCCACCGCCTGGTCGGCGTGGTCGCCCAGGCGGACGTCGCCCGGGCACTGCCGGACCCGAAGGTCGGTGACCTGCTCCAGGCGCTCTCGACGGACTGACGCACCGTGCGCCGGCCCGCGGGCGGCTCGTCGTGCGCGAGGGCGACGACCCGCCCGTGAGCCCGGGCGCCGCCGAGCGCCGTGGAGAAATTCCGAGGCGCCGGCGTCGGTTCTCTGCGAGCATGCGTCGCCGTGGAGATCAACGACGTCGTCGTTCGCCGTGCGGCCGGCTCCGACGCAGCCGCGGTGGCGGACGTGTGGCTGCGTTCCTTCGCGGCGGCGCTTCCGGACGTGCGCCGGGCGCACACGGACGACCAGGTCCGGGCCTGGGTGCGGGACGTCCTGGTACCCGGCGAGGAGACCTGGGTGGCGACCGTCCGGGGTTCGGTGGTCGGGATGATGGTGCTGGGCGACGAGGACCTGGACCAGCTGTACCTCCATCCGGCCTGGCAGGGCCGGGGTATCGGAAGCCGCCTCGTGGACCTCGCCAAGCGGCTCCGCCCCACCGGCCTCCGGTTGTGGACGTTCCAGGTCAACGCGTCGGCACGCCGTTTCTACGAGCGGCACGGCTTCGTCGCCTGCGAGTGGACCGACGGCCGCGGCAACGAGGAGCGCGAGCCGGACGTCCGATACGTGTGGCGCCCTGACGCGTGAGGGCGTGAGGACCGGCCGACGTCCTTCTCCCTGCCTGCCCGGTGCGCGGGAAAAACGATGGGCTCGGGTCGCTGTCGCCTGTACTCTTCCGCGGTGGACATGACCGGACAGCCCCTCTTCTGTGACGTCGAACTGGCCGCGCGCATCGAGCGGGCCGAAGTGGAACTCATCACGAACGGAAGCGCGGCCGCACATCGCCGCAACGGAACGGGATCGGGCTTCCTCGAACCCGTCATGGGAGGAGTGGCGTCGTTCGCCGAGGACGACTCGCCCCTGAACAAGGTCGCCGGGCTCGGATTCGGCGGCGTACCGGACGACGGCCTGCTCGACGGGATCGAGAGGGCTTTCGCCCGTCGAGGGGCTCCCGTACAGGTGGAGCTGGCCCACCTCGCCGACCCGGAGATCGCTGTCAGGCTGACGGAACGTGGATATCGCCTCACGTCTTTCGAGAACGTCCTCGGGTTCCCTCTGTCCGGTGAACACCGGCGCCGGCAACCCGAGGGAATCGAGATCAGGACCAGCGGCGACGAGGAGTTCGAGGAGTGGCTCGAAGCCATCGCGAACGGGTTCGCGCACCCTGACACACAAGGGGTCGCTTCGCATGAGGAGTTCCCGCGCGAGGTGATCGCCGCAGCGATCCGTGATCTCGTGAGTGCCGCCGGCATGAGGCGGTACAGCGCGGTGCACGAGGGCGCGGTGGTGGGAGCCGCCAGCCTCCGTACGACCGACGGGATCGCTCAGCTGACGGGAGCCGCCACCGCACCGTCCCACAGGCGCCGGGGTGTGCAGAGCGCCCTGCTGGCGGCCCGGCTCGCGGACGCCGCCGCAGGGGGCTGCGACCTCGCTGTCGTCACGACCCAACCCGGCTCGAAATCCCAGCAGAACGTGCAACGCCAGGGGTTTCACCTGCTCTACACCCGCGCCGTGCTCGTGAAGCAGGCCGGCATGAGCCACAGCGCCTGAGCGGAGGCACGCCCGGCCCGCTCGTACGGACCACTGAGCCGCTCTGGGGAGCCGGGAGTTCAGCCGGCCGGGCACCGCGCCGCCCCCGCGCCACCGGGGTCGTCGATTCCCAGCGCCACCAACCGCAGGTCCGCTTCCGGCCCGGCCGCACGGAGACGGTGTCCGGGCACCCGCGCGATCCGCGCCGCCAACCCCTCCAGGTAGGCCCGCACCGTCACTCCCTCGGCCGCGGCCGCCGCGGCCAGGCGGTCGTACGCGGCGGACGAGATGCGAAGGTCCCGCTCAGGCACCGGTGGGCCGCCTCCCCTCCGCCAGCAGATCCAGCAGTTCCTCGGCCCACGACGGGTCGTAGCGGTCGAGGCGGGGCACACCCCCCTTGTCGGGGTCGCTCGTCCACCGGACGTGTGCGCCCGGGTTGTGGGCCGCGTACCCTCCGGGCGCGAACAGGTGCGGGCTGCCCTGGACGTCCGGGCCCTGGGCGACGCGGAACTGCTCGTAGACCTCCGCGCGGCCGGCACCCCGCTCGATCGCGCGGGCCAAGGCGCGTTCGTCGACGTGCTCACACCCTGCGGCGACGTCGAGGATCTCGGAGGGGATGCTGAGGCAGCGGCTCTCGACGTAGAACGCGTGACGCAGCGCGGCGTCCAGTTCGTCGCTGCCGCGCAGCCCACCGACGGAGGGGTCCTTCGCGGCCTGGACCGCTTCCATCGCGGGCAGCATCGTCGAAGGGTAGTCGTACTCCCGGCCGGCCCACAGGCGCCATCCCAGGTCGGGACGGTGTGCGGAGATCACCACGATCTCGGGCTCCACGATGAACTTGGGCGTGGGCTGGTGGTTGAACAACTCCAGCGGGAAGGCCCGGTGGTCGATCAGGAGGTCCTGCCCCCGGGCCCGGGCCGCGGTGCGCAACGTGTGCAGCGCGAGGGTGGCCCAGGGACACCCCAGGTCGGACCAGACGGTGACGGGGGGTGGTTCCGGGTGAGCGCTCATGGTGTCCTCCTCGGTAGCGGGACCACACCGGGGTTCCCGACGTGTGTGCCGCGTCGTGAAAACCCATGGTGGCGCGCGTGCGTTACCCGGCGCCCGATGCCGAAGCTACTTCGTCAAGTCACCCTGTTCCGGGTTCCCGTGTGTTGTCGCGGCGACCGGGGCGGTGGTCCGCACACCGTCCGAACCATGCCCTCCGGATGGGCCTGCCGGCGGAGAGGGCGCCCGATGGTGGCCCGGCCACCGCCGTCCGTCACAAGTCCTGTGCTCCGTGTACCTGGGAGGGGGAACCCACCTGCCGCACATTGGACGGGCAGCCCTTCGGATCGTCTTCGTCTACTCCCGATGGAGGGTCCGTCCATGAGTGTGGTCGCGCTGAGCCCTGACCAAGCGCAGAGTCCGACCATGCACGAGCCGTCGTACGCACCTCCGTGCAACGTGTCGCTGCCGGAGATGTGTTCACTGCTGTTCGCCTCCCTGCCCCGCAGCGACCAACGTCGCAAGGGCATGGAGTACATACGTGGTTTGCTGGAGGTGAGGGGACGCAAATCGATACGCAACATCGCCGCGCTCGCCGGGGGACAGGCCACGGAGCAGAGCCTGCACCACTTCATCAGCGACTCCAGCTGGGAATGGGGTCCGGTGCGCCGGGCACTGGCCCGGTACACGGCCAGTGTGGTCCCACCACAGGCATGGGTGGTGCGGCCCATGATCATCCCCAAGGCCGGACGGCACTCCGTCGGAGTGGAGCGGCGCTTCTTCCCCGAGCACGGGCAGATGCTCAACGCCCAGCAGGCCGTGGGCGTGTGGGCGGTCGGTGAGGAGGCGAGCGTGCCGGTCAACTGGCGCCTGCAGCTCTCCCCGGCCTGGTGCGCGGAGGACCGTCGGCGTCGCGCGTCCATCCCGGACGACGCCTCGGCGGAGACCCTCGGTGAATGCGCGCTCCGGGCCTACCTGGAGACGGTGGCATGGCGCCTGCCGTCCCGTCCCCTGGTGATGGACGCCCGTGGCGGTGACGTCGTCCCGACGGTGTCGCACCTCCTCGACCGGGGTCTGCCGATGATGCTCAGGGTGGACGACTCCCTGCGGATGTCGGTGACGGACCCCGCGCTGAAGGGGTTCGACACCACCCCCAGGCCGGTGCGCCAGATCATGGGCGCGACCCGGGGCCTGCAGCGGCCGGTGGTGTGGCCGGGTGACGGCGGCGGGACGGTCAGGTGCTCCGGGCTGGTCACAGCCGTACGGGTGGCGCTCCCCACCCCTTCGGGCCGGCGGACCCGGCGCGGGCACGGTGACCTGCTCCTGCTGGGGTTGGGGAACAACGACCGGCGCCGGCCGCGGGAGGTGTGGCTGACCGACCTGATGTCGGTTCCCACCGCGTCCCTGATGCGGCTGCGGGGGATGATCCAGCGGGTCGACCAGGATCTGGCCCGCGGTGCCGACCAGGTGGGGATCCGCGACTTCGCCGGACGCTCCTACCGCGGCTGGCACCGGCACGTCACCCTCGCGTCCGCCGCGCACGTCCTGGCGACCCTGGGCGACGCCGAGGACGCCGAACTCGGCTATGCGTCCTGATCCCCGGCCGACTCGTCGCGCTGCCGCAGCACACGCCGTATCCGGGACATCCGCAGCGCGAGCTGGATCTCCAGGGCGCGTTCGGGTCTCTGCCAGTCGGAGCCGATCAGCTCGCTGATGCGCTCCAGCCGGCGGGCCACGGTGTTGGGGTGCACATGCAGCTGCTCGGCCGCGTACGTGGGACTGCCACCGGTGTCGAAGTAGGCGTCCAGGGTGCGGACCAGTTCCGTCAACCGCTGCTCGTCGTAGTCGAGTACGGCTCCTATGGTGCTCTGGATGAAGCTGTCGGCGTCCACCTCGTCCGACAGCAGCAGCCCCAGGAACCCCAGCTCGTGCGTCGAGGCGGAGGTTCCCGTGGCGCCCAGGGCGGTCATCGCGTCGAGACAGCGTGCCGCCTCCCGGTACCCGTGGAGGACCGCACCGGGGTCCGACACGGGTCCGGCGCCGCTGACCGTGGGCGGGCGGCCGGGCGGGGACGACAACTCGTCGTGCACCGTCCGGGCGGCGGCGCCCGGGTCGGTGCCCGGCAGAAGCAGCACGATGTCGCCCTCGTGCGTCGTCTGGAGCCCGTTCAGGCGGCGTGCGCAGGCCGACGCCCGGGTCACCGCGTGTGCCTGCGCGCCCTCTTCGAGGCGGGCGAGCACGACGACATGCGGCTGATCGAGACCGATGCCCAGCCGGCGGGCGCGCCGCTCCAGCAGGTCCCGGGGGCGGGGCACACTGATCAGCAGGTCCTCGAGCAGTTCGTCCCGGAACTGCCCGTCCATCGCCGCGCCTTGGCCCTCCTGCAGGGACAGCAGCACCGCGACCAGACGCGCCGCGTACCGCAGCAGTTCCGCGGTGCCGCCGGTCAGGGCCGGACCGGCCTGGACGTACAAGGCGCCCAGGTGGTGACCGCCGGCGAGGACCGGCACGCACCAGATGCCGTCCTGCAGAGGGACGGGCGGGGGATCCGGCAGGACTCCGACGTCCTTCGTGGCACGGGCGAACTCCTCGCCCCGCTCGGGCAGGTCGCCGGCCGAGGCGATCGTCGTGCCGCGCGGGCCGCACAGCAGCACTGGAACACCCAGTCTGCGGTGGCACTCCTCCACCAGCAACTGCGGGTCGCAGCCGTCGAGCACCAGGTCCAGCAGCGTCCCCTGGGACTCGGTGAGTCCGCGTGTCTCGGCCAGCTCCGCCTCGGTGCGCGACAGCCGTTCCCGCAGGGCCGACAACTCCGCGAGTGTCTCGTCCAGGAAGACGGCCCGCGACAGCGCCACACCGCCTATCTCGGCGAGCATGTTCGCCAGTGCTATCTCGTCGGCGGAGAAGTGGCGCACGCTGCGGTCCGCCACGTGCAGCGATCCGGCGGAGGCGCTGCCCCGGCTCAACGGCACGGCGAGCACGGCGTGCAGTCCCTCGGCGCCGATCCACTGATCGAGCTCGGCGGCGTGCCGGAAACTGTCGTCCGCCAGGTAGTCGGAGGTCCACAGCGGCGCGCGGTGTGCCAGTACGGCGGCCGCCAGCCCGGCTCCCTCCGGTAATCGCAGCCGCGTGTTGAGCATCGTGACGTGACCGTCGAGCGAGTGCAGCCGGAGCGCCCCGGCGTCGTCGGTGGCGGGCAGGGCGACCCAGGAGACGTCGACGCCGAGCAGCAGCCGCGCCCGGCGGGTGATGATCTTGAGGGTGTCCTCGACCGTGTGCGGACTCGCCAGATCCGAGGCCGTGTCGACGAGCGTGGCCAGGGCGGCGCTCCACTGCTGACGACGCTCGAGCCGGGCCTGGATGCCGAGGGCCAGACGTTTGATCCGCTCCACCGTGCGCAGGTCGGCGCCGGTCACGCCCTGTCTTCGCGCCTCCTCGACCACGGCTTCGAAGCGGTTCGCCGACCCTTCACCGGCCAGCAGGTCCAGCAGGGCCAGCACAGCCGCCACCGCTTCGTCCTTCGTCCGCGACACGAGGCCCTCCGGTGTCTCGTTTCCCAACCGCCGGCAGTGACGGTGCACGACGGCCGAGTCGCACGGGCCACAGCCTCTCCGGTGCAACGGGAGGACACCCGCGCCCATTCCGCGAGCCGTGCCCGCGAACCGAGAGCCACAGCCTCTCCCCCCACACGGTCACCTGGTGGCCTGCGGACGCCCCGATGGCGGCCGACCAGGCTCACGGCTCGCTGTCCCCTCACGAACCCCCGTGGGGATTATGCCAGTTGACGCATGCAGAGAGGCTCTGGGAAACGGGGTGTGTGCCGTCACACCTGTGAGGTGTGACGGCACACCCGGTCCGGGGCCGCCGGCGGTCAGAGCGCCAGGAGCGCGACGATGGCGGGACCGAAGGCCGCACCGAGGAGATAGGCGAGGTTGAACAGGCCGATGGCCGGGGGGCGCTGGTCGTCGGGGACGGCCGAGGTGGCGTGCACCGCGAACGCGCCCTGGCCCGAGGCGGCCGCGATCGACGTCAGGGCCTGGGCGGCCAGCAGGACCGCGGCCGAGGTGCCGGCGAGCGCCAGCGCCACTCCCGCCAGGGCGAGACCGACCAGCGCGGTGATCACGACGGGGCGTCCCGTCCGCGCCGAGACCGCCACCACGAACCAGGACAGGGCACCGCCCAGCAGCAGCGGCCAGACCATGGCGACACCGATCTCACTGGTGGACCACGACGTGCGGTCCTCCAGCCGCTCCGGAATCGCGTACATCATGCCGAAGTTGACCACCGCCAGGCTCAGCGCGAGACCCGCCGAGACCAGGAAGCCCGGGTTGCGGACCAGGACGGCGGGGACGAACCCCCGAGGCCGTGCGCGCACGTGGGCCGCCAGCAGTCCGGCGGCGAGGACGGAGCACACCCCGGCCACCAGCGGCTCGTGCGGCACGAACACGAGCGCGGTGACCAGCGCGGTCAGCAGCACCGCGCCCAGGGGGTCGAAGGGTTCCCGCCCTGCGGGCGCCCCGTGCCCGCAGCGGGCCGCCGCGAAGGGCACGGCCACCGCACTCAGCACCGGCAGCGCCAGGGTGGCCTGCCAGGACAGCACGTCGTTGACGAGGGAACCGGCCAGTGGGGCCGTCGAACCGACCACGGCGAGCGAGGCGGTGACCAGTCCCATGGCGCGGGGCGAGCCGGCGAGGCTCATGGCCGCGGCCGTGAGGCCGGCCGTGCCGAGCCCCATCAGGGCGGTGCCCAGGACGAGGACCGGCAGGACGGGTATGCCGGCCACCAGGCCCGCTCCCAGCAGGACGAGCAGACCGCACACGGTGAGCGCGCTGCGCGCCCCGCGGCGGTCCAGCAGCCCGGCCAGCAGGGGCGTTCCGACCGCTATGCCCCAGCCGAACGCGGTCACCGTCCAGGTGGCGGACCCGGTCGAGACGCCGAGGTCCTTCGCGGCGTCGTCCAGGACCAGGGCCGGCCCCGCGATGCCGAAGGACAGCGGGCCGGCCATGAGGGCGAGCCAGAGGGCCGCGGCCCCGTGGAACGGGCCGCGGGCATCGGTTGTCCGAGGTTTCCTGCCCGGCGCGGCGGGACCCGGGGCGCCGGACTCGGCGAGTGAGTTGCTCATCTGTGCTCCCTGAGCGGTCGGTCGTCGCTGGACCACCCTGGCCCGGTCCGGCGTGCAGCCCTTCGGGGGAGAAGGCGCCGGCCGGGCCAGGGAGCCGGGATCGGGGCGGGAGGCAGGGGCGGGGCGGGCCGGGCGCCCACCCGCGGCCCCGTCGCCGCCCGCCCGGTCGGTCAGCCGTCCAGCGTCGGGTAGTCGGTGTAACCCCGGTGGTCGCCTCCGTAGAAGGTCTCCGGGTCGGGCGTGTTGAACGGGCCGCCGGCCTTGATCCGCTCGGGCAGGTCGGGGTTGGCGAGCCACAGCGAGCCGATGCTCACGGCGTCGCACAGGCCCTCCTCGAGGACCGCCTCGGCGGCCTCGGGCGTCACCGCGGCCTCTTCACCCGTGGCGTGCGGGTTGAGGATCAGGACACCCGGCCACTCCTTGCGGATCAGCTGCGTGATGTCACGGCCGCCGAACTCCATCAGGTGGACGTAGGCCAGGTTGAGCGGCGCCAGGGCGCGGACGAGGGCCTCGTACAGCGCGGCCGGGTCGCGCTCCTCGATGCCGTTGGTCGTGTTGGCGGGCGAGAGGCGGATGCCGACCCGCTCGGGGCCGATCGCGTCGCTGACCGCCTGGGCGACCTCGACGGCGAAACGGATGCGGTTGCCGATGCTGCCGCCGTAGGCATCGGTGCGCAGGTTGGTGTTGTCGGCGAGGAACTGGTGGATCAGGTAGCCGTTGGCGCCGTGCAGTTCCACACCGTCGAACCCGGCGTCCATCGCGCACTTGGCGGCCGCGATGTGGTCCTCGACCGCCCGGGCGATGTCCTCCAGGTCCATGGCCCGGGGCGTCGGGTGGTCCAGCATGCCCTCCGGCGTGTACATCCGGCCGCCGGAGGCCACCGCCGAGGGCGCCACGGGCAGCGCGCCGTCCGGGTACAGGCTCGGGTGCCCGATCCGGCCGGAGTGCATGACCTGCACGAAGATCCGGCCCTGCTTGTCATGCACCGCGTCGGTCACCCGGCGCCATGCCTCCACCTGCTCGGGCGTGTGCACGCCCGGCGTGTCGATGTATCCCTGCCCGATCACGCAGGGCTGCGTGCCCTCGGTGATGATGAGACCCGCTGCGGCGCGCTGCGCGTAGTACTCGGCTGCCAGCGGGGTCTGCACGCCGTCCCTGGCCCGGCTGCGCGTCATCGGCGCCATGACGAGCCGGTTGGGCAGCGTCAGCTTTCCCAGGGGCAGCGGTTCGAAAAGGTGGCTCACGATCTCCTCCATCGGGGAACCGGCTTGTTCCACACCGTAGGAAGGGGGGCGGGCGCGCCGAATCAGTAAGATTTCTGAAACCGGATACGTATGTCGGCACGGCTTGCCTACCGGTGGGCCGCGTCACGGGGAGTGGGGGCACCTACGTGCTGTACGGCAGGTCCACCGAGCTGGCGGCACTTGAGGATCTGGCCGCCCGGGCCCGCGAGGGACGCAGCGGTGCCCTGGTCCTGCGCGGTGAGGCGGGCATCGGGAAGACCGCCCTGCTCGACCGGGCGGGGGAGTCGGCGTCGGCCGCCGGCATGCGGGTCCTGCGGGTCACCGGGGTCGAGCCGGAGGCGGACCTCGCCTTCGGCGGACTGGTGCAGCTGCTGTGGCCGGTGCAGGACCGGCTGGACGGATTGCCCGAACCCCAGGCGGAGGCCCTGCGGGCGGTGCTCGGGACCGGGCGCACCCGGACGCAGGACCGGTTCCTGACCGGGCTCGCCGTGCTCACGCTCCTGGCGGACCTGGCCGAGCAGGGGCCCTTGCTCTGCCTGGTGGACGACGCCCAGTGGCTGGATCAAGCCACCTCCGACGCGCTGCTCTTCGCCGCCCGCCGGCTTGCCGCCGAGCAGGTGGCCATGGTGTTCGCGACCCGGGAGGAAGGGTTCACCGCGCCCGGCCTCACCGAGCTGCGGCCCTCCCGGCTGGACACGGGCGACGCGGTGAGCCTCCTCGCCGACCTCGGCCTGGCCCCTGCCCTGCGGGACCAGGTCATCGCCGAGTCCGCCGGGAACCCGCTGGCACTCATCGAGTTCGGGGCCGCCCGCCGCGACGACCCGGGCAGGTTCACCCCCGTGACGGTCGCCGACCGGGTGCTGTCGTCGTACCGCACCCAGATCGCCGGACTCCCAGAGAAGACGCGGCTGGCGCTGCTGTTCGCCGCGGCCGAGGGGCGGGGCGACCTGCCGCTGCAGATGAAGGCCGCCCGTACGCTCGGCGTGGGCCTGGAGGACCTGGAGGACGCGGAGCGCGCGGGCCTGATCCAGGTGACCGAGAGCACCGTCGTGTTCCGCCACCCACTGATCGGGACCGCCGCCTATCAGGGAGCCGTGCTGGCCCGGCGGATCGCCGTCCACCAGGCGCTGGCCGACGCGGCGGAGGACCCGGACTGCCGGGCCCGGCACCTGCCGCTGGCGACGACCTCCCCCGACGACGGGGTCGCGGCCGAACTGGTCGCCGCCGCCGAGCGGGCCGCCGACCGCAGCGCCTACGCCGCCGCCTCGCTCCTGCACCAGCAGGCCGCCCGGCTCACCCCCGACCGCCGCGCACAGGTCCACCGGCTCGCCGACGCGGCCACCTGCGCACTGAACGCCGGACACGCCGGCCAGGCCCGGGCCCTGGCCGAGCAGGCCGAGCAGTCGACGGCCGAGCCGGAGGACCTGGCCCGGCTGGCCCCCGTGCGGGCCGCCGTCATGTTCGAATCGGGACACCAGCGGGAGGCCGCCCGCCTGCTGCTGCGGCAGGCCCATGCCGCCGGGTCCGGTCCGGGCCCGGTCATGCTGCGCACCGGTGCCACGTACGGCTGGTTCGCCGGCGACGCGGACTCGGTACGCGAGGCCGCCCGGCGACTCGCGTCCCTCGGGGAGGCCGACCCCATGGTGGAGGGCATGGCCTTCCTCGTCGAGGACGACTACGCCCGCGGACTGCCCCTGCTGAAGGACGCCGTCGCCGCCGGCCACGACGGCTCGGACGCGGCGCGCACCCGCGCCCTGCACAGCGCCGTCCTGCTCGGGGACGACGCCGCGGCCATGGAACTGGCCGCCGCGGAGGTGGCCCGCTGCCGCGCGCAGGGCCTCATCGGTGCCCTGCCCCAGGCCCTGCACCTGCTCGCGGAACGCCAGGTGCTGGCCGGGGCGCACCGCGACGCCGAGGCGTCGGTGGCCGAGGCCATGGAGATCGCCCGCGACACCGGGCTGCGCGAGCGCGTCGCCTGGCTCAACGGCGTTCCCGCGCGGATCGCGGCCATCGAGGGCGACGAACAGCGCTGCCGCAGCCTCACGCTGGACGTGCCCGACGTCGGCAGGGTGGCCGGCGAGAGCGCCCTGAGCCTGCTCGAGCTGGCCCGCGGCGACTACGAGGCGGCACTCGACCGGCTGGAGGCAGCCGTCGGCCCGGGGCCGCAGCGCCACACGGCGATGGCCATGGCCACGGTCGCCGACCAGGTGGAGGCCGCGGTACGGCTCGGCCGGCACGAACGGGCCGAGCAGCCGATGCGCGCCTTCGAGGACTGGGCGCGCGCCGGTGACCAGCCGTGGGCCCGGGCGGTGGCCCACCGGTGCCGGGCCCTGGTGGAGGGGCGCGAGGAGGACTTCCGGGAGGCGGTCCGGCTGCACGAGCAGGGCCGGCGGCCCTTCGAGCGGGCCCGCACCGAGCTGCTGTACGGGGAATGGCTGCGCAGGGACCGGCGGCGCAGCGAGGCCCGTGACTCGCTCCGGTCGGCCCTGGAACACTTCGAACGACTGCGTGCCGCGCCCTGGGTGGAGCGGGCGCGGGCGGAGCTGCGCGCCGCGGGTGACGCGACGACGGGCGCCAAGGCGACCGCGGAGAACGTCCTCGACCGGCTGACCCCGCAGGAACTGCAGGTGGTCCGGCTGGCGGCCGACGGCAACAGCAGCCGGGAGATCGCCGCGCAGCTGTTCCTCAGTCGCAGGACCGTCGAGCACCACCTGTACAAGGCCTACCCCAAGCTGGGCGTCGGCTCCCGGCGGGAGCTGGCCCGGCTCAACCTGGTGTGAACGGGGCGGATCTGACAGACCCGGTCCCGATCTGACAGATCCGCGACGGCGTCCGGCCCGCTCGCGGACGAGGGCCGGGCGGTTTTGCCAGAATCCGTGACCATGATGCGTGCTGCCTACATTGAACAGCTCGGATCCCCGGACGTCATCCGTTACGGTGATCAGCCCACGCCGGAACCCGGGCCGACCGACGTCCTGGTGGACGTCACGGCCGTCTCCGTCAACCATGTCGACACGTTCGTGCGTTCGGGTGCCTGGCGAACCCCGCTCACCTTCCCCTTCGTCATAGGCCGGGACCTCACCGGCACCGTCGCCGCGGTCGGCGCCGGCGTCCACCGGTTCCGGCCCGGGGACCGGGTGTGGTGCAACAGCCTCGGCCACGACGGCCGGCAAGGGGCCGCCGCCGAGCGCGTGGTGGTGCCCGTCGACCGGCTGTACCGCCTGCCGGACGGCGCGGACCCGTACGAGACCGTGGCGCTGGCGCATCCGGCCGCGACCGCCTACCTCGGCCTGTTCACCCACGGGCGGCTGCGCTCCGGCGAGACCGTCGTCGTGGTCGGCGCGGGCGGGAACGTGGGCAGCGCCCTGGTGGTGATGGCCGCCGCCGCGGGTGCCCGGGTGATCGCCGTGGCCTCCGCGCGGGACGCCGGACACTGCCGCGGTCTGGGCGCCGACCACGTCGTCGACTACCGGGACCCCGACGTGCCCGGGCGCATCCGCGCCGCCGCCCCGGCGGGCGCCGACCTCTACCTCGACGCCTCCGGCACCAACGACCTGGAGACCGCGGTGGACCTCCTCGCGGGGCGGGGCCGGATCGTGCTGCTCGCCGGACTGCGCTCCCGGCCCGTACTGCCCGTGGGGCCGCTGTATCTGAGGGACCGTTCGATCCACGGCTTCGCCATCTCGCACGCCACCGCCGGGGAGCTCGCCGAGGCCGCCAGTGCCATCAACCGCCTGGTCGCCGACGGGAGTCTGAGGCCCCGGGCGATCGAGCGGCTGCACCTGAGCGACGCCGCCGAGGCGCACCGCCGGCTGGAAGAGGGCAAGGTGCGCGGGAAACTCGTGCTGAGCGTGGCCGCCGAGGGCTGAGCCGACCGCGGTGAACGGCGCCGGTGAAATGCGGGAATTCCGACCTGACAAATGAGAAAGCCGCTCTTTGACCGGCGCCGGACGCCCTCGACAGAATTCTGCACATGACTCAGTCAATCATCGACACCTCGCCGCTGTTCGACCTCAGGGCCGACATTCACATTTCCGCGACCCCGCTCGAGGTCTACTCCGTCGTCAGCGATCTGCCGCGCAGCGCCGAATGGAGCCCCGAATGCCGCGGCGGCACCTGGATCTCCGGCGAACCCTCCACCGTCGGCGCCGTCTTCCGGGGCGAGAACCTCCGCAGCGAGGACGTCGTCGCCTGGGCCCCCCTGGTGCGCGGTGTCTGGCACACCGAGTGCCGCATCACCGCCGCCGAGCCCGGCCGCACCTTCCGGTGGATGATGCTCAGCCACGCCCGCGAGGACCAGGAGAGCATCTGGGGCTTCGACATGGCGCCCGCGGAGGACGGCTGCGTGCTGACCCACCACTTCCGCATGGGCCGGGCGACCGCCGGCATCCACAAGATCGTCGCCGATCTGGACGAGGACGACCGCAAGCGGTTCATCGCCGACTGGACCGCCAAGCTCGAGCGGGACCTCGACGCCACGCTGCAGCGCATCAAGGACGTCATCGAAAAGCGGTGACAATTCCCCGGTGACCCGTACGGGAGCCTGAATTCACACGGCCCGCCGCACGGCTGAGGAGCAGTCACGGCGGAGGAGAGGGTGGGCAGATGTTTCTCCAGCGCATCGGAAACAAGGGAATTCGACTGGGCACGCTGTTCGACCGGGCCGCGGCCCGGTACCCGGCGAATTCCGTGATTCTCGACCATGATCTCGACGTGGCTCCGGAGCGCGGGCGCCGCATGACGCTGACGGAGGTCGCCGACCTCGTCGACGACCTGGCCTCCCGGCTGTGGGCGGCCGGCGTCCGGCCCGGGGAACGCGTGGTCGTCCACAAGACCAACGGGTTCGACATCACGCTGCTGGCCTGCTCCACGGCCAGGATCGGAGCCGTCCCGGTACTGCTGTCCCCGAAGCTCGACGGCGCCACCGTGTGCGAGCTGGTGCGCCGCGTGGACCGGCCGCACCTGGTGACCGACCAGGACAAACTGGACCACCACCTGCCCGCCGAGATCTTCGGCCTGGCCCGGCAGGTGCTCCTGGCCTCCGGCAGCCACGAGGGAGCCGTCGGACTCGCCTCCCTGGCCGGCTCCGCCCGGGTCGAGCCGGTGACCATGCCCCCGGACCACCCGACGCTGGTCACCCACACCTCCGGCACGACCGGGACGCCGAAGCTCGCGGTGCACACCGGGCGTACCTTCCAGGCGCGTTACCGCCCCCAGGGCACGGTGGCCTCCCTGGTGGGCCGCAGCGAGCCGGTGGCCATCCACGTGTCGTTCGTGCACTCGCGGATGTTCACGGCCATGCCCATCACGATCCTCCAGGGACACCCCATGATCATCCTGCGGGACGACGACCCGGAGGTCGTCGCCGAGGTGTTCCGGCAGGCCCCGCCGGGCCTGATCGAGGCGCACCCGAACACGTTCCTGCGCTGGGAGGTGCTGGTCGACGACCCGCGCCGGCCGCTGGCCAACGTCAAGTACTTCAGCAGCACCTTCGACGCCATCCACCCGCGCACCGTGCACCTCATGCTCAAGGCGTCACGGCGCGAGTCGCCGCAGTTCGTGCAGATGTACGGGCAGAGCGAGGTGGGCCCGATCGCCGGACGCACCTACTCGAAGAAGCGCGGCGCGGACGCCGACGGCCGCTGCGTGGGCTCCCCGTTCCCCGGCATGACGGGCGTCCGCGTGGTCAGCCGGGACGGCAGGCAGCCCACCAAGTCCAACCCCGGCTACATCGAGGTGCGTTCCGACGGGCGGATCGTCACCTACCTCGGCGAGCACGAACGCTGGGAGAAGCAGGCCGACGGCGAGTGGTGGCGCATGGGCGACCTGGGCTACCGCACCAAGTGGGGCTGCCTGCACCTGCTGGACCGGGAGGTCGACGAGATCGAGGGCATCGACAGCACCCTGGAGATCGAGGACACCCTCTTCGCCCGGATACCGGAACTCGTGGAGGTCATCATCGTCCCGGACGAGGACGGCAGGCCCCTGCCCGTGGTGTGCACCCGCGACGACAAGCCGCTCGACCTGACGGCCTGGAAGCGGGCCGTGGCCGGTCTGCCCGAGATGGCCGAGCCCGTGCAGTGGAAGCTCGACGACCTGCCGCAGACCGCCACCACCAAGATCAAGCGGCTGGAGCTGGCCCGGCTGCTGAAGGTGGAGCGGGCGGGAGCGTAGGCCCGCTCCCCGCGCCACCCCCTCACGGGGCGTGGGCCCATCGCCCCCCGTGGGCCCGCGCCCCCGTCACCCCCCGCACGGCGGCCCGGCGTCACGCGCCGGGCCGCCGTCCCCAGCCGAGGAGTTGCCCCCGATGACGGCACTGCGCGCCTCCCGACGCCGGATCGAGCACTGGGATCCGGAGGACGAGGAGTTCTGGGAGCGCACCGGCAAGCACGTCGCACGACGCAACCTCGTCCTGTCCGTCCTCTCCGAGCACATCGGGTTCTCGATCTGGAGCATGTGGTCGGTCCTGGTGCTGTTCATGTCCCCGGCCATCGGCCTGGGCTTCGCCCCGAGCGAGAAGTTCCTGCTGGTGGTCACCCCCACCCTGGTGGGCGCGCTGCTGCGCCTGCCCTACAGCCACGCCGTGACCCGCTTCGGCGGGCGTGACTGGACCGTCTTCAGCTCGGCCCTGCTGTTCGTACCGGCCCTGCTGGCGCTGTACTTCGTCCAGCGGCCCGGCACGCCCCTGTGGGTGTTCCTGCTCATCGCCGCGACCGCGGGCGTCGGAGGCGGCAACTTCGCCTCCTCGACCACCAACATCGCCCTCTTCTTCCCGCGGCGGCACCAGGGCTGGGCACTCGGCCTCAACGCCGGCGGCGGCAACCTGGGCGTCGCCGTCATCCAGCTCGTCGGCCTGCTGGTCATCGCCACCGCGGGCGACACCCACCCCGCCTACGTGATCGCCGCCTACCTGCCGCTGATCGCGCTGGCCGCCCTGCTCGCGGCGCTCGGCATGGACAACGTCGACACCGGCCCGGCCGCCCCCGGCGTGCTGCGCGAGGCGGTGGGCGACCGGCACACCTGGTGGATCTCGCTGCTGTACCTCGGCACGTTCGGCTCGTTCATCGGTTACGGCTTCGCCTTCGGGCTCGTCCTGCAGAACCAGTTCGGCTCCACCCCGCTGGAGGCCGTCGGCTACACCTTCCTGGGACCGCTGCTCGGCTCCCTGTCCCGGCCGCTCGGCGGCCTGCTCGCCGACCGCTTCGGCGGAGCGCGGGTCACCTGCTGGAACTTCCTCGCCATGGGCGCCGGCACCCTCCTGCTGCTGGTGGCCTCGGCGCACGACTCCCTCGCGCTGTTCGTGGCCGTCTTCACGGTGCTGTTCGTCCTCAGCGGCCTGGGCAACGGCTCCACGTACAAGCTGATCCCGGTGGTCTTCGCCGGGCAGGCGGAGGCCGCCGTCACCGCCGGCCACGACGCGACCGAGGCCTTCGCCCGCGCCCGGCGCCTGACCGGCGCGGTCATCGGCATCGCCGGTGCCGTCGGCGCCCTCGGCGGCGTCGTCGTCAACCTGGCCTTCCGGGTCTCCTACGGCAGCCAGGGCACGGGCGAGCCCGCCTTCTGGTTCTTCCTCGCCTTCTACGCGGTGTGCGTGACCGTCACCCGCCGGGTCTACCTGCGCTCCCCGCACGGCACCCCGCCGGGCGGCGGGCGGGACCCGCGGCGGGCCGGGCGCGGGGCCGCCGAGCCGTCGGAGGTCAGCCGTGCCTGACACCGCGCCGCGCGGCAGCGTGGCCACGCACTGCCCGTACTGCGCCCTGCAGTGCGGCACCCGCCTCGGCCACGACGCCCGGGGCACCGTCGTGGAGCCCTCCGACTTCCCCGTCAACGACGGCAGCCTGTGCCAGAAGGGCTGGACCGCGCCCACCCTGATCGACGTCCCGGACCGGCTGCGCCGGCCCCTGGTGCGGGGCGCGGACGGCCGTCTCGCCCCGGCCGACTGGGACACCGCGCTGGACACGGTCGCCGCGCGGCTGCGGCGGATCCGCGACGAGCACGGGCCGGACGCCCTGGCGGTGTTCGGCGGGGGCGGCCTGACCAACGAGAAGGCCTACCTGCTGGGCAAGTTCGCCCGGCTCGCCCTCGGCACCAGCCAGATCGACTACAACGGCCGGTTCTGCATGTCCTCGGCCGCCGCGGCCGGGAACGCCGCCTTCGGTCTGGACCGCGGGCTGCCGTTCCCCGTCGCCGACCTCGACGCGGCGGACACGATCCTGCTCGCCGGCGCCAACCCCGCCGAGACCATGCCCCCGCTGATGCGGCACCTGCGCGACGCGGACCTGATCGTCATCGACCCGCGCCGCACCAAGACCGCCGAACGGGCCGCCCTGCACCTGCAACCGGTGCCCGGCACCGACCTCGCGCTGGCCCTGGGCCTGCTGCACATCGCCGTGAGCGACGGCTGGTGCGACAAGGAGTACGTCCAGGAACGCACCACCGGCTTCGACGCGGCCTGGCGGCGCGCCGTCACCTGGTGGCCCGAGCGCGTCGAACAGGTCACCGGCGTCCCCGTCGCCGAACAGCGCGCCGCCGTCGAGTTGCTGGGCGAGGCGCGCCGGGCGTACGTGCTGACCGGCCGGGGCGCCGAGCAGCACAGCAAGGGCGCCGACACCGCCGCGGCCTTCATCAACCTCGCCCTCGCCCTGGGCCTGCCCGGGGTCGCCGGAAGCGGTTACGGCTGCCTGACCGGCCAGGGCAACGGCCAGGGCGGACGCGAGCACGGGCAGAAGGCCGACCAGCTCCCCGGCTACCGCACGATCACCGACCCGGAGGCCCGGGCCCACGTCGCCCGGGTCTGGGGTGTCGCACCGGACGCCCTGCCCGGCCCCGGCCGCAGCGCGTACGAGCTGCTCGACGCGCTCGGCACCGAAGGCGGCCCGCGCGCCCTGCTGGTCTTCGGCTCCAACCCGCTCGTGTCCGCGCCCCGTTCCGCCCACGTCGCCGACCGGCTGGCCGCCCTGGACCTGCTGGTGGTGGCCGACTTCGTACCCTCGGAGACCGCGCGCGCGGCCGACGTGGTCCTCCCCGTCGCCCAGTGGGCCGAGGAGGAGGGCACCCTGACCAACCTGGAGGGGCGGGTGCTGCGCCGCCGCCGGCTGCTGCCCCCGCCGGAGGGCGTGCGCACCGACCTGGAGGTCCTGCACGGCCTCGCGGTCCGGCTCGGCGAACCGGCCCACCGCTACCCGACCGCGCCGCGCCAGGTCTTCGAGGAACTGCGACGCGCCTCGCGGGGCGGCAGGGCCGACTACTCCGGCATCAGCTACGAGCGTCTGGACGCGGGGGAGGCCCTGCACTGGCCCTGCCCCGAACGCCCCGGCGGACCACCGCATCCGGGGACGCCCCGCCTCTTCCTCGACGGCTTCGCGACTCCCGACGGGCGCGCCCGGTTCGCCGAGGTCGACCACCGCGACCCGGCCGAGACCCCCGACTCCGAGCACCCCCTGTACGCCACCACCGGCCGCGTCCTCGCCCACTACCAGTCCGGCGCGCAGACCCGCCGCGTGCCCGCACTCAACGACGCCGCGCCCGGACCGTTCGTGGAGATCCACCCCGACACCGCCGAACGCGCCGGGCTGCGCGAGGGCGGCACGGCCCGCGTCACCTCGGCCCGCGGCACCACGGTCGCCCGGGTGCGGCTGGTCGGCAGCATGCGCACCGACACGGTGTTCCTGCCCTTCCACCACCCCGGCAGCGGCCGGGCCAACCTGATCACCAGCACCGCCCTCGACCCCCGCAGCGGGATGCCCGAGTTCAAGGTCTGCGCCGTGCGCATCGAACCCGGCACCGACGCGTCGTGAGGCCCGCCATGTCCGACTCGCACCACGTCCTCGTCGTCGGCCACGGCCCCGCGGCCCACCGGTTCGTCGAGCGGCTGTCCCGGCTCGGCCACCCGGGCCCGGTCACCGTCCTCGGCGCCGAGCCGCGCCCGGCCTACCACCGGGCCCTGCTCACCTCCGTCCTCGACGGCACGCTCACCTCCCGGGACCTGGAACTGCCCACCCCGCCCGACGGCGTGCGCGTCAGGCCCGGCGTCACCGCCACGGCCGTCGACCGCGCCCGCCGCCTGGTCCGCACCGGCACGGGCGAGACGCTCCGCTACGACCGGCTGGTGCTGGCCACCGGCGCCCGGCCCCGCGTCCCGGACCTGCCCGGTCTGCTCACCGGCGACGGCCTGTGCGCCGAGGGCGCCACCACCCTGCGCACCCCCGCCGACGCCGAACGGCTCGCGGACGGGCCCGTGGTGGTGCTCGGCGGCGGTGTCCTCGGCACGGAGACCACCCTCGCGCTGCGGCGCGCCGGCCGCGACGTCACGCTCGTGCACCGCGGGCCGCACCCCATGGACGACCGGCTCGACGGCACGGCGGGCGCCCTGCTCGCCTCACACCTCCGCTCCGCCGGCGCCCGCCTGCTCCTGGAACGCACAGCCGTGGAGTACCGGCCCGGCAAGCTGGTCCTCGACGACGGCGAGATCCTGCGGGCCGACGCGCTCGCGCTGTGCACCGGCGCCGCACCCGAGACCGCGCTCGCCCGGCGGGCCGGACTGGCCGTCCGCACGGGGGTGGTCGTCGACCGGCACCTGCGCACCGGCGATCCGCACATCCACGCCATCGGGGACTGCGCCGAGTTCGGCGGCGAGGTCCCCGGACTCGTCACGACCGCCTGGGAACAGGCCGAGACCCTCGCCCGGATCCTCACCGGCCACGACACGCACCACCGCCCCGCCCGGCCGGTGCTGCGGCTGAAGGCGCCCGGCCTCGACCTGGCCTGCCTCGGCCCACCCCGGCCACCGCACGCCGACCGGCACATCACCCTGTCCGACCCCGCACGGGGCCGCTACGCCACCCTCGCCCTGTCCGGGGAGCGCGTCGCGGGCGCGGTCCTCGTCGGCCTGCCGCGCGCCACCGCCGCGCTCGCCCAGCTGTACGCCCGCGGCCTGCCGGTGCCGTCCGACCGGTTCGGGTTCCTGCTGGGCCGCGCGGCCGGGGAGGGCACCGCCCGCGTCGAACTGCCGGACGCGGCGGTGCTCTGCCACTGCAACCACGTCACCAAGGCCGACCTGCTCCGCGCCTGGCACGACGGCGCCCGCGACTTGACGGGGATCGCCGCCGCGACCCGGGCCACCACCGGCTGCGGCGGCTGCGCGGACGACGTACGCCTGGTCCTCGCGTCCGCGACCGGAGGGAACAGCGACCCATGACCCGCACCCCGCGCACCCTGGTGGTCGTCGGGCACGGCATGACCGGCCACCGCCTGATCGAGCACCTGCGCGCCCACGACCGGCACGGCACCTGGCGGATCGTCGTCCTGGCCGAGGAACCCCGCCCCGCCTACAACCGGGTCGCCCTGTCGTCCTACCTGGAGGGCAAGACCGCCGCCGACCTCACCCTCGCCGGCCGGGCCTTCCTCACCGACCCCCTGGTGGAGCTGCGCACGGCCGCCCCGGTGACCGGCGTCGACCGCCGGGCCCGCGCGGTCACCACCGCCGACGGCACCGTCACCCCCTACGACGCCCTGGTACTGGCCACCGGGTCACGGCCGTTCGTGCCGCCCGTGCCGGGCCACGACCTGCCCGGCTGCTTCGTCTACCGCACCTTCGACGACCTCGACGCCCTCCGAGAGGCGGCACGTGGGCAAGGGCCCGGTGTCGTGGTGGGCGGCGGCCTGCTCGGCCTGGAGGCCGCCAACGCGCTGCGGCTGCTCGGGGTGCGCCCCCACGTCGTGGAGCTCGCGCCCCGCCTGATGCCGGTGCAGCTCGACGACGGAGGAGCACGCGTGCTCACCCGGCTCGTCACCGGACTGGGCCTGCGGGTGCACTGCGGCACCGCCGTCCGCGAGGTCCGCGCCGGCGCCGGCGGCCGGGTCGGCGGGGTCACCCTGACCGACGGCAGCGCGCTCGACGCCCGGCTGGTCGTGTTCTCGGCG
Source organism: Streptomyces sp. AHA2 (assembly GCF_036857595.1). Taxonomy (NCBI): domain Bacteria; kingdom Bacillati; phylum Actinomycetota; class Actinomycetes; order Kitasatosporales; family Streptomycetaceae; genus Streptomyces; species Streptomyces sp. AHA2. The sequence continues at coordinate 800,988 of NZ_JAUQWJ010000001.1, forward strand.
GGCGTGCGCCCCCGTGACGAACTGGCCGGACCCGCCGGGCTCGCGACGGGCGAACGCGGCGGCTTCCTCGTCGACGACCTGTGCCGCACCGCGGACCCGGCCGTCTGGGCCGTCGGCGAGTGCGCGGCCGTCAGGGGCCGCACCTACGGGCTGGTCGCCCCCGGCTACCGGATGGCCGAACTGGTCGCCGACCAGCTGCTCGGCCGTCCCACGACCCCCTTCGCCGACCCCGACACCGCCACCAAGCTCAAACTCCTCGGCGTCGACGTGGCCAGCTTCGGCGACGCCCACGCCGCGACCGAGGGCGCCCTGGAGTACGTGCTGCGCGACGACACCGCCGGCACCTACGCCAAACTCGTCCTCGACCCGGAGGGGCGCGTCCTGCGCGGCGGCGTGCTCGCCGGCGACGCCTCCGCCTACCGCACCCTGCGCGCCCTGACCGGCCGGGAACTGACCGCCCCGCCCGACCGGTTGCTGTCCGCGCCGGCCCCCGGCGGAGCGCCACGCCGCCCCCGCGCGGCCGACGCGGCCTGACTTGACGGAGTAGTGACCGGCGGTTGGCGGCCGGCCCGGCACCGGAGCGACGATCACTGTGCTCCATGGTGCGCGCCGCGCCGCCCATCGACAACGCCGAGGCGGGAAGTGAGGTTCACCAGATGCCCAGTCGCACAGTGGTCGTCCGGACGACGGCGGGACGAGTGGCCGGGGAGCGGACCGACGGACTCACCGTCTTCCGGGGCGTGCCCTACGCGGCGCCGCCGGTCGGCCCGCTGCGGTTCGCCTCGCCCCGGCCGCCCGAGCCGTGGCAGGGCGTGCGCGACGCCACCGCCTTCGCCGCCCCCTCGCTGCAGGGCGACTACCTGCCCGACAGCAGCGAGGACAGCCTGTACGCCAACGTGTGGACCCCGGACGTGGACGGCGGCCTGCCGGTCCTCGTCTACATCCACGGCGGCGGCTGGCTGCTCGGCGCCGGCAGCGAGCCCGACTACGACGGCGCCCGCACCGCCGTCCACGGCCGGATGGTCGTCGTCACCTTCAACTACCGTCTGGGCGCGTTCGGCTGGGGCCTGCACGAGGAGCTGACCGACCCGCGCACCGGCTCCTGTGCCAACTGGGGCCTGCAGGACCAGGCCGCGCTCGTGCGCTGGGTCCGCGACAACGCCGCCGCGTTCGGCGGCGACCCGGGCAACATCACCGTCGTCGGCACCTCCGCGGGCGGCTCCAGCACCTGGCAGCTGGCCCTGCTGCCCGAACTGCGCGACATCATCCGCAGGATCGTCCCGATCAGCGTCAAGCACGTGTGGGAGCCCGCCAGTTCCACCACCCCCGGGGAGTCCCGCCGGGTCTACGAGCACCTGGCCCGCCGCTTGGGCACGACCGTGCCCGGCCTGCGCGCCGTACCGGCCGACGAACTGCGGGACGCCTGGGACGAGGTGTACGCGGGCAGCCCCACCGAACGTTTCGTACACGGCGGCCGGGAATACCGGGGGCCGGTCGTCGACGGGCGGTGGATGCGCGGCTACGACCACGCGCTGCCCACGCCGGACCTGCCCATGATGCCGATCTACTGCCGTACCGAGGGCTCCTTCTTCACCACCGGCCCCGGCTACCCCTACCAGGGTCCCCACCCGGCCGACGAGGCGGGACTGCGCGCGGCGGTCCGGGAGGTCCTGGAGAAGGGCGCCGCCAAGGTCACCGACGAGCAAGTGGACCTCTGCATCGCCCACTACCGGCAGGCGTCCGAGACGGAGGGCCTGTCCGTCGACCCGGTATCGGTGTGGACGCAGGTGTGGGGCGACGGCCTGTTCCGCTACCAGATCGTCCGGCTGGCCGAACGGCACGCCCGCGAGCGCGATCCCGCCACCGCGCCGCAGTACCTGATGGAGTTCGCCCACCCGCTCAGGCCGCCGTACACCGGCACCACCCCGCACGAGGCCGTCGCGAAGTTCCTCTTCGGCACGTTCACGCTGCCGGTCAACGCGCCCGCCTACGGGGACGGGCCGCTGGAGCGGCGGATCTCGGACGCGCTGATCGACCTGGTGGCGTCCTTCGCCCGTGGCGGGACACCGAGCAGCGAACACGCCCCCGACTGGCCGGTGTTCACCCCGGACCGACCCTCCGTGATGGTCGTCGGCGGCGAGCGGGTGGCACGGATCGGCTCGGTGTCGGCCCAGCCGCACCTGGCGTACTGGGACCGCGCCGGCTGGGTGCCGCGGCCCTGAACACCTCTTTCTCCCCGGCCATCCACCACCACTGCAACGAAAGGACTGGGACTTCGATGTGCGGACTCGCAGGCTGGGTCGCCTACGACCACGACCTGTCGGCACACGGCGGGACGGCGTCGGCCATGACCGAGACGCTGGCGTGCCGGGGGCCCGACGACCGCGGCGTGTGGATCGCACCGCACGCGATCCTCGGGCACCGCCGGCTCTCCATCATCGACCTGGAGGGCGGACGCCAGCCCATGCACGTCACCGGCGAGGGCGACGGCCAGCCGGTCCTCGTCTACACCGGCGAGGTGTACAACTACCGCGAGCTGAAGGAGGAACTCGCCGGCCTCGGCCACGCCTTCCGCACCTCCAGCGACACGGAGGTCGTGCTGCACGCCTACCTGGAGTGGGGCGAGCACTTCGCCGAACGCCTCAACGGCATGTACGCCCTCGCCCTGTGGGACCCGCGCACCGAGGAACTGCTGCTGGTCCGCGACCGCATGGGCGTCAAGCCCCTCTTCTACTACCCGACGCCCGACGGTGTGCTGTTCGGTTCCGAGGCCAAGGCCATCCTGGCGCACCCCGACGCCGAGGCCGTCGTGGACGCCGAGGGCCTGGCGGAGATCTTCGCCATCATCAACACCCCCGGCCACGCCGTCTTCAAGGGCATGCACGAGGTCGTGCCCGGCACGGTCGTGCGCTTCCACCGCGGCGGCCGCACCACCCGCACCTACTGGCAGTTGGAGGCCCGTCCGCACACCGACGACCTCGACACCACCGTCACGCGGATCCGCGAACTCCTCGAGGACATCGTCGAACGCCAGCTCATCGCCGACGTGAAGGTCGGCACCCTGCTCTCCGGCGGCCTCGACTCCAGCGCCATCACCGCCCTCGCCGCCAAGGTCTTCCGCGACCAGGGCAAGCAGGAACGCATCAAGGCCTTCTCCATCGACTTCAAGAACAACGAGGAGACCTTCCGCGGCAACGGCATCTGGATGGACCCGGACACGCCGTACGCCGTCGACGTCGCCCGCCGCTCCGGCGCCGAGCACGTCATCGTCGAGCTGGAGAACCACCACGTCCTGGACGAGGACGTGCGCGCGCGGGTGCTGCGCGCCCAGGACCTGCCCATCTCCACCGGCGACATGGAGCACTCCCTCTACCACCTGTGCAAGGCCCTCAAGGAGCAGGTGACCGTCGCCCTGTCCGGCGAGACCGCGGACGAACTCTTCGGCGGCTACAACTGGTTCTTCGACAAGGAGGCCGTCGAGGGCGACACCTTCCCCTGGTACGACGCCTGGCGCCGGCTCGGCGGCCTGGACACCATGAAGGAGATCGGCCTCTGGGACCGGCTCGGCCTCGACGAGTACGTCGCCAAGCGGTACGCCGAGGCCCTCGCCGAAGTACCGCGCCTGGAAGGCGAGTCCGCCCACGAGGCACGGATGCGGGAGCTGTCCTACCTCAACATCAGCCGCTGGGAGAACTTCCTGCTCGACCGCAAGGACCGCATCAGCATGGCCGCGAGCCTGGAGGTCCGGGTGCCGTTCACGGACCACCGGCTGGTGGAGTACGTCTTCAACGTGCCGTGGGCCATGAAGACCTTCGACGGCCGGGAGAAGAGCCTGCTGCGCGCCGCCGCGAGCCACGTCCTGCCCGAGTCGGTGCTGGAGCGCAAGAAGAGCCCCTACCCGTCCACCCAGGACGTGGAGTACGTGCGGGCCCTGCGCGCCAAGGTCGAGGCCCTGCTCGACGGTTCCCCCGTCCTCGACCTCGTCCCGGCCGAGGGCATCCGCAAGCTGGTGGACAAGCCCGTCGAGTCCTACGCGGGCCTCGGCGGCCTGTGGGGCATGCGGGCCGTGATGGAGCGCCTGGTCGAGTTCGACGCGTGGGTGAAGGAGTACGACGTCCGCGTGGAGTGGTGACACGCCCACCGGCGCGGCGTGCGGCGCGCGGCACACGGACGGGCCGCGCGCCGCACCGCCGTGCGCACCGACCCCCCTCTCGCACCGGCGGAAGGACTCTCATGGACACCACGCTCATGGACACCTCTGGCCTGCCCCTCCTGGTCGACGACTCCCCGGAGTGGGGCAGCGAGCGCCTCGACCTCGACGCCTACCTCGCCCGCGTCGGCTACCGGGGGCCGCGCGACGCCTCGCTCACGGCACTGCGCGCCCTCCACCGCGCGCACCGGGACTCCGTCTGCTTCGAGAACGTCGACATCGCCCTGGGACGCGCGGTCTCCCTCGACATCGACGCCCTCCAGCGCAAGATCGTCCAGGCGGGCCGCGGCGGCTACTGCTACGAGACGAACCTGCTGTTCGCCGCCGCGCTGGACCGCTTCGGCTTCCCGGTCACCCGGCTCCTGGTCCGCATCCGCGAGGGCAGCGCCAAACGCCGGTTCCGCTCCCACACGGCCCTGCTGGTGCGGGCGGACGACACGGTGTGGCTGGCCGACCCCGGCTACGGCTACGCCGCGCTCATCGAGCCCATCGCCCTGCGGCCCGGAGCGGAGAGCACCGTCGCCGGCTGGTCGTGGCGGCTGGCCACCGAGGACGGCCACTGGCTCCTGCAGTACCGGCGGCCCGAAGGCTGGTTCGACATCTACGCCTTCCGCACCGAACCCCAGTACGCCGTCGACTTCCAGGCCGCCCACTACGTCAGTTCCACGCGCCCCGGCTCGCCCTTCGTCGGGCAGCTCGTGGTCCAGCGGGCCGACGACGAGGAGCGGTACCGGCTGAAGAACACCGAGTTCATGACCGAATACCGCAGCGGTGAACAGCGCCTGCGTGTCCTCGACCCGCACGAGGCCGTGGACATCGTGCGCACCACGTTCCGGCTCCCGCTCACGACCGAGGAGCAACGGCTGCTGCACGATTTCCTCGCCGCCCGGCGGTGACGGTCGAGCCCCCGTGCGAGAACTCCCCGCCTTCGACGGGGAGTTCTCGCACGGGGGCTTCAGGCTCGCGCCTCCCGTGGGGCCAGCGCCGCGAGCACGGCCTCCACGACTTCGTCCGGGGTGCACCCGCCGGTGTCGACGACCGCCCGGGCGACCTCCGTGTAGAGCGGACGGCGTGCCGCGGCCAGCGCACGCCACCGCCCCTGCGGATCACCGGCCAGCAGCGGCCGCCCCGGGTCCCGGCCGATCCGCCGGACCGCCTCGCCGGCGTCCACGTCGAGGAACACCACCGGCCGACCGGCCAGCAGCGCCCGGGTCCGCGGATCGAGGACCGCGCCGCCGCCGAGGGCGAGCACGCCGTCGTGCTCGGCGAGGGCACGGGCCACCGCCCGTGCCTCGATCGCCCGGAAGGCGTGCTCGCCCTCGTCGACGAAGATCTCGGCGATGGTCCGGCCCTGTTCGGCGACGATGTCGTCGTCGGTGTCCCGGTAGGCCACCCCGAGCCGCCCGGCCAGCAGTCGCCCGACGGTGGACTTGCCCACGCCCATCGGGCCGACCAGCACGACCAGCGGCCCGCTCATCGGACGGCGAGGTGATCGAGGTACGAGGTGACGTTGCGGCGCGTCTCGGCCACCGAGTCACCACCGAACTTCTCCGCCACCGCGTCCGCCAGCACCAGCGCCACCATGGCCTCGGCCACGATCCCGGCGGCCGGGACGGCGGACACGTCGGAACGCTGGTGGTGGGCCTGGGCGGCCTCACCGGTGGAGACGTCGACCGTCCGCAACGCCCGCGGCACGGTCGCGATGGGCTTCATCGCCGCCCGCACACGCAGCAGTTCACCCGTGGTCAGACCGCCCTCGGTGCCGCCCGAGCGGCCCGAGGCCCGTCTGACGCCTTCCTCGGTGGCGACGATCTCGTCGTGCGCCTGCGAGCCGGGAACCCGGGCCAGCTCGAAGCCGTCGCCGATCTCCACGCCCTTGATCGCCTGGATGCCCATCAACGCACCCGCGAGCCGGGCGTCGAGCTTGCGGTCCCAGTGCACGTGCGAACCCAGCCCCACGGGCACGCCGTAGGCCAGGACCTCCACCACGCCACCGAGGGTGTCACCGTCCTTGTGGGCCTGGTCGATCTCGGCGACCATCGCCTTCGACGCGTCCGCGTCCAGGCAGCGCACCGGGTCCGCGTCCAGCCTCTCCACATCGGCCGGTGTCGGATACACCCCCTTGGGCGCCTTGGCCGCGGCCAGCTCCACCACGTGGGAGACGATCTCCACGCCGGTGGTCTCCTTCAGGTACGAGCGGGCCACCGCCCCCAGGGCCACCCGGGCGGCGGTCTCCCTGGCCGAGGCGCGCTCCAGGATCGGCCGGGCCTCGTCGAAGCCGTACTTCTGCATCCCCGCCAGATCGGCGTGCCCGGGGCGCGGACGGGTCAGCGGCGCGTTGCGCGCCAGGCCCTCCAGGACGGCCGCATCGACCGGGTCGGCCGCCATGACCTGCTCCCACTTGGGCCACTCGGTGTTGCCCACCATGATCGCCACCGGCGAGCCCAGCGTGAGACCGTGCCGGACACCGCCCAGGAAGGTGACCTCGTCCCGCTCGAACTTCATCCGGGCACCGCGCCCATAGCCCAGCCGGCGCCTCGCGAGATGGTCCGCCACCATGTCCGTGGTGATCGGCACGCCGGCGGGAAGACCCTCCAGCGTCGCCACGAGTGCGGGACCGTGCGACTCACCCGCGGTCAGCCAGCGCAACCTGCTCAACGGTGCCGCGCTCCTTTCCCCTCGCGCCGGGGAGGGCCCCGCCCGTGCCGGGGAGGACCTCCTTGATCAGGTCGCCGACGATGCGCACGCCGTCCTGGGTGAGCACCGACTCGGCGTGGAACTGCATCGACGCGAAGTGCGGGCCGCGCAGGGCGTGCACCTCGCCGGTGTCGGGGTCGCGGCTGATCTCCACCACGCCCACCCCTTCGCACTCGGCCTTGTCGTCCTCGGCGCGGGCGGCGAACGTGTTGTAGAAGCCGACCCGCTCGCGGGCGCCGAACAGGTCGATCTCCCGCTGCACGCCCTGGTTGGGGACGGCGCGGCGCACCAGCGGGAAGCCGAGCAGGGTGCACAGCGTCTGGTGGCTGAGGCAGACGGCGAGGAACGGCCGCCGTTCGTCCAGCAGGGTGCGCACCGTGGCCCGCAGATGGGCGATCTTGGGGTGTTGGACGTCGCGCGGGTCGCCCGGGCCGGGGCCCATGACGACGAGGTCGTATCCGTCGACGGAGTACGGCTCGTCGAAGCGGCGGACCGTCACCCGCAGTCCCAGGGAGCGCAGTTGCCGGTCGAGCATCGAGGTGAAGGTGTCCTCGGCGTCGACGACCAGGACCCGGCGGCCGCTCAGCGCCGGATCCGGCCGCTCCGCCGGGCCGTCGCCGGCCAGCCAGAAGCCGGCGAGGGTGGCGTTGCGCTGCTCCAGTGCCGACCGGACCAGCGGGTGGTCCGCGAAGCGGGAGGGCCCCTCGCCCTCGATGGCCGCGAGCAGGCCCGCCGCCTTCGCCGCGGTCTCGGCGACCTCGCTCGCCGGGTCGGAGTGCCGCACGAGCGTGGCGCCGACCCCGATCCGCAGCCGTCCGGTGGCGTCGATGTCCGCGGTGCGGATCAGGATGGAGGAGTCCAGGGCCCGGTCCCCGTGCTCGTCGCGGCCGATCAGGGCGACGACGCCGCTGTAGTAGCCCCGGCCCTCGGGCTCGTACCGGCTGATGACCCGGCAGGCGTTCTCCAGCGGGCTGCCGGTGACGGTCGGGGCGAACAGCGTCTCGCGCAGGATGTCGCGCGGGTCGCGCGTGCTGTGCCCCTCGATGAAGTACTCGGTGTGGGCGAGGCGGGCCATCTCCTTGAGGTAGGGCCCGACCACCCGGCCGCCCGACTCGCAGATCCGGGCCATCATCTTCAGTTCCTCGTCCACCACCATGTACAGCTCGTCGGCCTCCTTGCGGTCGGCGAGGAAGTCGAGCACCTGCGGCAGGGTCGGGCCCGTGGAGGGGTAGCGGTAGGTGCCGCTGATCGGGTTCATCACCGCCGTGCCCGCGTGCAGGCTGATGTGCCGCTCGGGGGAGGCGCCGACGAGCGTGCGGGAGCCGGTGTGCACCAGGAACGTCCAGTGGGCGCCGCTCTCGCGTTGCAGCAGCCGCCGGAAGACGGCCAGGGCGTGCCGGGGGGTGTAGCCGGTGATGTCGGCGGTGTAGGTGCGCTTGACGACGAAGTTGGCGCCCTCCCCGGTGCCGATCTCGTCCCGGACGACCCGGCGGACGGTCTCGGCGTACTCCTCGTCCGGGGTGTCGAAGCGCCCGCCGGACAGTTCCACGGGCAGGTCGGGGATCCTGGTCAGCACCTCGGCGACGGGCACGGTGGCCTGGCCGGTGACGGTCATCGCGACCAGCGGGGTGCCGTCGTCGGGGCAGTCGTAGCCACGCTCGGCGATCTGCCGGTAGGGCACGAGGGCCAGGACCTCGTGGCGTGGGCCGCCGGCCTGCCGAGGGGCGTCGGGCAGGGGGAGTTCGGCCAGGGTGCGTGGTTCGGCGGTCTCACCGGTGACGACGTCCAGCACGCCCGGGCCCGTCGCCCCGGGGCGGTGCAGCAGGGCGTAGGCGGCCGGCGGCCGGTCGCCCAGGATCCGGCCGAGCAGGTCGCCGCTCGCGGTGCCGGTCATGCCAGGACCTCCTTGGTGGTGACGACGACGGCGCAGCGCTGCGCCGCGTACTCCAGGGCCAGCCGGTGGTGGTACTCGGAGAAGTCGGCCGTCGCGTCGGCCACCAGGAACGGCTGGATGTCGTGGGTGAACGCCTCGACGGCGGTCATCAGTACGCCGACGTGGGCGTACACGCCGCACAGCACCAGCTGGTCCCGGCCCGCGGCGCGCATCCGCTCCAGCAGGTCGGAGCGGAAGAAGGCGCTGTAGCGCCACTTGGTGAGCAGCCAGTCGCCGGGGGCCGGGGCCAGTTCGTCGACGACCTGCCGGTCGGCGGGGTCGGTGCGCATGCCCGGGCCCCAGAAGTCCTTCAGCAGGCCCCGCTGTTCGTCGGTCATGCCGCCGGGCTGGGCCGTGTACGCCACCGGCATGCCGAGCCCGGCGCAGTGGTCGCGCACCAGGCGGGCGTTGCCGACCAGTTCCTCGCGCAGGCCCTCGGGGAGGGGCCGCAGGAAGAAGCGCTGCATGTCGTGCACCAGCAGCACGGCGCGGTCCGGGTCGACGGACCACCGGGCGACGTTGCCGGGCAGGTCGCCGGCCGTCGGCATCGGGTAGGGGGTGATCTCGGGTATGCCTGCCATGGGTTCGTTCTCCTGGTCGCCTCGGATCGCTCGCTGGGGTCGGGGCTCAGGCGCCGAGTGCGGCGCCGCCGTCGACGGTGAGTTCGTGCAGGGTGATGTGGGAGGCCTCGTCGGACAGCAGGAAGGCGACCGCGCCGGCCACGTCCGAGGGGCGGGCCAGCTTGCCCAGCGGGATGCCCACCCGGAAGGCGTCCAGCCGTCCCTCCACCGTGTGCTTCGCGCCGGACTCGTCGTGCCACATGGACGTGAGCATCGGGGTGCTGGTGGAGCCCGGTGCCACGACGTTGCAGCGGATGCCGTCCCGGGCGACCTCCAGGCCCAGGCTCTTGGTGAACATGGTCGCCGCCGCCTTGGACGCGGCGTAGGCGGCCATCTGCACGCGCGGGGTGGCGGCGGCGTTGGACGCCACGGTGACGATCGCGCCGCGCCGGCGCGGCAGCATGCGGTTGACGACGGCCCGCGACATCAGGAACACGCCGGTGGCGTTGACGGCGAACGTCGCCGCCCAGTCCTCGTCGGTGAGGTTGCGCACGGTGCCCAGCCGCAGCACGCCGGCCCCGTTGACCAGGTACTCCAGCGGGCCGAGACGCCGTTCGGCCTCCTGCACCACGGCGTCCACCTCCGTGGCGCTGGTGACGTCGGCCGGCAGGGCCAGTGCCTCCAGACCGTCCGCGCGCAGCTTGTCCACCACCCGCCGCAACCCGTCGGCGTCCCGGTCCACGGCCGCGACCACCGCGCCGCGTTCGCCGAGGGCGCGGGCGACCGCCTCGCCGATGCCGCCCGCCGCCCCGGTGACCAGTGCGACCTTTCCGTCCATCTTCCGGACCTCCTCGTCTGCGTGTCTGCCCGAGTGCGTGTCCCCGCGCCGTGCGGGGTGGGTTCCCGTGGTGTCAGCCGAGCCAGGCCGAGGCGACGGCGACGGCCTGGCTGGGGTTGAGGCGCGGATCGCAGTAGGACGTGTACTTGTCCGCGACGTGATCGACGCAGGAGTCGTTCGGGACGCACTCGGTGACGTCGTCCGGGGTCGTCTCCAGGTGCAGCCCGCCGATGATCCCGCCCTCGGAGCGCACGGCCTCCTGGAACTCCTGGATCTCCCGCTCGATCGTCTCCAGGAAGCGGGTCTTGAGGCCGCCCGGCAGGGTGACGGTGTTGCCGTGCATGGCGTCGGTCAGCCAGATCACCGGATGCCCGGCCTCGCGGGCCGCGGCGACGAGCTTCGGCAGCCGCTCGGCGACCGTGGACGCCCCCATGCGGGCGATCAGAGTCAGGCGGCCCTTCTCCCGGCCGGGGTCGAGCCGTTCGCACAGTCCGAGGAGTTCGTCGGTCGTCACGTTCGGCCCGATCTTGCAGGCGACCGGGTTGACGACCCGGGACAGCAGGGCGACGTGGGCGCCGTCGAGCTGGCGGGTGCGCTCGCCGATCCAGGGCCAGTGCGTGGAGGTGAGGACGAGCCGCCCCTGCTCGTCGCGGCGGACCATGGGCAGTTCGTAGTCCAGGATCAGCGCCTCGTGGCTGGTCCACACCGGCGGTTCGACGGCGTGCCGCCAGGTGTCCCGCCAGCCGAGGTGGGTCATGATCTCGCCCGCGGCCCGGTAACAGGCCAGGATGCGCCGGGGCTCCGGGCGCCGGCTCTCCGGATCGGGCTCCGGTCCGTTGACCATGTGGCCCCGGTAGGACGGCAGTTGGACACCACCGACCAGTTCGGTCGGGCTGGAGCGCGGTTTGCCGAACTGTCCCGCGATGCGGCCCACGCGGATCACCGGCTTGTGCGTGATCATCTTCAGCGCCCCGGCCAGCAGGTCCAGCACGGCGGTCTTGCGGGCGACGTAGCCGGGCGTGCACTCGGCCGGATCCTCGGCGCAGTCGCCGGACTGGACGACCAGGGCCTCCCCGGAGGCGACCCGTGCCAGCAGCGCACGCAGCGAGTCGACCTCCCGCGCGTCGACGAGGGCCGGGCGGCGGGCCAGCGTGTCCGCGACCTGCCGCACCTTCGACGCATCACCCCACTCGGGCTGCTGCCTGGCCGGTTTGTCCTTGATGTCGAGCAGAGCGTCGTCCACTGGTGTCTCCTTTGACGAGGGGCATGACTTCGGCGGGCCGTCGCCGGGGCAGGGGGGACCCGTTGACCGCGCGGCCGTGCGGGTCCCGGACGGGGCCGGACCGGGCGGGTACGCCGCGGTGGGCCGGACTGCCGGCCGCCGGACCGGCGCACGAGCGGTGCCGCGCCGGCCCCGGCGCGGGTGGTGCCCGTCCGTGTGCGGGGGTGCGGAGGCCGCCATTGCCCGGCACGCGGAATAGTTCTGCTGCCGGCTCGGGTGACGGATAGGGTGTGCGATCGCCACGGGGGCGTAATTGCTGTTTTGCAGCGGCACGCACAGGCGGAGAAGGGCGCCCGCCCCGCAAAATGCGTCACCGGCTGAAGTGCGATGATTTCCGGTTCATCCGGCGCCGACCGGGTGCGCGGAATGCGGAACGGCCGTCACGGACCTGCCGGCGTCCCGGCCCGACCGGAGGCGGAGGAGCCGTGAGTGCCGGATCCGCAGCGGGGCCCGGTGGGACCCGGTGTTGAAAAACAGGTCGTTCGCCCAGGTGACGAGCTCCCCGATGCCGGTCGGCGAACGGGGCGCGGACAGGTCCCGTGCAAGGGCCGTCGAGGACGGCGGTGTGGGTCACGCACGCGATGCTCCCTCGGCAGACGGAGTGGCCGTGCCGGACCTCGGGCCGGCTGTTCGCTCCGATCCTGTATCGAAAGCGAAGGCCGGCCCAATGCCGGTGGACGCACTTCGTCAAATAGCCGGTACTTCATCAAGTCGATGTCGGAGCCACTTTGCGCCAATGTGTCACGTCACCCGTAGTTCATCTCGGGTGCATGCGAATAACCTGACGGTGACGCTGGACCCGCGACTTATGCAGCAAGGAGTGACGACCCGCCATGTCGGACCGGCTGAGGCAACCGGGCGTGCTGGAGCTGGATGAACTGGTCGCGGAGGGTGTCTCGCCCTGGCTCGACGGACTTCACCGCGGCCACCTGGCCTCCGGACGCCTGACCCGTCTCATCGCGCGCACGGGAGTCCGGGGCGCCACCTCGGACCCGGCCACGCTGGCCGCGGCGGTCGAGACGGACGGCGCCTACCGTGATCAACTCGCGGGTCTGGCCTCCGGCGACATCTGCGCCGCCGACGCCGTACGGGCGGTGGCGGCGTACGACGCCCGCTGGGCCTGCGACGAACTCCGGGCGGTGTACGAGGCCACGCGAGGGCTGGACGGCATGGTGTCGATGGATCTGGACCCGCGCGTCGCGGGCGACGCCGAGTCGGCCGTCGCGGAGGCGGCCCAGGTGCTGCGCGCGGTGAACCGGCCGAACGCGATGGTCAAGCTGCCCGCCACGGCAGAGGGGATCACCGCGATCAGGGAGTGCGTCGGTGAGGGTTTCCCCGTCCATGTCACCGCCGTCTTCTCGGCTTCGCGTTACCGCGAGGCACTGGACGCCTACGTGGAGGGTCTGCAGCGCGCACTGGTCGACGGCCGGCGGCTCTCGGCGCTGACCTCGGTCGTCTCGCTGCCCGTGGGCCTCCTGGACGCCGAGGTGGACGCGCGGCTGGAGGAACTGCGCAGCCCGGACGCCCTGGCGCTGCGCGGTGAGGCGGCCGTGGCACGGGCCCGCCACTTCTACCGGATGTACGACGACAGGTTCGGCGGCGCCGACTGGCGGCCTCTGGCCGCCGCGGGAGGACACCCGCAACGACTGATGTGGTCGGCCACGACCGTGGCCGACCCGTCATCATCCCCGACGCGCTACGTGGAGCAGATCGTCACCTGGGGCTCGATCACCTCCATGACCCTGCCCACCCTGGAGGCGGCCGCCCGCCGGCTCACCCTGCGCGGGGACACGCTGATGGGCCGTCACGAGGCGGGGCTCGAGGTGTGGAGACGACTGGAGGGCGTCGGCGTCGACGGCGAGGAGATCGCCCGGAAACTGGAGACCGAGAGCGCCGAACGGCTGGCGGCCGCGTGGCGCGACCTGTACGCGGCCGTGGACGCGGGACGGCACACGGCCCACCGGACGTGAGCCGTCGGGTCGTCGACCGGGCCGCGTCACCACGCGAGATGTGCCGCGGAGCGCGCCCGCTCCCACATGCCGGGGACCTGTTCGGCCGGACGCTGCTGTTCGCCGTGCAGGGCGTTGAGCACCACCAGGCAGCCGGTCAGAGCCGGCACGGCCCACTGCGCGTAGGCCAGCTGCCGTCGCGCCTTGTCGACGTCGATCGGGTGCTTCCCGGCCTTCTCGGCGTCGGCGGGGTCGGTCGACGACGCCAGCTCGACCTTCTTCCCCAGGACCCGGGCGTACGCGGTCGCGGCCAGGGCCGCGGCGGTGACCACCGTCTTGGCTGTGGTGGAGGCGGTCACGCCCCGCTGGGTGGCGACCCGGCTCGCGTTGGCGGCGAGCAGCCCGCCACCGCCGAACAGGTGCGCCCCGATCGCGGCGGCGTTGACCGGCGTCCACTTCGCCCACCCGGCGGAGGAGATCCGGTCACGCGTCGCCTCGGTGCCGCCTTCCTCCCGGGCCGCTCCGTTGAGGCCGACCGCCCCCATCAACGAGCCTCCGAACCAGGCCGCCAGGCCGAGGTCGTGCAGGCTGCGGATGACGGTGTTGCGTTCAGACATGGCGAAGCTCCTCAGTCCGGCGGTCAAGGGGTGTGGCCGGGCAGACGGCGGCCACCAGCCCACCCTCGCCCGACTCCGGGCGTCCCGCCATCACGGGCGGGCCAGTCGGGTGCAGGCTGGTGACGCCCGGCGAACCGTGCCCCGCACGAAGAGGTCCGGGACCCAGGCTCCTCGGGGCGCACGGTGGATCATGCAGGGCCGCAGGCGATACTCGTACGGGCGGCGCCGCCGTGGTACCGCAGTCCGAGGGGAGCGAGATGGCCGAGGTGCTGGTCTTTCATCACGGACAGGGGCTGACAGCCGGCGTCCGGGCGTTCGCCGGGCGGCTGCAGCGGGCCGGGCACACCGTCCACGTCCCGGACCTGTTCGAGGGGCGGACGTTCGGCAGCCTCGAGGAGGGCATGCGCCACGTCGCGGACATCGGGTGGGGCACTGTCGTCGCGCGCGGCGCCGCCGCCGTCGAGGGCCTGCCCGCGGAACTCGTCCACCTCGGATTCTCGCTCGGCGTCCTTCCGGCGCAGAAGCTGGCCCAGACCCGACCCGGCGCGAGGGGCGCCCTGCTGCTGGAGGCGTGCGTCCCGGTCGCCGAGTTCGGTGACGGCTGGCCCGGCGACGTGCCGGTCCAGGTGCACGGTATGGACGCCGACCCGTACTTCGCGGGGGAGGGTGACGTGGACGCGGCCCGGGCGCTCGTGCAGGCGGCGGCGGATGCGGAACTGTTCCTCTACCCCGGGGACCGGCACCTGTTCACCGACAGCAGTCTTCCCTCGTACGACGAGGCCGCCACAGGGCAGGTGACCGAGCGCGTGCTGCACTTCCTCGACCGCGTCGAGTAGCGACCGGGGCGGGGGCGAGGCAGCCGGCGAGCGGTTCGCTCACACCTCTCGTCTGTCCGTCGCCGCGTAGTAGCGGCGGCAGGTGCGCAGCATGCCCTGCGCCGACAGCGTGAAGACGTCCACGAACTCCCGCTGCTGGGGCGCCAGTCGGCCCATCGCCACCACGCAGTTGCCGTCGGCGACGATCCGGGTGATCAGGTGCCGGGCGCCCGGGGGCCGCGGTCGCTCCAGTTCCGCCCCGAGGGTGCCGGCGTCCAGGAGCGAGCCGTAGCCGTCGATGTCCCCGGCGTCGAGGTAGTCGTACGCGAGACGGACGTGGTCGACCCCGGAGTCCGTGATGACGCGGCTGGTGCCGGGGCGGCGGGGCGGCGGGATGCTCATGGCGGGGTCCTTTCGTTCGGCTGTTCCGCGTGGCGACTGAGGGCGGTGCCGTGCCCTCAGCCTCGGGGACAGCCGCATCCCGCTGCTATCGCACCCCTATCACGATCGATCGAGCCCCGTCCCCGGAACGTCGGCCCGCGCCGCACTCCGTGCCCCGTGCGCTCGCGGCCTGCGGGAATTCGCCCGGGGCGCGAGTGAATCGGGCGATCAGATCCGGCCAACGACGGTTCATCGTCATGAAATCTCCACACCATGGACAACGCCTGAACGTTTCAGCAAGACTGTGCCCCGCTCCACCATCTGTCCAGGTGCGGCTCCTGCTGGGAGACTCATGACCGTTTCGCCCGGCGGGGCTCCGAGCGCCCCCGAACCGGTGGCCTTCTGCATCCTCGGCCCCTTGACGGTCGTCGGCGCGAGCGGGCCCGTGCGGGTTCCGCCCGGACGGCAGGAGATCATCCTGGCGGCGTTGCTGCTGGAGGCCGACCGCGTCGTCAGCACCGACTACCTCGTGGACCTCATCTGGGACGACGAGCCGCCGGATACCGCCCGCACCCAGGTGCAGATCTGCGTCTCCCGCCTGCGCAAACTCTTCACCAAGGCCGAGATCGCCGCGGCCATCACCACCCGCCCACCCGGTTACGTCCTCAGAACCGAGGGCGAGTCGGTCGACGCCCTGCTCTTCGCACGGCAGGTCGCCGACGCGCGCACCGCGGCACGACAGGGCGATGCCCACACCGCCGCGGATCTGCTGCGCTCCGCCGACGAGTTGTGGCAGGGCAACTGCCTCAACGGTGTGCCGAGCGAGACCCTGCGTAGCAAGGCGCTCCAGCTGGACGAGGAGCGGATGACCGCCGCGGAGACCCGTATCGACCTGGAGCTGGATCTCGGCCGTCACCACCATCTGGTCGCCGAGATCCGCACGCTGGTGCACGTCCACCCGCTGCGCGAACGCTTGCGCGGCCAGCTGATGCTCGCCCTGTACCGGTCCGGGCGGCAGGCCGAGGCCCTGGAGACCTACCGTGCGGCGCGCGAACTGCTCGTCGAGGAACTGGGGTTGGAGCCGGGCAGCGAACTGCGTGGCCTGGAGGCGGCCATCCTGGCGGGCGAGGTGCCGCCGGCGCCCGCCGGCCCTGCGTCACGAGCCGGCCAGGACGCTCCCGGTGGCCGTACGCCGCACGCGGACAACGGCCCGCACACCGGAGGAACGCCGGGCGGGGGACCGGTCGGATCCGGACCGGCCGCGCGGGCGGCCGCGGCGCCGGTGCCTGCGCAAGGCGCACCGGCGGTGGCAGGAGCCGGGAGCGACCTCGCCACGGCCGCCCCACCCCCCGGTGGTGCCGACACGACCGTGTCCGCCGTGGCGGGCCTCACCGCCCCGGGCGCTCGGCGACCGGGAGAGCACGGTCCGATCCTGCCCGCGGTGCCCGGCCAGCGGGGAGCAGGCGGCAGCGTCACCACGGCGACCCCCGCAGCGGACAGCGCGGCCGGGACACCACCGCACGGGGCCCGGCAGGCCGGCGCCCGGGCGAGCGGGACAGCCGCTTCATCCGACGTCGTCACCTCCTCCGGACCCGCCGGAGCGTTCGCCGGCCATCCCTTCGCCGGCCCCGCGCCCCGCGCAGCCGACACCCCCGACGGCACGACGGACCGCCCCGCACACCCCTTCACCGCGCCCCCCGGTGAAGAGATCCCGCGGCAACTGCCCGCCGACACCTCCGACTTCGTCGGCGATGAAGAGCAGGTCACCGGGCTCCAGGCCACCCTGCTCGGCGACGGCCTGCGCCGCTCGGTCGGGCTGGCCGTCATCGTCGGCAAGCCGGGCACCGGCAAGTCCACCCTGGCCACCCACGTCGCCCACCTGCTCGCCCAGCACGCCTACCCGGACGGGCAGTTGTACTGCGACCTGCGCGGCACCACCGGCGCGCCCGCCGCGGCCAACGAGGTGCTCGGGCGATTCCTGCGGGCCCTGGGCATCCCCGGGCCGGTGATCCCCGAGTCCCAGGACGAACGGGCCGAGATGTACCGCACGCTGCTGGCTTCGCGCCGGGTACTGGTCGTGCTCGACGACGCGGTGTCCGAGAGCCAGGTGCGGCCGCTGCTGCCCGGCAGCAGCCACTGCGCCGTGCTGGTGACCAGCCGTCTGCGGCTCACCGGCCTGCCCGGAGCCGAGCGGGTCGAGCTGGACGTGATGGACACCGCACGAGCGCTGGAACTGCTCGGCCGGGTGATCGGCACGGACCGGGTGGGCCGGGAGCAACCGGCGGCCGAGA
Organism: Streptomyces sp. AHA2; assembly: GCF_036857595.1. Classification (NCBI taxonomy): domain Bacteria; kingdom Bacillati; phylum Actinomycetota; class Actinomycetes; order Kitasatosporales; family Streptomycetaceae; genus Streptomyces; species Streptomyces sp. AHA2. The sequence goes on from NZ_JAUQWJ010000001.1 coordinate 818,561, forward strand.
TGCTGATCCGCACCGTCGGGGGGCTGCCGCTGGCGCTGCGCATCGTCGCGGCCCGGTTGGCCGCCCGCCCGCACTGGAGCCTGGCGTCGATGGTCCAGCGGCTGGCGAACGAACGGCACCGGCTCGACGAGCTGACGCACGGCGAGATGACCATGCGCGCCAGCCTGTCCCTGACCCACGACGGCCTCGCACCCGAGGACCGCAGACTCATGCGGCTGCTGAGCCTCGCGCAGGCGGCCACGTTGCCCGGCTGGCTGGCCGGCGCCCTCCTGGACGATCACCGCCCCTATCCGTCGGACCTGCTCGAACCGCTCGTCGACGTGCAGATGCTGGACGTGGTGGGGGTCGAGTCCACCGGCGGTTTCCGCTACCGCTTCCACGAGATCATCCGGGTGTTCGCACGAGAGCAGCTCGTCCTGCACGACGCCCCGGCCGTCCAGACGGCGGCCCTGGAACGGATGACGGGCGGCTGGCTCTCCCTGGCCGAGCAGGCGCACCGCCGGATCTACGGCGGTGACTTCACCGTGCTGCACGGCACGGCGCCCCGCTGGGTGCCGCCGGAGCACTGTGTCGACGAACTGCTCGTCAATCCGCTGGAGTGGCTGGACAGCGAGCACGCCGGTCTCGTCCAGGCCGTCGAGCAGGCGGCCGCCGCCGGGATGGACGAGCTGTGCTGGGACCTGGCGGCCACCCTGGCCACCCTGTTCGAGGGCAAGGGGTACTTCGACGACTGGCAGCGTACGCACCAACTGGCGCTGGACTGCGCCCGCTCGGCCGGCAACACCCGCGGCACCGCCGCCCTGCTCAGCTCCCTCGGGGTGCTGCACCTCGGCCGCAGCCAGCACGAGGAGTCGCAAGGAGCGCTGACCTCCGCCCTGGACCTCTTCCAGGTGCTCGGCGACCGCCAGGGCCTCGCCCTGTGCCACCGGGACCTCGCCCTTCTGGCGCGGATGCGCGGGGACGACGATCGGGCCCTGACCCTGTACGACCGGGCGCTGAGGGACTTCGACCAGGCCGGTGACGTCGTGGGCCGGGCCATCGTGCTCACCCAGAGCGCGCACATCTGGATGCGGCGCGGAGAGATCTCGGGGGCGCAGGCCCGTCTCGACGAGGCCCTCGCCATCTACCGGTCGGTCGGCTACACGGGCGGAGAGGCACGCACCCTGCGCCGCGCGGGACAACTGCAGCAGGGACAGGGCCGGCACGAGGACGCGGTACGTACGTACATCGAAGTGCTGGAGTTGTGCCGGGACCACGGCGACGTCATCGGTGAGGGACACCTGCTGCGTGATCTGGGGCATGTGCACACGGAGTTGGGCCGTGGCGAGGCGGCGCGCGGGTTCTACACGCAGGCGCTGACCGTGCGCGAGCAGATCATGGACCACGGCGGGGCGGCGCTGATCCGGCTGGACCTGGCGCGGCTGCTCGCGGCGAGCGACGCGGCGGCGGACCGGGAATGGTCGCGCGACCAGTTGAGGAAGGCGACGGTCGCGTTCCGTGAGCGGCGGATGGCCGCGGAGCTGGCGGAGGCGGAGCGGCTGCTCGACGCGATGGGGCCGGCTCGCGCCGCGGGACCGGCGGGGGAGAGCGTCTCGGCGGTCGGATGATCGACGTGGCCCCGGTGAGCGCGGTGGCTGAGGTGGCTGCGGCGCTCGGGCGCAGGACCGGCTTCCGGCGCCGGTCTCGGCGAGGTCAGTCCCACGGGTTGGTGTCGCCGGAGGCGGTGGGCGACGGGGTGGCCTGCGGCGTGGTCACGGCGGTCGTGCCGGCCGTGCCGGAAGAGGTGGCGGCCGGGCCGTCGGCCTGGGCGATCTGCGCGCCCAGCAGCGTGGCTCCGGCGACGGCGACGGTGACGAGGGCGGCGCGGAAAGCGGCGGTGAGGGCCATGATCGGAGTCCTTCCGGTAGGGCGCCCCGGCTTTCCGGGGCGCTTCCTTCTTCGTGGGCACCACGCTAGGAACGACCGGAATCCCGGCACCGCCCCCGCTCTTATCGCCGCGCTATCACGACCCGCTGCGTGGCGGGGACGGCCGGTGATAGCGGCGCGGCGGGCGGACGCCCGCCGCGCGATGTCGGCGGGATAGTGCCCTGCGGACGATGGAGAACGGGAACCGGGCCGCGCCGTCCCGCCCCGTCACCGACCACCGCCTTCACCGGGAGCGTCACCATGGACACCCTCGCCACTCGCGCCGCCCGTGCCGCCGACCCCGTCCGCACCGCGCCCGACCGCCCGGCCGACTCCTTGGGCCTTCCCCCTGACGTGTCCATCCCCGCCCCCGCGGCGCCCGGCCGCCCGGCGGGCGCCTTCGGCCTCCCGCACGCCACGCCCGTCTCCACCCCGGTCGCACCCGGCCGCTCGGCCAGTGCCTTCGGTGTCCCCCGGGCCACGCCCGTCGCCGCAGCTCCCGCGGCTGCTTTCGCTACGCCCGCCCGGGAGACGACCGCGATAGGCGCGTTGATCCGCTCCCACCGCCTGCGCATCGGGCTCACGCAGCGGGAACTCGCCGACCTGTCCACCATCAGCGTCCGCGCCATCCGGGACCTGGAGCAGGGCAAGGCGAGACGGCCGCGCTCCGGCACCGTCCAACTGGTGGCGGACGCGCTGCGGCTCGGTCCGCGTGCCCGGGCCGCCCTGGCGGAGGCGGCCCGGCAGGGCCGGGGCATCGGTCCGGGCCGGCAGGAACCGACGGCACCCCCGACCGCGCTGCACGCGATGGTGGGACGCGAGGGCGAAACGCAGATCCTGGCGTCGGAGGTGGCTGAGTCGGGTACGGAACGGCTGGTCAACGTGGTGGGCTTGGCCGGCGTCGGCAAGACCCGGCTGGCGCTCGCGGTGGCCGAACGGCTCCACGGTGCGGGTCTGCCCGTGCTCTGGCACACCTTCACCGGACACCGCGGCGAGTACCTGGCCCCCGAGGACGCCGCCCTCACCGCCCACCTCGCGGCCCTGGCGGCCGAGTTGTTCGCCCAGGACGGCCCCGGAGCCGACCCGGCAGTCACCGCGGCGGCGGCCGCAGCCTCCTGGAACGAACTGGTCGGCGACGCACCCGCGTTGCTCGTACTGGACGGCGCTCCGGCTTCGCCCCCCAGGGCCGACCGGCTGACCGCCCTCCTGCGCGCCTGCCCGGGGCTGCGGCTGCTCGTGACGTCCGACGCACCCTGGGGCGTGCCGGGCGAGCGGATCTTCCTGCTCTCCCCGCTGGAACTGCCGGGCGACGACACCGGGACGAGCGAGTCACCGGCCGTGCGGCTCTTCCTGGACCATGTACGCCGCGCCCGGCCCGACTTCGCGGCCGCACCCGCCGACGTGGAACGGGCCGGCGCCGTCTGCCGTCTCCTCGACGGCCATCCCGGGGCGCTCGTCGCGGCCGCGTCCTGGCTGGTGGTGTACGACCTGGCGACCCTGTGCGGCTGCCTGACCACGGACCCCGCGGCCCTGCTCGACCACCTCGACCCGGCGGGCGGCACGGGTGACTTCCGCACCCGACTGTGCGACCGCCTCGCGCGCCTGCGGCCCGGCCCGCGCGCCCTGCTGGACGCCCTGTCCACACCGGCGGCCCCCCACGCCGCCGCTCCGGGCCGGGGGCACGAACTGAGCGACCTCACCAGGCTCACCGGCCTGACCCCGGCCGAATGCGGCCGGTTCCTGCGCGACCTGCTGCTCAGCGGCACGGTGAGCGCGGTGTACCGGGACGGCGCCTCCCGCTTCCACGTCCTCGGCCTGGTCCGCGCCGCACTGGCCCGGCCTGCCTCGGCAACTGCCGCCGCCCACTGACCTGCTCCCCTATTGCCGGACCAACTGCCGCTCCCGAGCGCCGGCCGGGGCTTGTATGGCATCCGGCCGCAACGACGGCCCGGGCAGTCACCCACCTCAAGCAGCCCCACGACTCCGAGGAGCACCCTCATGTCCCCGACCGCGTCGGAACAGGGCACCGTGTACGGGCCCTCCACTGTGCGGCTGCCCCTGTCGGCGGCGCAGCGCGACATCTGGATGGCACACGGGCTCGACACCTCCGGCTGCCGCTACAACATCGGGGAGTACCGCGAACTCACCGGGCCGCTCGACACCGGCCTGGTGGCCTGCTGCTGGTACCGGCTCGCCTGCGAGGCCGACGCACTGCGCATCCGAGGCGTCGGCTCCGACGACGACGGCACCCTGTGGCAGGAGGTGCACGCCAAGCCCCTCGGACGCAGCCTGAGCATCGTCGACCTGAGCGACGAGAACGACCCGGTGGCGGCCGCCCGCGCCTGGATGGACGCCGAACTCGCCCGCCCCTTCGATCTGGCGCACGACTGGCTCACCCGCCACGCGCTGATCCGCGCGGGCCGCACCGCGGCGGGGGAGGAGCGCTGGTTCTACTTCCACGCCTTCCACCACCTGGCCATCGACGGCATGGGCATCGCCCTGCTCGACGAGCGTCTGGTCGACCTGTACGACCGTGCGGCGGCGGGACGACCGTGGGGAGAGACACCGTTCGGCACGCTCGCCGAACTGCTCGACGAGGACGCGGCGTACCGTACATCGCCGGAGGCCGCCGAGGACCGGGCGTACTGGGCCGCGCACCTGGCCGACGTCGAGCCCGTGCCGCGGCTCGCCGAGGGCCACACCGCTGCGACCCGGCCCGGAGCCCTGCCGTTCACCCGCCGCACCGTCCTCCTGGGCGCCGAGCGGTCCGACCGGCTGAAGGAGGTCGCCCGCACTCACCGGGCACCGTGGACGATGCTCGTCCTCGCCCTGGTCGCGGCCTACGTGCACCGGGTCGGCGGGGCCGACACACCCGTGCTGGGGCTGCCGGTGACGAGCCGGCGCACCGAACTGGCCCGCCGTACCCCCGGCATGATGTCGAACGTCATCCCGCTGCGGGTACCGGTCCGCACCGACGACTCCCTCGCGGACCTGCTCACCACCGTGCGGGCCCGAGCCCGCGAGGGACTCGAGCACCAGCGGACCCGCTACGAGGACGCCTGCCGGGACCTCGGCCTCGGCGAGACGGCCCGGCGCATCGCGTCCCCGCAGGTCAACATCATGGCGTTCGCCCCGGGCAAGCGGTTCTTCGGCCTGCCGACCGTCCAGCACAACCTCGGCAACGGCCCGGTGGAGGACCTGGCGGTCGGTGTGTACGACCTCGGGCCCGACCTCGGCCTGCGGATCGACTTCGACGCCTCACCCGAGGTCTGCGACATCCAGGCGGTGGCGGGGCACCAGGACCGCTTCCTGAAGTTCGCGGAGCGCCTCCTCGCCGAGCCCGGAGTCGCATCGTCCCGCACGGAGCTCCTGGACACCGGTGAGCGGCGGATGTTGGGCGAGTGGTCCGGCCGGTCGGTGCGGTACGGCGGGGAGCCGTTGTTGACGGCCCGGTTCGAGGA